>JAFWPB010000058.1 GCA_017545245.1 Clostridiales bacterium
AGTCGGTGTATTGGTCGGCTTGGGAGTCGGCGTATTTGTCGGCTTGGGAGTCGGTGTATTGGTCGGCTTGGGAGTCGGCGTATTTGTCGGCTTGGGAGTCGGTGTATTTGTTGGCTTCGGGGTCGGCGTATTTGTCGGCTTCGGAGTCGGTGTATTGGTCGGCTTTCGAGTCGGCGTATTCGTCGGCTTTTTAGTCGGCGTATTCGTCGGTTTCGTAGTCGGAGTATATGTCGGTTTTTTGGTCGGCGAGATGGTTGGCTTAGTTGTATTGGTAGGCCTCGGAGTTGGTGTATATGTTGTTTTTTTCGTTGGAGTCGGAGTAGGAGCAGCACCTACATATATTATATTTCCACTTATAGCATCACTAGCAACATTGGTAGTTCTGTACAAATAAAAATTCGGTCGATTGTACGAAGTATAGAAAGCCTTTGACTCAATTTTCTGAACCGATTCAGGGATATGTACTTCTTGGAGAGAAGAACAATATGAAAAAGCTCCTGCTCCAATCAATTTCAATGTATTAGGGAAAGTGATCGTCACAAGATTATCAGCTCTTGTAAAAGCATTCGCTTGAATACCGACAATTCCTTCCGATATAACAACAGAACTATAAAAATTCTTGTAACCAAAGACGTTAGATCCAATAGAGGTTACCTTATATCCATCAATATTGCTGGGAATAACCAGTTCATGTCCATATCCGGTCGAATAATGGATCATTTCATTAAAATACACGATCTCATATGTTCCGTCCGAAAGCATCTGTAATGTGTATTCATTATCGTGACTATAAACATATTGGGCTTCCGTAACAAAGTCATCGTCGTCTTCTGCCAAGACTGTATGTGATTGATTTACACTTAGTGACGATAAAAGAACAGCAATAACAGCAAGCGCGCATCCCAAACGCTTCCATCTCATTTCAACCATAATACATCTCCTTCAATTATCCTGCTCACGATTATACAATACTTCAGAAAGAAATACACTCGTTTTCAAAATTATCAAAGAAAAAGTAGAATGTAATTAATCAACGAAAAGAAGCGTATTTACGGAGCCATGCCGGATTCTCATATGTTCCGTCAGAACTCATCAGACAGCCATAGCAAAGATCGTCCGCAATCTCAAGGATCAGATCTGAAACCTCAAGATCATCTTTCCATTTACTATCTATTGCCGAATACCCTATCCAGGAACCAAGAATATTACCGGTCAGTGCCCCTGTAGAATCGCTGTCACCACCGTGATTTACCGCAGCGATAATCGCCTTGGAAAAATCGTTCTGGTAACGCAAACTGCAATAAATGGCAATACAAAGCGCTTCATCACCACACCAGCCATCACCGATATAGGAAATGTTTTCCTCATCAGGATCGGAAGTGTTGTCAGCCAAAGACACAGCCCGGTCGACCAGATCCAGGAAAACACCAAGGTGTTTCCGCTCCGGGAAAAGTTTCGCGATCATCTTCTTTCCATCCAGAATGATCTCACGAAGACTCATCTTATTGTCCGGATCTACACAATGCTTGATAATATGGGCCAGGAATGCCGCCGGCATGAAGCCCAAAGAATGAGAATGCGTAAGCGCAGCAATCTCCGCAGCTTCCATATCTACAAATTCATCTTCTTTATCGTGATAAAGCAATGCAATCGGAGCAACACGCATGACTCCGCCACATCCTTTACTATGATTGATCCTTCGTGATGTTGAACCCTGCTCACCGCTTGAAAGCGCGTCAAGGCAAGTCGCACCAGGCGCACGACAATCCCACAGTTCTTTTCTTTCTGTGATCCAGCAAAGGTTTTGTGCATTGGCAAAAGAACTTCTCTGCGTCTTGAGCCAGTCCAGATATGCAAGATATACATACGATCTGGGGCTGCCGGAAAAACCACGGAGCGCCGCACGTGTCTGCCCGACCAGAAGGCCATTGGCAGTAAACAGACTCATCTGTGTATCGTCAGAGATTCTTGCTTTACCATAAGAAGGGTCGATCTTGTATTCCGAAATACCTTCCTGACCATAGTTCCCTATAATCGTCTCATACGAACTGAATTCTACTGGAAACCCAAGTGCATCTCCTGCCGCACCACCGATCATACATCCGCGGATCTTATCCAGGGATGCCTCACGATACTCAACGATTTTCAACACTTCAGCCGGAAGCTTTGACTTATCCAACACCAAACCACCTTCTTCCCATTAAGGTGATTCTATTATATCAGATACGACACTATCCCGCGAGGCGAATTACTTATCCAGCTTATCCTTCACCGACTCAACTGCGCTCTGGACCGTTTCTTTCACGTTTCCGACATCCTTGATCTCGCTTGAAATCACGCTGGCCACTGTCGTCTTTGCATCATCTACAGCACCCACAACGCTTTCTTTCACACTCTCAACCGCGCTCGACGCCTTCTCCTTAACATCATCGACAATTGATTCCTTCTTCGATTCTACAAAGCTTTCCGCACCCTGCGAGATCTCTGAAACCTTTTCCTCTGCTTTTTCCTTCAGGTTCCAACAGCCATAGCAATTCACAAGGATTACCAAGGCAAATACGACTAATGCAGTTCTTTTCAAAAGTTTATTCATGACTGATACTTCCTTTCTTAAATGAAACAATGTCCTTCCATGAGTAGGAAACACGCTCAACTCTTATCATAAAAATCAGCTTGATAACATTAAATACCACAAACCATATCATCGCTCCGGAATATATTACGGAAAAAGCACTTAGGACGCCACAGATCAGGCAAGCCAGCATGATCTGTCTGAAATATCTGTCTTTGGTAAAAAACAGGCTGACTGCGGCAATGAGCGCCAGCTGGATAAATGAAGCCGGCATACGGATGCACTTTTGTGTAAATGTCATATCACCCAGAAATGAGTATAGCGCAAACAACACACAGATGACAGATTCAGCAATACAGACATATTGGAGCTGTTTCTTGATCCTGTCCTTCTCCGCTTTTTCCTTTCGGAGTTTTTCTTCGAGTTCTCTCTGACGGATCGCCTCTTCTCTTTCCTGCTTCCACTTCGCTTCCGTATCGCGCTGCGCCTGAATGCGCCCCATCTCGCGATCGTAACCTTCCGCATACTCGCCGCTAAGCTCGATCCAGACATTTTTCCCGCAAACAGAGCAGACAGCTGTTCTGTTTTCAGGTTGGATCTTCATATTCGCGCCACACCCCGGGCAACTCATATCAACCAGCTTCATACTGCGGCTCCTTTCGTCGCTTCGGCAAGAATATTTTTATCTTTCGTCTGAATTATATCACACGCTTCATTTTGTTATGTTATTATTCTGTCATGAATAATGAAGAATAATTCGGAGGAAATTATGAGAAAGAGACTCTCATTGATCGTAACACTGATTTTTCTGGCTTCCAGCCTTCCTGCCTGCCAATCCAAGGCCAAACTTGATCTGGCCAGTTTTGAAAAGTACGCGCTCCAGGATCTTCATTTGGAAAAAACCGACAGCACAACATGGTTAAATAACGCTTATTATGACTTGGACCATACAATCGACCCTGCTTCAGAAGAATCATTGAAGCTTGACCACACTGCACAGGTCTATTCGACCGCAGACGGAAATGTTGCCAGCGCAATGGCTGTGGTCTACAACGATTATCAGGACAAAAAAGAAGCCAAAGCGTATTTTGAGTCCCTGGTGGCCAGTGAAAAAGAAATGCTTTCAAGCGAAACGAAAGATCATGTAATCAAAGAAGGAAGCGGTTATCTTCTGGTCCTGACTGTAGAAAACCGGTCAAACTGGACATTCGAATGCTTATATTACCAGAGTGATGTAATTCTTTTTGTTTCCATCAATATTGGTGCAAGTGATGTGCGGAAAATCAATCAGGAATGGTTGAAAAACGTAAAAACATTCTTTTCAGATCTGAACCTGACGTCTCCGTTTACATTGTCTCCGGATATCGACAAACTCGCTTAAGAACGGCTCGCACTCCCGATCGTTTCATGGTAACGAAGCTTCACTTCCAGTCCTTTTTCCAGATGCTCCGAAATATCCGGTTCAAGGACGAGTTGTCCATCTTTAACAAGAACGACGATCGTTGATCCGCCGAGACGGAAATGCCCTTTTTCCTGTCCTTTGGAAAAGCTCTGCAAATCGTGATTGACGATACGGCCGACCATCAGTGCACCGACCTCAATTACGATCATCTCACCGAAATGATCTGTTTCCAGTACGGTTACGACACGACTGTTCTCCTGATACACCTTGTAATTGCTGGAAATATCGCAGACGGTGTGCAGCCTGCCTTTGATCGGATACGTTTTCTTGATCCTTCCACTATCCGGGAAACCATATCGATGGTAATCATCGACGGAAAGACGGAATACCAGGCACTTTCCTCCTTCATAGCCGGACAGGTCCACCTTATCGCCTACGAGTTCAGGGACCGTATAGAGATTCCCCTTGATTTGGATCTGATTCTTTTCATCGATCGGATAACAGGAAAGCTTGCTGTCTGCAAGGGATACAAAAGAATCCTCCGAAACATCCATCGGGCGCTTTTCCGCCTTGATCTCACGGGTAAAGAAATCATTGAGCGACTTATACTTCTTCGGAACATACTCACTCATATCGATCTTGTTCTTCGTGATAAAACCCTTGATTGCAGGTTTTGAGAAGAAAGTATCTGTATAGACCCCACCGATCTTCGAGATCGGACGTGAAAGCACAAGTGGCATGATAAATCTGCCGAAAGCCGTTCCGTAGAGTTTCTTTAGAAAACCTCCACCATACTGCACATCCTCGTAATAAGACTTGTTTTTCCGATCGTACACTTGCATCTTCAACCTCTGTACCAGCATGAAATAGTCACGCAGGAACCTCTTCCTTTTTCTTCTTCTTCGGGAAAAGAACTTTCTTAATGAAGTAGGTAATGTAATATTCTGCAACACCCAGGATCACAGTCACGGCAAATACGCCTAAAGCATAAATCAGGAGATTATACTTATTGGCCTTGATCGGCGATGTGGAATTCTTCTGGAGGAAACGCATCATCTCGATCGCCATCAGGTTCATAAGATATGTATCCAGCGAGAATTTTCCGAAGAATCTCGTGACCGGATTGCTTGCGTGATACTTCATTAACAGAAGGACCGCAAGGAGAGCAACCAGAATAAAAAGTGGAAGCTGGCAGAAATACGTCTTCATTTTCGCATAGACGCCAGGACCCTTTCCCATGTACTCGGTCCAATATCCGATGTTCGACTGTGCCCAGTCAGACAGCTTATACGCAACCAGGGCAAGGACCATGACTATATGCAGCTTAAGAGCATAGAACTTCTGGAAGAAGCCCACAAGTGCTTTTTCATAATTCGCAAAGATAAGTCCGACAAGGAACGCGATGGAGGAATTGACCCACCATTCTCCGTTAAACCACAGCACCTTCTGCTGTTTCCACCATGTCGTATCTGGATGGTTCCAGTCCAGCCACCAGTTTTTCGAACCACTCCACCATGCAAAGTGGCCGTTATAGCTGAAGGCAAGCCCCATACCAATGATCACAAGGAAGATAACCGCGAAGCAGATCGGACGTTTCTTGATAAACCGGAAAGTAAAGAAAAAGGCAAAATACAATATCGTCAGAACGATGGGGAACCATGCATACTGGTTCATCATGGTAAGGCCTGTAAAGTTGCAGATCCACTGCGCGGCCGGCATTTTCACCTTGGAAATATAAAGATAAAGGCCATAGATAAGAACATTCACATAGAACGGGAGCATGATCGATTTAACGATACGGTTCTTCACAAAGCCTTTCAGATAATTCTCTTTCGTGTTCAGGCTCTTGATCAGGCCATAGCCGGAGCAAAAGAAGAATAAAGCAACAAAGTAGGCACCAGCATTTACAAAACCGGAGAGCACTTTAGATTCCTGGAAAAGCGTTTCCTGGGAAATGTGATGCAGGATAACACCGATCGCAGCAAAGCCCCGCAAAGACTTCATGGTGTCTAAGCTTGCATAATCATCGTGAAACTCTTTCGTTCCGAATTTATTCTTTCCGCCCCAAAGAACCAGGACAAATAAAAAATAGTATGCGCACTGTTTTAATATCAGCCACACACTCATCCCCTTCATGAAATCGAACATACTAATACAATTCCTCCATTACCCTCATTGCATCCTATATTTTCGCACACTTGTTATCGATTGAAAACCTGAGAAACACAAGAAAAATCCGATTTCTTCCCGATTTATTCATAATTTCGTAAATATATACATAAATTTGTTCCGTAAACTAATCAATAAGAATACGGAGTACCCTCTTTGTAGTTTCTTTATAGGAAGCGCCCCTTCAAATTTATTGAAAGGGCGCTTGCTTTTTTATCTGAAATTACACTTCCGGATCCTCATCACATCTTCTGTCGTCCATCGAGATATAACCTCTTCTCTTTCGGACAGATTTATATGCCGGACGCATGATACGCCCACCCGAAACCAGTTCTTCGATACGGTGTGCGCTCCATCCTGCAATTCTGGCGCAGGCAAACAACGGCGTAAACAGTTCCGGTGGAAGTCCGAGCATCGAATAGATGAAACCGGCATAGAAGTCAACATTCGCGCAGACGATCTTCTCACTGTTCTTCACACGCTTGAAGACTTCCGGCGCCAGGCGCTCTGTTAATGTATAAAGCTCATACGCATCTTCTTTTCCGCACTCGAACGCCAAGGATCTGGCATAGTCGCGAAGAAGTCTTGTTCTCGGATCAGAGAGTGTATATACCGCATGACCGATACCATAGATCAGTCCGGAGCGGTCGAATGCCTGCTTGGTCAGGATCTTCTCAAGATAAGCACTGACTTCAAGTTCATTTCTCCAATTGGAAACATTCTCCATCAGATCCTGCATCATTGCATATGCCTTATTACTTGCACCACCATGCTGCGGGCCTTTGAGAGAACCGATCGCTGCAGCAATAACAGAATACGTATCCGAACCAGTCGAAGATACGGCATGCGTCACGAAAGACGAGTTATTACCACCGCCATGCTCAGCATGAAGGACCAAAGCCAGATCAAGGGTTCTCGCCTCCAGCTCCGTGAATTTTCCGTTCTCACGGATCATGTGAAGGATATTCTGGGCCGTGTTATATTCCGGAACCGGCGCATGGATAAAAAGGCTCTTCTTCTCTACATAATGGCGTCTTGCCATATACGCGTAGGAAACGATCACCGGGAATCTTGCGATCAGCTGGATACATTGACGAAGCACGTTATCGACCTGAATCGAATCCGGATTCTCATCGTAAGAATACAAAGCCAGAACCGAACGGGCAAGTTTGTTCATGATATCCGGACTTGGTGCTTTCAGGATCATGTCCTCGGTAAAGCCTTCCGGAAGTGCCCGGCAGGAAGCAAGCAATTCGGCAAAAGAACTCAGCTGCTTTTCTGTCGGAAGTTCACCAAACAACAGAAGATACGCCGTTTCTTCATAACCGAATCTCTTATTCTCGTAGAAACCATGAACGATATCAGAAATCTCGATGCCCTGGTAAAAAAGTCTGCCTTCTACCGGAATACGCTCAGCATCATCGACAATATAACTCATAACCTCACCAACTTCAGTAAGGCCGACAAGTACACCCGTACCATCACGGTTACGAAGGCCGCGCTTAACGTTATACCGCTCATAAAGGAATGGATCGATCTTAGATTTTTCCGTTGCCTGCGAGGTAAGATCAGCGATCAGTCTTTTTTTCTCTACATCGTCGAACACTCGAGATTCCTCCTGTCCTTGTCATAGGCATATATTATCCGCTAGTGTGAAAAGTTTTGTCAAGTTAACCAAGATGGATCTTCGCTTCCGGATAGATGCTCTGGTACGATTTACGTTCTTTCGTAACCAGTCCCATTGCGAAGGTCAGAGGACCGACACGGCCAAGGAACATGACCGGAATGATTGCAAGTTGTCCCCAGAATGAGAATTGCGGCGTCGCGGCTGAGGAAAGACCTACTGTACCAAAGGCAGATGCACCTTCAAACAAAACATCCAGGAAAGAGAACTGTCCTGATGCGATCAATTGTCGTTCTGTCACTGACAGAATACAAGTTAGGATCAATACCAATGAAAATCCAAGTGCAAAGATCGTCAATGCTCTCTGCACGGTCGAACGCGTAACACGATGATTTCGGATCACGACTTCATTCTTACCCATAATATCGTTCTTTACTGAACTGATCAGGAGAGCAAACGCCTGAACCTTAATACCACCACCGGTAGACCCTGCACCGGCACCGATAAACATCAAAATGACACATACCACCTTGGTGCAGTCACGCATCTTCAAAAGATCGATCGAATTCATACCCGCCGTACGAAGCGACATGGACTGGAACAAGGAAGCATTGAGCTTCTCACTGATCGAAAGGTTTCCAAGCGTTAATCCGCTTTCGTTACTCCACTCCATCACAAGGATCAGAACCGTACCGATCGCCAGAAGTGCAATCGTCATGAAGAAAGCCAGGCGCGTATGGAACTTCATATGGATATTCGTACGTTCCTTCTTATCGTGCTTAATGATCGTTTTGATCTTTTGTATGGAGTAGTCGATAAGATCTTTCCAGACATGAAAACCCAGACCACCGGAAAAGATCAGGAAAGTACAGGTCAACATCACAACAACATTTCCATTGTAAGCTGTAAAACTGCTGTAAGGACCTGTCGCGGTGTCCCCCATAAGGTCAAATCCAGCATTACAAAAAGCCGATATTGATGAAAAGAGCGCCTTAAAAAGGCCTTGCCCATAACCGAATTCCGGAACAAACTGGGTGGCAAGCATAATAAAACCGATCATTTCAAAACCGAAAGTCATCAGAATGATGGTCTTCAACAGGCCTTTTAATTCTCCATATGAGAAACTGCCACTGTTTTCCTGTGCCAGTACACGGGTACGGACAGTAACTTTTCTGCGGAAGATGCTCACGGCAAAGGAATAGATCGTCACCAGTCCAAGTCCGCCGACCTGGATCAGGATCAGTAATATTACTCGTCCGAAATCATTAAACGTAGTCGCCGTATCCCGAACTACCAGACCAGTCACACACGTTGCTGAAACGGTCGTAAAAAGAGAATCGAAAAAACCGATACTCTCCCCTGAATTTGTCACCCAGGGCATCATCAGTAAGATCGTACCAAAAAGCATGATCAGCACAAAACTCGCGATAATGACTCGCGCTGGCCGGTCGAGCATCCATTCGACTAACTTTTTCGTTTTCCTTCTACGAACAAGCATTTAGCAAACCATCGCTTTCCAGATTGCTTCGATATCTTTCTTATCACAAACCATCATGATCTGATCACCGGCATGCATTACAGTAGAACCGACAGGTGTAATCGTTTCACCATCTTCCCCGGCCATTACAACGACACGGGCACCATGGATGAACTTATACTCCATCATCGTTTTTTCACAAGCGTCTGAATTCTCAGACAAAACAAACTCGATAAGGACATGATCGGAGTTCTTGATACGATGCACGATACGAAGGCCTTGGAAATCGATTTCCTGCTCGATCATCATCGCCAGGATCTCCGTTTCGGAGAAAGCACGGTCTACACCGAAACGCTCCATGATCGGTCTGTTTTTCGGATTATTCACGCGTGCGATCGCCTTCTTCACGCCAAGGTGCTGCTTTGCGATCTGGCATGCTATCATGTTGGTCTCATCCTGGTTTGTCAGGGCTACGATCATTTCCGCATTATCATCACAAGCTTCACGGAGTACAGGATAAGACGATCCGTCACCATTTATGACCTCGGAAACAAGGTCATCTGCAAACTTCGTTGCTGCCTGCGGATCCTTGTCGATAATTACGATCTCATTCGCGGATTCCAATTCACGGATCACATAATAAGCCAGTTTGCCCGCTCCGACTATAACGATCTTCATACTTTATATCCTCAGACCTTCTTCTCAGCGAGAACCAGTCTGTCCCCTTTCTCCAGTCTCATATTTGGAAGTGTCGTAATCAGATTATCATGACGGACTACACCAAATACATGACGTCCTTCCGAATCTTCCACATCACGGATACGGGCGCCGACAAACTCATTATCGATTTCAAGAAGTGTAAAAGCAATACTGTTGCCGAAAATATTGGTCATGCACTGACCAAGATAATCTTCTTTTTTGATTTTGCCATCTATTGCACGCATAAAAGCATCCGCAGTCAGTGCAGTAGAAGAGATGGACAGGAATCCGGCATCATCAAACAGATGGTAATCTTCAGCAGCAAACACGCGTGTGATAACGCTCTTTACGTTAAAAATATCACGAGCAATTTCAGAAGCCATCAGATTCTGGTTTTCGCTGTCGCTCATCGCACACACGATATCCATGGATCCAATATCCGCCTCTTTCAATATATCCACATCAATGATAATACCATTGATCGTTAATACTCCAAGATGCAGCTGCTGCTCCAGTTCCTGAGCACGCGGGTCAACCAGAACACAAGTGTGACCCTTCTCAATCAACCTCTTCATCAACGAAACACTGGCACGCGAAGCACCAAGAATCATTATCTGCATGAATATGGCCTCCAAAAAACTATTCTTCTGCAGAAAAAGCAAGAAGATAGCCGAGTATTGATGCTGCCGAAGCAGCGTTCAGTGATTCCGCCCGACCAGGCATTGGAATCTTTATAAGTATATCACAACCAGACGAAGCCGATTCACTTAATCCATTCGCTTCATTACCGATCCACAAAGCGGCATTTTTCGGGAAAGAAGCTTCCCTGATATCGTTTCCGGCAAGATGTGCGCCAAGTGAAACGATATTATGCTCATGAAGAACATCGAAAATAGCTTTCTCATCACGGAAAGAAAGAACGGGAATGTGAAAACAAGACCCCATCGAGGCACGAAGTGCTTTTTCATTGAAAGGATCCACACAATCTTCCGTAATCAGCACCGCCGTATAGGCAAAAGCATCCGCCATCCGGATGACCGTTCCCATGTTGCCGGGATCCTGAAGATGTTCCAGTACAATATACCGGCTGTTTTCTCCATCAGAAGGAAAAGAACCGGAATAGTCAGGAGATTTCACGACCAGCGCGACACCCTGTGGATTGATCGTCTGCGCCAGCTTGGAAAACAGATGATCACTGAATACAAGAACATCGGAAGACGCCGCTTGCGGAAAACGTGCTTTCCATTCATCGGCCACGGATTCTTTGCCGGACCGAAGCAGGATGCACTCCGGAACAAGTCCGCTCAAAAGTGCATCTTCGCACAAACGCAAACCCTCGATAAAGACCTTTCCCTGGGCTCGCGCGACCTTGCGGTCATGCAGGGCAACAAGTGATCGGTATCGAGGGTTTTCTTTGCTTTTTATCTCTAAATAGCGGTCCACGGAACGGGATTAAAGTGCAGCCTTAGCCTGCTCGCAAAGCTTTGCGAAACCGTTCGGATCAGAAATAGCGATATCGGAAAGAACCTTACGGTCCAAAGCGATGTCAGCCTTCTTCAGACCATTCATGAAACGGCTGTAGGAAAGACCATTGATACGGCAAGCCGCATTGATTCTCTGGATCCAGAGCTTACGGAAATCTCTCTTCTTAGCCTTTCTGTCACGGTATGCATAAGCACCGGACTTCATGACCTGCTGGTTAGCAACCTTGAAAAGCTTGCTCTTGTGACCGAAGTAACCCTTCGCCTGCTTCAAAATCTTATGATGACGCGCTCTTGTACGCATTCCTCTTTTTACTCTAGACATGGAAATATACCTCCCTGATTATCTTTCAATTACGACCATCGATTATTTGTACGGGATCATCGTTCTGATGACCTTAGCATTTGCTTCTGCGCATACAGCTGTATGACGGAGATGTCTCATTCTCTTGGACGGTCTCTTGCTCAAGATGTGGCGACGGAAAGCCTGGGAGTACAATACCTTACCGGTACCCGTTACCTTAAATCTTTTCTTTGATGAACTGTGTGTTTTCTGCTTAGGCATTTTTCTATTTCCTCCTTAATCACAATCAGTTTTTCTTCGGAGCCAGGAACATGACCATGTTTCTGCCCTCAATCTTGGCCGGCTTATCCACCTGACCGAACTCTGCACAAAGCTGTGCAAACTTCTCCATTACAGCATAACCTTGATTCTGGTATGCCATCTCACGTCCACGGAACTTCACGAGTACCTTGACCCGGTTTCCGTCTTTCAGGAAACGACATGCGTTCTTCGTCTTGACATTCAGATCGTGATCTTCTGTCGTCAGCTTCATGCCGATTTCCTTCGTCTCGATCACTTTCTGATTCTTACGGGCTTCCTTCTCTCTTTTAGCCTGTTCGAACAAATACTTGCCGTAGTCCATAACCTTGCATACAGGGTTATCCGGGTTATTTGCGATCAGGACAAGATCAAGTCCACTCAACTCTGCGGCTTTTCTAGCCTGCTCGATCGGAACGATACCGACCATTGTACCATCTGCATCAATCAATCGAACCTTCTCAAAACGAATCTCTTCGTTGATGGGCTGCCCATTAGTCTGTCTAGCGATAAGAACACACCTCCTTCAATACAAAAACGGAGCGAAACTTTCCGCTTCACTCCGTCATAACTTACTTTCGATAAGCCACATTCGTGAACCTCTTCGCATAACTTGAGGTGAGAAGCGGAAACTCCTACTTGCTGTAACTCTGATATGATAACCATGAAAAGAACTGTTGTCAAGCGCTTTTTGCTGAAAACATATGAATTTCTATTCATTAACTATGATATAATTGTTTTCATCGTTTAGATTATACCCGAAAGAAGGAAGTGATACCATGATTTCAAAAGAGATCGAAGCAAAAATATCCGGCGGTTCCCTGATCCGTAAGATGTTTGATGAAGGCACACGCCTCAAGAAGATATATGGTGAGGATAAGGTATTCGATTTTTCCATCGGAAACCCTGACCTGGAACCTCCAAAGGAAGTAAAAGACGCCATCATCGAGCTGGCAAATGCAGATATCCCGGGCATGCATGGTTACATGGCCAATGCCGGTTATCCGGAAACAAGAAAAGCCATCGCAGATAAACTTTCCAAGGAGAGCGGCATGGAAATCGGAATTGATTCCCTTTGCATGACCTGCGGCGCTGCTTCCGGCATGAACAATATCCTGCGTGCGATCATGGAACCAGACGACGAGATCATCCTTCTCGCTCCTTTCTTCCTTGAATACCTCAACTACATCAGCAACGTAAAGGGCAAGCCGGTCATCGTCAATACTGATCCGGATACCTTCCTTCCTGTTATGGATGAGATCGAAAAGGCAATCACACCGAAAACAAAGGCGATCATCATCAATTCCCCGAACAACCCGAGCGGCGCGATCTATCCGAAGGAAGTGCTCTGTGAACTGAATGCGCTTCTTAAGAAACAGGATCACGTCATTCATGTGATTTCGGACGAACCATATATCGATCTGGCTTATGACGGCATGACGGTGCCTTCTTCCCTGACCTGCTTCGACAACCTGATCATCTGCTTTTCCTGGAGTAAATCCCTTTCTCTTCCTGGCGAGCGTATCGGTTACACATGTGTCAGCCCGAAGCATGAGGATTTTGAGATCCTGACACAGGCTCTCGTTCTCTGCAACCGTATCCTCGGTGCCGTAAACGCTCCGGCGCTCATGCAGCGGGTCGTAGCTAAGGCCCTGAACGCGAAAGTGGATGTACCCAATTACGAAAGAAGAAGAAATCTGCTTTATAACATCATCACCGAAGCCGGATTCACCTGCACCAAGCCGCAGGGCGCGCTGTATCTCTTCATGAAGACACCGATCGAGGATACTGCATTCTGTGAAGTATGTGCGAAATATAACGTACTTGTCGTTCCGGGTTCCGCTTTCAAGCGTGAAGGATATGTAAGACTTGCTTTCTGCGTCTCTGAAAAGACGATCCTGGGATCGAAAGAAGCATTTGAATCTATTGCAAAAGAACTTGGCCTGAAATAAGCTCAGACTTTTGGAGTGATCATCAAGAGCATGGCACCGTCTTTCATGACGAAGCCGTGCTCTTTTTTCGTCATATCATATTCGTTGCTGACAGTAAGTGAACTTCCCCAGACAAGATCCCTGTTTTCAAGAGGATACTTCATTCCAATCGTAGAGACACCCTTTGCCCCTTCTCCCAGAGGAATCAAAGAGCATGTAATATTCTCCCGGACATGCATATCTGGAATAATAAAGCGCTGCTCCTGGAAAAGCGGATAGACCCATGTCACGCCATCTGTCACAGTGATCAGATATCCTTCCATAGTAAGACGCATGGATAAAAGAAGATTACTCATCACGTGATCAGGACGACCGGAAAGCGAGGTCACAAAGAGGATCTCCTCCCCTTTATTCATGGAGCGGAGACACAATTCGGAATCCGTCATATCTTTTTCAACAGGAAAAATACGGTTTTCTACCTGATGCTGTTTCAGCCATTTCATGGTCGTTTCGGAAATCGAATCCATATCGCCCCAAACCACATCCGGAACGATATCATAGGAAAGAAGCGCGTCGGCACCACTATCCGCACAGATCACTTTCTCCGCACTCCTGATCTTCGGAAGAATCGGAGACAGATTTTTATTCGGTCCACCGGCAATTACAACGACACACACGAGATCAGCTCCTTGATCGCCTTGGCATGATCATCATTGGAGAATACGGCACTTCCGGCGACGAGCAGATTTGCGCCTGCTTTTACGACGCGATCGATCGTTTCCGTACAAATTCCGCCATCTACCGAGATGATCGTATCCAGTCCTTTTTCATTAACGATTTCACGGACACGGGTAATACGATCCAGTGATTCCTCCATGAAGTGCTGACCGCCGAATCCCGGACGGACAGACATGATCAGGATGAGATCACACTTTTCGACATACGGAAGGATCTTCTCGATCAGTGTATCCGGATGGATCGACATACCGGCCCTTTTTCCCAGAGAATGGATCTTTTCGATCAGCGGGATCGGATCCTCGACCGTTTCCACATGGAAAGTGATCATATCGGCACCGGCATTTGCAAAGGGTTCAATAAAATCCATCGGATTTGTGATCATAAGATGCACATCGAAGATCATATTGGTCTGAGGACGGATCGCTGCAACGACCGGAACGCCGAACGTGATATTCGGAACATAATGACCGTCCATAACATCAATATGCAAAAATGTTGCATCGTTCTCCACTTTTTTGATTTCATCTGCCAGATGTCCAAAATCTGCAGAAAGGATAGATGGATTGATTTCAAAATCCTTCACTTCAAAAAACCCTCTTTCTATTTTCCGTATCTTTTTGACTTCTCAATCATTATATCTAAAAATTCACGATAGCGAGACAATCTTCCATCGCTGATCGTGCTCTCTTCTATTTTACATCCGAGTTCGCCTTTATGGCGACAATCCATAAAACGGCACTTTCCGGAGATGGCAAGAAGTTCCGGGTACCCGCCGATCACATCTTCCAGTTCAAGACCGACCTCACCGATATCCAGCGAAGAAAAGCCGGGCGTGTCGATCAGAAATCCGCTCCGATACGGGAAAAGCTCTACATGACGTGTCGTATGCTTTCCTCGTTTCAAACGGTCACTGATGTCACCTACTTCTATATGATCCATTCCGGTAAGCTTGTGGCACAGCGTGGATTTGCCAACGCCGGACTGCCCTGCGATCCCGACGGTCCTCTCGTGGAAGATCTCTTCGATCACCTCATCAGGCAAGGTCTCTTCTTTGGAAGAAGTAAGGATACGGATACCGGCACTTTTATACTCCTCTTCCAGGACTTCGACCTTTTCAGGGTCCAGATCAGTCTTGGTAAAGAGAATGATCGGCTCAATATCCAGTTTCTTACAGATAATAATCAGCTTATCCAGAAGCTTCAGATCCGGATCCGGATCTACAACAGAGATAGCAATAACAAGAACATCGATATTCGCCACGCTCGGACGGATCAGGATATTCTTTCTCGGCATGATCTCCGAAATCGTATACGGGATATCCGGATCACCCGATTTCTCGATCTGACAGTAATCGCCAACCGTTGGCTTCATATTCCGCTTACGGAAGACGCCACGAGGCTTGGCCAATACTTCTTCTTTATCAGGAAGAAGTATGGTGTACTCACCTCCCACGCCTTTTATGATCCTGCACTCACCGTTATGCGTCATCAGTTCGCCCCTTCAGTGTCGATGAAGCCCTCTATCTCCGGCTCACTCGGCTTTGGTGGATCAGGCTGCTTACCCGGGTCATCGGACGGCTTCGTATCCGAAGGTTCCGTAGGCTTGGGCTCTGGTGTTGGAGTCGGCGCGGATGTCGGTTCCGGAGTCGGGGTCGGTGCAGCTGTCGGTTCCGGCGTAGGTGTCGGTGTAGCAGTCGGCTCCGGTGTAGGAGTCGGTGTAGCTGTCGGTTCCGGCGTTGGTGTTGCCGTCGCTGCCGGTGTAGGTGTTGGAGTCGGCGTGGCTGTTGCCGCCGGCGTCGGCGTTGGAGACGGCGTCGGTGTCGGTGTCGCCTCGTTCATCGCAAATACGGCTGTCAGAAGAATATCTTCTCCTGGCATCAGGAATGTATATGTCTCGGTATAACCGACACTGGTTCCGTAAATATCTACCCATGCAACGAAGTGGAAGCCCATGCTCGGAACTGCCGAGATCGTTACCGGCGTATTAACAGGGAAAAGACCTTCACCGGAAACAGTACCATCGCCCTGTGCCTGAAGCATCAGGTTATAACCGACAACTTCCGGAGTCGGAGTCGGCGTACCACCACGATTCTTATCTTCCTGTGTACCGACAAATACCTTGATCGCTGATTTTCTCTGCACGACTGTACTCGGAGACGGGTCTGTCAACATGACGAACAGCTGTGCCTCCGGCAGATTCTGGGCAGCAAGTTCAGGACTGATCTCGATAGTTCCCAGTACCAGATCCGCCTTATCGATCTCTTCTCTGGCCTTGTCCAGAGACATGCCGATGATGGACGGAACAGCGATTTCCGTCGACTTCTGGCTGAAGATGATCAAGATATCTCCACCAGGATTGACTGGTGTTCCAGCTTCCGGTTCAGTACGGATGACGATACCTTCTTCTTTTTCGTTATTGATTTCGGGTCGTATCGATACGTTATACCCCTCATTCCTGAGTTTGGTAAACGCCTCCGAATACTTCATTCCGGCAAAATCCGGAAGATTTACGGCATCCGGCGCCTTACTTACGGTTAACTCAAGTATATTGACCGTACTGTTATTCCGTATCTCCATACCTTCCTGGATATTCTGCTTGATGACCACACCCGGAGCATAATCCGTACGGACTTCATATCCGACGATCTTATATGCCGTAAAGTGGTTATCTTCAAAGTTTTTCTGCACTTCGGCTATGGTCTTACCGACATAATCCTGCACGACAAAGACACTGTTCGTCTCGCGCTGGACAGTCTTCTTCAAAGTATCAGCAACCAGGACAGTGATTCCGATCAGGAAACCGAATATCAGAAGTACGATGGCAATAACGATCAGATTATCCTTCAAACGGGAATGACGTCTTGTCTTGATCGATCTTTCGATATCCTTCAGTTTTCCATAGTTCGGCTCTTGTCTGATGGAAGCCGCATTGTTGCTGGCCACCGCCTCTTTTGGAGCATCCTGGCTTGGCTCTACGATACCGTAGGAACCATTCGGATCGACCATCAAGGCATCGAGTTCGCTGACCATTTCACGGATCGACTTATAACGAAGCTTCGGATCCTTCTGCATCGCCTTCTGGATGATCGCATCGAGACCTTGCGGAACACCCGGTACGAACGAAGAAGCATAAGGTACCGGTTCCTGCAGATGCTTCACTGCTATGGAAACAGATGTTTCTCCGTCAAAAGGAACGCGGCCTGTTACCATTTCAAAGAGTGTTACGCCCAGAGAATAGATATCGGAACTCGGACTGACTACACCGCCTCTTGCCTGTTCCGGAGAAAAATAATGTACTGAACCCAGTGCGCCTCCGGAAGTCAATGTGATCGTATGATTCGTCGAAGCATGCGCAATACCAAAGTCTGTAACCTTAGCGATACGGTCACGTGTGATCAGAATATTATGCGGCTTGATGTCACGATGCACGATACCGTTCTGATGCGCAGTATCGAGCGCCATACCTACCTGGATCACGATCGGAACGGCTACCTTCCAGTCCAGATGACCATTCTGAAGGACAAGTTCTTTTACAGTAATACCTTCGACGTATTCCTGAACCATATAGCGGATGCTGCCTTCCTGGCCGACACCGAACACATGCACGATGTTGGCATGCGAAAGCGACGAAGCTGCTTTCGCCTCTGTATCGAAACGCTTGATGAATTCCACATTGTTTGCAAATTCCGGCTTCAAGATTTTGATGGCAACATTCATACCGGACGAAAGGTCCGTTGCCAGATAAACATCGGCCATACCGCCGCTGCCGATCAACTTAATGACCCTGTATCTTCCACCTAAAATCATGCCCTCCGGGCTCATTGTCGTACTCATGCTTTCTCCTTATTCTTACGAGTCTCGCATTCTGCAAGGATCATCGATATATTATCTTCTCCGCCTGCACCCATGGCCAGGTCCAGAAGAAGCTGTGCACAGTAATCCAGATTCTTGTGTTTACGGAGCACAGCACGTATTGTTGAATCCGCTACATAGCCATAAAGGCCATCCGAACACATAAGTATAACATCTCCGTTGGCAATTTCAACCGAGAAGGTGTCCGGGCTGACATATTCATTCACGCCAAGTGATTTGAGAAGCACATTTCTCTTCGGATGTGTCCGCGCTTCTTCTTTCGTGATCATCCCTTTATCGACCATCTCCTGGACCAGGGTATGGTCAGAAGTCAAAGCACTCATGTGCTGACCATGGAGGAGATAGATCCGGCAGTCTCCGATATGCGAAACAAAAAGCGTCTTATCGCGGATCACGGCTATCGTAAGGGTCGTACCCATACCACGGTAACGGAAACTTCCCAGAGACTGCAGATAGACTTTTACATTCGCTTTCTCAAGAGTAAAAGACAGAAGCTTTTTCAGTTTTTCGGGGTCATCTGCCTCAAAGAGATAATCATTTAAAGCTTGCGTGACATATTCGACAGCGGTTCTGCTTGCCAGTTCGCCGGCCGCATGACCGCCCATACCGTCTGCGATGACGAAGCATTCGTCCTTTCCTACGGTAAAAGTCGCCAGACAATCCTCATTATTTGTGCGCACCAGACCTTTGTCAGATACAGTCACAACTTTCATGTCGTCTTCTTCTCCTGCAAACCTCTTCTTAGCTGGCCGCATGCAGCCATGATATCCGTTCCCATTTCGCGTCGGAGCGTCACCGTCATCCCGTTCTTCTCAAGGTTCTCCTGAAACGAACGGACCGAAGCCGCTTTACTTCTTTTAAAAGGACTGCCGTCAAATTCATTGGCAGCGATCAGGTTGATATGGCAGTGTATCCCGCGAAGGACTTTTGCCAGTTCCCTGGCACACTCATATGTATCGTTCACACCGTCAAATAACGAGTATTCAAAGGTGATACGGCGGTTTGTCTTCTTCTCATATGTCCGGCACGCATCCAATACCTCTTTGATCGAATACCGATTGGCGATCGGCATCAATTCCTGACGCAAAGTATCGTTCGGAGCATGCAGAGAAACCGACAGATTCACCTGCATATCAATCTCTGCAAATTGTAACATTTGAGGTACAAGTCCGCAAGTTGAGACCGTAATATGGCGGGCACCGAGGTTCAGTCCTGCCTCGTCATTTGCCGCATGCAGGAACCCGATGAGATTCTCATAATTGTCGAAAGGTTCGCCGATTCCCATGACGACCACGCTATGAATTCTTTCCTTGGCAAAAGCACCTGCGAGAAGTACCTGGCCGAGCATTTCACCGGATGTCAGATTTCTTCCGAAACCGGCATGCGCCGAAGCACAGAACCGGCAGCCCATCTTGCATCCGGCCTGCGAAGAGATACATATCGAAAGACCGGTCTTATAGCGCATCAGCACAGTTTCGATGCAATGACCGTCATACAGGCGGAATACAAACTTCTGGGTGCCATCGATCTGCGAAACGAGATGCTTTTCGATTGACATGCTTTCCACGATCAGATCTTCCGAGACTGCTTTCTTGATATCGTTTGGTACATTCGTCATCTGAGAAAGATCCAGCGTACCTTTCATCAGCCATTGATAAATCTGCTGTGCACGGAACTTCGGAAAACCCTTTTCTTTCATATAGGCTTCCCAGTCTGCCAATGTCAGATCAAACACGAAGCGCTTTTCCATCAGTCTTTCCTCCTTAATCTGGCCATAAAGAATCCGTCAAAAGGACCCTCATCAGGAAGTAGTGTCATATAACCTTTTGCCGACTCTTCCCTGATCCTCCCGTTGCTCTGAAGCATTTCGGAAAGGAGCTCCGTAAATGCGATCCGCTCAAATTCAGGATGAGTATCCAGGAAAGCATCGATCTGTTTTTCGTTTTCATCAGGATCGATCGTACATGTACTGTAGATCAAGGTGCCGCCTCTTTTCACACGTTCGCAGCTATTTTCGAGGATCTCTTTCTGTACAGCGATCAAAGCCTGCATCTTCTCATATGTCATAGTAAGACGGATATCCGGTTTTCTATGCAAAAGCCCTAGTCCGCTGCACGGAACATCGCACAGCACCAGATCATACTCTTTTAGAAGTTTTTCCTTTTCTTCTTTCAGATAAGTGCAGTCATACGGCATGGTACGAATGCAGGAAAGCCCGAGTCGTTCTGCTGTCTCAGACACCATCCGTAGACGGACTTCATTGGCATCCAGTGCATCAATATGGCCGGTATTTCCCATAAGCTCTGCCATATGGGCAGTCTTTCCGCCTGGCGCACTGCAGGTATCGAGAATATCCATTCCGGCTTGGGGACAAGCAATGTGTGCGACCAGCATGGCCGAGAGACTCTGCACGGAACAGGCGCCGGACGAATAGAGCTCCGACTCGGAGATATCGATATTTCCTTCTTTCAGGGAATATGCGTATGGCAGTACGGGAGAAGAAGAAACGGAAATCTTTTCTGCCTCCGCCTTCTTGAGGAAGTCCTTTTCGCTCGGGAAAAGGAACGTATTTCTTCGTAACGTCACGCCTGGCTCGGAAAGCATGGCTTCTAATACTGAGGAAGCCTTTTCTAATCCAAACCACTTTACAAAACACCCGGCAATCTCGCTTTTCAGCGAATAGCGTACCGCCACATTTTTCGGATTGAGCTGGGAAAGATAGTCTTTTCCTTCTTTTGCGGCTTTTCTCAATACGGCATTGACCAGGCCCGCTGCGCCTTCATTACTGACGTTTTTGGTAAGCGCAACGATGGAATCGACGGCCGCATAGTCTTTCATACCAAAAGAATACAGCACCTGCCATGCACCCATGCGAAGACATGTTCTGACTTTACTGTCGAGCTGGGAAATGTCCTTTTTCAAATACCGGTTCAGGACTGCATCAAGCGTAAAAGAACGCGTGATCGTCCCATAAAAAAGCGCTGTCACAAAGGCCTTATCCTGGGAAGACAAGGACTTCTTTCTAAATTCCTGTTTCAATACAAGATTGGAATACGCCCCGTTTTCAAAGACTTCGTAAAGACAGCGGTATGCCGCATTTCTGGCCTCGTCACAAAAGACGCTCATGCAAGATGTTCCTCCATGCATCGACCGACCTCAAAATTATGGGCACAGTCAATGACCTTCATGCGCTTTCCGGATGCAGGCTGCACTTCAAGAAGATAGAGAGGTCTGTCCTGGCACATAACCGCCAGAACGCCCTTCTTTGCTGCCAGCACCGTACCCGGAGCAGCTTCACCGTTTGCTGCCTGATAATCCTCAAGCAGTTTTTCACCATTGGGATCCACATAGGCATCGTAGATCTTGAGCTTTCCGCCCTTCCAGAAAGTCGAAGCACCCGGCCACTGTGAAAGTGCACGGATCTGCGCGCAGATTTCTTTCGCCGTCTTTGTCCACGAAATCTCACCTTGTTCTTTCGTGATCGGAGGAGAAACCGTCGCCTCATCATTATTTTGGGGAACCGGCGTGATCTCACCGGCAATATATTTCGGAAGCGTGTCGATAAGGAGCTCTGCTCCGGCTTCCGCCAGCTGCTCCATAAGTTGCGGAGTGTGAACGCGCTCATCGATCGCAACTTCACACTTGGTCAGAATATCACCTGTATCCATTCCGACATCCATATTCATGATCGTCACACCCGTGACTTTATCAAGATTCAGGATCGCCCACTGGACCGGAGCTGCACCACGATATTTCGGAAGCAAGGAACCATGCACATTGATGCATCCGTATTTCGGAAGATCCAGCATCTCTTTCGGCAGGATCTTTCCGTATGCGGCCGTAATGATCATGTCCGGCTCAAAGGAAGCAATATGCTGCAAAGCCTCTTCCGTACGAAGTGAGGAAGGCTGGTATACCGGGATTCCGTTTTCTTCTGCCTTCACTTTGGCAGGCGGCGCGGTCAGGACCATCTTACGTCCGACCGGCTTGTCCGGCTGCGTTACACACAGCACGACTTCGTACTTTTCAGAAATCAGTTTACCCAGCACAGTAGCCGCCAGTTCCGGCGTGCCCATAAAAACGATCCGCATAATTATGACTCCGCTTCTTCCTCGTCTTCAAAATCTTCCTCTTCTACACCTTCGACGATCTTGTCGATAAAGAGAATGCCATCGAGATGGTCATACTCATGGCAGATGCAGACAGCCAGAAGTCCCTCGGCTTCGAGATCGAACCATTCTCCGTTACGGTCCTGTGCACGGACTTTGATTCTTGTCGGGCGTTCCACATAGCCGTTTTTACCCGGACAGGAAAGACAACCCTCTATGCCGAGCGCTGCGCCTTCTCTCTCATAGATTTCCGGATTGACAAACTCAAGTTTGCCGTTTTCATCCCCGACATCGACTACAAAAGCGCGACGCAGTATACCGACCTGGACAGCGGCAATACCAATACCACGATTTTCAAAATACATTGTTTCGGCCATATCATCCAGAAGTGTGGCCAGTTTCTGATCAAACTTTTCTACCGGACGGGAAGTTTTCCGAAGGATCGGATCACCGTCAATCACTATTTCTCGTAAAGCCATGTTTTACTCCTATAAATTGATTCATGTGAATCTATTTTACCACATTGTGTCTATATCTACAGATAGGGAATACCCGTATCCGGCATAAGCCTTCTGAAGTTTCATAAATCCGTCGGAAAGCAGCGCCTTATTTTTCGCCCGTACCACGATCTGATACCGGTAGCGGTTCATGATCTTCGGCATATTCGCCGGACATGGTCCAAGTATCAGCATGTCGGTTCCAAGATCTTTTGCCATCTCACGAAGCGTGCCTGCCACCATTTCCGCCTGATTCCTGCATGCCTCCTCGTCATCGTGGGTGATCAGGATGCCTCCCAGCGCCCGAAACGGAGGATACGCCAGATCTTCACGGTAGCGGATCTCGCTTTCGAAGAACTTGTCATAGTCCTGGGCCGCCGCCATCTGGTAGATCGGCGAATCCGGACAGAACGTCTGGATGAACACATGCCCTTCCACTTCACCTCGGCCCGCTCTTCCGCTTATCTGTGCCAGTAATTGAAAAGCTCTTTCCCTTGCCCGGTAATCACTTTGGAAAAGCACTGTATCCGCGCCCAGAATGCCGACAACCGAGACTTTTGGGAAATCATGTCCTTTTGCGATCATCTGTGTGCCGATCAGGATATCAGCTTCGTGGTTACGGAACTTCTCCAGGATCTGCGCATGCGCATGCCGGGTCGAGGTCGTATCCTGATCCATGCGAAGCACCTTCACACCGGGGAAATCTTCCGTGACCCAGTCTTCCAGTTTCTGTATGCCATCCCCACGCTCACCGATATATTCACTGCCACAGGAAGGGCACCGGTCTGGTACCGGCGTGATTTTTCCACAGTAATGGCAGATCAGGAGACGTCTTCCTCCCAACGTCTTCGTGTGCAGCGTCATCGGGACATCGCAGTCCGGGCATTGCACCATCGAACGGCACGAATGGCAGAACACATTCCTTGCATAGCCGCGCCGGTTCAAAAGAAGAATGACCTGCTCACCTTTCGATACGGCCTGCTTCATGGCGGTATAGAGTTTCCTGCTGAAAAGCGACTGGTTTCCTGCCTCGAGTTCCTGCTGCATGTCGATCAGTTCCACTTTCGGAAGTATCGCCCCACCGACAGCACGGTTACTCAGTTTAAGAAGCTGCATATATCCAAGTTTGGCTGCATAATACGTTTCGATCGAAGGAGTCGCCGATCCGAGAAGCAGCTTGATTCCCGCTTTTCTGGCACGATATCTTGCGACATCCCTGGCCGAATAACGAAGCATGGTATCTGCCTTATAAGAAGCATCGTGTTCTTCGTCCATAATGATCAGCTGGAGATCACAGACCGGCGCAAATACTGCCGAGCGTGCACCCACAACGATTCGCACCTCGCCCTTCTGGATCTTTTTCCAGGAATCGTATCTTTCTTTGGCCGTAAGCCGGCTGTGCAGAACGGCGATTTTCTCAGGGAAACGTGACTTGATCCGCGACACGGTCTGTGGCGTCAGTGAAATCTCCGGAACCAGATACAAGACACTTCCGCCCCGCTTCAAGATTTCTTCCGTAACCTGGAGATAGACTTCGGTCTTTCCACTTCCGGTCACGCCGTAAAGAAGAAACTCTTTATTTCCTGTTGCTTTCAATATCTCGTCCACAGCGACCTGCTGTTCCGCATTTAATGAAAGCTTCTCGGATCTGGGGCTTATTTCTTCTTGTGTCTCTTCTCCGGAACCAGCCAGCTGTTCCGCCGAAAAATGCACACTTTGAATCGTAACAAATCCATTCTTCGCCAGTGTATCGATTGGCGATCTGGAGATGGATAACTCCTGCATCAGGTCAGCCAGCGGCATCTCTTTCACATCCATGAGCCATTGTAGAGCACGAAGCTGGGGAAGTGACGAGATCGATTCGGAATCGATCGCATCCTGCGCCTTTTCAAGAGAAACCAGGGATACCATAAGCTGGCTCCTGCCGGTCCTTTTCGTAACTAAAGCCGGCACCATCTGATGCATCGCCGAGCCATAGGTCGAAGCATAGCGCTTTGTCAGAAAGTGCAGTATCTCCAGTTGTTCGGCATTCAGGACCGGCTCTTCTTCCACGATGGAAAGCAGGCTTTTCATGCGGAAGGATTTCCCTTCTGTTAGTTCGCTTTGTTCCTTGATTCTCAATACCAGCGACACGCACGGACGGTTTCCGTTTCCAAAAGGCACGCGGACATACTGCCCTACCCGTACCTTTCCAGTGAGTTCTTCCGGAATCAGGTAGTCGTAAGGCTTGTTCGTATTCCAAACACTTTCTCGTAATACGACTTCTGCAACCATATTCTTCCTCCGGGTTTACAAAAGGTCAAACAGATCCAGCTGTCTCGAACGCGGGAGTCCGGCCAGAAGACCCTCTTCCTCAAGTTTCTGCATAGAAGACGGACCTAAGTGTGCTCTCGTCTGCAGGTCATCCTGTGTGGTAAAAGGTCTTTCGTTTCTGGCTTCTACGATGCCCTCGGCAATCGATGTACTGATCGATGCGATAACATTCAAAGGCGGCAGGATCTTTCCTTTTTCCACCTTGATGAACTTCACCGAATCCGATTTGTTCAGATCATAAGGAACAAAGGAGATACCACGAAGATACATTTCCTCGACCAATTCACAGAGGTAGAACAGCGCCTTCTCATTCGGCTTTCTCCGGCCAAGACCATTGTCAAGTTCTTTTCGCTTGGCAGTAACATATTCGATACCCTTACAGAGAAGGTCTCCGTCAAATTCATCGGCGCGGATCGTAAAGAATGAGCAGTAATACTCCTCCGGATAATTGACCTTGAACCAGGCAATACGTAGCGAAGAAATCGCGTACGCCGCCGCATGGGCTTTCGGGAACATGTACTTGATCTTCTTACAGGACTCGATATACCAGTCAGGTACATTCTTTTCGCGCATCAACGCCTCGTGCTCCGGAGTCAGACCTTTTCCTTTACGAACCTTCTCCATGATCTGGAATGCATCCGAAGAAGGCACGTTCCAGTAAATCAACTGCGTCATGATCGAGTCACGGCAGCCGATAACCGTATTGAGCGTACAGGTTCCATCGTGAATGAGATCCTGGGCATTGCCCTTCCATACGTCAGTACCATGGGAAAGACCCATCAGCTGTACCAGATCATAGAACTGGGACGGCTTCGTCTCATGGATCATGTCACGGGCCATTTTCGTACCAAGCTCGGAAAGGCCCAGCGTCGCAGCTTCGGCAGGCGAAGTGCCATCCGGAATGCCGAGTGCTTCTGTTGAAGTAAACAAAGACATGACTTTCGGATCCGGGATCGGTATGGTATGTACATCGATTCCCGTCAGGTCACTGAGCATACGGAGCATGGTAGGGTCATCGTGTCCGAGAATATCAAGTTTTAAGATCGTATCGTGCAAAGCATTGAAGTCATAGTGAGTCGTGATCGTACCACAGTCCATCTTGTTGGCCGGGTGCTGTACAGGGGTAAATTCGTAGATATCCATCTCCTTCGGGAGAACAACGATACCACCCGGGTGCTGTCCGGTCGTTCTCTTTACGCCATCAATTCCGCTGGCCCGGCGTGCAAGTTCGGCTTTGGTGATCGTTTCCCCTTTCATCTCACAGCAATTACGGATCAAGGCTTCCGCATTCTTTTCCGCATAGCATCCGATCGTTCCTGCGCGGAAAGTGTGCTCACTTCCGAAAAGCTCTTCTACGTATTTATGCGCACGGCTCTGGTATTCACCGGAGAAATTCAAGTCGATATCCGGCTGTTTGTCGCCCTTGAATCCGAGGAAGGTTTCAAAAGGAATATCCTGTCCGTCCGACTTCATCAGCGTGCCGCATTTCGGGCAAGGCTCGATCGGAAGGTCGTATCCTGAACCATATGTACCGGACAGATCAAATTCGGAATACCGGCAATTCGGACATCTTCTGTGCGGCGGAAGCGGATTGACTTCCGAGATACCGGAAAAAGTCGCAACTACCGAAGAACCGACGGAACCTCGGGAACCAACAACATATCCGTCAGAATTGGATTTATTTACCAGTTTATAGGCAATGTAGTACATGATCGAGTAGCCATTACCGATAATACTGTCGAGTTCTTTGTTTACACGGTCAAGCACCAGCTGAGGCACTTGTCCCTCATATTCATACATCTCGTGCATCGTCTTATTTACGATCTCACGCAGGTCGTTCGGTGCAGAAAGGATGACCGGAGGATAGGTACCATCCGGGAACGGCTTGATCTTGGAAGAAATCTTATCTGCAATCGACTTTGGTGCAGTAACGACCACTTCCTTACATCTCTCTTCACCAAGATACGAGAACTCCTCAAGCATCTCATCTGTCGTACGGAAATACAGATCCGCCTGCATTTCCGCATCTTTAAAGCCCATGTCCATGAGCATGTATTTACGGAATTCACCATCGGATTTTTCCAGAAAGTGCGCGTCTGTCGTCGCACAGCAAGGCTTCCCTGTCCGCTCGGCCATCTTGGAAATGATGATATTGATATTGATCAGATCCTGTCTGGTAGTAAGGCCGCTCTCCGGATCCCGCAGATAGAATTCGTTATTGCATATCGGCTGGATCTCGAAGTAATCATAAAGACGGATCATGCGCATGAATTCAGAAGATGAGCTCAGGAACTGAAGCGTCTTCTCTGTATCATTTCCGCATTTCACATAAGTATCCCTCACAAAGGAGAAGATCTGTCCTCTTTCGCAAGCACCGCCGACCAGAACACCAGGACTCAGATACATGACCTCCGACTTTGGGATTCGCGGACGCATGCAAAAATACTCAATATGTCCTTCCGAAACGATGCGGTAAAGGTTATAAAGACCAACCGTATCTCTTGCAAGGAAGATAATATGATACGATGGCGTCTTTCTCTTCGTGACCTCGCTCTTTGGCAAAAGCCCGACATGTGCATTCATCTCCGCACATGTTTTAAAACCAAAATCATTTATGCAGCGGATCAGGATCTGCGCACATGCACGAGCATCTCCCATCGCACGATGATGACGTTCATTTTCGATTCCCAGATAAGCGCATGCATCGGCAAGACCATGCTTCTCCATCTCCGGATAAAGATATGTCACCGCGGAAACCGTGTCGATCTCGACATGGTGGAACTTTACGCGGTATGGGTGGTGTTTTTCTTCATCAAGCTGTTCGATATCGATCTGGAATCCTGCTTCCTGGATAAAACCCATATCAAAGAAGACATTATGGCCGACGAGCGGTTCTCCCTTCTTCAGGAAAGCGAAAAGCTGCGTTGCCATCTCAAAAGGCGTCGGTGCACCCTCAAGCATATCCTCCGTGATCCCGGTCAGTTCTTTTGACTTATCCGAAATCTCCACACCGGGAGCT
The DNA here is from genome assembly GCA_017545245.1 of Clostridiales bacterium. Classification (GTDB taxonomy): domain Bacteria; phylum Bacillota; class Clostridia; order Saccharofermentanales; family Saccharofermentanaceae; genus Scatonaster. The sequence continues at coordinate 28,505 of JAFWPB010000058.1, forward strand.
ACCATCGTGGTAAAGGTATCTACTTCCTCGTATTGGCCTTCTTCATTTTTCGCATAACGGATCGCGGCGATCTCCAGGATACCGTCCTTTGTGCAATCAAGTCCTGTCGTTTCAACATCGATGGCCACAAAAGAATCCAGCGGGACCGGATCCTCGTCTTTCACGTGATACGCGATACAATTCCCGTCATCGACAAGATAGCCTTCCATACCGAAGATCACCTTAAAATCAGGGTTATCCCCGCTCTTCTTGCAATCCTTATATGCCGCATAGGCATCGTTAAATCCCTGAACAACACCATGGTCCGTAATGGCGCATGCAGGATGCCCCATACGATACGCAGTCGCGATCAGATCTTTTGGAGACGTCACCGCATCTTTTTCACTCATCTTCGTATGGGCATGAAGCTCCACACGCTTCTCTTCCGCATAATCCTTCCGCTTCGCCGGCGGTTCGGCCTTATACATGCCTTTGACAGATGCTTCGATCTGTCCGGAAAAAGAACTGAAGGACAGCGTGCAGACTATGCCGATATAGCCGCCCTTCTTATACGTTTTAAAGAAAAGGTCCGCATCTTTCGGCTGCATGAATGTGATACACTCCACACTGGAAGTAGCGTCAGTCAGATAAAACTTCAGAAGCACCTTGTTTTTGCTTTGGCCAACAAGACGCATTTCTTCTTCGAGGACTTTGATATTTCCCTCAAAGCGGATCTGTTCACTATTTCCCTCTGGGGAACCTGCCGCATCAGCAACCGCATTCATGATCTTTTTCTTCGGCACATCCGGCGGCACTACGCCCCAGATCACATCGCCGTTTTCTTTGGCCTCTTCGAAATTCTGCCCGCCTTTTCTGAACTCTTTCTTTTCCTTCTTGATATTCTGCTTTTCCATGATGGATTTATACTGCCAGGAATCTTTGTCGAGATTCTCGAGGACCGCTTCCTGCTTCTCGCCCTTTTTCTCCGGCTTCGGCGCTTCCTCCTCTTCTTCCGGCACTGCCATACTGTTCAGGCGTTTCTTCATCTCCTGAAGATAGTAGTCCGCATCCTTCACTTCAGAAGGCTCTGCGATCTCGATCGTAGCGATCTTATCTTTCAGCGGGAAGCATTTCATAAGATAACGCGAAGTAAAATCGTTCAGAGTATTATGGATCTGCTCTTTGTAGGATTCCGGCAAGGAAGAAAGATAGCTGATCTCCAGTGCGTCCTCAACATAAGTGATGCGGTCAAGCACATGCTGGAAACCACAGCGGTTCTTCATGACCCACGTGATCCAGTTACAGATGGCGGTCATGGATTCCTTTCCATACTCACTGTCTGCATTTACGAAATAAATACGGACATGCGAAAGATGGAGGATCTTCCGGAAATACTCTTCAAGGAAAATGATGGCTTGAGGACTTTTTACCGCGCCCTGAAGTTCGAGAAGCAGTTCCATACCAAGAAAGCGATGATCGAGGCGTACTTCCACGATCTCACTTGGTATTCTCGAAACTATTTTAATCAGACGCTCATCTGACGACATGTCAGATGCAAAATCGTACAAAGTCATATAGATGCTCCTTCATTCTCTTCTTGAAAAGAACTAGATATTGTCGTTAAGCTTATGGATCATCTGCACCAGTTCATCCACGGCTGCATCTTTGGAAACCTTCTTGACTGGCTGTCCCTTGCAGAAAAGGAGAAATTCATCTGTTCCTCCCGCAATACCGATATCTGCCTCTCTGGCTTCTCCCGGTCCGTTTACGGCACAGCCCATTACGGCTACAGTCATTTCATAAGGAAGGTCTTTGATTTTTTCTTCGACCTCTTTGGCTACCTGGATCAAGGGCACCTGTGTTCGTCCGCATGTCGGACAGGAGACCAGTCTCATTCCCTGTTTACGAAGTCCCAAAGAACGGAGTATGGAAATACCGGCTTTTACTTCTTCTTTCGGTTCATCGGTCAGACTGACACGGATCGTATCACCGATTCCCTCAGAAAGAAGTGCACCGATTCCTACACTGGATCGGATAATGCCTTCCCGTAGTGTACCGGCTTCAGTGACGCCGACATGGAAAGGATAAGGTACTTTGTCACGTAATAGACGGTAACTCTCGATCGTAAGGACCGGATCGGAAGACTTCATGCTCACGACGATATCATGAAAGCCCTGTTTTTCCAGTAAACCGATGGAGGACAGTGCACTCTGTGACAAAGACTGCGCATTTACGCCTCCGTATTTTTCCAGCATATCTTTTCCGATCGATCCGGAATTCACTCCGACACGGATCGGGATCCCGCGTTCTTTTGCCGCATCCGCAACACTTCTTACACGGTCTTCTCCTCCGATATTTCCCGGGTTGATACGGATCTTCGCCGCACCATTTTCGATAGAAGCCAGCGCCAGACGGTAGTCAAAATGAATGTCTGCCACGACCGGAAGCGGACTTCTCTTCGTGATTTCTTTCAGTGCTTCTGCCGCTTCCATATTCAGGATCGCCACACGTGTAATATCACATCCGCAAGAAGCCAGTTCTTCGATCTGCTTTAGAGTCGAAGCAACATCTCTTGTGTCGGTATTATTCATGGACTGCACGGAAACAGCGGCATCACCACCGACTCCTATACCACCCACCATAACTTTTTGAGTCTTATAGCGTTCCAGCATAGAAAAACTCACCTCGACAAACGTATGATATCTGAAACTAGTGCAAAGAGGACAAGCGCAATGATCATGACGAATCCGATCACGTTAATGATCTGCTCCGCCTTGCGTGATAATTTCTTTCCACGGATCATCTCTACGACAGTAAGCACGATCGCATTACCATCCAGACCCGGGATCGGAAGCATATTGGTAAATGCCAGGCCGGTAGAAATACCACCTGCCAAGATCAAGAGTGTCTCTACTTTAATACTGCTCTTTACTTCCGGAGCATCCACCACTTCGGAAACGACGGAAGCGATGCCGACCGGACCGGAAAGAACGTCATATGCCGCCACTTTTCCCGCAAATACTTTTGCAAGTGAATCGATAGAAATACGGATGAATGAGAACGGGAAAACGACTGCTTCACGGAAGCACTCCCAGAATCCTCTACCGTCATCCAGATAAATACCACGGAGATTTGACGTTTTTACCTTGATTGCATTCATCTCCAGCGTCATTTCTTCGCCACCACGGATGATCTTCACCTGCAGTTTTTCTCCGTTTGAATTACGGACCACATCCGTAAAGCCCGGATCAGTGACCGGTACATCATTTACGGCAAGCACGGAATCATTGACCTTCATGACAGGAGAATCATTATTCTGCCTGGAATCAACTGTCGTGACTGTCCAGCCGCCATTTGCATCCAGTTCGGAATAATGCGAAAAGCCCAGCATATACTGTTCCGAGATATCCGGAACGAGAGAAACGTCATACTTCTCTCCAGTTTTCCCGGAACGCATCGTCAATTCGATCGTATCTTTGTTGCTGACTTCATCCAGATAATAGGAAAGATCCATCTGGCTGAGGATACGTGTTCCGTTCAAGGAAACGATAGAATCCCCGACCTCGATCTGCGTCTGCGCCACCTGTGTGCCTTCCACGATAATGCCCTGACGCAGGGAAAGGAACCCGAATGTCGAAAAGCAGATCATGAAAATGATAATGCCGAGCACGATATTCATGAAAGGACCGGCCAAAGATACAAGCAATCTCTTCCATCTGGCCTGATTAATAAGGTTTTCCGGGTTATCGTCTTTCAGTTCACCCGTTTCTTCATCGATCTCAGAAAAGCGAACATACGCACCCAGCGGAATCATGCGGATATAGTATTCCACATCCTTCTTCTTCCAGGAAAAAAGCTTCGGTCCCACAAAAATAGAAAGCTCATATACTTTGATCTTGAGAATGCGCGCCATAATGAAGTGGCCGATCTCATGCACGGCTGCCAACACGCCTAATCCCAGTATACAGATAACTATGCTTAATGGTGACATTCTTTTCTCCTGTCTTCTTTTATCTATCTAGTGTATCATTCTTTTTTCGAAGTAGCCATGTCTCTTGCCCAGCGGTCTACTTCAAAAATATCATCGAGGGATGGTGTCTTGATCACGCCCTCTTTTTCGTGCTGATTCATGACACGGGCGACAGTCCGCTCTATATCTGCAAACTTCACTTTACCGGCAAGGAAGTCAGCAACGACCGTCTCATTGGCGGCATTCATGGCTACCGGAAGCGTTCCTCCGGTATGACCGGCATGGTAAGCCATATCCACCAGTCCGAATACTTTTCTGTCACAAGGCTCAAAGGTCAGATTCGCACTTTTTTCCGAAAATGGAGAGAACTTCTCCACCACACGGCTTGTTCTTTCCGGATAGAAAAGAGCAATCTGAATGGGAAGCATCATGTTCGGGAACCCCATCTGTCCCAGAACCGAGCCATCTGACAGCTCGATCATGGAATGGATGATGCTCTGCGGGTGGATCACCACCTCGATATTCTCGACCGGAACATCAAAAAGCCACGACGCCTCGATGATCTCAAGTCCTTTATTCATCATGCTGGCAGAATCGATCGTGATCTTGCCGCCCATTTTCCATGTCGGATGGGCAAGAGCCTGCTCTAAAGTAACATTTTCAAGCATCTCCCTGCTGTATCCACGGAAAGGTCCACCGGATGCAGTAAGAAGGATCCTGTTCAGTGCGCCTTCCGGCTGTCCCCACAGGCACTGCCAGATCGCCGAGTGCTCAGAATCAACCGGCAAAAGCGCTACCTTCTTTTCTTTAACCAAAGGCATAACGACCGAACCGCCGGAAACCAATGTCTCCTTATTGGCTAAAGCTATGTCTTTACCGCAACGGATCGCATTCACTACGGACGGAAGCCCACGCATGCCGACCATAGCCGCAACCACGCATGTCACTTCGCTGTGTGTTGCGCAAGCAATATTGCCGTCGTCACCGACCAGCACTTCGACTTTCTGATCTGTTGGTAAAAGAGAGAGCAGTTCCTCTCTCTTCTGCTCGGTCGAAACACTGACAAGTTCAGGAGAAAACTCCTGGATCTGTTTGGCAAGAAGAGTAACATTTCCCCCGCAAGTCAAAGCAACAACGGATAAGCGGTCCGGAAAATTCCTTACCACTTCGAGAGTCTGTGTGCCAATCGAACCGGTAGAACCTAAAATACAAAGTTTCTTCATATTACACCCCCAGCATCACGACAAAGGCCAGCCCCAGTGCTACAGGCAATGTGAAAAAAGCACTGTCAAACCGGTCCATGATTCCGCCGTGTCCGGGCATGAGCTTTCCAAAGTCCTTGATGCCGACCATCCGCTTGATACTGGAAGCGAGCCAGTCTCCAAGCTGGGAAACAACAGAAAGAAGGAAACCGAAGACAGCCGCTAAAGAGACAAACGCCCAGAACGGAATTCTCACTTCGATGACCTGTGACATGACAAATGCAAAGAAAAGCGCAGTGAGCACCGAACAGAAGACGGCACCTCCGATACAACCTTCCCACGTCTTCTTCGGGCTGATATGCGGCACGATCTTGTGCTTTCCGAAGCAGACTCCGGTGAAGTAGGCAAATACATCGGAGATCCAAGGTGCAAAAAGCCCGAGTACGAAGAAAAACCAGCCCTTCGGGAAAAGAAGCACCATCGTATTGGCACAGGCGATCGGGAAAGATACATAGATGATGATCAAAGACTGAGCCAGTCCGGAATGAAGCGCTTCCGGATCTTCTTTCAAAATAGGCGGGAACATGGTCGTCACAAAACAGTATGTCAGCACGGAAAGGCCATACAATGCAAACGCTTCTGCCGCCGATCCATGAAGTCCCCAGGTAATGACCGGCAGAAACCCAAGAAGGCCGCCCAGATAAGTAAGCGGAACGGAAATCTCTTTTGTCTTAACACGAGCAGCTTTCACCAGTTCATCTATGGCCATCAGCAACACAACGACTGTAAACAGAAGGACCGAGAATGGATAAAAATATGCGGGAACGACCATTGCGAGCACAATGATCGTAAATATCGTTCCTGTTATAATTCTTTGCTTCATAGATCCATCCTTTACTTTTCTTCTGAAAGTCCGCCGAAACGACGGTCTCTCTTGGTATATGCAACAAGTGCTTCCGTAAGTTCTTTCATACCGAAATCCGGCCAAAGAACATCTGAAAACCACAATTCCGAATATGCCCCTTCCCAGACAAGGAAGTTCGATGTTCTTTCTTCACCACTTGGACGAATGATCAGATCCGGATCAGGAACATCAGGAAGATAGAGATTTTTCGCAAACATGTCTTCCGTGATTTCGTCTTCCGTAATCGTTCCCGCTTTTACCTGCTGAGCCAGTTTCTGCGCAGCCTGAACGATCTCGCGTCTTCCTCCATAGTTAAAGGCAACGATCAAGGTCATGCGGGTACGGTGCTTGGATCCTTCTTCCGCACGCTTACATACGTCCTGGATATTCTGGGGAAGCCCAAGAAGATCCCCCGTGAAACGGACACGGATCCCTTCCTGTTCGAGCTCAGGATCATATCTGTCAAAATACTCGACAAAAAGCTCCATCAACGTATGCACTTCGCTCTCCGGACGGGACCAGTTCTCCGTAGAAAAAGCATAAACAGTAACGTATTTGATGCCATAGTGGCCGCAGTTCTTACAAAGCGTCTTCAGATTATCCGCACCGGCACGATGGCCTGCGGAACGCGGAAGCATACGCTTCTTCGCCCACCTTCCATTGCCATCCATGATCACGGCAATGTGCTGCGGGATCTTCAGCTTTGACTCGTCAATGACTGGTGTTTTCTTTCTTGAGAAAAAAGAAAACTTTGATTCTTCGTTACTACTCATACTCTCTCCAAAAAAAGAGGCGGCCTACTTCCAAGAAGTTTTAGGCAACCTCTTTGTTTTTCTATCAAAATGACAGGTCAGATCTCCATAAGATCCTTTTCCTTCACCTCACAGCACTTATCCACTTCTTTGATATAGCGGTCAGTGATCTTCTGGATCTGCTCTTCAAAATCAGCCAGATCATCCTCTGTGATTTCCTTTTTCTTGTGGATTCCACGATACTTATCAATACCCTCACGACGGATATTACGGATCGCAACTTTCGCTTCTTCACCGTACTTCTGTACGTTCTTAACGAGTTCTTTACGACGTTCCTCAGTAAGGATCGGGAAAACCAGACGGATAACCTTACCATCGTTGCTCGGGTTGATTCCCAGATCAGATGCCTGGATCGCTTTTTCGATTTCACGGAGCATGGACGGATCCCAAGGAGTCAACGTGATCATTCTCGGTTCCGGAACCTGAATATTTGCTACCGCATTCAGCGGAGACGGTGCACCATAATAATCTACTGTGATGCGGTCCAAAACGTGCGGATTAGCACGACCGGCACGGATGGAATTGAAATTCTCCGTAAGGTTATTAATGGTTTTCTTCATTTTCTCTTCGTAAGAAGCATATACTTCTTTCGTGATCTCCTGCATTGCCATATTCAAGCCTCCTTTACTATTAACAAACTATTGTTCCTATATCTTCACCAAGGATGACCCGGACGATATTCTCCGGATCTTCCATGGAAAATACCATGATTTTTGTATGATTATCTCGGCAAAGCGCTGCCGCGGTTGCATCCATGACTTTGAGATTCTTGGCAAGGACCTCATCATGAGAGATGGTCTTATACTTGACTGCATCCGGGAACTTATGCGGATCTTTGTCATAGACACCATCGACCATCGTGGCCTTGCAGAAGATATCTGCCTCGATCTCCGTCGCACGAAGCGCACCTGCCGTATCTGTCGAGAAGAACGGGTTTCCGGTACCACATGCGAAAATCACGATTCTTTTCTTCTCCAGATGACGTACAGCACGCTTACGGATATACGGTTCTGCCATCTGACGGATCTCCACAGCAGAAAGAACTCTCGTTACTGCGCCTTCCTGTTCGAGCGCATCGGAAATAGCCAAAGCATTCATCATGGTAGCCAGCATACCCATATGGTCAGCCGTAACGCGGTCCATACTCTCGCTTGTTCTGCCGCGCCAGAAGTTTCCGCCTCCGACTACGACCGCTACTTCTACTCCAAGATCGGATACTTTCTTTATCTGGGAACAGATGCTCTTTACTGTAGCATCGTTGATTCCGACCTTCTTGTCTCCTGCCAGCGCCTCACCGCTGATCTTGAGAAGGATCCTCTTATACACAGGTTGACTCATATCGACCATTCCTCCAACATTGTTACTTCAATTATTGTATCGTTAAATCGTCCATCTGAAAAGACAAACTAAGACAACATTTTCTGTTTTAGTCCATTCTTTCCCAGTCATTCGTGTAGCACTCGCGGAAACGTCCGGAAAAAGACGGCTCCACTCCGGCAGCATAAAGATGTGAAGTATCTCCAAAAGAAAGCATACGGAACTGGGCAATTCCCTCTCTTCTCTCTTCCGTGACAACTGTTGTGATCGAAGTCGGAGCCGCGATCGTCGAATGCCACAATACGACCGGCGGCAGATTTAGAAGATAAGAAAGCAAGATACATTCCAGGCCGAAATGGCAGAAAAACACGATCGTATCGTTGTTCGGACGGATCGCGCGGAAAATCTTTCCATCTTTCTTATATCCATGTTTTTCCAGAAAAGCATCGAATTCACGATAGATCCAGTCCCGTTCCTGTCCCACCTTTGCATCGGTATATGGCGGGAAATCCGGCCAGCGTTCCAGATCAAATGCATGAGGCATATTCGTCCAGTCCATCGGAACGAAATCCCAAGCTACACCAAGTTTTTCCGGGCGTTGCACTTTGGGTGCAAACTCTCGAAGCCATAAAAGCTCCTCCGCCTGCATATTCATTTTTTCAAGTGAATAGGACGCCGTTTCTTTTGCCCGTCCAAGAGGCGATACATAACACTCATCCGCGTGGATCATCTTCATGCGCTCTGAAAGAAGTTTAGCTTCTTTCTTTCCTTGCTCGGTCAGCCGGTCATTCTGGTAGTCCGGATCACCATGCCGTACGATCAATAACTTCATTTTTTCCCCTGCTTTCTTACCGTCAGATTAATATCTTAAGATCATTTATGCGAATTTAAAGAATTGATCTCCTCGATCAGTTCTTTAAACGCGTCCAGTTCTTCGCCCTGAAGTCCACCCAACGATGATAGAACGTTATAGTACTGCCCGTCAAACCAGTATCCATTGGTATAGAGAATACTCAAATCGCCTTCTTCTCCGTACTCTTCCCCGGCTAGGGCAACAGGAGTCATGTCACTTAGAACATATCCGGCTACGGTCGTTCCAGATATGTTTTCCAAAGCTACATCATTTTTCGAAGTAATTACCCAGTCATAGATTCTGGTATTTTCTGTCAGCACCACGTTGTTTCCATGTATATATTCGATATCAACTGCACCATTTTTTAAAAGATAATAGTTTTTCTCATCGACCACAAAAGGAATACCTTCCGGTTCCTTTAAATTCATGCCAAGCGCTTGATTCAGTGCCTCAAGATTCTCAAAAGTCTGCTCTACATCCTCTCTCTCTCCAACTGCAAGAAGAACATCAATCGGTATCCCGTTCGTGATTTGTCCTCCCGCAATGGGTATATTGGATACCGGGTCCAGATTCACAGTCGAAATAGGCATTGAATTATTTATATATGACTTCTTTATCGTCATAACAAAGCCAAAAACAAAAAACAGTACTGCTGCCGCAAGAGTTACTACAGTAAAGACAAAGCCACCGTTCACAATATTTTTCGGAACCCTATCCCGTTTTTTACTCATAATTTGTGTTAAAGAAGACTGAGCGGTCTCATCGTGTTTTTCCAAAGATGATTCAGAAGCGGAAGAAGACTCCATCGCCGAAGCTGTTTTTTCCAGCATACGCTCTCGCATTTCGTCCGTAAGCTCGATTTTTTTCATAATGTCATTATACTTACTCATCGAAATCGTACTCCTCTTTCAAAATCTCTTTCAGTTTCTCTCTTGCCCGCTTCAGACGAGTCCGGATATTAGCACCACTTTCACCAAGAATGCCGGCGATTTCCTCTGTCTGGTAACCTTCTTCATAAAACAGGTGGATGACCTCACGATAGTTCTCAGGCAAAGACTTCACCGCTTCCCAGATAAAGGAAAGGTCCTCTTTCTTTTCTGCAACCAGTTCCTCATTCAGTTCATCTGTATCACGAAGTTTATTATACTCGATCCGGTTCTTGCTAAGATTGGCCGTCACACGGAGTATCCATGCCTTTTCATGCTCAGCACTCTCAAAAGCCGGAGCCTGATCGATCAGTTTCAGCAGTACATCCTGAAGGATCTCTTCACTATCCTCCATATTATGCACATAAGAATAGGCCAGTCGAAGAATCCGGTTACCATGCTTGTCCAAAACACCCCGCAAATATTCATTCTGCTTATCTTTACTGATCTTCGGATCATTTCCTGAAGCTCGACGATCCTTCTCCCCCTGCTCCGAGGCACTTGAAGACGAATCCCCGACCTTACGGATCCAGGAAAAGAGCACGCCCGTCTTTTGCATGATGCCAAGAAAATACTGACGTACACTCTTTTTAAATACGGTATCTGTTGAAATTGCCGTCTGCTTGAAGCAAAGCTCCATGTTGTTCTCCTACTTCTTTTTTCCGTGATTCTCCATCGGACATTGTATCATGGTTTCCGTTTTTTGTCTTATATACTATATACAGCCACGAAGAACAATTTGTGACAGATACGTTGTTCAACCCTGAAAAAGTTTTTCCGGATATAGAAAAAGGACTGCTCTTTCGAGCAGTCCCCTGTAAATCATTATTATGCCGGAAGCATTACTTGATCTGCTTCATAACCTCTTCTGCGAAGTTCTCTTCCTTCTTAGCAATACCTTCGCCCATTTCGAAGCGGGTAAAGCGGCGGATGGAGATGTTCTGACCCAAAGCAGAAGATCTTTCCTTTGTGTATGTAGCGATAGACTTGGAATCATCCTTAACGAATTCCTGCTCTACGAGGCAGTTCTCCTTGTAGAATTTCTCGATGTTACCAGGAAGGATTCTCTCTCTGATGATCTTCTCCGGCTTACCTTCGTTGAGGTTCTTGTTGATGATGATTTCTGTTTCTTTCTCGATTTCAGAAGCAGGAACATCCTCACGTGTGAGCCACTTCGGATTAGCAGCAGCGATCTGCATTGCGATATCCTTAGCAAAGTCAGCGAACTCGGACTTAGCGATAACGGAATCGTCTTCTGTTGCGAGATCAACGAATACACCGATCTTACCACCCATGTGGATGTAAGAAGCAACAGCACCGTTGCCCTCTACTTCGTAAACTACGAATCTTCTGATAGAAGTATTCTCTCCGATATCAGCGATTGCTTCCTTCTGGAAGAGCTCAACTGTCTTGGAATCATCATTGAAAAGTGTCTGAGCCATAAGATCTTCAACAGAAGCCGGCTTCTTAGCAAGAATGTGAGTAGCAACTGTATCTGCAAAAGCCTTGAACTTATCTGTGTTAGCAGCAAAGTCTGTCTCGATGTTGATCTCAACGAGAACACCGGACTTCTTGTCGTCTGCGATCTTAGCGATTACTGCGCCCTCTGCAGCGACTCTAGTGGACTTCTTCTCAGCCTTAGCGATACCCTTTTCACGAAGCCATGCAACTGCCTTCTCAATATCACCTTCAGACTCCTGAAGAGCTCTTTTACAATCCATAATACCGGAACCAGTCATATCACGAAGTTCCTTGACCTGTGCAGCACTAATGTCAGCCATAGTTATATCCTCCATTAAAATTATTGATTAATAGTTTTGATTGATTCTCGTGAAAAGAACCTGAGATTAAGCCTCTGCCAGAGCTTCTACTGCCTCAGCAGCTTCCTCAGCTACTTCCTCAGCAGCCTCTTCCTCAGCAGCAGCCGGAACGTCGAGCTGTTCGCCCTGACGGCCTTCGAGTACTGCATCAGCAATGTGACCAGCAATGAGCTTTACTGCACGGATCGCATCATCGTTACCCGGAATTACATAATCAACTTCTTCCGGATCGCAGTTTGTATCAACGATAGCAACTACCGGGATACCCAGACGCTTTGCCTCAGCAACAGCCAGGTGCTCCTTCTTTGTATCAACAACAAAGAGGCAAGCCGGCAGGTTCTTCATGCCCTGGATACCACCAAGGTTCTTCTCGAGCTTTTCCATCTCGAGCTTCAGCTTAGCAACTTCTTTCTTTGTGCGGAGTTCAAAAGAACCATCCTCGCTCATGATCTTGAGTTCAGCCAGACGAGCGAGACGCTTTTCGATTGTCTTGAAGTTTGTGAGTGTACCACCGAGCCAACGGTTGTTGATGAAGAACATGTTGCAGCGAACTGCTTCCTCAGAGATGGAATCCTGAGCCTGCTTCTTTGTACCAACGAAAAGAATGTTGCCACCGTCTGCAGCGATAGAACGAACGAAGTCATAAGCCTCTTCGATCTTCTTTACTGTCTTCTGCAGGTCAATGATGTGAATGTTGTTGCGCTCCGTAAAGATGTACTCAGCCATCTTCGGGTTCCAACGACGGGTCTGGTGTCCAAAATGTACACCTGCTTCAAGAAGCTGTTTCATAGAAATAGACATAAAAAATCCTCCTGTTTTGTAACTTCCACAGGTCCGACTCCTTGATCCGGAGAACAAAAGATACGCCTGTGTGTTTTTTAGCCATCTAATGTTACAATAAAGAAGCATTGTTGACAAGAGCTTTTTGATAAGAAATTGCCAAAAATCAGTATATTTTCCTAGTTTCAGGAGGTTTTTCCATGGACATGTTAACAGATATCGAGAAAAAACGCTACGATGAGATCCTTTCCGACCTTATCTCTATTAGAAGTGTAAAGGGCGAGCCCGCTGTGGACGCGCCGTACGGGACAGCCCCCAAGCAGGCCCTCACCTACTTTCTGGATATGGCACAAAAGGACGGCTTCATCACTGCTAATATCGGAAACAAAGCCGGATACGTCCAGTGGGGAGACCACGGACCGCTCGTTGCCGCACTCGGACATCTGGATGTCGTTCCAGAAGGATCCGGCTGGCAGACCGAGCCTTTCCAGCTCGATACCAGTGACGGCTTTTTTACTGGACGTGGCGTCGTCGATGACAAAGGTCCTGTCATCAGCACATATCTTGCACTCTGCCGTCTGAAAGAAAAATACCTGCAGCCCGAATGCCGTTTCCGCCTGATCGTCGGCACTGACGAAGAACATGGTTCGTCCTGCATGGAGAGATACTGCGAGACCGAAGAACTCCCTGATATCGGTTTTACACCGGACGCCGAGTTTCCCTGCATCTATGCAGAAAAAGGAATCTATCAGATGCACTTTGTCGGAAAGACCCAGTCAGATTTTACTTTGCACGGAGGAAATGCAGCGAATATGGTGCCACCTTATTGTGAATGCATCGATCTGACCACCATGCGTGGCATCTCCGCTGACGGTCTTCAGGCACATGCTTCCCACCCGGACATGGGTATCAATGCGATCGATCTGATGCTGGACAAGATGCCTTCCGCTTTTGTCGAAGGTTCAGATCTTCTTTCTCTTATGAAAAAGCACTTCAGCAAGAGCGCATCGGAACCTTTCGCTTCGTTCTTCCCGGAAGATGAGTCCGGCAGAATGACCACGAATGTCGGTATCGTTTCGATCAACAAAGAAGAGGCCCGCTTACATGTAGATATCCGTTTCCCTGTCACTGTAAAAACAGAGGAAGTCCGCAAAAAGCTGGAAGAGATTGCTTCCGCTTTCGGTTGCTCCGTTGTGGATGATTCTGTTCTTGCCCCGCTTTATAAAGAGAAAGATTCCAGCCAGATCAAGATCCTCTCTGAGATCTATGGAAAGTATCGCGGAGAATTCGCGTATCTTGATGAGGAAGCAGAATCAAGAAGCAAGGCTTTGGCAGAAACACCCGAAGCCATCGCAATCGGCGGTGGAACCTACGCCAGAACCATGCCGAACATCGTCGCTTTTGGCCCACAGCTTCCATGGAACAAAGACCAGTGCCACCAGGCGAACGAGAAAATCCTCAGAGAAAATTTGTACCTCCTCGTACCGATGTACGAAGAGGCACTGGAAAAGCTTTCTCAGATCGTGCGTTCTTAAACGCAACTTCTTTAGATAAACCGTCTTACTGTAACTGTATAGCCCATCGGCAGACAATCCTCTACAATGCAGCCGTTACTTGATGACGCATGCACGATAACCGAATTTCCGCAATACAGGCTTACATGGTCTACACGTCCATCTGAGTTATAGTCGTGGCAGAGAACGTCGCCGGCCTTCAAAGACTGACCGGAAACATCGGTTCCCATCTCCGCGATCAATGCGGACTGATGCGGGAGCGATATGCCGTAGTAATGTGCATATACATACATAACAAATCCGGAGCAATCAAATCCATCCGTAGGAGAAGCATTCTCATACACATATGGGATTCCGATGAAAGAACGGGCATACTCAACCAGCGTGCAGGATGACGGATCTTTCAGTTTCACCGGTTTCGGTGTCGGCTTCGGAGTCGGAGTCGGTGTCGGGTCCTCAGGTTCCTTCGGTTCCGGTGTTGGTGTCGGCTCACTCTTCTCCTGTACAGGTGTCGGAGTTGGTTCTGCTTTTGCCGGTGTCGGTGTTGCTTCCGGAAGGTTCGGTTCAGCAAGAACTAACTCAGAGGATACATATCCTCCGCCGGAAAGCTTATACCAACCGTCAGATGTCTTTGCTACGACTTCAACTTTGTCATTTTCAGAAAGTTTTCTAAGCACGTCATAATCCGTACCCGGACCCTGACGCACATTTACTTCACCAACAGAATAGAATGTACCATAGAACTCGCTCTCTTCTGCCTTCTTCGGAGCCGGTGTAGGTGTGTTTTCTTTTTCAACAGGTGTCGGCGTTGCCGGAACTTCTGTAGGTGTTGGTGTAGGTGTCGAAGTGGCTTCTGGAGTCGGTGTCGGTGTTGCGGTGACCGGCGGCTGGACAGGTTCAGAAACCAGAAGATTGCCACTTACATAGCCTCCGCTTGTGATCTTGACCCAACCATTTTCCGTCTTGGCAGCAGCTTCAACTTTTTCATTTTCCATCAAACGTCCGATTACTTCATAATCTGTGCCCGGGCCGCTGCGGATATTGACTTCACCGGCAGAATAGAATGTGCCTTCGTAAGCATATTCCGGAGCCGGAGTAGGTGTAAATGTCGGAGTCGGTTCTACCGTAGGGGTAGGAGTATTTGTTGTCTCTGGAGTAGGTGTCGGCGTCAACTCAACACTCTCCTCTTTCATCTCTTCATCTTCCGGCGGTACAGATGTAAGGTAACCGCTGAAAACGTAACCCTTTACTGTTTCATCACTTTCAGGAATGGAATACTGTACATAAGACCAGGACGTACCCATGCTTTCTCTTTCCAGCTTGGCGTGGGAAGGCGCAACATAGATCACCTGGCTCTTGTTGTCTGGTTTCACGTGGATTGCAACGTTTTCATCTTCTGCGTACATCACGTCTTTTACGACGGTAAAAGAACTTTCGTCGAGCATTTCCATGACCATACCATCACGGTCCTTCTGCTCGATGATCATGAAAGTATTCTCTTTGACGATCTCACTTGCAGATTCGGCATCCTCGGCTTTCAAATCAAGAAAGCGTACCTTTGAAGACGTATTCTGTGTATTGGAATCGGGAAGTGTTTCCTCCTGCGGTACCTGAAGGCAGATGTCAGAAGCATGACCGATGGAAAGCACCGGAAAAGACAGAGCAAACAAGGACGCAACCAAAACTAACGTCACAACTTTAAACGCCCGACGGAACTTTCTTACAAGGAGTCTTTTTTCAACTTCTCTATCTAATTCTTCATCGACTATGTGTTTCTTCAATTGAACCTCCAGTCAATAAATTCTTTTCCCAAACTTTCTTATTTTCAATTATATCGCACATACCTGCAATCTGGGCATTTTGTGACACAAATGTAATATAACGCCCGATTGTTCACAAAATGTACATGATTGAAGAGCATTCTTCGGACACTCATCCAGTACTAATCAAAAACCAAAAGTGCATCTGCCAACGAGCACAAAAAATGGGAGTTGCCGTTTTGGACAACTCCCATTTCGAATAATCATTGATTTTCGGATCAAGCCTCTGTAGAAGCCTCTTCAACCTGCTCAGCAACAGCCTCAACTGCTTCTTCTGCAGCAGCCGGTGCTTCTTCCACTGCAGCTTCTACTTCAGCAGCAGCTTTCTCAACCGGAGCAGCTACTTCTTCTACCGGAGCGGCTTCCTCTTCAACCTCATCAGAAGATGTAGGATTGATTGGAGCAACATCCTTGATAGAGATGCTGATACGACGGGATGCAGCATTGACATCCAATACCTTTGCTTCTACTTCCATGCCTTCCTTAAGAACATCCTGTGGCTTGTTCAGACGGACATCCGAAATCTGGGAAACATGGCAGAGAGCGTCAAGGTTCGGCTCGAGCTCAACGAATGCACCAAACTGGAACATACGGACAACCTTACCACGAACGATTGCACCAACCGGGATACGCTCTTCGATGTTATAGAAAGGATCATCTTCCGGCTTCTTGTAGCCAAGAGAGATTCTCTTCTTCTCTGGATCAAATTCCTTAACATAAACATGTACCGGATCGCCAACGGAAACCACTTCCGAAGGATGACGGATACGGTTCCAGGACAGTTCGGAAACGTGGATGAGTCCGTCTACACCGCCGATGTCAACAAATGCACCGAAATCGGTAAGGCTTCTAACTGTACCATCGTACTCTTTGCCTTCCTCGATAGAATTCCAAACTTCTTCTGCCTTAGCCTTACGCTCGTTGTTCAGAAGAGTACGTCTGGAACCGGAAACTCTCAGGCGGCGCTTCTCAGCGTCAAACTGTGTGATCAATACTTCGATCGTCTTGCCCTTGTAAGCTTCCAGATCATTTACTGTATTCAGTTCCAACTGTGTTCTGTGGATATAAATGTCCACTCCACCGTAATTACCGATCACGCCGTCCTTAACAACGTTGGTGATCTTAACTGTAACCGGTGTCTTATTCTCATAAGCGGCTTCGATTTCAGCCTTGTTCTTGCTGAAGTCTACATGGGACTTGGAAAGTACGATTTCTTTTCCCATATCTGTGTTGCGGATGCTACGTACAAATACTTCGATTTCTTTACGTTCTGCAACTGCTGCGTCAAAGTCAAAATCAGGTTCGAACTCGTCTTTTGGAATCCGGCCTTCCGACTTATCATGGACATCTACATATACGAAATCGCCATCGTAGGACGTTATTGCTCCCTTCACTGTAGCGTTCTTTCTGAGCTGTGGAATACTCTCAATGTAATCGCCAAAATTAATGTCATTCGACTCTGGATTCGTGTTTACCCCGTTCTCACTCATGGTTTGGATAACCTCCCTGATAATACTCACCGGCGTCGACGCCCCTGCCGTGACCCCGATTCGCTTGACGCCTCGTTCCCTCCACACCGGAACCAGAGGTCTCACTTCATCAGGTGTACCAACAAGATATGTCAGCGCACAACGATCCGAACACACGTCAAAGAGCTTCATCGTATTGGAGCTTGTCTTCGATCCTATGACTACCATAACATCGGAAACGCCCGCCAATTCTGCAGTTTCCCTCTGCCTATTTTCGGTCGTACTACATATTGTACCAAAAATTTGCTCTTTTGCAATTTTTTTCTGCACGAATTCACAAATTTTTTGGAATTCCTTACTGGAAAATGTTGTTTGGGAGACCCAAACCGAGTCTTTTTCGATATCAGGGAGCGCAAGACATTCCTCGTAAGACGAGACAACATGGGCTTTTTCCCCGCATTCTCCGCAGATTCCGACCACTTCCGGATGGCCTTTCGTACCGGTGATGTATACCGGGTGATCCTCCTCTGCTGCTTTTCTGACGATCTTATGAATCTTATTTACAAAAGGACATGTACAATCGATGATCTCACAGTTCTTAGCTTGAAGCTTTTCGATCACGGCAGGCGTCACGCCATGTGCACGGATCAGGACCAGACTATCTTCACTCACTTCTTCCGGCTCATGGACCAGAAGCATGCCTTTCGACAAAAGATCACCCACAACGGTTTCATTGTGTGTGATCTCTCCAAGCATGAATATTTTCCGGTCCTGCTTATTCTCCAGAACCGAATAGGCTGTTTTCACGGCATTTTCCACTCCGAAACAGAATCCCGAAGATTTCGCCGACTGGATCGTCCAACTTGCCACCTGCTCTCGTCCGCCTTCCCTTCAATCTTCGTTCACACGGAAAAGAACTGTGTCGATCATCTCATCGATCGTGATGTGTGTCGTATCGATCTCCACGGCGTCCTCTACCTTGACCAGTGGCGAAGAAGCACGTGTTGTATCCTGATGATCACGATAACGGATATCCTTAAGGACATCTTCAAATGTTGTATCCGTTACGCCCTTTGCCTGAAGCTCAGCAAGTCTTCTTCTCGCACGTTCCTCTGCATCGGCAATCAGGAAGAACTTATACTTCGCATCCGGGAACACCTTCGAACCGATATCACGGCCATCCAGGATGACATTCTTTCCTTCCGAGATCTTTCTCTGCAGATCGACCATTGCTTCACGAACACACGGGATCGCGGAAACATCCGATGCAGCAGCAGAAACCTCGAGCATGCGGATTTCTTCCGAAACATCTTCCCCATCGAGCATGACATGCTGGGTTCCATCCTCATGCGTAATATCGATCTTGATATCCTTCATCATTTTCTCGACTGCTTCCGCATCCTTGGTAGAAATACCAAGCTTCAATGCTTTTAGACCACAGGCACGATACATCGCACCAGTATCAAGATACAGGATTCCGAGCTTTGCTGCGACACCCTTTGCCAACGTTGATTTTCCCGATCCGGAAGGTCCGTCGATCGCAATCTGATAGTATTCCATGTTGAATCCTCCTTAAATCGCTCTGTGGCCAAGTCCGATCGCAATCTCATTGAGATGCAGAAGGCCGATGCCAAAGTAAACACAAACGCTGATATGGTCGTTATAACGGGCAATACCGATTTTTCCGCCGACATTCAGACCAATGGCTTTGGATGTGATCTGGGAAATGGCTTCACGTGCCGCACCTGCCAGAGCACCCTCTTCGTTGTGGCTGCTTCCGATGATTCCTTCTCTCTGTGCAGCAACTACACAGCGCTCGATGATTTTGGAAACGGAAGAGATAAACTCACCGCCAAAATCCGCGGCTGTAGCATGAATATTCTGTTCCCGAAGTTCCTTCTTCAGTTCCACTTCTTCTTCTCTCGTATTCGTCAACGCGATCCGGATCGAAGCCGAAGCGGTTAATTTACTGCTTGCAATCAGTTCTTTCATAGCATTATTCCTCCTGTTTCTCTTTTACCGGAAGATTTCTGTCTTTACCTGTATCATATACTTTATACTCTGCCCACAGAGATTCGAGAGATTCGAACGACTCCTCGATATGGCTCTTTCTGTGCATGCCAAGTGCAACAAGAAGCGCATTGATCAAGGACAGCGGCGCCGTCAAAGAATCGACGAACGATGCCATATCCGACCGTGCAAAAAGCGCTACATCCGCATGTTCTGTCATCGGTGTATCGGCTTTATCCGTGATAACGATCACGTTCGCACCACGTGCTCTTGCGTACTGCATGGACTGGATGGTTCTTGTAGAGTATCTTGGGAAACTGATGCCGATCATGACGTCTCCCGGGCCGATCGGCAGGATCTGCTCAAATACTTCGTTTGCACTGTTACTATGAATATGGCGTACATCATCAAAGAGAAGCGTCATATAAAAATGCATAAAAGAAGATAGTGGCGAAGAACTTCTCAAACCCATGAGATAGATTTTCTTGGCGTTCAGGATCATCTTGACCGCTTTTCCGAATGCTTCCGCATCCAGGTTTTCATATGTATGCTTCAAGCTGTCCAGATCGGCCTGCATGATTGATTTCAATACCGATGCATCATCCGTGAAACGGCTGGCCGCATTTAGTCTCTGCACAGAAGTCAGCTTGACTTTCAGTTCCTCCTGCAGGACCTTCTGGAAATGCGGGTATCCGTCATACCCGAGTTCCATCGAAAAGCGCACGACCGTAGATTCACTCACACCCGTTGCTTCGCCGAGCTTGGCAGCGGTCATATATGCCGCACTTTCATAATTCGAAAGGATATAATTAGCAATTGCTTTCTGTCCTTTACTCATGGAACCGATTTCTTCCGCGATACGCTCCACTACGCCGCTGGAAGGTTCGATCCTCTTCTCATCAAGACTCATCCTCATCATCTCCTTTTTGACCATCCATCCAGCTTTCAATCGAGATCTGACGGTCATCGTGATTGCCCGCCGCCTCATCGAGTGAATCTTCCAGATCACGGATAGTCTTATACATCATCAATTCCATTGCAGGCATTTCCGATACAGAGGAAATACCAAACTCAAGAAGAAACTGCTGTGTCGTACGGAAAAGCGCCGGCCTTCCGGGCGCCTCCAGAGTTCCGCATTCTTCCACAAAACCACGCTCGATCAATCGGCTCACGATCGAATCCGAACTGACACCACGTACCGCCTCGATCTGGGCACGGGTCACCGGCTGGTTATATGCGATCACCGCCAGCGTCTCATATGTCGCCTGTGACATCGGCGGACGGTTTTTCGGCGCAAACATTTTCTCCAAAACCGGCTTCATTGCAGGTTTTGTGCACATAACATAATCTTCATCTGCTTTACGGATCAGAAGACCTCCCCACGGATTGGTCTCATATTCTTTCATCATGCGGTCCAGCGTCTCTACCAGAACTTCCTTAGGCATGTCCGTAATCTCAGCAAGACGGGAAAGCGAGATCGGATCACCATGCGCAAACAAGATTGCCTCCAATGCAGACGGCAATTCTTGTACAGTAAGCTTGGATTCTCTTTCAAGACCGTCAGTCATATGCGCGCAGCTCCTTCGTTTCCTCTCTCTGATTCAACCCGAAACGCTCCTCGTCCAGATCTTCTTTCTTCGGCTCGATCAGGATAACGTCAAAAGGCTTATCCTGCTCCGCTACGATCTGGTCGCCACGCAAAAGCTCCAAGACGGCCAGAAATCCTACGATCCTGTCCATCTTATCCACCTTGTGTGCAGGGAAGATTTCATGAAAGAAGATTTTTCCCTTGCTCTTCAGGCTGTTCCATACAAACCTTATTTTATCACGAATCGAAAATTTGTCGCGCTTAAGGATATGCGTGATCTTTGCCGCAATATCTGCAAACCGGATCTCATTTCTCTTACAAACAGTTTCCACACCGGAATATAAAGCATCATCATCGACCGGAGACGGAGCATATTCGACAGTAATACCAAGAGACGCAGGAGTCTGCGGCAGACGATACATACATTTGGAATAGTCGCGGTAACGGTCTTTCAAGTCACCGGCCAGAAGCTTGCAGCGACGATATTCAAGAAGCCGTACGACAAGTTCTTCACGAGGATCTTCCTCGTCGGATGTCTCACTCAAGCGGCGGTCAGGAAGCAGCATTCTTGACTTGATATGTACCAGAGTTGCCGCCATAAGAAGGAATTCAGAAGCCACTTCCATATCGAGGGAACTCATCTTATCCAGGTATTCCATATACTGGTCAGTCACTTCTGCGATCGGGATATCGTAGATATCGATATCGTTTTTTTCGATCAAATGAAACAGAAGGTCCAGAGGACCTTCGAATTTCCTTAGTCTGACTTCAGGATTTGGATGCGCTGCCGACATGTACGATTCCCTTCCCAGAAGAACTGTTCTTCGCCTTACTCGTCAAAACCGATCTTCATCGCTTTTCTGACTTCACGGATCGTCTCTTCTGCCTTCTTGGAAGCCTTTTCTCTACCCTTTTTCAGGATTTCAAGGAGATTTGCCTCATCTTTCAAAAGCTCTGTACGCTTCTCGTAGATCGGTGTATGGAATTCGGCGATCTTTTCCTGCAGCATACGCTTACAAGCGACGCATCCGATGCATCCGCCCTTACACTGTGTCTCGATTTCCGGAACCTGATCTTCGTTAAATACTTTATGGAAAGCAAATACCGTGCAGATATCCGGGTGACCCGGGTCATCCTTACGGATACGGGCAGGGTCAGTGATCATGCTCATGACCTTCTTCTTTACTTCATCCGGAGTGTCTGCCAGAGCAATCGTATTGCCATAGCTCTTGCTCATCTTACGTCCATCTGTACCCGGCAGTACTTTTGCCTTGGTAAAAAGAGGCTGTGGCTCAGGGAGCACCTCACTCTTATACAGGAAATTGAAACGACGGGCCATCTCACGGGAAATCTCCAGATGTGCCGCCTGGTCTTCGCCAACCGGAACATAAGAAGCACGGTACATAAGAATATCTGCGGCCATCAAAGCTGGATAACCAAGGAAGCCATATGTAGCGATATCCTTCTCCGAAGAAAGGTTCGCCATCATGTCCTTATATGTCGGACATCTCTCCAGCCAGGAAAGCGGAGTATTCATGCCCAGGAGCAGGAAAAGCTCTGCATGCTGCTTGATGTCGGACTGCAGGAAAACCGTGCACTTATCCGGATCCACGCCGCTCGCCAGTATATCCGCCAGAAGTCCGAGCGTATTCTTACGCAGTACATCTGTTTCTGCATAACCGGTCGTCAGCGCGTGCCAGTCTGCAATAAAGAAATAGCATTCATACTGATCCTGAAGGCGTACCCAGTTTTCAATGGCACCAAAATAATTGCCAAGATGGATGTTGCCTGTCGGACGTGTTCCTGATAATACGATTTTGTTTTCCATGTTTACCCCTCTTATTCAAGGCTTTCGCCTTATAGTCATTTTATAGTCTGAAGAACGCAGGGACCTTCAGCAGATTATAGATACCACTCTCCAGGAAAGAAACCGGATAGCGGAATGGCCATGCCACGATATCAATGATCTTGGAAAGAAGACTTACGTTGCCGACTCTTCCCATGATGAGCAATGCGAAAAAGATATAATAGCTGTACTTCGAAAAACTCTCAAAAGACCTGCGCCACTTATACGGAATAAATGTCGAAACAAAACGGTAGCCGTCAAGAGGCGGAACAGGCAGCAGGTTAAATGCGAGGAACATGAAACTGTACTCACGAAGATAATAGAAAAACTTCAAAACCAGAGTGATGGCAAGCTGTGTCTTCTCGCTGCTGTCAGCACTATGCCAAAACCAGTTCACGATCAGCGGAACGATGCAGGAAGCAACGATCGCCGTCACATAGTTTGCCGTAACACCTGCAAGACTGATAAACCGCTCACAGGTAACTCTCTTATACTTATGAAGATTATTCGGATTGTACTGTACTGGTTTCGCCCAACCGAATCCTGCAATGAGCATCATGATCGCACCCATCGGGTCAATATGTACCAGCGGATTCAGGGTAATACGTCCCTGACGTCTCGGCGTATCATCCCCGCATCGCTCCGCGACCCAGGCATGCATGAACTCATGGCTGGAGAAAGTAAAAGCCAGGACCATGATCAACAGGGTCAGCTCCATGATCTTCTCGGCCATCGAGACATCCGAATTAAAAATCGAAAACAGCATTCTTCCTACCTAACTCTTATACTTTTTTCAAAGACAGACTGATCTTCTCTCCGTTGATATCCCAGTCTTTGGCATTCTCGTCTGTTCCCTCGCTGATCGATGTCGCGAGAACATCAGAAGCGATCTGCTCGCCATACTTGGCAAGTACAGCCTTCAGCTTCTCATCGCAGGTATACTTTACAACGATGCGGTCGGTTACTTCAAAACCGGAACTCTTACGCTGATTCTGGATCTTGGAAACGATCTCACGGACATAACCTTCTTCGATCAGTTCGTCGTTCAGCTTCGTATCCAGGGATACTGTGAAGCCCTTGTCAGCCTGCGTGGAAAGGCCTTCCGGCTGGACATTCTCGACCAGCAGGTCTTCAGTCAGAAGTTCGAAGGTCTCGCCTTCTACTTCGATGTTGATCTTTCCGTCTGCTTCCAGAGCCGCCATGGTTTCCTTACCCGGGAGAGCTGCGATGACTTCCTTAGCTGCATTCAGCTTCGCACCGAGCTTTCTACCCAGTGTTCTCAGCTGTGGCTTGAACTTATAATCCAGAAGCGATGAAGCATCCTTCAGGAAAAGCACTTCATGCACATTCAGTTCTTCTTTAATGATCGTGCTGTACTCTTCTGGCAGCACATCTTCGCAAACGGCATAGAGCTTGCTGAGAGGCTGACGGTTCTTAAGGTTCGCAGCCTGACGGCAGGAACGTCCAAGAGCAACGATCTTCTCGACATCATCCATGTCACGCTCGAGTTCCGGCAGGATCCATTCCTTCTTGGCAACAGGATAGTCGCACATGTGGATGGAAAGCGGAGCATCAGAGTTAACAGAACGTACGATGTTCTGGTAGATCGACTCAGTCATGAACGGGATGAACGGTGCAGCCAGTCTCGAGAACTGCTCAAGCACTGTATACAGCGTCATGAACGCATTGATCTTATCCTGTGTCATCTCCGGACCCCAGTATCTCTCACGGCCGCGGCGTACATACCAGTTGGACAGTTCATCCACGAATGTCTCCATGAGACGGGAGGAACCGGTGATATCGTATGCCTGCATCTTATTGTCAACGGTTTCGATCAAAGAATTCAGGCGGGACAGGATCCACTTATCCATAACGGAAAGCTTGTCGTAGTCCAGAGAATACTTGGTCGGATCGAACTGGTCGATCTCAGCATACATAACATAGAATGCATATGTATTCCAAAGTGTTCCCATAAACTTACGCTGGATCTCATCCACGTTTGCATGGTCAAAACGGGACGGCAGCCACGGTGCATTAGCACTGTAGAAATACCATCTTGCTGCATCGGCACCCTGGCGGTTCAGGATATCCCACGGGTCAACAACGTTGCCCTTATGCTTACTCATCTTCAGGCCGTCCTTATCCTGGACAAGACCCATAACGATAACGTTCTCGAAAGGAGATCTTCCGAAAAGCTGCGTGCTGATCGCAAGGAGCGAATAGAACCAGCCACGTGTCTGGTCAAGTGCCTCAGAGATGAACTGGCACGGATAGTGCGAATCGAAGAATTCCTTGTTCTCAAAAGGATAGTGGAACTGGGCAAACGGCATCGCACCAGAGTCAAACCAGCAGTCGATTACTTCCGGAA
Source organism: Clostridiales bacterium (assembly GCA_017545245.1). Lineage (GTDB taxonomy): Bacteria > Bacillota > Clostridia > Saccharofermentanales > Saccharofermentanaceae > Scatonaster. The sequence goes on from JAFWPB010000058.1 coordinate 53,683, forward strand.
CACGTGTCATCGGCTTACCGCACTTCTCGCAGGTAACATGTACGTTATCTACATAAGGCTTGTGCAGCTCGATGTCATCCGGACAGTCGGTAGAGTTCTTTTTCAGTTCTTCGATGGAACCGATGCACTGACGGTGTCCACACTCGCACTCCCATACCGGAAGCGGTGTACCCCAGTAACGCTCACGGGAGATACCCCAGTCTACAACGTTCTCAAGGAAGTTACCCATACGGCCGTCACGGATCGTTTCCGGATACCATGTTGCCATGCGGTTGCTCTTTACAAGTGCATCCTTGACCTGGGTCATGGCGATGAACCAGGAAGATCTTGCATAGTAGATCAACGGAGTATCACATCTCCAGCAGAACGGATAGTCATGCTCATAAGGCATCTTCTTCAGAAGTTTGCCTTCCATGTTGAGTTTCTTGATGATGAGCGGATCAGCATCCTTCACGAAAAGACCTGCGAACTCGCCGCAATCCTCCGGAAGCGTACCATCTTCCTTAACCAGCTGTACAAACGGAAGATCGTTGTCACGGCCGACACGGGCGTCGTCTTCACCGAAAGCCGGTGCAATATGAACGATACCGGTACCATCGCTCATGGTAACGTAGCTGTCTGCACAAACCTTGAATGCTTCTTTTCTGCTCTTCTCCACACTTGCTGCGGAATACGGAAGCAGAGACTCATACTTCTTACCAACGAGTTCCGTACCCTGATATCTCTCCAGGATCTCATACTCATCGAAAAGCTGCGGCACGAGGCATCCGGCCATATAGTACATGACCTTCTTCTCTGTACCATCAAGATCCTTCGGAACTGCAATCTTTACATACTCATCCGTCGGGCTTACGCAAAGAGCGACGTTGGACGGAAGTGTCCATGGTGTGGTCGTCCATGCAGCAAAGTAAGTATCTTCTTCTCCGACCGCCTTAAAGCGTACGAATACAGAATTCTCTTTAACTGCCTTATATCCCTGAGCCACCTCATGGCTGGAAAGCGCTGTACCACAACGCGGACAGTACGGGACGATCTTATGGCCCTTATAGAGCATGCCCTTGTCCCACATGGTCTTCAACGCCCACCACTCGGACTCGATGTAATTGTTATCGTAGGTAACGTACGGGTTTTCCATATCGGCCCAGAAACCAACGCGGTCCGACATCTGCTCCCACTCCGTCTTATACTTCCAGACAGATTCCTTACACTTCTTGATGAAAGGCTCTACGCCATATTCCTCGATCTGGGGCTTACCATTGATGCCCAGCATCTTCTCGACTTCCAGTTCAACCGGAAGACCGTGTGTATCCCAGCCCGCCTTAAACTGGACGTGCTCACCTTTCATTGCATGATATCTCGGAACCAGGTCCTTAATGACTCGGGTCTTAATATGTCCAATATGTGGTTTGCCGTTAGCTGTTGGCGGACCATCATACAGGGTAAAACTCGGGGTGCCGTCCTTCTCCGGGCGGATCGACTTCTTCTGGATGTCATTCTCTTTCCAGAAAGCCAGCACTTCCTTCTCGCGATCGATAAACTTCATATCCGGCGATACTTTTTTATACATAGTAAAACCTCGACTTCTTAAAAACTCCCGTCATTATAACATACGATGCAAGTTCGGAGTATATTTTTTATATTATAAAGAGAATTTCGTCAAAACCTCTAAATCAGGCTCACATTTTATACTCTTCCTTTGCCTCGGCAAAAGGACCTGCAATCGATACTACACCGCGGTCTTTGCCGTAATAGTCATAGTTGAAGATGATATCGGAGCCGTCTACATTTTCGAATCTCTGGTCAGGCTGGAATGCCTTACCGAGGATTTCCGTGTTGATGATGCCAAGCTTAAAGTCTGCCACCTTCTTGTAGACATTGGTAGAAAGATAGTATTCTCCATCCTTTTCAACTACCTCCGCCTGAGCCTTAAAGCGCTTCACAACGAGATTCTTCTCTTCTTTCTTGTAAGGCTTTGCACCGTTGAAGTAAACGTTTCCGTTGATCCAGACCGGAAGATGCTGGAAATGCTTCTCCATGATCTTGAACTCATAGGACATCGGCTCATCAAGATGGAACGAATCGATCCACTCATCGTAAGTAGGATACTCATCGAAAATAAATGTACCTGCTTCCTGCTTATCGAAGAATCTCGGATCTTCATCTTTCGGGCACTCCTCGATCGGCCACTTCTGGATGAAAATATTGTTATAGATACGGTCATCGCCATGAAGGATGCTCATGAAACCCATGACCTCGGTTCTGTGATGGAAGTGATACGGTGTATATCTCGGCTGGTTCTTGCCGGAGATCACATCATCTGTTCCTTCGCCGATAGCCTGGAAGGTACCGCAGATCAGGTTATTTACGACTGCCACACCTTCTGTAGCAAGACGCAGCGAAGCCTTCGACAGCATGACATTGTTGTCGATCAGCGTCGGACCATGGCCGACTTCGATAAAGATATCCTGGCTCATGATCGTACCGCGGATACGCTTGGCGAAAGACGGTGTATGGTTGTCGTGCAGGAAGTTCTGGGAAAGGATCGTGCCCTGTGCCTGCCAGTCACACCAGAGTCCCATCGTACAATGATGGACATGGTTTCTTCTGATGATGACATCGATCGCCGCATGAAGCTTGATACCAGCGATCTCCGCACCACCGACTTCCATCATGTTATTGATGTTATGGATATGGTTGTCCTCAATGATTGAGAATACACATCCCATACGTCCTACGATACCGGTCTGCTCACAGTGATGGATATGGCAGCGGCGTACGATATGGGAACCGATCCGCTCCTTCAGCCATCCGTGATACTGGCCACGGCAGACGGCATCGCGCTCCATCTGTGTCGGGCTCTTGACACGGTATTTCGTAAAATAATGATCATTTTTCGGATCGAGGTACTTACCAAGCGAGATACCGCAGCAACGGCTATGAGATACTTCGCAGTCCTCGATGATCCAGCCGCGGCTCCAGTGCGGACCGATCATACCATCCTGGAAAGCTGCCGGAGGGGCCCATGTTGTCGCCGCTTTGCAAACCGTAAATCCGGAAAGCGTAATATAGCCGACACCGGTTCTGGATGGGAAGAAACAGTTTCTTCTGACATTGATCTCGATTTTCTCTTTATTCGGATCTTTCTTCTGGAAGTTTGCATAAAGGATGGTCTTCCCGTCCTTCTGCTCGCAATACCACTTATAGATGGAGTTTTCCGGCTCCCAGGAAGCCTCATCTTTCTTGCCCTTCAGGCAGTCGTCCAGGGTATCCGTCTCGTAAAGTGCGATATCATTCATATAGACACAGCCTGTGTGCGGATGACGATGCCAGAAATACCAGTCGCCGCCGATCCTTGTGTCATATGGATTGTACTTTCCGAAGATCCCGTTATCGATCTCGACCTTCCAGGTCGTTCCTTTATATTTTTCCCAGCCGGTCACAAGTTCTGCACCGGTGATCACTGCTTTCAGCGGTTCCACGGAACGATAGGTGATGCGTGCATCTTCCGTACCCGCATTTTTCGGGTCAACATATTCACGGTAAACACCAGGCAAAACCAGGATCTCATCACCTGGTTTTGCAATCTTCGCTGCTGCAGATATTGTTAAAAATGGATGTTCCTTGGTTCCGTTTCCTTGGGATTGTGTGTTCTGGTCAACGTAGTAGATCATAGTTTTTCCTCCAAAATGTATGCTGATTCAATGTCTGACGTATAGATAGCTACCACTGACGGAAAGAGTTTTGCCGTTTCGGAAAAAGGATCCGGGTAGGCATTTTTGTCCGGCCCCATATGAAGTCGGATCATGGCATATTCTTCCTGCTTCAGACGGATAAAATTCTGTATATACCAGCAGGACTTCTCTCCATGACCGACCGGGAAAGTATCTTTAATTCCCCACACCTCCTTTTCGACCCAGTTGGGGACCTCTTTCCCGAATTGATTGATCTTGGTCCCTTCCTTCACGTTTTTTGTTTCTTTTACATAAAAGTTTACTTTGCAGAGATCATGAAGAAGCGATGTGATGATCACGGTATCTTCTGCAATCTCGATCAGACCGGATTTGACTTTTTCAGACAAACGCTGATACACATGCAGGCTGTGCAAAGCAAGCCCGCCCTCACAATGCAGGTGATATTTGGTAGAAGCCGGCGCACTGAAAAAATCTGTCCTGGTTTCGATCCATTCCACAAGACGTTCCATGCCCGGACGTTTCGTTGAAAGAAGGAGCTCCGTGATCTTCTTTCGGTTTGCCTCTTGCTCTTCTTTCGTAATTACAAATTCATTTTCCACGCGCATCACTCCTTTATAAATTGGTTCCATGGCTCTTCCTGGGAGAGCGGTATTTCAAAAACCATCCTCTCTTTACTGACAGGATGTTCTAATTCAAGATGATAGGATTCCAGAAGGATATCTCCTGCAAAACGGTTTGGTCCCGACCCGTATTTTCTGTCGCCGACGATCGGATGTCCGATGGATGCAAGCTGTGCACGGATCTGATGGGATCTTCCTGTGTGAAGCGTAACAGAAAGAAGCGTGACCGGAACGCCCGCAATCCTTCCATTTCCCTGGACCTCATATTCCAGGAAACACTCCTTCGCATCTTTCGGTGCCTTCTCCTTTTCCGGAAATACTTTGACGAGATTGGTCTTGGCATCTTTCAGAAGATACGACCGGATCTCACCCTTTTCTTCATTAAAAACCCCGTAGCAGACCGCACGGTATTTCTTTCCGACTGTCCGCTGCCGGATCTGTTCGCTGATCCTAGACGCACACTTACTGGTTTTGGCAAACACCATCACGCCCCGGACCGGCCGGTCAAGGCGATGCAGAAGGCCGAGATACGCCTGTCCCGGCTTCTGGTATTTCTCCACCAGGTATTCCTTCAGAATAGTCAGCATATCCGGCTCTCCGGAACTGTCACTCTGTGAGAGCACACCGGCAGGTTTTACCGCAACAAGAAGATGATTATCCTCAAAAAGAACTGTCGGTGTATACGTCATCTCATGCCTCCGTCGGGGTCCATCTTCCCGTAGAACCGCATGGCAGGATCAGGTCCATTTTTGAACAAGGAAGTCCTAATTCTTCCGACACGACTGTTCCACCATGTCTGGTACGGATCGCAAGACGAAGGATATCTTCGATCACCATCGAAGATAATCCGGTAGTATAAGAATTGATCAGGAAAAACAGCGGATCATCCGAGATCAGTTTTTCACACTTTTCCACCAATGGGAAAAGCGCATCTTCCAGTTTCCACATTTCTCCGGAAGGTCCTCGTCCGTAGGCCGGCGGGTCCATGATGATTCCATCGTAAGTACGTCCGCGCCGGATTTCCCTTTCGACAAAACGGTTACAGTCTTCCACGATAAAACGGATGTAGCAGTCTTCCAGTTTCGATGCAACCATATTCTCTTTGGCCCTTCCGACCATGCCTTTACTGGCATCAACATGTACGACTTCCGCCGCACCTGCTGCAGCAAATGCCATCGTCGCGCCTCCAGTATAGGCGAAAAGATTGAGGATACGAGGTTTCTTACCTTGTTTTACCGCTGTCTGGATCTTCTTTCCGCAGAAATCCCAGTTTGCTGCCTGTTCCGGGAATAATCCGGTATGCTTGAAACTGGTTGGTTCGATAATGAATGTCAGCGGACGGCCGACCGCATCGTAATGGATCTCCCACTTCTGAGGCATAGGTTTTTCCTTGCTCCAGTGGCCACCACCGCTCTCACTCCGATGATAAACAGCATGTGGTTTCGGCCAGTATTTTTCCTGCATGCCGGCATAACCCGTCTTCGGCCAGATAGCCTGGGGATCCGGCCTTTGGAGATAGATATCTCCCCAGCGCTCATACTTTTCCCCTTCACCACTGTAAAGCAGTTCGAAATCCGTCCATCTGTCCGCTAAAAACATACTGTTCTCCTCTTTTACGATATCTAAATCAGTATACCATTTCAAAGATATGGAAAAAAGATGAATCTTTTTCCGCGATCTCCTTCGCACTTCAAATTACTGTGTTTCAGGGAAACTATTATAATTTTGAAAATATAATCAAATTTCTGTTCCAAATCGGTTTAGATATACTATAATATATTGTAATGTGACTAATTATGATTGAGGTAAGTAGAAATGGCTATAGCTCCACATATTCTGATTTGTGATGATGACCCGGTCGTACATGAATCCCTGGGTCTGTATTTTGAAAATGAACACTTTACCTATTCCAGCGCCTATGACGGACGTGATGCATTGGCTCACGTTGCTTCTGATAAGCCGGATCTGATCATTCTGGACGTTATGATGCCTGAGAAGACCGGTATCGAAGTATGCCGTGAAATCCGTAAGACTCTGTCCACACCTATCATCATCCTTACCGCAAAGGGCGAGGAGATCGACCGTGTACTGGGACTGGAGTTAGGTGCGGATGACTATATCGTTAAGCCTTTCTCTCCAAGAGAAGTTATCGCCCGTATCAAAGCGGTACTCCGTCGTATCAACGAGCCGCAGGACAACTCTTCTCTCCTTCGTTTCGAGGGTCTTGAAATCAATCTGGATAACTATCAGGTCAAGGTCAAGGGCGAGCTTGTTCCATGCACTCCGAAGGAAGTTGAGATCCTGCATCTTCTGGCTTCCCATATCGGCCAGGTCATGGACCGTGAGCAGATCCTCTCCCAGGTTTGGGGCTACGACTATTTCGGTGATACCCGTACAGTAGATACACATGTAAAGCGTATCCGTCAGAAAGTTTATTACGAAGGCGCTCCATGGTCTTTGATCACAGTTTACGGTGTAGGTTATAAATTCGAGGTCAATCAATAATGTTCCGCAGCGTCTTTTTAAGAAAGATGGTTACTTTAGTGCTGGTAGCGCTCTGCGCTTCGGCACTTCTTTCTGCGTTCCTTTTTTCTATTGCTGCCAATGCCAGTTTCCGGACCCAGTCCGAAAATGACATGAAGGACAAGGCGACCTCGCTTTCGATTTTTCTTTCGTCCTATGTCCGGGACAACTCGACAAGCTCGAAAGATTATCTCGACACTTTGCTCGGCGCGACCCATTCCTATACTGACCCGTCCATACTGGGAGCGTATTTTCTCCTGTATAACAAAGACGGCAGTCAGTTGAAACTGGAGACTCCGGCCAATGTGGAAGATGTCGAGAACGTCACATCGATACACACTCATGCAACCACATACATGCTCAATCACAATCAGAACCCACATCTCATCAGCCGTATTCCGCTTGATGAGAAAAAAACCACACTCTTCATTGTACAGGTTCCTGTCATGGTCAATGATGAACTGATTGCGTATCTGGTGATCGGATCCGAGATCGCTCAGCAAAGTGATATTGTTAAGAGCTTCAGCAATGTGCTACTTCTCTCAACATTCGTTGTTGCGTTTTTCATGATCATCCCGGTGTATTTCGCTTCCAAGCGGCTCGTCCGTCCTCTCAACAAAGTCGCAGACGTCGCTATCGCTTTGGGACAAGGCGACTTTACCAAGCGTGCGGATGACTCGACCCGAGGTGAGATCGGTGATCTTGCTGCTTCCATCAACGAACTGGCCGAGCGTCTTTCCAAATCGATCACCAGTGTTACCAATGAACGTAACCGACTGAAAGAAATCTTCGATATCATTTCGGAAGGTATCGTTTCTGTCGACATCAACCTCCAGCCTGACTATGCAAATAACGCTATCGCCACACTCTTTGAGAAGGTACCGCGTAAGAATCTTTTCACCGAGAAACTCCAGCTCATTCCTTTCGAAGAAGTCTGGGAAGATTTTGAAAACTGCATCAAGACCGGTGAATCTCTGGAGAGAACGATCGAGGCAAAAGATTGTGCGTACCAGTCCACGATCGTGCCTACCCTCGATAGTGACAAGATGATCATCGGTGCAACAGGCTTCTTCCGCGACATCTCCGAGCAGGAGCGTCTGGAGCAGACACGTCGTGATTATGTTGCGAACGTTTCTCACGAGCTGCGTACTCCTCTCACCGCCATGCGTGGTCTGGTTGAACCTTTGGCCGACGGCATGGTTAAGAAAGAGGAAGACCGTCAGCGTTACTACGGAATCATCCTTCACGAGACGATGCGTCTTTCCCGTCTGATCGATGACATGTTGGAGCTTTCCCGTCTCCAGGCCAGGACGCTCGCATTTAAGACTTTCCCGTTCGATCTGAACAAGCTTCTGTCTGAGTTCGAGACCAAGTTTGCGCCTGTTATGGAAGAAGCGGAACTGGACTTCTCTGTAGAGTTTAAGACCGGACCTCTTCCAACGGTTATGGGTAATCCAGACCGTGTCGAGCAGATCATCGTTATTCTTCTTGATAACGCGAAGAAGTACACTCCTGCTGGCGGAAGCATCACGATCTCGACAGAATATAATGATGAGACAGATCAGGTTCTTGTTTCGGTAAGCGATACCGGACAAGGCATCCACGAATACGATATCGACCATATCTTCGACCGTTTCTACAAAGCCGACCGTGCACGTGGTAAGAAGGGCACCGGTCTTGGTCTTGCTATTGCAAAAGAACTGTTGAGCTACATGGGCGAGACGATCACGGTTACAAGTGAATATGGCGAAGGCACCACCTTCACATTCACACTCAAGCGCGTAACCGGTACAGTCTGGTACTAAGTTCTTTTGGCGGAGAATCGAAATGGCAGAGGAAACACCGTTCAAGAACACTACCTCCACCCGTATCAATAAATACATCAGTTCCAGTGGTTTTTGTTCACGCAGGAAAGCCGATGAATATGTGGAAAGCGGCCGGGTAACGATCGATGGCGTCGTAGCACAGTCAGGAAGCCAGGTCTTCCCTGGTCAGACTGTTCTTGTAGACGGAAAGCCGGTCCTTCCCAGCGAAGACTATATCTATATTGCTTTTCACAAACCACTCGGCGTCACCTGTACTACGGACAGACGCGACAAGGATAATATCATTGACTATATCAATTACCCGAAGCGCATCTTCCCGATCGGAAGACTGGATAAAAATTCATCCGGGCTCATCCTTCTTACAAATGATGGCGATATAGTAAACCGTCTTCTTCGTGCCGAAGGAAGACATGATAAAGAGTATATCGTTGAAGTCAACCGGCCGATCACACCGGATTTTAAATCCGGCATGGAAAATGGCGTTCCGATCCTGGATACGGTGACTCTCCCCTGTAAGGTCGAAGTGACAGGCAAGCGGACGTTCCACATCATTTTGAATCAGGGCTTGAACCGTCAGATCCGAAGAATGTGTGAGTATTTCGGCTACCGTGTTGTGCGCTTAAAGCGGATACGCATTCTGAATATCGTTCTTGGTTCCCTGCCACTGGGTCAGTACCGTGACCTGACACCTAGGGAGCGAAAAGACCTGATGGCCATCTTACAACAGGAAAAAGAGTAAATTGAACAGGGCTCTCGAGATTTCTCTCAAGAGCCCTGTTCATATAGTGAAATTAAAACTTTGGAGCAAAGTATACAGATTGTTCATACCGGACATTCTTTGCGAGGCCGCGCCTTGCCACCACATCCGGACTTCGTTCGATTCCTTTCATGTAGAAATCCAAATATAAGTGCTTCTCATTCTCGACCGGTATCAGTTCCTGATGGGAATAATCATCGAGGTCTTCCGGTACATAAGGAATACATGAGAACGAGAATGGTTCTTTCTTTTCTTTATAGATCGTGATTGCCGGCGCATCTTTCTGCTGGAGTACCAGTACCCTTGTATCCGCATGTCCACCGTTTTCGGAAGGACGCGCATACTCATGGTATAAAGGTGAATCCAGAGATGTAAACCAGCCGATCTTCTGCGATTCTTTTCTATCGACATAAGACTCGCCGTTACCCCGGCCATACCATCCGACCAGTTCAGACGAATAGATCGGTACACGGAAACCGTAACGGACTAGATCAAACTTCGGAACAAAGCTGAGAAGCGCTTCCAGTTCCCCATTCGGTTTAACGCGATAGTTTACATATATCGGTCCACGCATACCTGAAGATTTATATCTGCAGATAAGATTAAACACATCTCCATCCATCTCATAATGGCTTCCTTCAAAACGGATCTCACTCTGGATCGTTCTCCAGTCGGTCTCATGGGAGAATACCGTTTGGGAAAGGACATAGGATTTATCTGCACGGTCGATATTTGTCGCGGCACGATAAAAACTAGGTATAAAGAGTCCATCAAAGTACTCCACACCATTTACGCGGATCGAGCACAGACCGCCTTCCTGACGGCTGAAGCCATAGGATACTCCGCCTGCCTTCACATAGATAAAGGCAGGAGCAGTCAAGATCTCGACCTTCTCATCTTTCTTCGATTCGATCAATGCATTTTTCCCGGAGGAAGCATCGATGATCATAACCTTCGCTTCATCAGAGCTTAAGTAATTATCTCCAAATACTTCGTCCTGCTTCATCGGATCACATACTTCATCAAGCAGGATCTGCTGGTAGAACGCGATCTCGTGACCAGCCCTTGCATAAACAGTATCACTCTCAAGCGTCAGACGGATGTCGAGCAACAGTTCTTTGCAAAAAGCTCTCTGATAGATTTCATTTGCCTTCGGGTAAAGACGCCACCACGACGGCGAGAGGAATTCATTTACGTTAAACGGGAACTGCATTTCCCTGTTTCCCAGAGCCGAAATCGGCGGAACTACTCCGGAACCACCAGTTAGACGGATTCCGCCAAGAAGGAGCTGCCAGTGCAGGACGATCGAAGGCGTATATCCAAACTGCTGGGCGTTATGGATCGTCAGACATGCCGGATTATTGACCGACGAGAAGATCTTAATGCTTTCGCACTGTTTTTTCACTTCGTAGTAGATCGGGTGTGGAACGCGGTTCGCATCGACGATACCCTGCGCGATTGAAACACCGATCTGTTCATTATATTCAACAAGGTCACCCTGATGGATATACTTGAGATCCATCAAGTCTTCATCACGGCGTGGTCGCGCCATGATCGAATCAAAAAGCACTTTATCCTTTTTCAGCCGTGCGCGCAGATATGGGCGGTCCAGGCATAGATCGCACCACTCACCAAACATCATTCCGGCATGGTTCGGGAACGGCGGGAGGTCGGAAACACGCAAGGAACGGTCGATCTCACAATAGATCGGTCGTTTACTGTCGAACTCTTTCAGTTTTTCCTTGACTTCCATGTAGGCGTTTTCTTCGAACTTGCGCCCTGTCATGGACCACATGATGATACTCGGGTGATTTACCAGAGAATATACACTGAGTGGCAGAGTCGCTGCCGGTGACTGCACGATGACATACATGCCATACTGGTCGCATAGATCGAAGAATCTTGGATCAGCCGGATGGTGCATCACAAAGATCGTGTTGATATTGGCCCGCTTCATCATCATGATGTCCTGACGGTACCGTTCAAGCGGAACGGAAATACCGGTCTGCGGGTCGAACTCATAGTATTTTACGCCCTGAAGCGGAACAGCGATATCATTGACATGCAGAACCTCTTCTGAATATGAGAGCGTACGGAACCCGAATCTCTGTTTCTTCACACAGATCACTTCGTCATTCTTATTCTTTACTTCAATGATAATATCGTAAAGATTTGGAGTCTGATCCGTCCATGGAAGAACCAGTTTGGCATAGAACTCTGTACCCAGGACCTTGTTTCCCTCTTTCGGAATCAAGTCCTTCAGTTCTTTTCGCTGGGTAAGACGATGCTCTGGAAGATTATAAAGATCATACTCATCTCTTGCTTCCATCAGACGACAGTTAACTGTAACTTCGTAGTCATATTCGAGGTGATTATAAAGCTCCACCTGAATATTCATGCCGACGTCATTTCGTATCTCGGCATTCGGCAGCAGTTCTTTTTCACGGTCACCGGTCGTTTCTGAAATCCCAGAATGATAAAGGCTTGCAATCATCGCCGTCTTCGGAACAACATCACGGGCAAGCGTATCTGTCAGCCAGCTGGATGTTATGCGGACCGAAGCAATCTCGATCGGTGCTTCTGCAAGAATATACGGCATGCGGAACAATCCCGCAAAGCCGAAAGCCCCCTGCGCACGCATGATCTTGTCGTGCTGGTTTTTATCAAAACGGAACACCTGGATCACGATCAGGTTATCGCCTTCCTTCACATAATCATTGAGGAGGCATTTGGTCGTGGCAAACGTACTTCTGGACGAAGAAGCCAGCTGTCCGTTGATAAAGATCTTATATCTGCCTACGATACCATCTGTTACAAAATATATGAAGCGCTGGATATACTGTGCCGGAAGGTTGACCCAGACACGGTAGATACCGACTTCGTTTTCATTTTCCATCGCGGCACTGTCCGCGAGTCTTTGCTGAAGTTTGCTTGTTTTCTTGGCAAGAAGTGCATTCTTCTCATATACCAGTTCACTCGGATATCCATAGCCTTCCTGCTGCCAGACGCTCGGGACTTCAATAACATTCCACTTGTCATCATCAAAATCCACCGCCATGAAATTCTGCGGAAGATCTTCTTTGTTTTGCGCATGAAAGAACCGCCACTTCAGAAGATCCAGTTTCCAAAGCGTCTTCACCCGACCGAACTCCGGTTGCTGTTTCTCGCAATAGAGTTCATCGATCGAATCATATGGATAGAAATATCCTTGTGCAGGTATCTGCGCCATAACTCACTCCAAGTACTCTTTAAACATACTTTGTTAAGAGTATTGTAGCATGACCATGCGCCTCCCATGTATCAGAGAGATTTCATTTTAGAGAAGACAACGACACATATTGAAACAAAATGTCAAAATAAGCCTTAATTGAGCGTATCGAGTTCCTTTTTTCTCTTTCTCGCCTTTTTCAGGGCCCACAGACCTTTAAAGAAATGGCCGTTCATCATCTTAATGTAGGCTTCCATCTGCTCGATCGAGATCCTGCCCATGCTGAAGCCGGCCAAAGTACGAAGCGGCATTTCTTTCGTCATGACCTCATTCATTCGCTTCAGGTTCTCCTGGGTCTCCTTCTTATTCGTTTTCTTCACACCCATCATGGTAAGCTTATAAATCAGTTTCCCAACAAGCCCACCGTTCTTCACATCTTCAACCGAAGAGTTCAGATCGAAAGTTCCCTTCTTCGGTGCAGGTTCTTCTTCGATCGCACGCCCGTAGACAGCTTCAAACTGCTTCTTCTCGAAGATCTTCGTCTCCGCGTCAAGGTGGTAGTAATGCGGTGCGACTGTCCGATAATCCGGCACCTGAACCTCCGGTGCTTTCGAAACAACAGTAACTTCTCTTCGAGCACGGATGTCTCTTGAGGATGCGGCGATCTGGATCTCGTAGTTTCCACTTTCCACATGCCAGTCACCGATGGCTACGTTATAGTAGGCAAAAGCTCTCTTATCCAGGACAAACTCTACAGTACGTGTCTCTCCTCTTTGGATGAACACTTTCTTAAAAGCACGAAGTTCATGTACCGGCTTAAAGATCGCGGATTCAGGCGGTGCAATATAAAGCTGTACTACTTCCTTACCGTCCATGTCGCTGATGTTCGTAACATCGACCGTAACCGTCAGGGTATCCCCTTCTTCGATCTGCGAAGAACTCAGGCTGATCTCACCGTACGAGTATTTTGAATAGGATAATCCATGTCCAAACGGGAAAAGAACTGGAATCTTAGCGGTATCGTAATAACGATAGCCTGTGAACACACTTTCGCTGTACAGTGTCTGACGAAGCTCGCCGAAATTCAGGAATGACGGGTTATCCGAAAGTTTCAGCGGGAATGTCTCAGCCAGTTTTCCAGATGGATTGACATTTCCATAAAGGATATCCGGAATCGCACTGGCTCCTTCCTGTCCCGGAAGATACGCCATAAGTACCGCTTTTACCTGAGAAATCCAAGGCATCTCGACCGGAGACCCGGCATAAAGGACAACGCAGACATTACTGTTTCTCCTAACCACTTCATCGATCAGACGTTGATGCGACTTCGGAAGCTGCATATGGGAACGGTCAAACGATTCACTTTCAAAACTGTCCGGAAGTCCGGCAAAAATGACGACGACATCTTTATCCTTCACTGCATCAATGGCCGATTTCAGAAGTTTCTCATCGACCTCATCGGTCTCCATGGAATAGCCTGGTTCATAGACAAAGTTTTCGTTTCCGGTACTGAAACTTTCAAATGCATGGGATACGTGCGTCGGGTTTATGTGCGAACTTCCGCCACCCTGAAAACGTGTATGCTTACACATCGCACCAAGTACGGCTATACTCTTTCCTTGCGCAATCGGAAGAAGACCATCATTTTTCAGAAGAACAGCAGATTCTTCAAATGCCTGACGAGCCAGGACCTGATGGTTCGTGTAAGGTGAAGCCGTCGGCTTAGGTTTGTTCAAGCCCTTTTCGATCATGGAAAGCAGTCTTTCTGCACTTCTATCCAGAAGCGACATAGGAAGTTTTTCGGAATCAACCGCTTCTGTAATCTGGCGGTTTCTCTCTCCCGCAGAGGAAGGCATCTCTAGGTCAAGACCTGCGGCCAGTCCGTCAACGCGGTTATTGGTGGCACCCCAGTCACTCATGACCACGCCATCAAATCCCCACTCATCACGAAGGATCTCAGTAAGAAGTCTGCGGCTCTCACAGCAATACGTACCATTCAGACGGTTATATGCCGCCATGACCGTCGCCGGTCTGGCTTCTTTTATCACGATTTCAAAAGCACGGAGATAGATCTCACGAAGTGCACGCTCATCCACGATCGAGTTATTGATCAGACGGTTTCTCTCCTGGTTATTGGCCGCAAAATGCTTGACGGAAGTACCGATTCCCAGGCTCTGTACGCCACGCACCAGTGCCGCGCCCATCTTTCCGGCAACAAGAGGATCCTCCGATACATACTCGAAGTTTCTTCCGCAAAGCGGTGATCTCTTGATATTGATGGCTGGTCCAAGAACAATGGACACATCCTGATCGATCGCTTCTTCTGCGATGGCTTTACCGATAGCATCCATCAGGCTCTCGTTAAAAGAATTCGCCGTTGTCGCCGCCGGTGGGAAACAAGTTGCTTGATGACTCTCCCCCATTCCACTCTGGCCCTCGGCGGTATCCTGCTTTCGGAGGCCATGAGGTCCATCTGTCATCATGATCGAATCTACATTATTGATAGGTAAACGTCTCGTACGCCAGAAGTCTCTTCCTGAACACAGGGAAGCTTTCTGCTTGGCGGTCAAACTGCGCATTAATTTATCTACAAATTCAGAAGCCATACTCTATCCTCATGATTTCTTTCCTTGAATCTTATTTCTATTATATACCAACGGTTTCCGAATCTCACTTGAAATACGCTTTTTCATCATGTATAATCCCAAATCATATAACCCAAAGTGAGAGATTGTATTTGGGGGCGCACTGGTTTCGACGGGGTCGTGGAGACTTAGAAAGCGGGTAGAGGATTCTCGTTGGCCTCTTAAAAAAACGAGAAATGCAAGTAATTGCAAACAACAACAATCTCGTAGCTGCTTAATCTAGCTACCATCTCCCCGTTCTATCTGTCGATCGGATCGGAGATGTCAGATGACAGACCTTACTTGTCGGCAGGTTAAACAAGACAACGTTTCCGGCAAAGCTTTGCGTCGGGAATGTATCTATGAAGCTACCGGAGAAGGCTTCCTGTTCGTGGGAACGTTTTCTAGGGGAATACTCCAAACACGAACTGCACCCGGAGATGTCTTTGTTGACGTGGTTTCGGACAGGAGTTCGATTCTCCTCGCCTCCACCAAAGAAAGAAAACAGAGGTTGCCTGATCAATATCAGACAACCTCTTTTCTTTTACCATTTTTCGTGTTTTTCAGGATACTTATTTTACGATCCGGATCGTTTCTTTTCTCTCATAGAACATCATCAGTTTCTCAGTCATCTTCTCTCCGACTTTCTGGAAAGTCTGCATATTCAGCGGCAGATCTTCAACGAACGGTTTTGCCGCACGGCCGATACCGCCGAAAATATCCTGATCCTCTTCAAGTGTATCAACAATGATCAGGTGCGCCCGCTTCTCCGTTTTCGGATAAACCATCAGGCCATACCAAGCCTTGAGGATGCGGCTGTCCTTAACAAGGAACTCTTTGACCGCATTCAGAAGATCCTTCGGTTCATTTCCTTCTTTCGGAATCGCAAGCATGATCGGTTCATCTGCGTTCAGTTTCTGCTCACGGATACCATTCTGAATGTTCTTTTTCTGATGCGCGATCATCTCCATCAACTGGTTAGGAATGACAAATGCATCCGAGGACGGGTTCAAGGCCAGACCGTCACAGGAAGAGTTCGCAATGATTTCTTTCGCCTTATCAAAATCCAGCGGCTGAAGGAGTTTCTCGACTATACCGCTTGCTTTTTCGAGCTCATAAATATCCGTAAAAGCAGGAAGGAATGTCTTATCTCCATTTCGAAGCATCGCCATGCCCAGCTTACCTTCTTCCGGTTTGCTGTTTGGATCATGCATCATTGGAGAAAGCAGCATCGCACTGTTTGCCATATATTCCATCATACGGCCCATATAGATATTGTTTGTGATGTGATCATTTTCCTTCACTTCACGGAGAAGTCCGGTCAGATACGGATTAACAACTTCTCCAGGTGCTTCCTGCTCCGAGAGCATGCTGTTTACGGAAGAAAGAACATCGTACTGTTCCACGTCCGCCAGGCGGAGCCCATCGAGGACCACGGATACGTTGGTTCCTTCCTCAGCTTCATTCATCTTCATCATTAAAGTATCTTCGATACGGGTAGGACAGGTCTTTAAGGCCTTGCCCGCTCTTCCAAGAAGGAAAAGCGGATCGCCAAGATGAAGTGTGCCACCACGGACATTACCGATTATCGAAACTTCTGTTGCAGTCATGGAAAGAACATCTTCCACAACGATTGTCAGGATTGGAAATATATTCCCGTTTTTTTCAACTTTCTTCTCACTGTTTTCGTTGTTTTCTGCGTTGTTTTTCTTCCTGTCAAATAAACCCATTTTACTAATTCCTTTACTTTTTTATCATGCAGACTTTTCTGCGATTAACCGTAGTTGATTTCTGTTTTGACCAGACGTTCCCACAAGACTTTGATGCCGTCCGTTAATGAATTGACAATGACCGGCAATGCGATCGTCTTCGCTGTCTTGGGATCCACTTTCGTCCCAGAGAAGCGGTCGACCGGAACATAGAATACACCAGAGATTGAGCTGAATGGTGCGATATAAGTAGACTGGTGTCCGACTTTATCGAAAACCGTATCATCGATCATGATCGTTTCATCTTTCAGTTTTAACTGGAGGTAGTCCGTCGTCTTATTACGGATCGTATAATGCACGTTCATCCTGTAATCAGTAAGTTCGAACGAATCGATTGTAAATAAGGCACCTTCAGTATCGACAACGATCTCTGCCGTATCCTGTAATGGCGTATCCTGATAAACAAATGCATCCTCACCTTGCGGGAAAATATTCACGAGAATGTAATTGCTTCCATCTTCCGCGATCGGCATCGTTTCTTTTCCCGACTGCGAAACAGCAAGCAGCAGGAAAGAAATCCTTGTGAATTCCTGACCGTGATAATCTTTGGTACAACGGGCAAAGTCTGTCGTATCTGCCATTGTAGAGTGTGGAGCCAGTACGTCATCTGATTCCAGGTAATAGTTGTTACTCTCGTTATCGATGGTCGGATTCTTAAAATGCAAAGCATACTGCTTATCCGACTTGTTCTCGAACTCGCCGTTTACATAATAATGCTCGCCATCCATCTGCATATCGAAAATCGTATACCGGAAATACTGGTTGTCGATGATGACTGCATTTTCAAGCTTTCCACTATAATAGCCTTTGCCGTCATTTTGACCGGCAATCGGTGTCTGCTTGACCGGAATCGGCGTAGGTGTAGAAATCGGAACATCTTCCGCGAATATACTGCCGTCACTGATAAACTGATCTAATGAATTGACCTCAAGAGTAATCGGCTGTGCGGTTGTCGTTGTGGTCGTCTCTTCTTCCTCAGTTTCTTCTGTTGTGGTAGTTCTCTTTGTTTCGGAAGCTTTATTACAGGACGTACAGCAAGAGAAAAGCATCATCAAGCTAAGCATTATGGACATACACTTGATCAATTTACTTCTCTTCATCCGACGATCTCCTTGTTTATCTTCTATCCTATAGATTTTATCACATATTTAAAAATGCACAACAAGGCAGGCGCTCGGAAAAGCCCGACACACTCTCAAATCTTAGTTTTTCGGCATGGTACTTACAAACTGGGCGATTCCCTGACAGATCTGGAACTGATATGCTTCATCGAGGAGCTTCGCCTCTTCATCACTATTCGTGAGGTAACCCATGCGGACCATGAAAGAAGGTACCGAGTCGGCCCAGTTTAAACCACTGTAGTTGCCGCTGCTTTTGCATCCATGGAAAACACATTTCGTAAAGTTAGCGATCGTGGTTCCAAGATTACCGCCCCAACCGGACAGTTCGGAAGCATATTTACCAGAAGCAGGTACGATGACTTCACATCCGTTCTCTGCAGAATCATTGGCTGCATTACAGAACAGACGGATGTACATATCCGGATTATGGGAAACAGCCAGTTCCGCGCGTTCTTTGTTTGAGATATCTACATCATTGGTTTCTCTTGTAACATAGACTTCGCAGCCAAGATTTTCAAGATATGCTTTAAGAAGAAGTTCTACAGAAAGATTGATCTCGGACTCATTTATGCCGGATACCGTTCCAACAAAGCCTTCTGAAGACTTGGCTTTCGACCCGCTCATTCCATCGGACAGAGCTTCCTGTGAAAGATTGGCTTTCTCCTGATGGCCGGCATCGATCACCACGCAATATCCCTTCAGATCCGGGCCTCCTGCCGGGAACGGAGTGGGTTCCGGAGTCGGTGTAGTAATCGGAGTCGGCGTCGCTTCTGGTGTTGGTGTTGGCGTACTGGTAGCCGTTGGTGCAGGTGTAGGCGAAGGTGTCGGTGTAGGTGTGAAAGTGACTTCTGCCGTCGTTTCCACACTTGTCGTGGCTAAAGTAGTTTCAGTCGACGTTTCCGTAATGGCTGCAGTCGTCGTTTCCTTCGTATTTCCAGAACTCTTTCCGATTATGTACTTCACCAGGAAGTAGATACCTGTTCCGATAGCCAGTATGATCAGAAGAAGCACAGTCAGAATAATGATCAAAGCTCTTCTTTTCCTTCTTCTTATCTCTTCTTTACTCATCCTCTTATGTGTGTGATGAGCCTGCGTCTGTGGCACCGGACGTGGTTTCTGAGTATTATGGGCAACATTCGCTGCGGTTCTGATGGAAGAGGTCGGATGTGCATTCGGCGCAGTTCTTCTCTTCGCCGCGGTATTCATCCTTTGGGAATGCTTATTCTTACCGGAAGAGGAACGTCTCTTTCCGGATGAAGGATGATTCTTTCTATTGTGCTGACTGTTCCGTTTCTTCTGCGGGCCACGCGAACCGGACTGTCTCTTCCCACTTCCCATTATCAGGATCCCTCATTATTCTTCACATTCAAAGCAATTGTACCACTACGTTTTATACTGCAGTTTTACAAAATACTCTCTAATGTTACAATTCGCGGAACAACAGCAGAATCCGCATGAAAAGAGCCGTTTATTGCTCTAATGTCATAAATTGTTTTGATTTTTAGATGCAAATATAATAAAATAATATGAGTTGATTTTAAAGGTGACACATGAAAAAAGAAGCAATCGTTATCGGATTAGGTATATCAGGATGCGCCGCCGCCAGACTTCTGGCTGATGCGGGGTACGCCGTTTCGTGCTTTGAAAGGCAGTCCTATATTGGCGGCAATCTATGCGAAGAAAAACGTGCAAATGGGCAGCTGATCCAGACATATGGCCCGCATATTTTTCATACTGACCGCGAGGATATCTACTCTTTTCTCAAGCGTTTCGGAAACTTTTATCCTTATGCACACCGTGTCCTGGCAGATTGCTCCGGAGTGGAAGTTCCGGTTCCTTTAAACTTCACTTCTCTTTCCCTTCTTTTTAAACCTGACAGGGCAGAAAAGCTTAAGAAGAAACTGACCGCACGTTTTGGTAAAGACCAGCGTGTCGCTCTTTCGTCCCTTCTTTCAAGCGGAGATACTGATTTGATCGAACTGGGAAAATTCATCGATGCAAATATCCAGACTCCTGGTATCAACCGCGTAAGCGAGGATGATTTCCGAGCTTGCGATGACTCTTATATGTTCGATACTTTTGTCGAAACCGGCGACAGTGATGTGTATTATAGAGATAAGTATCAGGCTACTCCGATCCTCGGATTTACAGCGCTTTTGGAATCGATGCTGAATCACCCGAACATCTCGTATTATATCAACGAAGATGCTTTTTCCAGATTATCACTGATTGAGGAAACCGGGTCGTTTCTTTTCGATGGTATTCCGTTCCGGGGTCCGATCGTATATACACCATCTGTTGATATACTTTTCAATTTCTGTTACGGACATCTTCCTTTCCGTACGTCCAAGATCACTTATGAAGACGTAAAACAGGATTATTATCTGAAGAGTGCCGTGACAACGCGTGTTGGCAAAGACGGTTTTTTACGTATTTCGGAAAGCAAGTACTTCACTTTGATCGATACTCCCGGTATGACCAGCATCTGTAAGGAAAGTGCATATATCTCAACAACAAGCGGTATTGGCGAGCCTTTTGAACCGGACATCAATTCTGACAGCCTGAAAATGCATCACTTATATGTCCAGGAAGCAAAGAAATACTCTTCCCTTTATCTTTTGGGAAGACTGGCCTGCTATAAGAATCTGTCGATTGCTGAATGCATCAGTCAGGCGATGGAATTACTTCCACTTTGACCAACGATTTAATTTGAACCCTCATCTGTCTCAAAAGTGTATACCTGAACGGTAACGTCTTCAGGATTCTGCATATCTACACGGAAATATACGTTTTCTTCACTTCTGACTTTGATCGGAACACGAGGAGATCCTGCTGACTCGATTTCTGCGCAATCGATATATGCAATCAGATCCGATTCATCCATATCTTCGATAGCGCTCTTTCGGCCTACAATACGGACAGTAACATTCTGTACCGGGAACTTGGGAGCAAGCCCTTTTTCCTTAAGAACCGCTTCATTTTCGAACTTCACGTTCAAAGCGAGCGTCTTCTCAATTACAGGGTTCGTTGTTACCTGAATATACATCCAAAGGAAAACGGAGAATACAAATGAAACGAGGAGCAGCAGGACGCGTCCAGACTTTTTGCCTTTCTTTCTGAAGCGGCGGATCGCCACGATCGGCAAAGACTCCTGTTCTTCCTTCTTTTCGTTTTTCTTTTCATTCTTATCAGTCTTGGAAACGATAGTGCTGTCTTTGCTTTCACTGCTCACAACAGGAAGTGCACTTTCCGAAAGAGCCATCTCTGTCTTCTGCTTCTTCGACTTCTTATTATTCTTTTTGTTACGGACAGTAAGTCTCTGCTTTGAGGAAGACAAGCCAAGAAGATATGACAGGTTTTTCTTCAATTCCTGACCATCCTTCATCTCATAGAGAACGCCCTCGACCGCAATCGACATAGTTCCTCTTTCCTCGGAAACGACCACAGCGATCGTATCTCCGATCTCACTTGCGCCAACTGCAGCACGATGTCTCGTTCCATATTTTTCAAGTGTGTGGAAAGTTTCGGCAAGAGGCACATGACAGCGTGCTGCAATGATTCGGCCGTCGCGAATAAGCAATGCACCATCATGCATAGGAGAGCCCTTATAGAAGATTGACTGGAGCATCGAATTCGTTACGGAAGAATCAAGAAGGACAACATTCTCCTGCTTGAGAAGTTCTCCCAGTTTCGTGCTTCTTTCCAAGATCATGATCGCTCCGGTATATGTCTTGCTCATTTCTGTGCAGGCTTTTACGATCTCATCGACCATGCTGATGTACCGAAGATCATCCGTGTCATCATTGACGATGACGTTCGAAAATGACGAGAAAGACTTCAGACCAACTGTTTCCAGTGCATGACGAAGTTCCGGCTGGAATATGACTACAAACAGTATCGCAACGATATAAAGGAGTTTATTAAAGATAAATCCGACCATCTCCAGTCCCAGAAGACTGCAGACCAGGATAAAGCCCATAATGAGAAGTACGCCTTTCAGAAGCTGCCAGGCTCTTGTCTCACGAAGGATTCGAAGAATGCTGTAAAGCAGGAAAGTAACCAGAAGAATATCCAGAATATAACGCACGAGATCAATAGGACCTCCGAAAAAGAGATATCCACTATCCAAACTTGAAAAGATTTCCCGAACAAAATCTGCAAGTTTTTCAAACACGATCTGCGTTACCTCCCCTTCTGATCTACATCACTTAATTATATCATAATCACTCAGTATAAAGTGCGTTTCCTGTCATGTTTCTGTTTTCAAGTCATCTTTTGGCCCGTCGAGAACCACTTCTTCCAGTTTTTTGAAGTCCAGAACTGTCACTTCCCGGCCTTCTGTTTTTAAAATCCCATCTGATGCAAGGCGAGCCAGTTCTCTTGAAAAGCTAGGTCTCGGCATCGCCAGATACTTCGCAATCGTTTCCCTTGATGCCGGAAGCAGAAACGATTTCTGCTCCGGTGAAGAATCCAGGCTGAGAAGATATCTTCCAACCTTTTGTCTCAGGCTCTTCTGCGAAAGGATCGCTATATGCTGATTCTTTCTGCTTAGGTGCGAGGACAGCTGGGCAAAGTATGCCTGACTGAAAAGCGGCTCATTCGAGATCAGATTAAAGATTACACTCTTTGAGATCAAAGCCACTTCACAATTCGAACAGGAAACTACGGAATACGGATATCTCCGTTCCTTTTCAAAAAGAAGTTCTTCCCCTAGACAAGAATACTGACTCAGAAGATCGACCATCACGGAATCTCCACTTGAAGTAAGTATCTCCAGCGCCACTTCACCTTTCAGGATCACGATGAGACTGTCACAAATATCCCCCTGCGAAATGATGACGTTATCTTTCTTACTTGCGCGGACGCGCGCCGTCGCACCGGCTTCCTGAAGAAGCTCCGGACTCAAGACCGAAAACAGATCTATTTCTTTCAGGATCGAAGATAGCTTCATCTATGACTCCTTACTCCGCTTCCACTGCCGGCGCTTCGTATACGAGTCGTCCCTGTACCCATACTTTCTTGACATTCCAGTCCCCGTCAAAAGCAACCATATCTGCAAATTTGCCAGGCTCAAGTGTACCCGTCAGATCTGAAATACCTAAAGCTTTTGCCGGATTGATCGTACATGCTTTCAGCGCAGAACGAAGACTCATTCCCCAGGAAAGGAGATTCTTGAATTCGGTGAGCATATCTGTTGTTGATCCGGCGAGCTTTCCGTTTCCCATATCGGTACGTCCATTTCGAACCTGCACGGTCTTTCCGCCAAGATCATATTCCCCATCCGGCATACCGGCTGCACGCATAGCATCCGACACTACGACGGCCCGGTCTTCTCCGATGCACTTCCAGGCGATACTTAAAACGGACGGATGGACATGCATGCCATCGCAGATCAGTTCGCATGTTGCTCTTTCATCAGTAAGCAAAGCACCGACAGCTCCAGGTTCGTGATGATCCAGCGGATTCATTGCATTAAAAAGATGTGTGGCGTGATGTGCGCCGTTATCGATGGCATTTTTCGTCTGTGCATAAGTGGCCGCTGTATGTGCGATTGAAACCACGGCCTTTCCCTTCATCGCCTTGATGAACTCTTCTGCACCAGGCAGTTCCGGCGAAACATCTACGATCGCCACCAGGTTTTCCGGAAAACCGGAAAGGAGTTCTTCCAGGTTTTCAACGGAAGGCTCTTCCGCATAATCGGTGTTCTGCACGCCGCACTTTTCTTTCGAGAGAAAAGGACCTTCCAACCTGAGGCCGATCATGTGCGCGCCTCGGGTCTGCTGTTCGGAAAAGACTTCCGCTGCCATCAGAACATGGCGCATAGCATCTTTGGAGATCATCATCGTTGTCGGGCAGAATGACGTCACTCCACGCGAAGCAAGGTATGCGGAAATCGTCTCAAGTCCTTTTACATTGGCATCGGAAGTATCTTCATTATCTGCACCATGGATATGGATATCAATAAAACCCGGAAACAGTGTCAGGCCAGTCAGATCATAGGTATCTTCGTCTGCCGGAACGGAGAGGATCTCTTTTCCGATTCCGGTAATGTATTCATTCTCCACAACTACAGTCATGTCCTTCTTCATCGTAAAATCAGGACCGATCAGGTTCACATGTTCAAATCGCATAATAGTCTCCTTTGCTTCGGTAGATAAGTGATTGTGATCACTCATTCATACCTAATAATGTATAGCCTTTTCCTGTGCGGATGCACTGGATAATATCTTCAAGACCGGCCGGTACATGGTCCAGCGCAATGCCCGCTCCCATCCGGCCTCTCGGGAGATGACAGTCAGAACCGGAAGTCATCGGAAGATGGTTTTCCTCAGCAAACCTGACTGCTTTCTCATTAAACATCGGGTTTTTGTTTCCGAGATTAAAAACCTCAACTGCATCGACCAGATCCGGATAAAGCCGTAATTGATGAATGTACCGTTCTTCACGAAAAGGATGGGCGTGAATATTGATTCCACCCTCTTTTCTTACAAGTTTCAGGTATTCTTCGATAGGGATCGTCATGATCTCCGGGTGTGCTTTAAGCCAGGACTTATCCAATCCCAGTGTAATAAACTCCGTGGCCAGAAAGTTAAACTCATATCCGAAAAAAACTTGAAATCCGATTTCATCGCCGTACTTCTTTGCCTTTTCATAAGCAAGACAGTAACTGTCGACCTGTTCTTTCCAAGGAAGAGAACGATCCACACTTGAGTTTCCGTTCATGAAGTGATCCGTCACGATGATACCGTCATAGCCGGCATTTCTATATGCCATGACCATCTCTTCCGGTGTACCCATACCGCAAGCCGAACTCTGTGACGTATGCATATGCGTTTCAAGACAGAATACCGCACCACTCGGTCTCACAAGATGAAAAGTCTTATCAATCGGTTCGGGCATTATGGTCGTCCTCGGTCATCATTGGTTATCTATCTCATTCTACCGCTAATTCTTTCTTTTGTACAAGAAACTCTCATGTTCCGCTCAGTCATTTCTTTGTCCCGTCCCTTCTTTAAAGGTATTTTTCTTTACGAAATAGGACTAATTACATGAAATACGAAAACTCGTACGCCATTTTTTGAAAAAGAGACTATAATACATTAAAAAGCTATCAATTAAGTAGGAGGATTATTATGTTCCCAGAAATTTCGGTTACTAAGACTACCTCACCAAGACAACGTCCACAGCCTGGCCAGCCGTTGCCGTTCGGCCACATTTTTTCTGATCACATGTTCGTCATGGACTATGTAGAAGGTCAGGGCTGGATCAATCCGCGTATCGTACCTTATGGTCCTTTCGAGATCGAGCCGTCTGCTATGGTATTCCACTATGGTCAGGCTGTATTCGAAGGCCTTAAGGCTTATAAGTGCGAAGATGGCACGATCAACCTCTTCCGTCCGGCTTGCAATTTCGAGCGTATGAACAACTCCAACGATCGTCTCGTTATCCCGAAACTGGATGTTGACTTCTGCGTACATGCAACAAAGAAGCTCGTCGAGATCGATCAGGACTGGATCCCGTCCGGCAAGGGCGAATCCATGTACATCCGTCCGTTCGTTATCGCTACTGACCCATACCTTGGTGTACGTCCTTCGAACACATACAAGTTCTTCATCCTGCTCTCTCCTTCCGGTGCTTATTATGCACATGGAATCCAGCCGGTAAAGATCTATGTTGAGGACAAGTACGTTCGTGCAGTACGTGGTGGTACAGGTTTCACCAAGTGTGCAGGTAACTATGGCTGCTCCTTGATCGCACAGACAATTGCTCACGATTCCGGTTATGAGCAGGTACTCTGGCTCGATGGTGTAGAGCAGAAATACATCGAGGAAGTTGGCGCCATGAACATCATGTTCATCATTGACAACAAACTCGTTACTCCTTCTTTGGCTGCCGGTTCTATCCTGCCGGGTATCACAAGAAGATCCTGCATCGAGATTGCAAAAGATATGGGACTCGAAGTGGAAGAAAGAAAGATCTCCATCGATGAAGTTATCGAAGCCGGTAAGTCCGGCCGCATGCAGGAGTGCTTCGGCTGTGGTACAGCAGCAGTTGTTTCTCCGGTTGGCGAGCTGAAGTATGAAGACACAGTCATCCACATCAACAATGGTGAAATCGGTCCGATCACTCAGAAGTTCTATGATACGATCACTGGTATCCAGAGCGGTAAAGTGGAAGACAAGTTTGGCTGGATCACTAAGGTAAATGACTGATTTTTTTTCAAGATCTGATCGTGTAATAAAATGACGAAAAAGGGTGCTGTTTTCACACGAAAACAGCACCTGTTTTTTTACCGTTTTTCCTGTTCTCTTTCATGCCGTTTTTTATCAAAAATAAGGAAATCTCTCAATCCTTCAAAAGGCTGAAATTTCGGCATAAAAATAACCATCTGAATATTTCAGATGGCCATTTCTGTAGTTACATAAATTCAGACAAATCTGTCGTCCTTCTGTGAAGATAATACCATGTATTTTGCAATATAGCAAGTATCAATATTTTTCTTCACAGAAATGTAAAAACACCGTATTTTTCTTCTGGAAAAATACGGTGTGATTTCTTAACCAAGATCGAAGATTTTGTAATGCTTGAGACCAAGGATATCGATGCTGAATCCGATCTTATCGTGATAGTTGATAAGGAAGAATACTAACAGGGCAAGTCCGGCAAAGAAAAACAGCAAACCGATAAAACGAGGTGTCCTTGTTGTGTTTGTAACAGATGTTCTTACAGCAAGATCATGATAGGTCTTATTATCATCACTGTTCGCTGCATGCACATAGGAAGCGACAGCCGGAAGAATCGTAAACAGGCAAAGCATCTTGATCAAACTACGGATAATATTGTGTATGATCGTATTACCGGAATGGAAGTCAACATCACAGTTCACACAAAGCTTACCAGGTGTTGTGGACAACAGACGTGTGCAGAACACGTCAAAGATATAAAAACCACCAAGTATCTGTCCAAGAAGAATCAGACGATCCTGCTGAGACATTTTGTCGATATGGAAAAGGAAATTTGTATCTGTCGTAGAATCAAGTAACATACTCAAACCTACCAATAAACCAAGATACGTAATAAAATCGAGGAAAACCGCAATCAAACGATTCACCATTGTTGCATTATTATTCATATTTACCCCTCCTGAATCCTTCTAAAGTTACTATATCACTATAGAAAAAACGCGTCAATTTACATCGACGCGTTTTTGTCAGACATCATTAATAATAGAAAAAGCATTTCAGTATGTCTCCGGATTCCCAACGGAAGTTCAATGTTTGAAACTTGCCTGGTGTCAGCGGAGTATACTTGTTGGCATCGTTACAATGTGTAACCTCAACATACTCAGGATCCTCCGGTACATCCTTCGAGAAGAATCCCAGAAGCTCCTTATCGTTCAGCGAGACCTGTGCATTCCTGCAATCTTCCGGTATTAAAACATCCACACGGAATCGGCACGGTTTATCCATCAGGAAAAGGAACCCGAGCACGGCCCGGTCATCTTTGGGACGGGTGACACGCTGTGCCACAGTAACATGTGCGTCTTCCAGATCAAACTCGTAATCGGCATCTACAAGATCACTGATGACGATTCCGCTGAATCGGTCGCCCTCGATCAAGTGGCCTTTCTGAGGCAGTTTTTCACTTGCATCCATAGCTTTCTCCTATATCATCACGTTTCGGATGCTTCCGAAGAAGCACTCGGTGTCGTTGTCAGTTTTCTATTTGCCTGTCCGGTCGGAGCCAATGTCTCCCCTGCTTCATACTGGGATACGGTCACACAGTTCTGCGAACCCTTCGCCACAGCTTTTTCAATAATAAAAGCCGTTACGTTAATACGCACTTTCAATCTTTCTTCGTCCAGTGCTTCGGACAATGCTTTGGACGAGTCAAGTGTGGTGCCTCGGATTGCTCCGCTATTCGTCTGTAAAGCCAGGTTCTTCGTTTCTTTCATATCTTCCAGTTTCGAGAAATTGTAGTCGGAAGATTCGAAGAACACGATCGGGATCGATTCTTTGTCAAAAGGAACGTAGTCAGACTTCACTCTTGTCACTTCGCGGTAAATGTCTGTCTTTCCGTCATTATCCACGTCAAAACTGAGAAGGGACATATTGTAGTTCAGATCGACGCCTGTCTGGGAATAAACAGAGTTTTCATATGCCACGTCATACGCCTCATACAGTTTTCTTCGGAACGAATACTTGTTTCCGTCCTTTAAGGACGAAAGACCGGCATGAGCATAGAGCTTATCTCCGGCATAAACACTCTCGATACAGTACATACACTCGATCTTCTTCTTTTCCTCGTCTGACATTTCTTCGAGGAATTTGGAAGCGCCCATGTAGGAATTCGTACCGGCACCAAAAGCAACGATGATCACATCATATCCATACTTATGTCCATACATCTGCTTCGCGACAGTAAGAAGTGCACCAATTCCACAAGCGTTATTCTGAATACCATCATAGTCAGGATAATTGTAGCGCTGTTCGTACGGAACCGGAGCATCGTAATGGGCTCCGATCACAACCGTTTTTCTTACTTTCGAGTATTCTCCGAAAGAGTCTCTCTGCATGAAGCCTTCCCCCTCAATGCGGACGATGTAGTTATTCGATACTTTTCCGCTTTGGGAGGTAAAAGGCTGAGTTTTCACTTCATATCCGATTTTCTGCAGTTCCTTCTTGATCATTTCCCCTGCACCGGCTTCACCGTCGGAGTATGGACTGCGGTACGGGTATTCTTTTGCAAGATTTAAAGCAATGTCCGCACCATAGGTTCCGAAATCCGCAACTTTCTTCTTCTCTTCCGACTTCTTACAGGAAGCCGCCCATGGAAGCATGACTAAGCATAAGAATAAAGCCAGTATCTGAATTCCGGAAATCTGTTTCTTTTTCTCTTTCATCTTTTCTCCTGTTTATGTCCGATACAAAGATATTAACAAATGATATCGAGTTTTTTCGAAAAAAACAACATTGCTTCCGCAGCCGTCATTTTCAGTTCTTTTACCGTACCATTGCCGGAAGCCATAATGACCGGCACTTCATCTTTATATGGGGCAATATTCTTCATTATTCTTCGAAGTAAAGAATCCTTCGAAACGCCTTCCAGTTTCCTTGGGAACCCAAGAAGGTCGTAAAGTTTCAACAGTGCATCAGAGGGATTCATGGCTGCCATCGCAAAGGCCAGCGCCTCTCCTTCCGAATAACGCAAGAAACGGAAATGTTCCAGGATCGCTTCCTTGATTTCACGGCCGAAGTCAAAGGCATGACTGTTGTATTCCATGATACGGGACTTCGCAAGATAGCATTCATCGATCGTGATAAACATATCCGAATGGTTTACCAGACGGTTTAAAAGCGTGATCTGATCAAGCATGCCATACTGGATGATCTGGGCATACCCGTTCTTCATGAAGTGCTCAGGAAGCGTAGTCAGGAAATCCACGTCCATGATCACGGCGACCGGCTTACACTTCACGCTGACGCAGTCTTTATGACTCATATAATTAAGATAGGTCGTATCCGCTTCCGCCGATTCCAGCATGCCGAGAAGAGATGTCGGAACAAGGCAGTATTTCAGGCCGCCGAGGAAAGTTGCTGCAACAAAAGCAGTCACATCCAGGATACTGCCGCCTCCCCACCCGACCAGAAGGTCCTCACCGGTAAAGGAAATATCCATAAGTCGCTCAAAAACACTCATTACCGCGTCGAAATTCTTAGAAGACTGGCGTCCGTCGATCATGATCACTGTCGTCATGATGCCGCGGCTTTCCAACTCTGAAACAAAACTCATGTGGTGAAGGCCATTAACTTCCTTATCCGTAACGATCGCCACTTTTACAGGCTGGGAGGAAGTCATTCCTTCCACAAGCTTGATCAGACAATCAGATGCGATTTCACGTCCGCACTCGAGCGGATAACTGCATTTGCTCTCTACTCGCTTTACGCTTGGCATTCGGAAAACGTCCTCCTTTTCCATTTTGTCTCCTGCTATGATAACACTTTTACCCGAAACTTTGTATAAAAAATGCGAAACGGAAGTGCTTTTATCAATATATATATGGTAGAATATGTATTTGCATAAAAGGAAAGAAGGTTAGTATTATGTCAATTACAAATCCAGCCATACGAACGCGTTTTGCTCCAAGCCCGACGGGTTTCATGCATGTCGGCAATCTTCGTACGGCACTCTATGAGTATCTGATCGCTAAATCTCTGGGAGGCACTTTCGTTCTCCGTATTGAAGACACCGACCAGGAACGTTATGTAGAAGGCGCGGTTGACATCATTTATAAGACGCTCAAGAAAGCCGGCCTCATCCACGATGAAGGTCCGGATATCGGCGGCGAATATGGTCCGTATGTCCAGAGCGAGCGCATGCATCTTTATAAGCCTTATGCCGAGCAGCTCGTTAAGAGTGGCCATGCTTACTACTGCTTCTGCAGCAAGGAGCGTCTGGCTTCCCTTCATGAGGAAGGTGGCGTAGAGGGTGGTTACGACAGACACTGCCGTGATCTTTCCCCGGAGGAAGTACAGAAAAACCTGGATGCAGGTATTCCTTATGTTATCCGTCAGAAGATGCCGCTTACCGGTGAAACGACTTTTCATGACTGCGTGTACGGGGACATCACTGTCCAGAACAAGGAACTCGAGGACCAGATCCTGTTGAAAGCAGATGGTTATCCGACATATAACTTTGCGAACATTATCGATGACCATCTCATGAAGATCTCACACGTCGTACGTGGAAGTGAGTACCTCTCTTCTACTCCGAAATACAACCTCTGCTACGAAGCATTCGGATGGGAGATCCCGACATACGTACATCTTCCGCTGATCATGGGTAAAAACGAGGACGGGTCCGTAAGCAAACTGGCCAAGCGTCATGGCGCGACAGGTTTTGAAGATCTGGTTGCACAAGGATACCTTCCGGAAGCAATCATCAACTACATTGCCCTTCTCGGCTGGTGTCCGAAAGACAATCAGGAAGTCTTCTCACTTTCTGAACTGTGCCAGTCCTTTTCGATTGATGGGATCAGCAAGTCCCCGGCAGTATTCGATTACGATAAACTGGAGTGGTTCAATGGTGAGTATATCCGCAAGATGTCACAGGAAGAGTTCATCGAGTTTGCCAAGCCTGAGCTGGCCAAATTCCCGATGATCACCGAGGATCTCTACCCGCTCTTTACTGAAATCATGCAGCCACGTATTACAAGATTCACACAGATCAGTGAGAAGCTCGGATTCCTTCTGGAACTGGCCGACTACGATCTGGAACTGTATGTGCATAAGAAGAGCAAGACCACGAAGGAAGGTTCTCTTGAGATGCTGAATATCGTCCTTCCGATGCTTTACGAAATCGAGTGGACGAAGGATTCTCTCAGTGAATGTCTGACAGGTCTTGCAGAGGGTATGGGCGTTAAGAACGCACTGGTCATGTGGCCGGTACGTATTGCCGCTTCCGGCACGGCCGTGACCCCTGGCGGAGCAGTGGAAGTTCTCCTTCTGCTTGGCAAGGAAGAGGCCCTGAAGCGTATTGAATCCGGACGACAGCGACTCTCTCAAGCATTATCCTAAGAAACCAAGATAAAGTCAGAAAGAGAGATTAATACTATGAGTGAATATAAGAGTTTTATACATGAAGCAATTGAATCCGATATCGGACCAGGTGGTCGTTACGAAGGACAGACCGTCCACACACGTTTCCCACCAGAACCGAACGGTTATCTTCATATCGGTCATGCAAAAGCACTGGAGATCGATTTCGGTATGGCAGAACAGTATGGTGGTCTTTGCAACCTCCGTATGGACGACACCAACCCAACTAAGGAAGACGAAGAGTATGTAGAGGCCATCAAGGAAGACATCAAGTGGCTCGGTCATGACTGGGACGACCGCTTCTTCTATGCATCTTCTTATTTTGATAAGATGTATGAGTACGCAGTAGAGCTGATCAAGAAGGGTCTGGCGTATGTTTGCCAGCTGACTCCGGAAGAAATGAAGGAACACAGAGGCGACCTGACGCACCCGGCAACCAGCCCTTACCGCGACCGTCCGATCGAAGAGAGTCTGGATCTTTTCGAGAGAATGAAGAATGGTGAATTTGAAGACGGTGCCATGACGCTTCGTGCTAAGATCGATCTGGCTTCCGGTAACTTCAACATGCGTGATCCTGCTATCTACAGAATCAACCACATGCGTCACCACAACACCGGCGACAAGTGGTGCATCTACCCGATGTACGACTTTGCACACCCGATTGAGGACGCACTGGAAGGCATCACACACTCCCTCTGCTCTCTCGAGTTCGAGGCACATCGTCCGCTTTATGACTGGGTCATCGAGAATGTTTCCGTTCCGAGCAAGCCACGTCAGATCGAGTTTTCCAGACTTGGTATCACGCATACTGTTCTCAGCAAGAGAAAGCTCCGCAATATGGTTGAAACAGGTGTGGTAGATGGTTGGGATGATCCGCGTATGCCTACTCTCTGTGGTCTCCGCCGCCGTGGATATACACCGGCTGCGATCCATAACTTCCATGAGAGAAACGGTATCTCCAAGGTAAACAGTGTCGTAGACTTTGCTTTCCTGGAGTACTGCCTGCGTGAGGATCTGAATGCTACTGCGAAGCGTGTCATGGGCGTGGTTCATCCGATCAAGCTGATCATTGACAACTATCCGGACGGACAGTCGGAAACCTTCACAGTAGAGAACAATCCGGAGCGTCCGGAAGATGGCATTCGTGAGGTTTCTTTCTCAAAAGAACTGTGGATCGAGGAAGACGATTTCATGGAAGTACCGGAAAAGAAATATTTCCGTCTTTTCCCTGGGAACGAAGTACGTCTTAAGTCTGCTTATGTCATCAAATGCACAGGATGCGATAAGGATGAGAACGGTAAAGTTACGGCGGTTCATGCAGAATACGAAGAGTCCAGCCGCGGAGGAAATCCTGCTGACGGACGCCGTATCAAGGCAACAATTCACTGGGTCGACACTAAGACCGCACTCGATGCCACAGTACGGCTTTACGACCGTCTGTTCACTGTGGAAGCACCGGATCTTGCAGACTGCAACTATCTGGACTTCATCAATCCGGATTCCCTGACTGTTGTGGAAGGCGCCAAAGTAGAAGCTTCCCTTGCTGAATCCAAACCGGCTGACCGCTTCCAGTTCTTGCGCATCGGTTACTTCTGTATGGATACAAAAGATTCCATTGACGGAAAGCTGGTATTCAACCGAAGCGTTTCCCTTAAGGACAGTTACAAACCAGGTACCTGATTCCAGATACAAATTCTTGATTGAATATAAAGAAAGGGTTATCAATGCGATAACCCTTTTCTTTTTGAATGAACGGATTCATTGAATGAACGATCATTATACGCAAAGAACCTGCCTCACATTTCGTGTGAGACAGGTTCTTTCTTACTCTTAATTGGTCTCTTAAAGGTGTTAATATTGAATATGTAAATCAGAGAACCTGACGGTAAGCCTGCTGCTGGTTCTGAGCTTCTGCCTGCTTAGCAAGAGCATCACGATCCATGAGAGAAACATTTCTCGGAGCAACTACGAAAGTCTTTCTGTTCTGGTCGATTGGCTTTACGTTACCATCGATGGAATACGCAGCACCAGAAATGTAATCGATTACACGCTGAGCAACATTACGATCAACATTCTCGATGTTGCAGATTACTGTATGACCTTCACGGATATGATCACAAACTGCCTGAGAAGAACGGATGCTATCCGGCTGGAGAATAACTACCTGATTGGAAGAAGGCTGTACACTCTTGATTGGGAAAGAACGGGAGTTGATCTGTGTGTCAACTACTTCAACTCTTGGTTCTTCAACGTATGTAGATTCAGCCTGACGATAAGAATCCATCGGATCTTCATCATAACCTGTCTCGTAATCTGTCTCGTACTCGTTCTCGTCCCACTCTTCTTCGTTCTCGTCGATACCTGCGACTTTGTTAAACATTTTCTTAATAAATCCTGCCATACTAACCTCCAAATTTTCTGCGCATTCGTGCTTGCCGCACTCGCTAATTTCACTATGGTGTCAGTATAAAACTAGGAATTTCAGCACGCAATAGATTTGGAGCATCGGTAAATAACATGTAATTTTTACACTTTTCTCTGTAATTTTTCCGAAACAATTCTATTTTGTCGTGTCATTTTTGTGCAACATTACACAGGGTCAGGGTAGTCTCTTTTCCCGAAGATTGCAGTACCGATCCGGACATGCGTGGATCCACATTGAATGGCTTCTTTGTAATCACCGCTCATTCCCATGGACAATTTATTCCACTTTTCTTTGTTTACACCCTGCTCTTTAAGCTTATCGAAAAGCACTTTTGCTTGTTCGAATACTTTCGCGGCTTCGCCTTCCTTCTGCTGGATCGGTGCCATAGTCATAAGTCCTTCGATAGAGAGATTTGGAAGCACAAGAAGTTCTTCCAGGGAAGCGGTTACTTCTTCCGGAGTAAAACCATGTTTTGACTCTTCGCCGGATACATTGACCTCAAGAAGAATGGAAGTCACCAGTTCTTTTGCAGCAGAACGCTTCGAGATTTCTTTGGCAAGTGAAAGTGTATCCACAGAGTGGATCAAATACGGTTCACCAACAATAAGACGGACTTTTCTTGACTGGATCGTTCCTATAAGATGCCAGTTTGGATGGATTCCCAGCTGATCGAGGATCTGCTTTTTCTCATGCATCTCTTCCGGACGGTTTTCTCCCAGATCCATCAGGCCGATCTCATATGCCTGTTTTGCATACTCTGCCGGGAAGAATTTGGAAACACCAATGAGCGTGATCTCAGAAGGAGCACGACCTGCTTTTCTTGCGGCATCAGTGATACTCTCTTTTACCGCGGCCAGTCTTTCTTTCATTTCTTCAGAAGTATACATGTTCATACTATTTTTCCACCTTGTCACCCACTTTGACGGTACTCGGATTCGTTATGACGATCGTACTGAGATTAGGTACGCTCTGCCCTTCTACCGGAGAGATAATCGCATACTCTCGATCGTAGTCGATCACGATAACCGCATACTCTCTTGCATAGCCACTTTCATTGACATAAATCGATGCAAATCCAAGATTGAAATCCGGATTTACCAGAGAAGAAACCGGAACGCGGATTCCTGTACTCTTCTTCTTGGAAACGATCTCAATATTGACTGTACGACGGTCCAAAAGACGTTCCACCTGATTGTTTGTTTCAAAGAGAACGAATAATCCATCTTCCGCATACGATGCACGAATGACTTTGCAATCCGAGATTGTAACGCCTTCAGACGGGATTCGGATCACATGCTTGGATTCCAACTGGAAGTCGGAGATCGTCGCGCCCTCGATCGTACACGCAAGATACTGCACATCGTTCTGGACAATACGCAAAACAGGCTCGTCGGCCTTGATGTCAAGGTCACTGCTGATTACGCTGTTGCACTTCTTGATCAATTCCGTAAACTTATAGTCCATCATGGTCATCAGCTGGGACAGGTCAAGATCATTCTCGTGTCCATCCAACTTGTAGGAAACGATACCGGGGCGGTCCGCCTCCACTTTATTCGCCTGCGTCATAAGCTGGCTCTTCAGTGTATTCTGCGTTGACTTCAGTACATTTAGCTGCTCATCTTTAAAATCGATATTCTCGATATTCGAGTCACGCTTTTCCATCAGAACACGGATAGAAGAAGAGTAACTGGTCATGTTGCTCAAATTACGAAGGATCGCGTCTTTTCTTACTGTAGAGATGATCGGCGAGATCTCGGCATTGATCTCATTGAAAATCGCTTTCGCGCCTTCTCCCTTACCTTTCTCCATCAGTTCACGCTCAATATCGACGATCTTCTTCTCCACTTCACGGAGCTGAGTAACAACTGACTCCATGCCTTCCGGAATGACCATGGCAAGCACCTGCTTCACCGCAACACGGCTTCCCTCTGTCGCTTGTGTAAGAAGCGATCCGGTATGTGTTGATTTGTAAACAGTTTCATCACGGATGATCAGTGCTTTTGCCCCGATCGTATGCTCGATCGTACCTTCTGTCGCAAAAGCATACTTCGGCTTTGCAGCAACATAGTCCACAACATAAAGCACAGATATGCAAAGTACACCGATCAGGATCACTACGCAAAGGCAGGCATTCAAAGATGCTTTGAGCGCATCTCTCTTTCTCTTCTTCGCCATGTGGTTGCGGCGCACTTCATCCGAATCCGCGGTTTCATTGAAATAAGAAGGTGGAACCTGCTCCTTCTTTTCTTCCACTTTCTTCTCTTCTATTTTCTGTTCTTCAATTCTTTTCTTCGGGTCAAAACGTCTTGGATATTCCTTACGTTCAACAACCTGAATATCCTTCGCATCGGAAAAAGCACGGGAAACCGGCGCGATCTCCTGACGAGGCATAGGCATATCCTGCCTGTCACGTCTTACATCCCGGATCGGCGCCTTTCTTTCATTATTCAAAGATTGTCCAGAACCACTTACCGGACGCTTTCCGATATTCGGTCTTTCGCCATTAACTGGGCGCTTTCCGCTATTCGGACGGTTTCCGTTATTGGGCCTCTTCTTCTTTGCCATACTTAATCCTTATTCTTCATCATCTCTGAAACTGCCAGCATAACCGCAAGTTTCACCTGTTCAAATACAAGACCGCCCTGCATATATACCAGGTAAGGCGGCTTAACCGGTCCGTCTGCTGAAAGCTCGATTGAAGCTCCCTGAACAAAAGCTCCTGCCGCCATGACCACCTGGGCATCATATCCAGGCATATCCCATGGTTCCGGTGATACGTACGAGTCAACAGGCGAACAGCTCTGTATCATTCTACAAAAGTTTACCATTTGTTCCTCGTTTGGAAAAGCGACACTTTGCACAATATCGCCACGCAAAGCATCGTAAGAAGGGTCACATTTACATCCCGCCATAGAGAGAAGCACGGAAGCAAACACCGCCCCTTTCATCGCTTCCGCAACAATATGCGGTGCCAGGAACAACCCTTGCGCGATATCACGGTTGAAGCCCAAACTCGGACCAACATGGCTACCCAGTCCCGGCGCTGTGACACGTTCTGCAACACGCTCGACAAGATCTTTTCGACCGGCAACATACGCTCCGGAAGGACAAAGTCCGCCACCCGGATTCTTAATCAAAGAACCGGCACAAAGATCTGCCCCCAGAGCACAGGGCTCCTGTGTTTCCACAAACTCGCCATAACAGTTATCAACAAATACGATGATGTCGTTGTTGATGCCCTTGACCAGATCAACAACGGCTTTAATATCCTCCGCACGAAGACAGCGGCGTGATGTATAGCCTTTCGATTTCTGCAGGAAAACCACTTTCGTTTCCGGCTTGATCGCATTTCGGATCGCATCCAGATCCGGAGAACCATCTTTCTTCAGCTGCACTTCGTTATACTTCATACCATAGTCAAGAAGCGAACCCGTAAAGGAATCGTCCGTCTTATTCACGCCTAAAGCAGAAGCCAGTGTGTCATAAGGGCGGCCGCTTGCTGCCAGCATTTCTTCACCTGGTTTCAGGATTCCGAAAAGGCATGCGACAAGGATCTGCGTTCCGCAGGTAACCTGGATCCTGACATACGCTGCTTCCGCGCCAAATAGTTCTGCATACATTTCTTCGATCTTTTCCCGACCGATATCGTCATATCCGTAACCGGTCGTAGCGCCAAGATGCGCCTCAGCAAAACGTGCGTGACGGAAAGCTTCCAGAACACGAAGCTGGTTCACTTCACGAATCTTCTCTATTCTTTCAAATACAGATGAAGCGGTGGTCATCGCTTCATCAGCCATCTTAACCACCGCATCACTGATTCCAAACATCGTATTGTATGGATCGTTACTCATCAGATGCCGTAAACCTCCTCAGGAGACAGGATCCTGATGCCTGCCTCTTCGAATTTCTTAATCACAGGATCGAAGTCCTGCACGCGGATCACCATGACCGCATCAGAAGAATTACGTCCGACGAAACCATAAATGTACTCCATAGATTCGCCTGTTTCGGAGAATACTGACAAGGCCTGATCAAGTGTTCCGGCATGGTCCGGAATTGCAATGGCAAGGACCGGAGTCTGATTCACCGTAAATCCTGCTTCTTTCAGAACCTCAACTGCTTCATCCGGTTTATCAAGGATCATTCGCAAGATACCATAATCTGTCGCATCCGCAACAAAGAGTGCACGGATATCGATCTTTGCAGCACCAAGGATCTTAGTTACTTCAGCCAGACGGCCGAAAGAATTCTCCAGAAAAACATTAATCTGCTTTACCAACATAGGCGATTCCTCCTTAACCTTGCTGATACTATTATACCGCAAGTGAAGTTCTTTTTACGCGAAAAGATCCCGACCTTTGTTAAAAGCCTGTAAATTCATCGGAATCAACTTTGCTTTTGATGCAAAAGCCTCGTTGATCGCTTCTTCCCAAAGTGCCTTATCGATGTCCATTCCAGCAGAAAGAGCTCCGACCATGACCATGTTTACAGCCTTGGAACTTCCGCATTCCAGTGCAGCGGAAAGAGCATCAAACTCGAGGATTTTCGCATTCGAAAGATCTGACGCTTTCAGAGATGCAAAGATATTCTCCGGATACTCGGCATTTCCGAGAAGAACCGGAAGGCTCTTGATCTTCTGGGAATTCACAAGAAGAGTACCATCTTTCTTCAGGAGATTGGCCCAGCGTACTGCCTCGACTTCTTCAAAAGCAAGAACATAGTCCGCCATACCTTCTTCAATGATCGGAGAATAAACCTTCTCACCCATTCTTACATATGTGATTACAGAACCTCCACGCTGGCTCATACCATGTACTTCCGATACCTTGATATCCCAGCCGAGCTTCAGAGCAAGAATACCCAGAAGTTTTCCGGCGATCAAAGTTCCCTGTCCGCCAACACCGGCGAGTACGATTGAAACATCCTTTGCCATATTACGCTTCCTCCTTCTTGCTGAGAGCATCGAACTTACACATGTTGATGCAAAGACCGCATGTGTTGCAAGCTTCCGGATCGATCACCGGCTTCTTGTCCGGTCCGGCAACGAGAGCCGGGCACATGATACGAGAGCAAGCACCACACTTCTTACAATTCTCTTCATTCAAAACGATCGAAACGCCCTTCGGCTTCTTACCTGTCGGGATGAGAGCACACGGACGGCGTACGATGATAACGGATACGCAATCCTTGGCGATTTCTTCTTTAACGACCTGCTCCACACCGAAAGTATCGACTGGATCCACAGTACGGACAGAAGTAACACCAACACTTCTGCACAATGTCTCAAGATCAATAGCCGGTGCCGGCTGCAGGCGGATATTCATTCCAGAAGCCGGGTTCTGCTGATGACCTGTCATACCAGTGATAGAGTTATCCAGGATCATAACAGTGATCGAGCTCTGGTTGTATACTGCGTTGATCAGGTTCGTAATACCGGAATGCAGGAATGTCGAGTCACCAATCACGGCAACAGTCTTTCTGGAATCCTCACCATCTGAAGCCTTGTCGAAACCATGTGCCATACCAACCGAAGCACCCATGCAGACAGAAACGTCCATCGCAGCTGTCGGCGGAAGTGTACCGAGTGTATAGCATCCGATATCGCCCATGACCTGTACTTTCAGGCGGTTCAGAGCCAGGAACATACCCTTATGCGGGCAGCCTGCACAAAGAAGCGGCGGACGGCCCGGAGCTGTCGGCAGCTTGTCGAGGTCCAGTGCTTTTTCCGGAAGCGCATTATCAGAAAGCGCAGCGCGGAGCATTCTTGCATTGTATTCGCCCTGAAGTGTAAACAGAGACTTTCCTTCGCAGGCAATACCCGCTGCCTTGATCTCTGTTTCCATGAAAGGATCGAGTTCTTCTACGATCACGAGACGGTCAACTTTGGAAGCAAAGTCACGAATCAGATCCATCGGAAGCGGCCATACGCAGCCGAGCTTCAGAACGGAAGCTTCCGGAACGCCTTCCTTTACGTACTGATAAGAAGCACCGGCAGTTACGATACCAATCTTGGTATCATTCATCTCGATCTTATGGATACCCATGCCGAGGAACTCATCATTGGAAGCCTTGGCAATATCGAGTGTTCTCTGTTCTACAACAACATGACGCTTGATTGCCATTGCAGGCATCATGACGTACTTGTTGACGTTCTTCTCATAAGGACGAACAACGATGTCTTCCGGCTCACCAAGTTCCACAATGGAACGAGAGTGGGAAACTCGGGTATGCATACGAAGAATAACCGGTGTATCAAATCTTTCAGAAAGCGCAAAAGCCATCTTTGCAAAATCCTTGCACTCCTGACTGTCAGACGGTTCGAGGACCATAAGCTTGGCAGCACGGCCATAGTTGCGGCTGTCCTGCTCATCCTGGGAACTGTGCATGCCCGGGTCATCAGCTACAACAAATACCAGACCTCCGTTTACGCCCTCGTAAGCGGCAGTAAACATCGGGTCAGCGGCAACATTCATACCTACATGCTTCATGCAAGTCATGGCACGAGCGCCACGGATGCTGGCACCAATTGCTACCTCGGATGCCACCTTCTCATTTGTTGCCCACTCGCAGTAAATGCGGTCATAGGTTGCAATCGTTTCTGTGATTTCTGTGCTTGGGGTGCCCGGATAGGAGGAAACTACCTTTACTCCTGCTTCGTAGGCGCCACGTGCAACAGCTTCATTTCCTAACATGATCTGTTTCACTTTGCGTACCTCATTTCTATGTTCTTCGATATTGTAATCGTTTTAGACACCCCATTATTCTACCACGAAACAGCCATTCGCGCTTATAGAAATGACAGATGCTCAGTCCTTCACTGATTTGTCTACGCCAGACTTGTCCAGTTTCGGGGAAATGACGTCTTCCGGCATATCGGCAAAAGCTCTGTCGATGACCTTTTTGTTCAGTTTCGGAGAGATCCAGGATACTACCGGAACGATGATAAGTCCGAATAACATGGCAAAAGCACCTGCGTTGATCGGGGATGCAAGGTTGATCGGAAGTCCTGTAGGGAACTTGAAGTTATGTCCGAAAAGAGCACCGTTGCTGAGGATCAGGTGGGAAACCGTGATGCCTACACCACTGATGAAAGAAGCCCATACAGCCGCTTTGGTAACGCCCTTCCAGAACAGACCGTAAAGGAACGGAGCAAGGAAGGAACCGGCCATTGCACCCCAGGAGATCGACATCAGCTTAGTGATGTACATATCGTTGGAACGGTAAGAATAGATTGCCAGAGCCATGGAGACCAGTACGAAGAAAGCAAGGAGCAAACGGATAATGCTGACCTTCTTCTTCTCACCCATGTCCTTGATGACGTTATCAGCAAGAACATCGAGTGTAATCGTGGAACTGGAAGTAAGTACCAGAGATGTCAATGTCGACATGGAAGCGGAAAGCACCAGTACAACAAGAATCGCAATCAGGAGCTTCGGAATAGCCTGGTCGAGAATAAGCGGCATGATCTTATCCATATTGAGGCTGCCGGAAGCAGTCTTGATGTCCTCTGCAGTTACGAAGATACGGGCAAAACCACCCATGAAGTAAGAACCGCCTGCGATGATTACTGCAAATACTGTCGATACGATCGTGGCAGTATGTACGGACTTGTCGTCCTTGATGGAATAGAACTTCTGTACCATCTGCGGAAGACCCCATGTACCAAGGGAAGTCAGGATGACAACACCGAGAAGGTTCAGTGGTTCAGGTCCGAAGAGTGAAGAATATACTCCCTGGAAAGAAGATCCGTTTGCTGCCGGGATCTTGGAAAGATCGGTCATGGAATCCATCAGACCGCCATGGTAATTCAATACGCAGATGATCGTCATACCGATACCTACGATCATGATCATTCCCTGGATAAAGTCGTTGATTGCTGTGGACATGTAACCACCGAGGATTACGTAGGTTGCAGCAAGAACACTCATAACGATGATGCAGATCTCGTAACCGTTAGAAATACGGTTCAGACGGAGCGCTGATGTAAACAGGTAAGAAAGACCATTGAATACCGAAGCGGAATACGGGATCATGAAGATAAAGATGATGATTGCAGCAGCAATACGCAGTGCTTTTGAATCATAACGCTTGCCGAAAAAGTCAGGCATGGTGTTGGTGTTCAATGTCTTGGTCATGATACGGCAACGTTTACCAAGAACCACCCATGCCGCAAGGCTTCCGATAAATGCATTACCAAGACCGATCCAGAACGCGGAAACACCGAAGTCCCAGCCGAACTTACCTGCATAACCGATGAAGATAACTGCGGAAAAGTATGTGGCACCGAATGAAAAAGCGGTCAACCACGGTCCTACCCTTCTACCACCAAGTACAAAAGAAGAAACATCTTTAGTGTTTTTTCTCGAGTACAAACCTACTGAAATAATCATTGCGAAGAACACAACAATGACTACTCCGTACAACAAATCGAGAGTATCCATATACTACCATCCTTCCGCTGCCGATAAACCCCTGGCAGCCCTACAATTGTATTTACCCTTAAAAGGGCACAAAAACTACATTCCCATGATAACAGAGAAAAGAAAAGATGCAAGCGTTTTTATTGAATTCTTAGCATCAGGATAAGAATCAGACCTCGATCGTCATGCCGGTCGAGATATAATTCATTTTCGGACCCACATTATCCTTCAGAAAATAGAACTGTTCCATCCCGGTACAGTGGCATGTGTAATACTCCGCGCAGGAGTTCTTCAGTGCTTTTGCCGCATCAAGAAGAAGTTCTTCATCCCATACCGTATCATACTTCATAAAATGAAAACCACCGATGAAGCAATCAAAGGAAAAACCATATATAAGGTTGATGATGCCCTTATGCGTACAACCACTTATGATATAGTTCCGGAAC
Source organism: Clostridiales bacterium (assembly GCA_017545245.1). Taxonomy (GTDB): domain Bacteria; phylum Bacillota; class Clostridia; order Saccharofermentanales; family Saccharofermentanaceae; genus Scatonaster. The sequence goes on from JAFWPB010000058.1 coordinate 96,712, forward strand.
CCTTCGTGGATCTTCAGGTACATCTCATGCTCATATGTCTCTTTCTCCATGTACCTGCCACGCTTCACCTTCTGACCGAATGTATCAAAAGGCTGTTTTTTACGTGGAAGCTTTACAAAGGAAAGCTCACTATCAATGACCGTGTCTTCTCTCACCTTGATCAGACGCGGATGGCCATCCATGGTCGGATCCATGCCGATATACTCGTTCTGTCCGTTAAAATGCGGCTCAAAAGCAAGTTCATGCATATATACATTTGCATGCTTATTGATGTCCAGAAACGTTTCCAGACCAGTACTGTGGTCATTATGCCCATGCGAAAGAAAAGCGATATCGACTTCAGACAGATCAATCCCCATAGCCTTGGCATTAGAAGCAAAATTCGAACTTTTCCCGAAATCAAAAAGGATCTTGTGCTTCTTTGTCTGGATAAATAAGCTTAGACCATGTTCGGACGGAAGACCGCATTGACTTGTATTCTCAGATAATACCGTTACTCTCATTGCACATTACGTCTTGACACCAAGCGTCTCCCAAAACAAGATATATTCTTCCACTGTATACTCATCATTTGCCATCGTAGTCGGAACAGCTGCATGTACTACGGCATTGCCACTCCAGTACCATAGTGCAGCCGGCATACTTGCTTGTACTACGTCGTTATATCCATTCATGTACCATAACGTCTCAATTTCCGTAGTGTAGTCTTTCGTATAACCCCATTCTGAAGAAATATACTGTAGTTTTGTGTCTGCTATACTCGAATCGGTATGTGACTCAAAGAAGGCCTTAGCTGCATTCGAGTCCGGGAAACGGTAGTATGTATATGTGATTGCCTTCTCGTCCTTAAGTTTTGATTCAATAACTGCTTCACAGCCCTGGGAAGCAAGTGCAGAATCATACTCTGTTACAGGCTCATAGACTTTGATGTTCGGTTCAAACTGTCTGGTTCCCTGCACAGCCACTTCAAAATTCACATCCGTTAACATGACATGCTTGTAGCGAGCAGCTCTGTCTTCTTTTGAATCAGCAGGCGGAACCAAAGACGGAATCTCCCTGTTTTCAGAAAGCACACGCATCATCGGCTCATATAAGGCACCGATAAAATCACTTGTATTCTCAACGATCCAGATTCCATCACCCACATTGAAAATAACCGTTACTTCCTGAAAGTCATAATCATTCTTTTTCTGGGCATCGACAGCCTGACAGAACTCTTCGTAATTCCCCAGTACAGAAGTGTGGCGATACGAATCCTTATATTCAGGATAATATATGAAACAATCAAAGTATATTTTGTTATTCGCCTGACGGATATTATCTGTATATACTTCAAAATATGCGGTTTCCATAGTTTTGCTGATGAATGGATCTTCTTTGAAACGTTCCATCCGGAATTTGAACAAACTGTCCATATAGGAGATTTTCGACAAAGTCTTTACATCTCTTTCAATTGCAGCACGAAGAAACTGATTGATATGTGCCGAGCACTCTTCTCTGTCATAATACACATCTGTACAGCCCGCGAACGAAAACGCTACGGAAAGAAGAATAAAGAGACTGCAGATTTTAACCAAGAACTTCTTCACAAACGACCTCCAAAAGGAAGAATATTTCTCTTATCTATTTTATCACAAACCAGTAACAACGCTTACCCCGTCACTTTTAACGCAGAGAAAAAACGATACACAGCCTTCTTCGATTCAGCATCTGCCTGGGTTTCTACAAGAACGATCGTTGTATCAAACCAGAACCAGTATGCTGCAGTATTATCTTCATAATGAGTCAGGAAAAATCCCCAGTTATCCTTCTTGTTTTTCTCATGGCTGGTACCACGATTATAGTAGAAATACACATCTGAAAAATATTCATTTGCCATTTGGACAGATGGAAAAGAGTAATACTGGTAGACGGTCTTCGAATCAGAACTATATGCATAGCAGGTCAAATATGGATCTGCACCCGCCTTACTCTTGTCCGCATCATAACAATCTTTATGCGCATCATCGCCTGTATAGCGAAGTGCCATCTTAAACGAATCGACCGTTACTCCTTCAGACGGAATAATGAAGTAGAGATTCTTATCATCGATATCCTTATCGGATATTACAGGAATCTTGCCGTTCTCCAGAATCGTATGCATCTTCAAAAAAAGATCCTGGTAAATCGTCTCTGCAGAAGTAACTACCCAGTATCCTTCTTCAATTCGGAATTTAATATCAAACTTATATGTCTGATACTTTTCCGGTTCCTGTGCCTGGATTTCTGCAGTAAAACTCTCAAGAGAGCCATCTGAAGAAGAAAGAGCACTCTCATAATCCGGAACCAGAAGAATGCATGTACAGGACGCTTTCTTCTCTGATTCTTGAATCGAATCCTTCTCAATCGTATAAGTAGCCTTCTCCATTACGGCATCAATATACTCGTCTGCAGCAATCTGCTGGATCGAGCTGATATAACCATCACTCAAATCGGTAAGGATACGGACTAAACGATACTTTCTTGCCAGCATAACACTAAGGAATTCCTCAGTATGTAATTCACATGCCTTCTTCTTATCATCCCCGCAGGAAGCAAGAGGCAGGATCAGACAGATAGCAACAAGAATACTGATGATTCTATTAGCAATGCTTCTCATATCCTTCCTCCTTTGTTTCTTCTCTTAGACATTATACCCGAAAACAGAAAGAAATAAAAAAAGAGTTGCTCTTTACGAACAACTCTTGGTGCGGCGAACGGGACTTGAACCCGTATGGTCGCCCACACGCCCCTCAAACGTGCGCGTCTGCCAATTCCGCCACCGCCGCATGGCTTAAAGCATGAATCATTATACAGATTGAAGATGGTGATGTCAATAGTCGATTTTGAATCTTGTTTTCGACTTTTTATGAGTGATCAGACAAATAAAAAGGGGCAGTTTTTAAAACTGCCCCTTCGATAAACTTTTTAGGATTACTCTTCGTCTTCCTTCTTCTTTCTGGCTACAACCGTGATCGCTGCACTGATAGAAATAGCGATAAATGTCAGACCAGCAAGAACTCTTACTGTATTACCTGTATCACCGGTCTTCGGGATTCTGGACTGACCAAGAACGCCTGTCGGTACCGGAGTATCCGTCGGAGGTACCGGGGTCGGTGTCGGCTCAGTAACTTCCTCACCTGGAGTCGGTGTTGGCGAAGGAGTCGACGTTGGTACCGGAGTCGGTGTAACAGTCGGAGTCGGCTCATTCTCCTCAGGATGCACAGTCGGCGTCGGAATCGGTGTCGCTGTCGGGATCGGAGTTGCCGTCGGCTTCGGAGTCGGCGTAGGTGTCGAAGTCGGAGTCGGTGTTGGCGTATCCGTCGGCAGAGGAGACTCTGTAGGTACAGGTGTCGGTGTTGGCGTATCTGTCAAAACCGGAATCTCTGTAGGAGTCGGAGTCGGCGTATCCGTCGGGATTGGAGTAGGTGTCTCTGTCGGAGACGGAATCGGTGTATTCGTTACTGTAGGTGTCGGAGTACTCGTTACAGTAGGTGTAGGAGTATCAGTCGGTGTCGGGAACGGAGTTGCTGTAGGAACAGGCGTTTCCGTCGGCTTCGGTGTAGGTGTTGGTGTCTCCGTAGGAGTAGGTGTCGGAGTATCTGTCGGCGGTACCGGTGTAGGTGTCTCCGAAGGAGTTGGTGTAGGTGTTTCTGTCGGAGTAGGTGTTGCCGGAAGCAGATCATCCTTCATTGTAACTACTGCAGGATTTCCATTCGTAGCTTCTACTACATACTCAACATCGCCAGATACCTGACCGTTCTTGATTACAAACTTGATATCGGTTGTGACGTCGTAACCAATCGGAGCAGCATTCTCGATAAGTGTATACGAACCATCCGGGAGATCATTGATCAATGTAGAAGTCTTACCAGATGTAAACTTAAATCCAGTACCTACGTACTCCTTATCGATAGATGCATTCTCACCAAGTTCAACCTGATTCTCTTCGATTACGATCGGGTTGCCATCTTCATCGTAACCAACAAGGATAAGCTCTGCACCCTCGAGTTCCTTGGAACCGTCAATATTTGTCTTGCAGATCTTAACGGTTGTCTTGTAAGGAGTCGGTGTAGGTGTCTCTGTTGGTGTAGGTGTTGCCGGAAGCAGAGCATCCTTCATCGTAACTACTGCCGGATATCCATTCGTAGCGGCAACTACATATTCAACATCGCCAGAAACCTGGCCGTTCTTGATTTCGAACTTGATATCAGTTGTGACATCGTAACCAATCGGAGCGGCATTCTCAATGAGAGTATACACGCCATCCGGAAGATCATTGATATTCGTAGAAGTCTTACCAGAAGTAAACTTGATTCCAGTACCAGTATACTCTTTATTAATAAATGCATTCTCACCAAGTTCAACCTGGTTTTCTTCGATTACGATCGGCTTGCCATCTTCTTCGAAACCAACCAGAATGAGTTCCGCACCTTCGAGTTCCTTGGAACCGTCAATATTCGTCTTGCAGATCTTAACGGTTGTCTTGTAAGGAGTCGGTGTAGGTGTTGGCGTATCTGACGGTACAGGTGTTTCTGTAGGTGTAACCGAAGGTGTATTAGTAGGTGTCGGCAACAATGCATCTTTCATCAAGATGTGAGCAGACTCATTACTATTTGCTTTAACAACATATTCTACAGAACCGGAGACCTCACCATTCTCAATCGTGAAGTAGATATCCGTGGTCAGATCATAACCTACCGGAGCAGCATTCTCAGAAAGAGTATAGTAACCATCAGGGAGATTCTTTACCAGAGTTGCAGTAGTACCAGAGAAGAATCTTAATCCGTTTCCTGTATAAGTATTATCAATATATGCCTTAGTACCAAAACGAACATCAGCCTTATTGATCACGATCTCAACACCTGTCTTATCAAGACCAGTGAGAGTCATCTGCGCACCATCGAGTTCCTTGGAACCATCAATGTTTGTCTTGCTGATCGCTACATCCGTCTTATACGGTGTAGGTGTGTTTGTAGGTGTTGGTGTCGGTGTATCTGTCGGCGGCACCGGTGTAGGTGTGTTTGTAGGTGTCGGTGTCGGTGTATCTGTCGGCGGCACCGGTGTAGGTGTGTTTGTAGGTGTTGGTGTCGGTGTATCTGTCGGCGGCACCGGTGTAGGTGTGTTTGTAGGTGTCGGTGTCGGAGTATCTGTCGGCGGCACCGGTGTAGGTG
>JAFWPB010000059.1 GCA_017545245.1 Clostridiales bacterium
AACGATAACTATTTTTTCACGCTTGTCCGCTATCTTTCCTTGCCTCACAAATATATGCTCATCCCACAGAAAACGTGAAGAACCTAAAATCAAGCTCTTCTCGAGATAAATCTTTGACAATTACAGTATAAAAAGCACTTTTTTCTCTCCAGTACTGTAATCGCCCTTGGATCGAGCCTGTTTTTACAGTATAAATGTGACTTTTCAGGCGTTTGTACTGTAATGCCGCTTATGTAAGTCGCAAACGGCCAAATCCGGATTTGCGACTTATCTGCGAGGGGCTGCCTCTCCGTGATCCAAATCACTTTTGAGACAGCCCGAAACGTCCATCTGATACCGCCGGCATTCCAGACTTCCCGGGCCATGAAGCAAGTGAAGGGTCTGATTGTGAAAGGGAAAGCGCAGGACTTCACGGAAGCCATTTCTTTCTTGGCAAAAGGATGAACGAAAATGAATAATCAGCAAGAAAGAAATGCAGAACTAAACAAATAATGTACATTTTTTATCGTTTTTTGCTCTGATAAATGCAAGATGTTGCAATAAAACTTGCAAAATGGTATTATGCAAGCAATGAAGATTTAGCAATGACGCTAAGTGCTGACGGACCGCTTTCGAAAAGAGGCGGCGGATCCGAAACGCGATGCGCTTGCAAACGATCCTCCGGCGGCACTTTCTCGACCTAAGGAGGAATTTTTATGATGATGCAAAAGCAAGGACTTTATTCGCCGGACTACGAGCATGACGCTTGTGGTATCGGTTTTGTAGTGAATGTTCACGGAAAGAAAACGCATCAGACCGTGAAAGATGGCTTGAAGATCCTTGCAAACCTTGCCCATCGTGGTGGTGAGGGAAGCGATGAGAATACGGGCGACGGTGCAGGTATGCTGCTTCAGATCCCCGATGCTTTTTTCAGAAAAGTATGTCCGGAAGAAAATATTGAATTACCGGCTGCCGGCGATTATGGCGTAGGTATGGTGTTCCTGCCGCGACAGAGCGATGCACGTGAAAAGTGCATGAAGGTGATTGACAAGGCAGTCGAAGAGGAAGGACAGATCGTTCTTGGCTGGAGAGATACTCCGGTCAACGAGAGCACGATCGGTCAGACTGCAAAAGAAAACCGGCCGTACATTGCGCAGATCTTTATCGGCCGCGGCGACAAGACAAAGAAAGGCGTTGCTTTTGACCGCACATTATATATCATTAGAAAAAAGCTGGAGAAGAGAACGATCGAGCTTGCTGAGACCGATCCGCGCTATTTCTACTTTGCCAGCCTCTCCACAAGAACGATCGTCTATAAGGGCATGCTGACACCGGAACAGATGGATGCTTTCTATCTCGACCTGAAGGATCTCTCCTTCGATTCCGCCCTGGCGCTCGTTCACTCCCGTTACAGCACGAACACATTCCCGAGCTGGGAGCGTGCGCATCCATACCGCTACCTGATCCACAACGGTGAGATCAATACTCTCCGCGGTAACATCAATGCGATGTATGCAAGATCCGCGTCGATCAGCAACAAAGCTTTTGGTGATGATATGGAAAAAGTACTGCCGATCATTAACCCGAATGGTTCTGACTCGGCGATGTTCGATAATACACTTGAGTTCCTGACTTTGTCCGGAAGATCCCTGGCTGAGACTGCCATGATGATGGTACCGGAACCGTGGATCAAACATGAGCAGATGGACGAGGACCTGAAGGCTTTCTACGAATACAACAGCATGTTGATGGAGCCGTGGGATGGCCCGGCCGCGCTGGCATTTACTGATGGCAGAAGCATCGTGGCGACCCTCGACCGTAACGGACTTCGCCCGGCAAGATATGTCGTAACGGAAGACGGTTATGTAATCCTTTCTTCTGAGGCCGGTGTTCTGCCGATCGATGAGAGCCGTGTGGTAAGCAAGAACCGTCTGCGTCCGGGAAGAATGCTCCTGATCGATACCGAAGAAGGCCGCATCATCACGAACGAGGAGATCAAGAAGAAGATCGCAACCGCTCATCCTTATAAGCAGTGGGTCAAGGAGAACATGATCAATCTTTCGGATCTGGTCGACGATTATCAGGCTTCCGAAGAAACACAGCCCAAGAAGGGAAAGAGCAAGGCGGCTAAGAGCGCGCAGGTTGACCCGGATATCGAAGTGAAGCAGAAGATGTTCGGCTATACCTATGAAGATATAAGAAAGATGGTCATCCCGATGGCCAAGGACGGAAACGAAGCTATCGGAGCAATGGGTAACGACAGCCCGATCGCAGTGCTTTCGGATAAGCCACAGCTTCTGTATAACTACTTCAAGCAGCTGTTCGCCCAGGTCACGAACCCGCCGATCGACTGCATCCGTGAGGACATCGTCATCATGGAGAGAATGTATCTCGGAAATGAAGGAAACATCATCGAGCCGAAGGCGACCGATGCACGTCATATCGCACTGCCGAGCCCGATCCTGAAGGATGTGGAACTGGCCGCAGTAAAGAACATTAAGAGAAAAGGCTTCAAGTCTGTCGTTCTTCCGATCCTGTATGAAGCAAACGGTGACGGACACACACTGGAAAAGGCGATGGATGCGCTTTGCAAGGCGGCTTCCGAAGCAGTTGATAAAGGAACGAATATCCTTGTTCTTTCCGACCGTGATGCGGATGCGGATAAGAGCCCGATCCCGGCACTCCTGGCTGTTTCTGGTCTGCACCAGCATCTCGTGAGAAAAGGACAGCGTCACATGACTTCGATCGTGCTGGAGTCCGGTGAACCGAGAGAAGTACATCATTTCGCACTGCTCGTTGGATATGGTGCATCAGCGATCAACCCGTACATGGCTTATGCTACGATCGCCGACGAGATCGCACACCAGCGTCTGGATAAGGATCTCGACACCGCGATCGACAACTATATCAACGCCGCCCGACATGGTATCGTCAAGATCCTGTCAAAGATGGGTATCTCGGCAGTGAAGAGCTACCAGGGCGCGCAGATCTTCGAAGCACTCGGTATCGGGGAAGAAGTCATCGAGAAGTATTTCACCTCTACGGCATCCCGTATCGGCGGTATCGGTCTGGATGAGATCGCGAAGGAAGTCGGAAACCGTATGGAAGCCGCTTACAAGACTTCCGAGACGCAGCAGGGCCTGGCGACAGGTGGTGTATACCAGTGGCGTAAAGATGGTGAATACCACATGTTCAACCCGAAGAGCATTTACCAGCTGCAGAATGCAGTCAGAAAGGGTGACTACAACCTCTTTAAGGAATACAGCCGCGGGCTGAATGAAGAAAATACAAGACTCTGCACGATCCGTGGTCTTTTGGAGTTTGTACCTTCCAAGCAGCCGATCTCCATCTACGAAGTTGAGCCGGTGGAGAGCATCGTAAAGCGCTTCAAGACAGGCGCGATGTCCTACGGTTCCATCAGTAAGGAAGCCCACGAAGCACTGGCGATCGCGATGAACCGCTTAGGAGGTAAGAGCAACACCGGTGAAGGTGGTGAGGATCCGGAGAGATATGAGAGAATGCCGAACGGCGATTCGAAGATGAGTGCGATCAAGCAGGTTGCTTCTGGACGTTTCGGTGTCACTTCGGATTATCTGGTACATGCAAGAGAGATCCAGATCAAGATGGCACAGGGTGCAAAGCCTGGTGAAGGCGGACAGCTCCCGGCCGGCAAGGTTTATCCTTGGATCGCCAAGACCCGTCACTCTACGCCGGGTGTAGGCTTGATTTCCCCGCCGCCGCATCACGATATCTACTCGATCGAGGATCTGGCTGAATTGATCCATGACCTGAAGAATGCGAACCGCTTTGCTAGAATCAACGTTAAGCTGGTTTCCGAAGTGGGTGTTGGTACAATCGCAGCAGGTGTTGCAAAAGCACGTGCCGACGTCGTCCTGATCTCCGGTTACGATGGAGGTACAGGTGCTGCACCGAGAACATCCATCCGCCATGCCGGACTTCCTTGGGAGCTGGGTGTTGCGGAAGCACACCAGACATTGCTTCTGAACGATCTTCGTTCCCGTATCACAGTCGAAGCTGACGGTAAGCTTCTGACAGGCCGTGACGTAGCGATCGCGTGCCTGCTGGGTGCCGAAGAATTCGGATTTGCTACCGGTCCTCTGGTTGCACTCGGATGCGCCATGATGCGTGTATGCAACCTCGACACCTGTCCTTTTGGCGTAGCAACACAGAACCCGAAGCTTCGTGCGAAGTTTGAAGGTAAGCCGGAATATGTCGTGAACTTCATGCGCTTCATCGCAGAAGAACTCCGTGAGATCATGGCCCAGCTGGGCTTCAGAACGATCGACGAGATGGTTGGCCGTTCCGATATGCTCCGTGTCAACAAGGCGATCAAGTTCTGGAAGTCCACGGGAATCGACCTTTCCGCAATCCTCTATCGTCCGCAGCTTGACTCGACAGTCATCACACATCATACGGTTGCCCAGGATCACAAGCTCGAGAATACACTCGACTACAAGGTTTTGATCCCGCTCTCCGAGCCAGCCCTGAACGAAGGCAGAAAGGTCAGCCTGTCTCTCGAGATCCACAACACCGACCGTGCTGCCGGTACGCAGCTGGGTTCCGCGATTACGCGTATTCATGGTGAAAAAGGACTGCCGGAGGATTCTATCGATGTTCATTTCAGAGGTTCCGCAGGCCAGAGCTTCGGCGCTTTTATCCCGAAGGGATTGACACTCCGTCTTGAAGGTGACGCGAATGACTATGTTGGAAAAGGACTGTCGGGTGGTAAGATCGTCGTCAAGAAGGATCGTGAAGCTCCTTTCCGTTCGGAAGAAAATACGATCATCGGTAACGTTGCACTCTATGGTGCAACTTCCGGTACAGCCTATATCAGCGGTATTGCCGGCGAACGTTTCTGCGTAAGAAACAGCGGTGCGACGGCGGTCGTCGAAGGTGTGGGTGACCACGGATGTGAATATATGACTGGTGGACGCGTAATCGTCCTTGGACCGACAGGCAGAAACTTTGCAGCTGGTATGTCCGGTGGTATCGCATATGTATACGACGCTAACGGTGATTTTGCAGCAAGATGCAATCAGGAGCTGGTGCAGCTGATGCCGCTTTCTGATTCGGAAGAAATCGAGTTTGTCAGATCGCATATCAGCGAGCATGTAAAGAATACAGGAAGCACCTATGCTGAACACATTCTGACCAACTTCGACGATATGATCGGTCGTTTTGTAAAAGTACTGCCGCATGATTATGCGAAGTTTAACGAAAAGCTCGCGCAGGTGAAGGGAGAAGGCTATGAAGGTGATGAGGCTGTCCTGATGGCATTTGAGCTGGCAACCGGCAAGGTTGAAGCAGCTCCGGCAGTAACAGCAACGGCAGCACCTGCAACACCGGCTGCAAAGGCAACAAAGGCAACACCGGCAGCCAAGACAGCAAAGGCAGCACCGGCAGCCAAGACAGCAAAGGCAGCAGCGACACCGAAAAAGAAGGCTTCCAAGAGGGTAAGCGCAGCAAAGAAGGAGGGTTGAGCCATGGGTAAGAATACCGGATTCCTTGAGTACGAAAGAGCAATCGGTCCGGATCGTGACGTTAAGAAACGTATCCACGATTACCGTGAGGTACATCAGATGTATCAGTCGGAAGAAGCAGCCCGCACTCAGGGCGCACGATGCATGGATTGTGGCGTGCCCTTCTGCCAGACCGGCATGTTCCTGGGACGGGGCGCAACAGGCTGCCCGCTTTCCAATCTGGTCCCCGAGTTCAATGATCTTCTGTATCAGGGACATTTTGAAGATGCGTACAGAAGACTTAGAAAGACGAATGGTTTCCCGGAGTTTACCGGCCGTGTTTGCCCGGCACTCTGTGAGGGAGCTTGTACCTGTGGACACAGCTTTGCTTCCACTTCGGTAAGAAATAACGAATGGTATCTGTCGGAAACGGCATGGAAGACGGGTGCCATGAAACCGAATCCGCCGAAGACCCGGACAGGGAAAAAGGTGGCGGTCATCGGTTCCGGCCCGTCGGGACTTTCCTGTGCGGACCAACTCAACCATGCGGGACATCAGGTCACGGTTTATGAACGTGCTGATCGTCCAGGTGGACTTCTGATGTATGGTATCCCGAATATGAAACTGGATAAACAGGTCATTCTCCGCCGTGTGAAACTCATGGAAGAAGAAGGCGTCAAATTCAAGTGCGGCGTCGAGGTCGGACATGATATCACGATCGAAGAGATCCGAAGCAGTTTCGATGCCGTAGTCCTCTGCTGTGGTGCGACCAAACCGCGCAACCTCGTGGTGGAAGGAAGAGAACTCAAGGGAATCTACTTCGCCGTAGATTACCTGCGGACTAATACACAAGCGCTTTTTGCAAAGGATCACTTCGATAAAGAAGGACCGGCGCCGGATCTTACCATCTCGGCAAAAGGTAAGCATGTCGTGATCATCGGTGGTGGCGATACTGGTACCGACTGTTCCGCGACGGCAGTGCGTCAGGGCGCCAAGAGCGTGACGCAGCTTGAGATCATGGGACCGCTTCCGGAGACCCGTGCGGCGAACAACCCGTGGCCGGAGTATCCGTTCGTGAAGAAGACGGATTACGGACAAGAAGAAGTGGCAGCGGTATATGGCGCGGATCCGAGACAGTATTTCATGTCTACTGAGAAGTTTATCGGTGACAGTAAGGGTAACGTTAAGAAACTGCAGGTCGTGCAGGTTTCCTGGGAAAAAGATCCGGCGACGGGCCGTATGTCGCCGATCCCGATCGATGCGACGAGAAAGACGATCGATGCGGATCTGGTCATCCTCGCGATGGGCTTCCTCGGACCGGAGGATACGATCCCGTCTGCGCTCGGCCTGGAACGTGACGGCCGAAGCAATGTGTCGGCAGAATTCGGAAGATTTGCGACCAGCGTCGAGGGAGTATTTGCCGCCGGCGATATGCGCCGTGGACAGTCGCTTGTTGTTTGGGCGCTGACCGAAGGAAGAGGCGCGGCCAGAGAGTGCGACAAGTACCTTCGCGGAGGTCAGGGCGTACTGCCGTAAAGCTTGATGCCCCCTGAGGCGTGCTTCCGTAAACTGCAAGTCCAGTGATGCGAGTACGATAGAGTATCGGTTCAAGTGCTTTTCGCACAGAATAATCGGATAAAAAACAATTACCGCCAAGAAGTCATAAAATGACGTAAATGGCGGTAATTTTATGCGTTTTTATAGAGTTTTTTTGATAATTACCGCCTCCATAGCAAAAAAGTTCGGTTTGGGCGGTAATGGACCTCAAAAAGTCAAAGATTTTACCGCCATTTAGAGGCCTTTCAGGCACTTGGGCGGTAATGCCCGTTTTGGGGCAGGGACAGGTCCCGATTAGTCCTGCGTGTCGGTCGGTGCCGGAGTCGGCGTGGCTGCCGGAGTCGGGGTCGGTGTCGGGGTTGCCGTTTCTTTGGAAGAAGAGGACGGGGTGCCGGCATCCGGAGAGATCAGGATCGATGAGGTGGCATCGCTGCCAACGATCGTGGTCGGGAGTTTGCCGTCCCATCTCTCGTAGTATTTGTTTCTGAGAACGTTCTCGTCGATGGAGTCGGAGATCGCCTTGTTGGCGTCTGCCTCGGCCTGGGCTTCGATGACCTTTGCATCAGCCTTTGCTTTGGCGTTGGTCTTCATGACGGCAGCATCAGCTTCGGCTTTCTCGATGTTCTTCTTGTTTTCGATCTGCTGTGTCTCGTAGTCGATCTGTGCCTGTTGTTTCTTTGCGATCTTCTCGTCGTATTCTGCGTCAAAAGAGGCGTTGTTGATGACGACTTTATTTACATAGACGACTTCCGGACCGTACTTTTCGTCGAGAGACTTCTGGATGTTGTCCTTCGCCTTCGGCTCGATGATGGAACGGTTCGTACAGTCATTCGGCGAAAGGGTCTTGGAAGTTGTCTTGATTGCGGAAGCAACAAGTGATTCGTTGACAAGACCGGCTTCGTAATTTGTCACGTTGGCGAAGATCCACGCGGACTTCTGCGGGTTGATCTGGTAGGTGACCGTGATGCCCTGGAAGTTTACGGTGTTACGCTCGGAAGTTTCCGAAGAGATGGTGTTTTCGTTGAATCTTATGTCCTGCTGTTTGTTGTTGACCAGCACAATCTCCTGGATGAACGGGATCTGGAAGTTGATGCCGTTATTCAGCGTCTGTTCTTCAACCTGACCGAAAGTGACACGTACGCCGGTGTAACCGGTCGGGATAATGGTGAAAGAGAAAGAAAAGAGAACGCAGATCAGGCCGGCCGCGCCGAGCATGAAATACAGTTTCTTGTTGGATGGTGCTTTCTTTACGCCCTGGACAGTCGTTCCGGAAGCCTGATAGGACTTCTTGGCAATCAGACCGATCATGATCAGGATCAGCGCAATGCCCAGCACTCGGAAAATCGTATTCAGCATTTTAGTTTCCTCCTAAATGGTGGTTTATTCTTTTTGGTTCGACAATGATTATAACATTTCCCGAAAGAAATGCGGTTTTTCAGGTTGACAATAATTTTCAAATTGAATAGAATGTTAGCAACCTAACAATTAAAAACACAATAAGGGGGAGGATCTATCCTAATGAAGGAGAAGAAGACGATTGGAAGCAGTCCCGGAGACGGCGAGCATATCGGTCCTTATGTCCGGCATCTTTCCAAGACGATACGTATTGCGATCGATGAGGCGCTGGATAAGGAGCTTTCTTCAGACGGAAGGGCGAGACTGACTTCGGTGCAGGCGCACGTGATGGGATACCTGAACATGCAGCATGAACTCGGTAATGTTGTCTACCAGAAAGACATCGAGCAGGTCTTTCACATTCAGCGGTCTACTGCGACGGGAATCCTGAAACTTCTGGAACAGCGTGGTTCGATCAGAAGAGAATGCGAAGAAAAAGATGCAAGAATGAAGAGGATCACGGTGACAGAGCAGGCACAGGCCACGAAGAAACGTGTCGACAAGACTATCGAAGGCGTGGAGAAGAGGCTTGTGCAAGGACTTTCCGAGAAAGAGATCAAGACGTATATTGATTTGACAGAAAAAATGATAAGGAACTTAGAAAGATGAATAAACGATTATTAAGATCAGTCCGAGAGTTTAAGAGACCGGCGATACTGTCTCCCGTACTGATATCCTGCGAGGTCATCATGGAGGTATTGATGCCGATCCTGATGTCCAAGCTGATTGACAATGGCATCAAAAAAGAGAACATGACTTATGTGTGGATAATGGGTACACTGCTTCTGGTATGCATGTTCATATCTATGGCATTTGGTGCACTCTCTGGAAGAGAAGCGGCCAAAGCCAGCGCCGGTTTTGCCAAGAACCTGCGTCACGATATGTTCCACAATCTGCAGAAGTTTTCTTTTTCGAACATCGATAAATTCAAGACTTCGAGTATTATCACGAGACTTACGACTGACGTCACCAACGTACAGAATGCGTTTCAGATGGTGATCCGTATTGCGGTACGTGCACCGATCATGCTGATCTTTGCCATGTGCGCCAGTTTCTACGTCAATCCGAAGGTAGCCCTGATCCTTCTGTGCATCGCGCCGGTCCTGATGATCGGTCTGGTCATCATCTTCCGCTATGCACATCCGATCTTTGTTAGAATGTTCAAGAAGTTCGACCTTATGAACAACGTCGTACAAGAGAATGTCAGAGGTATCCGTGTTGTAAAGTCTTTCGTAAGAGAAGATCACGAGATTGAGAAGTTTACCAATGTCTCCTCTGCGATCCGGAATGACTCGGTAAGAGCAGAGCGTGCGATCAACTTTAATGGACCGTTGATGATGACCAGTGTCTATACGGCGATGCTTCTGATCTCCTGGATCGGTGCAAAGATGGTCGTCAGCGGTTCAATGACAGATGGTGAACTGGCTTCCATGTTCTCCTATACCATGCAGATCCCGATGAGCCTTATGATGGTATCCATGATCATTGTTATGCTCGTTATCTCCAGAACCTCAGCCGAGCGTATCTCCGAGATCCTCGAAGAGCAGCCGGACATTACCAATCCGGAAAATCCGGTCATGAAGGTGGCGGATGGTTCCATCGATTTCAATCATGTATTCTTCAGCTATTCCAAAAAGAAAGAGAAGAGCTGTCTTATGGACTTTGACCTGCACATCAATTCCGGTGAGACCGTCGGTATCATTGGTGGTACAGGTAGCGGTAAATCTTCCTTTGTACAGCTGATCCCGAGACTTTACGATGTAACAGACGGTACGATCAAGGTCGGCGGTGTTGATGTAAGAAACTATGACCTCGACGTGATCCGTGACAATGTGGCGATGGTTCTGCAGAAGAACGTATTGTTCTCAGGAACCATCAAGGAGAATCTCCGCTGGGGTAACCCGAATGCTACAGATGAAGAGATGATCCAGGCTTGCAAGATCGCCCAGGCAGACTCGTTCATAAGTGCTTTTCCTGAAGGATATGACACGTATATCGAGCAGGGTGGTACGAATGTATCCGGAGGACAGAAGCAGAGACTCTGTATTGCCAGAGCGCTCCTGAAGAACCCGAAGATCCTGATCCTTGACGATAGTACCAGTGCTGTTGATACCGCAACAGATGCCCAGATCCAAAAAGGATTTGCGGAGTATATCCCGGGTACGACCAAGCTGATCATTGCGCAGCGTATCTCGTCCGTGGAACATGCTGATAAGATCATCGTCATCGACAACGGCAAAATCGATGCCATCGGTACACACGAGGAACTTCTTAAGGATAACGAGATCTACAAAGAAGTGTATGAATCCCAGAAGAAAGGAGGCGATCAGTAATGCCGCCACCGAGAGGAGCACGTCCGATGAATCGGGAGGACTTAAAGAAAAACCCGATATCCAAAGACCTGGTCAAGAGACTTCTTTCTTATTTAACAGGTAGATATAAAGTGTTGCTCGGCATAGTGTTTGTCTGCATTATCATTGCTTCCGTTACATCCGTTCTGGGTAACATGTTCATCAAGAATCTGTATGACGACTTTATCAAGCCGCTTATGGAGGAAAACAGCAGGGATTTCTCCGCGCTTTCAAACTGGATCCGTACTGTCGCGATCATCTTCGGTTTCGGTGTGCTGGCGAACCTGTTCCAGGGACAGATCATGCTGGTGATCAGTAACAACGTTCTGAGAAACGTGCGTGATGATATGTTCAAGCACATGCAGACCCTGCCGATACGGTACTTTGACACCCACTCACACGGCGACGTGATGAGCCATTACACCAACGACGTAGATACGCTGAGACAGATGATCTCACAGAGCTTCCCGTCCATGGTTTCTTCTGCGATCACGATCGTTGCGACACTGGTCGGTATGATCGTTACCTGCTGGCAGCTCACGATCGTAGTGCTGATCGGTACATTCGCCATGATCATCCTCATGGGTAAGATCGGCGGTAAGAGTGCTACGTACTTTGTGAAGCAGCAGGCTTCGCTGGGTGACGTGAACGGTTACATCGAAGAGATGGTCAACGGCCAGAAGGTCGTCAAGGTATTTACCTACGAAGACCGTGCAAAAGCAACCTTCGACAACAAAAACGAAGATCTCTGTCAGAACGCGACAAAAGCGAACATTTTCGCCAATATCCTGATGCCGATCATGGGCAACATCGGTAACGTGCTGTATGTACTCGTTGCTTTTATCGGCGGATTCCTGGCGATCCAGTGCGGTGTGGAGTCGATCTCCATCGGTGTTATCGTTGCGTTCCTGCAGCTGACGAAGTCGTTCGTTATGCCGGTATCGCAGGTATCCCAGCAGATGAATGCGATCATCATGGCGATGGCCGGTGCGGGCCGTATCTTCAAGCTCATCGATGAGAAGCCGGAAGAGGATAACGGCTACGTTACCCTGGTCCACTGCAAGAAGGAAGGCGAGACCCTGACCGAGGTGACCGAGGACGAGGCTATGCAGCACAAGCACAGCAAGGATTATGTCTGGGCATGGAAACACCCGCATGGTGATGGTACGCTGACCTATACCGAACTCAAAGGCGATGTCCGTCTCTTCGACGTAGATTTCAGTTATGACGGCAAGAAGCAGGTACTCTTCGATGTATCTCTCTTTGCCAAGCCGGGCCAGAAGATCGCGTTCGTTGGTGCGACCGGTGCCGGTAAGACCACGATCACGAACCTGATCAACCGCTTCTACGATATCGCCGATGGTAAGATCCGTTACGACGACATCAACATCAACAAGATCAAGAAAGCGGACCTGCGTCATTCTCTGGGCATCGTTCTTCAGGATACCAACCTCTTTACCGGTACGGTCATGGAGAATATCCGATACGGAAGCCTGAAAGCTACGGACGAAGAGTGCATCGAGGCGGCGAAGCTGGCCAATGCGCACGACTTCATCAGTAAACTCCCGCAGGGGTATGACACCGTGCTTACGGCAAACGGCGCAGAACTTTCCCAGGGCCAGCGCCAGCTGATCGCCATCGCCAGAGCGGCCGTTGCTGATCCGCCGGTCATGATCCTTGATGAGGCGACGAGCTCCATCGATACCCGTACCGAGGCGATCGTACAGAGAGGTATGGACGCCCTTATGGAGAACAGAACGGTATTCGTTATCGCGCACCGTCTGTCTACGGTACAGAACAGTAAGGCGATCATGGTTCTTGAGAATGGCCACATCATCGAGCGTGGCGACCATGACTCCTTGATTGCCGAGAAAGGAAAGTACTACCAGCTCTACACAGGTGCTTTTGAATTAGAATAAGAAGAAACAGTAAGCAGCGTATTTTCAGGCCTTTCGGGAGAATTCCCGGAAGGCCTTTTTACGTCGGAAATGAGGAATTTGAAAAAATGTCAAAAAGTAAGAGAATTTTATATTGAGATTCGCCTATATCATGGTAAAATATGTGTGTTATTCGCCAAATGAGGTGCTTTTGGAAAGGAAACAGAGGAAATGCCGACAATTATCAGGGACAAAAAAACAGAGGGCCGCGGACGCAAGGTAAAGGATATAACAGGGGAGCGATTCGGACATCTGGTTGCGCTGGAAGAAACGGCAGAGAGATTCAACGGAAAAGTAGTTTGGCTATGCCGCTGTGACTGTGGAAATGAGATCCGGATCACGTCGCATAGATTGCTTCACACTGAGGTCAGCAATTGCTTCGATGAGAATTGCCCATATCGTGATACGACCAGAAAAGCTTTGAAAGAAGAGGATTTCCAGGGTCAGGCCAGAAGAGATACGGCTGCGATGGATGATCTTTCCGGAAAGGTTTTCGGGGATCTGACCGTCGAGAAGATGACCGGTATCAAGAGCGGCAAGAACCTGCAGTGGTTCTGCAAGTGCTCATGCGGCCGTGAAGTGAAGGTATACGGAAGAGATCTTATGCGAGGCCTCCGCACAGATTGCGGAACGACACAGCATAGAAAACAGCTGATCCTGAGCGGTGCGGCACCGAAGGAAGCATCTCCGGAGAAAGAGGTTTCCAAGGCTTCCAAGACGACAAAGGGCAAGGTTTCCGCGAAGAAGAAATAAGAGCGGTTGAGATACTTGTTTTGTCGGCATCAGCAACATATACACAACAAGAAAAGTGCGTGTGGCATTAAAAAACTATTTCCTTTTTTTCAGTGAAAGTGTAAAATTTGAGAGTAAAACTGAAAATAGAGGAGATGATTCGCATGGGAAAATATTTTGGCACGGATGGATTCCGTGGAAAAGCGGGCGTTGTACTTACAGCGGAACACGCTTTCAAGACCGGGCGATTCCTCGGATGGTATTACATGCAGCAACATAAGGAAAAGGGCGCGGATACGTCCGCAAAAATCGTGATCGGAAAAGATACACGTCGCTCTTCTTACATGTATGAAAACGCATTAGCAGCAGGCATCACGTCTTCGGGCGCTGATGCTTATTTATTACATGTAACCACAACGCCGTGCGTAAGTTATATCACCCGTACCGAGGATTTTGACTGTGGTGTGATGATTTCAGCCAGCCATAACCCTTTCTATGATAATGGTATCAAACTGATGAATTACGAAGGTGAGAAGATGGATGACGATCTTCAGGACCAGGTCGAGAAGTATATCGACGGAGAACTTGAAGAGATTCCTTTCGCCTCTGAAGACAAGATCGGTATGACGATCGACTACTATTCTGGAAGAAACCGCTATATCGGATATCTTACAGGTCTGGCTACCAAGTCATATGCGAAGCATAAGGTCGGTCTGGACTGTGCAAACGGCAGTTCCTGGATGATCGGACGTGCGGTTTTCGATGCTTTGGGCGCAAAGACATATGTCATCAATAACACACCGGATGGTGTCAACATCAATACCGGATGTGGATCCACGCATATCGAAGGATTGCAGAGATATGTGGTAGACAACAAGCTGGATGTCGGCTTTGCTTTTGATGGTGACGCTGACCGCTGCCTGGCTGTCGACGAACAGGGTAATGTTGTAAATGGCGACAAGATCATGTACATCTGTTCAAAGTACATGAAGGAAAAGGGCCAGCTCAACAACAATACGGTCGTTACTACGGTCATGTCGAACTTCGGACTTTACAAGGCTTTGGATGAAGCAGGTATTCAGTACGAGAAGACGGCAGTAGGCGACCGTTATGTTTATGAAAACATGAAAGAAAACGATCACATGATCGGCGGTGAGCAGTCCGGACATGTTATCTTCAGAAAATATGCACATACCGGTGATGGCCTGATCACGGCGATCATGCTTATGGAAGTGCTCCTTGCGACGAATCTTCCGCTCTCCGTACTGGCTTCCGGATGCAGCATGTATCCGCAGGTCCTCAAGAATGTTGTCGTTGACGATAAGGACGGCACACTGGCGGATGAAGCGGTAAAAGCGCAGGTTGAAGCCTGCACTGTCGAGCTTGGCGCAAATGGCCGTGTACTTCTTAGAAAGAGCGGTACTGAGCCGGTTCTCCGTGTTATGTCTGAAGCCGGTACGATCGAAGAATGCGAGAAGCAGGTCAACGCGATCATTGCTTCGATGGAAAAGAGCGGCCATCTGGTGGAGGTGAAGAAATAATGTATACAGTAAATGATCTTTACGATCTGACTCATACGTATCCGGCATTTGCCGAGTACCTCAAGGGTTTCACCTATCCGTGGGAAGCACTGGGCGGTATTTCCGATATGATCCTTAAGATCGGTGCCACACTTCCGGAAGAGGAATTCGACCATCCTTCCGACGATGTATGGATCGCTAAGGATGCCAAGGTGTTTGCGACTGCATATATCGGCGGTCCTTGCATTATCGGACACAATACCGAAGTCAGACAGTGTGCTTTCATCCGTGGAAGCGCTCTCGTCGGCGAAAACTGTGTTGTTGGAAACTCCACAGAACTCAAGAATGTAGTGCTTTTCGATAATGTTCAGGTTCCGCATTATAACTATGTCGGCGACTCGATCCTGGGATATAAGGCACACATGGGTGCAGGTTCCATCACAAGTAACGTCAAGAGCGACAAGCTTCTGGTCGTGATCAAGAACGGTGACGAGCAGGTCGAGACGGGAAGAAAGAAAGTCGGCGCAATGCTGGGTGACCGTGTAGAGGTTGGCTGCAACAGCGTACTGAATCCGGGTACAGTCATCGGAAGAGACACGAATATTTACCCGACTTCCTGTGTGCGTGGCGTGATCCCGGAAAACAGCATCTACAAAGATCAGGGAAATATCGTGATCAAACAGAAATAATCCTTCCGAAGGAAGAGATTCATAAAAAGCATCAAGAAGAAACATTCAGGCCAAAGGAGGCACTTCTATGAAAGTTATTATTGCAGAGAATTATCAGGACGCGAGCAAGAAGATGGCGGATGCGATCGAGAAGGTCGTACGCGAGAAGCCGGACTGCACGATCGGTCTGGCTACAGGTTCCAGCCCGGTTGGCATGTATCAGGAACTGGCACGCCGCTGTAAGGAAGAGGGTCTGGACTTTTCCAAGATCCACTCCGTAAACCTCGACGAGTATGTTGGTCTTGAGCCGACACACACGCAGAGCTACCGCTACTTCATGGACAGCAACCTTTTCGACCACATCAACATCGACAAGGCCAATACCTATGTTGCCAAGGGAACCGGTGATGTGGAAGAGAACCTCAAGGAGTTCAATGCCATTCTGGATAAGACAGAGATCGAGATCCAGGTGCTGGGCGTAGGTCCGGATGGCCATCTGGCTTTCAATGAGCCTGGCCCGGTCCTCATCGATGGTGCACATAAGGAGATCCTTGATGAGTCTACGATCGATGCTAATGCAAGATTCTTTGCAAACCGTGACGAAGTGCCGCGCTACGCTGTAACCATGGGTATGGGCAACATCATGCGTGCCAAGGCCCTGATCATGATCATCAACGGCAACAAGAAGGAAGCCGCGACAAAGCTTCTTATGACCGACCGCATCGATCCGATGTGCCCGGTAACCTTCATGCGTATGCACCGCGATGCAACTGTTGTGATCGAGAAAAAACTTGCAGAAGAAATCGGATACATCCAGTAATAATGCAAGTCACGAAGGTATGGAGCCTTCCACGATATTCTGCGCGAAAAGCACTTGTCCTTTGTGACGATTGCTTGAAATAAAGTTGTAACCATGAAAAAGGTTGTTTTTATCAGAATTATGGTATATTCTGAACGCAGATATCGGAGGATGTCATATCTTAGTTGATAATTGAGGGGTGAAAATGAATATCCGACTATCTGAGTTGATCGGCGAGATCGTCGCAACCGTGGTGATCCTGGCGTTTATAATCGGAGGCATCGTACTTTGGTTCTTTGAAATGAATGCCACAGCGAATGAGCCTATACAGCCTAAGCTTCCAGAACCTATTGTGGAAGCCCAGATCGAGCACGGCGGCGAGTGATAAAGCACAGAAATGAAGAAAGAGGGCGTCTCAAAAGTGATGTGAATCACATTGAGACGCCTCATTTTTCTCAACCGTTGAGAAGCGCATAAGTCGGAAATCCGAATTTGACCGTTTGCGACTTACATTTCCGAGGCCACATAAGTCGGAAATTGGAAAAAACCGTTTTCCGACTGCTTTTTTGGCCTGCTTTTCAGTGATTTTAAGTCGGAAAATGAAAATTGCCGATTTCCGACTTACTTTCTCAAAAAAAGAATTCCCAAATGGCGCGATTTGTAAGTCGTATTGGGCGATTTGGCGATTTGCGACTTATCTGCGGAAAGCATGCCTTTCTTGCCCTGCTTGAAAAGCACTTGCCCGCAGTTGTCCCAATATACTTCGGGCATCTTCCAGATTATTTGATGATCGAAATCGGTGGCTCGCTATGAAACTGCACAATTCTGTACAGTGCCTTTTTTGATGCCTTTTGGATGCCTTTTGGATGCCTTTTGGATGCTTGATGCGGACGGATGCCGGTCACTGCACCTTGTAGATCTTCAACGTTCCGTCGGAGGAAGTGAAGACGACTTCGCCGAGCTGATCGAAGGCAGGATAGTTCAGTTCACCGTAGGATGAGACTTCCATCTTACCGCAGATGAGGTAAGTGACATCGTAATAGTGAAGGATGCGGCTGACCTCTTCCGGTGTTGCCGGCTGACGTTCCGCCTCCGGATCCGGGTTCTCCTCATAGTAGTAGATCGTTTCCAGATCATCGTAACGAGGCTGGATATAGAGCTGCCATACCGGCTTCTCCGGATCATCGGTAAATTCTCCGGTCTCTTCATCAAACTTACCTTGGAAGTGCCACAGCCACTCATGTGTCTGCCAGCCGATGACGGTAGGAAGACCGGTATACGCGGAGATGATGTCTTTATCGGTATAACTCAGTCCCTGCGCCTCACAGATGTTATAGGAGCCGCTGACGTTCTCATTGAGCCAGTCAATGGCTTCCTTATAAGAAGCAATGTTTCCTTCGCCACGATAGCTGTCTTTTTCTTCCTGGGATGCCCATTCATGTTCCAGTCCAAAGTAATCGGAATCGTGCGTCCAGAGATACTCGGTACCATCAAGTCCGACATATCTGTCCGAACTGATCCACTGGTCACCGCAACGCTGGGAAAGCGCTTCGATCGTGTAGTGGCCCGGGATGAAGAGAATGACGGCGATCATGATGATTGAGACGGTCAGTCCCCAGTTAGAAAGATTGCCTTTTCTTGTGACATGCGCCATGAAACGGAATACGGTGTAGACCAATACCAGAGACAGCATGATGAATCCGGCAAAGGTAAACTTGAACATCGTGTTCGAACGTTGGTAGTTCGGACCGTAGATGTCAGGCACATAGATGATTTCCGGAGCGATGATGAACATGAATCCGACGAAAGTCAAACCGACGACGAAGATGTCTACGATCGAACGTTGACGGAAGAATTTGCAAAGCAGGAAATCACCGAACTTGGCGAGGTAATAATCCAAAGTCTTAAAAAGAAGGACAAGACGTGCGAAGAAACTCGGATCGCTCTCTTCTTCGTCCTCGGATTCAAGATCTGGATCGGAATCGGCCGGCTCAGGTGCTTTTGCACGATGAATATGGGCCTTCTCCACTACGGTATCCGGATCAAAATCTGCATCCGGATCGGACGCGTCATCAGATGCGGATTCGATGGCAACTCCGTCAGCGTCGTATTTCGTGATCGAAGGAGAAGATTCAGCCGATTCTTCTTCCGTTTCTGTCTTCTTTGCCTTTTTCTTTCCGGAAATATCCATGGACGGCTTTTCGAATGTAAGCGGAGCCGGCAGGACCGGAAGGAGATTCTTCTTATACTTGTGACGCTTGGTCGCGCAGACCAGGACGATCAGGGCAATCGGAATCAGGAGATGTACGATCCAGAGGATCAGGAACTGGAACAGCGGTGTGTGACGGTCTGTCAAAGCAATCGTGTTCGAGATCATTTCGAAATGCAGGTTGAATGTCAGTGCGATCGCGCTGGCGATAGAGAAAAGCATCGACATCGCAAGACCCGTTCTGGAAAGTGCGGTTGGGAAGATGCTGGTCAGGATATAGCTGATGACGAAGATCGCTATCTGCAAACACAGATGGGCAAAGACGTTGCTTCCACATTTCATGTATACGCCCAGGATGCCGCCGGCTTCAAAGAAGAAGACGAGAAGGCTGGTGAAGGAGCAAAGGTAAGTCGAACGTCTTGCGTTATAAACCAGAAGGCCCATCGAGCAGAATACGAAATAGATCAGGAAATCCCAGTAGTTGCACATCTGTGCGAAACCGAGAAGGATAGCGGCGAAGAAGAATTCCGGACGGAAAAGGTACTTCATCTCGCTGGTGATACTTGACTTCAGGTTGGAGAAGCGGACCAGTTTCTGCTCGCGGTCGTTACTGAACTTGGCACGGAAGACGGCTACGAAAATGAAGCCGATGATCAGAAGAACGATCGTCATGCTGACAACGTGCGCATGCAGGTCTCCAATCAGGTAGGAATAGAACGGGAACTCGTGGATCGTATAGTCTCCGACCTTGGAGAGACCGCTCTGCACAAGGTCCGGGTTGTGTCCGATATATCGGGTGGAATCCGGATAGAAGAAGATATGGGAAAGGTCACCGACCTGCACTCCCAGCTTTTCCCAGATGCCCCACTTCAGAATGTTGAAGCCGATGCTTCCGGACTTGTTGTCGTAGAAGAAGGAATGGGAGTTACCGAAAAGCAGTACGCAGCAGGAAGAGAAGATTCCGGCAAATGGCAGGTACCACTTGGATACCGGGCAGTCACGCTTCTGCATGAGTCCGTCCACAAACATCTGGCCGATCGTAAAGGCCGAAGCAAATGGAAGAGCAATGGCGGCGCACATCGAGATGTTGTAGGCCACAGCAGTTTTGGTGCCGATCATCTTCGTCAGGTAAGAGAAGATGTACTGTCCGAAATAGTAGTAGTTGATCGAGTGGCCGGCCAGCCATGGATCCTTGGCCGGGAGGGAATCTTCACGCAGCATGGAGTTCATGAAGCCGAAGTTCATGAACTTTTCTTCGCCGTTGATGTTCGGGAAAATACCCTTACAGTAAAGGATAAATACGAAGAAAGCAGTGAAGATGATTTCTTCCAGAATGATGTGACGGACGTTCTTGTTGTCGCAAAGGGCAATGACGGCAGCACGGCGCGTCTTGGGGATACCCCAGCAGATCACGATCAGCAAAGCGAACATCACGAATGTCATCGGGCGGTTGAAACTGTTCCATATACCGAGATAGGAGATCAGCCAAAGTGTGCCGGAGGTAAGGAGGACACCCAGGCTCTTTGAAAAACCGAATCCGACCGAAACGAATCCACGGAAGAAGTAAGCAACAAGCGGGAACGCTGCCCAGCTGTAAAGATAGAATGTTGCCCACCAGGAGAAGAAGTCACCGATGTCGCTCTTCAGGAAAAGTCCCAGAAGAAGTGCAACTGCTGCCGGGATCATGAGTGCCAGTACACGAAGTGCAATGTCACCTGCCTTGATATCCGGCATACGGTCGAAGTTATCCAGGTCAGGAGTAAAGCCGGTGGCTTTGCTCTTCGCGTAATTCTTCCCGGATTTTGAAGATTTGTTAGTTTTCTTCGTGTTTGAGTTCTTTTTCACGAGAAAAATCCTCCTTTATCTTGTTCACTGTAAGATTCGCCTGTGAGATGCAGGCATCCATTCTGTATTTTGTATCATCGAGTACACTCTCGGACATGGCGAGACTGCACACGTAAAGGCCCGGAACCGGCTCGAAAAGGCCTTCGAGCGGACGGCTGACAGGCTTGGCATAACGCGTTCTCGTCAGACGCCAGGTGCGTACGGCGCTTCGGGAAACGCTGGGGTTCATATACTGAAGACGCTTGAAGAACGTCTTGAAAACATCGGCATCGGACGCGGTCCATAAAGGTGCCGATGTCTGGAAACTTCCGGACAGATAGAGAACGTGTCCGCCGTAGCGGCGCTGGCCGACCATGCTCGTGTGCTGGATGATCCGCTGGAACGGTTCGTCCTCGTCGATCAGACGGGAGTAACACTCGGTAAACGGGTATTTCATCAGCATGAGAAGACACATGTTGGCCTGGTAGGTCACGTCCATGAGAGAATCACGGAAATCTGTCGGCATATCCAGCGGATGCGTGATATGTACAAGGTTACGGCAGGATCCGGTATAGAGGATCGTGTCGCATTCCAGAATGATCGAAGTGGTGTCAGCAAGGATGCAGCGGACACGGTATTTCGGACGTGTCGGATCCTCGCTCTCGGCGATCTCCGTTACGGTATAGCCGTACTGGATGATACCTTCGTTATCAGTGATCTCCTGCACCAGTGCGGCCAAAAGAGAATGGAAACCATTGTCGAGATAACCGAGCTTTTTCTTGCTGGCACGGCCGTACCAGAGAGAATCGTACCACTGGAGCTCATCGGAAAGACCAAGGTCTTTTAAGAGAGCGATCAGGGAACGGTCGGATTTTCTTACATGGTGGGGCAGAAGCTCGATATAGTCCGAGCCAAGACGTGAACACGCGAGCATTCCGCCAGGGGTGGACTGCTGTTCTACGACTTGTACACGAAAACCGGCCTGGGCGAGTTTATACGCACAGACCAGACCGGACAATCCGGCTCCGATCACACATATCGAAGTTTTCTCTGACATGTACCCTCTTCCTCTCTTGCTTTCCTTCTATCAGATCATCTTCGCTTCTAAGTAATAACGCTTCTCCGGCGCTTCACCCATGGAGAATGTCTTTCTCGGGAAGACCCCTTCCTTCGAGATCGTCTCAAAGAAAGAATTCTTGGAGACATCCGGGAGAAGGAAGCCTAAGCTGTCTTCCTTGGCCAGGGAACGGACGGAATCTTCGCCGTGGATATAGTCGGTATGAATCTTGTTCGTGGACTCGATGGAATCCAAAAATCCGGAAAGTGCGCCGACTGCCAATGTGTGGCTGGGCTTTCCGATGATCATGCAGATATCTTCCTTGCCGTTTGTAACCAGTACGGTATGGGCACCGTCTGCACGTCCTTCTTTGCAAAAAGCACTGGCGTCGGTGAAGGAGACGTCCTGGTCTTTGAAATACTCGGCAGCACGGGAACGGAAATCATCCATCGTGAGTCCGAATGTGACGCGGTGGATCGGCTCAAACTTCAGGCCTTCGTCATGGATGTTGACGATCTCGACCAGACAGTAGCGTGCCGGATGGGTCAGGCGCTCTTCAGCAGAGAACTTATCACGGATGTTCTCCCAGTGTGTCTTGGCTGTAGCCAAAGAGTGGTTTCCATCGCCGACAGCGAACAGGAAGCCGTCATCAGAAACGGCAAGAAGATCACGAAGCGCTTCGATGATGCCGTTTGCCACATCGGATCCGTCAGGTGTGAAGTAACCCTTAACGTGACCGCCTTCCATCATGAGGTCGGTGTCATAAACGAGGTTTTTGGAATCAGCAGAAAGAGCATTCCATGCCGGCTCGATCACAGTGCGCTTCGGATCGTCGATCAATACCATGATGTGCGGCATTTCGATCGGAGAGCGCTCACGGATACGTACGCGCGGAGGAATACGGGAAAGTACCGTGCCTTCGGTCGCGCGGATGCGGCTCTTGTTGCCGGGCGTAAAGTCATACTGCTCCAGATCCAGAGCCAGCATGAGGCCGCGGCGGGAATCGTTATACTTCGTCTTTCTGTCCAGAACGATGAATCCCGGAGCGAGTTCTTCGAGGATTCCGTCTGTAATATATTCATTAATAGAAGAAGCAATGTTGGAGAGGCGCTTCTCGATCTCGTCGACCGAGCTCATCTCAAGATAGACTTCCGGGAGAAACATCCTGAGTGTGGAAGGATAAGCGCCGACGTTCTCTTCCACTTGTTCCCAGTACTTCGGTTCGGAGGTGAACTGGTCACAGGCGATGACCGCCCACTTTTCAAGATTGATCCCCTTGGTTGGAAGCAGGATCTTCGGGGCTGCTACCGCGATATCGGAATAAAAAGATTGCATGAGATACCTCCCGGTTATTTGGAAATTCGCCATAATATTATATCACGGTCAAGTGCAAAGCGCTATTGCGAGAACGTTCACTATGATAGAATGATCATAAAGACACTATGCTTCGGAATTTTTTAGAAAAAGAGGGGGCGTACTTATGGCAAAGACTGAAAACAGCAGAGGAAGACTGCTTTGTCTTCTGGAGATCCTGAAGAAGGAAACGGACGAGAATCACGGCCTTTCCACGCAAGATATCCTTGCCCGTCTGGGCGAGCGTGGATTCGAAGTCGAGAGAAAAGCCCTCTACAAAGATTTCGATGCGATCAAAGCTGCGGATATTCCGCTCGAGTGCCAGGGACGCCCGCCCCGCTATTATATCGAAGAACGTGATTTTGAAGTCGAAGAGATCATGATCCTCATCGATGCCGTGGAATCCGCAGGTTTTATGACCGAGAAGAAGAAAGCCACCCTGATCCGTAAGCTCAAAGAGCTGACTTCCAAGGGAAAAGCGGCGGAGCTGAACGAGCAGATCCACTATATCGGACGCCACCACTCCACAAATAATGACATCATCTATACGGCGAACCGGGTAAGAAAAGCCATGAACGAAGGCCACCCCGTTTCTTTTAAATATGTAGACTATGCTTTTTCGGAAGGAAAAGTCGAGGAAGTCTTCCGCCATGACGGGCAGAAGTATATCCTGCATCCGTTTGCTCTCATCTGGAATAACGGATTCTACTACTGTGTCGGCGTACGCCCCGAGCAGAGCGAGGAGAAGGAAAAGGACAAGATCCGCCACTTCCGTATCGACCGCATGAAGGATGTGAAGATCGAAGAGCGAAGAAAACTCGTGCATCCGCCGAAAGGCTTTAATGTTGCACGGCACGTCGAAACCTCTTTCAGCATGTACGGAAGCAAACCCGAACCAGTGCAGCTCCGTTTTAGAAAAGATATGCTTTCCCAGTTCTACGACCGTTTTGACAAGGATGTCACGATTTATCCAGACCCGAAACACGAGGATTGCCTGATCGCCAATGTTTCTGCAAGCATCAGCCCCACGTTCTTTTCCTGGATCAGCCAGTACGAAGGAGCGTTCTCCATCGCGGGCCCCAAGAGTGTCGTTGATCAGTATCAGGAGCATCTCCGAAAAGCAATGAACGCTTGATTTTTTCGGGTTTTTATCTCTAACCTGTCATGTGTTTTTTTCTTTTCTTATTCAGTAAAATGTCTAATGAAAGACGTCCCGGTATGGGATGAGAGGATAATACATGAAAGCAGCGGGTGGGATATGTCAGACATAAAGAATAAAATCGTTGAAGAAGTAAAGAAAGTAATCTGTGGTAAGGACGACGTGATCGAATTGGTGATGACGGCGATCCTGGCAGGTGGCCATGTGCTGATCGAGGATGTGCCGGGCGTGGGAAAAACCACCATGGCGCTGGCCTTTTCCAGGACCATGGGTCTGGACTACGGACGTGTACAGTTTACGCCGGACGTTCTGCCTTCCGATATTCTGGGCTTTTCCGTTTTCGATAAAGACACGCACGAGATGCATTACCAGAAAGGTGCGATCTTCCATAATCTGTTCCTCGCAGACGAGCTGAACCGTGCATCGTCACGTACACAGTCGGCGCTTCTGGAAGCCATGGAAGAGGGACAGGTGACGATCGATGAGAAGACCTATCCGCTTCCTTCACCGTTTATCGTATTTGCAACACAGAACCCTTCCGGTTCCGCGGGTACATCGCTTCTGCCGGACTCGCAGATGGACCGTTTTACCGTTCGTATTTCCATGGGTTATCCGGCCAATTCCGACGAAAAAGCAATGCTGATGAACCGTCAGGACGGAAGAGACCCGCTCAAAGACGTGCAGCGTATCTGCACCGCCGAGGACATGATGCGTATGCAGGATGAGGCGGCAAAGATCCATGTCCGCGATAAGCTTTTCGATTACATTGTGGCGTTGTCCGATGCGACAAGAAACCATCCGGATCTGGAGCGCGGCGCCAGCCCGCGTGCCACACTTGCGCTGACCGCGATGGCAAAAGCCTATGCCTATATGCACGATCACGATTATGTTTCGGATGAAGATGTCCAGACTGTTTTCGTGCCTGTTATCAGCCATCGTCTCCTTCTGACACCGGAAGCAGAGTTCAATGACGTGAAAACGGATGACATTGCAAAAGAGATCATCAAAAAATCCACTCAGCAGAGGAAGATCTGACGATGCTGAAAAACTGGATCATTTATATTCTGGCGCTTCTCGGAGCGGAAGCTTTCTTTATCGTGAACCAGATGTGGTTTTCCTGGTTGTGCGTGGTCGTGGTATGCGCGATCCCGTTCTTTTCCGCGATTCTTAGTGTTCTCTCGTTCTTCTTTTTCTCGGTGCGCGTAAAAGTCCCGCACATGATCACCATGAAGACCGAGACGGAACTTGTATTTTCTTCGAAGACCTCGAAATACCTTCCCGGCCAGCTTTATGCTGTAAGAATGACGATCCGGGAACTGATGAGCGGCGCCGTACAGAAGCATCGTTTTACCTGCCAGATCGGCACGGATTATCCGGTGCGGCTGGAGACAGATCACTGTGGTACCTACGTGATCGACTCAATCAAGGTGCGTGTCTATGACATGTTCGGTCTGATTCCGATTCCGAAAAAAGTCGAACTGAAGGGATCGATCCCGGTACTTCCGGTGCAGAGACTTCCCAGCATCGTTGAGGAGTCCAATGGCTTCCGAGCCAAGATCCTCTCTAAATCCAATTCGCCTTATTCGGAGATCTACGATGTCCGTGAGTATATGGCCGGAGATCCGGTGAAGAGCGTGCACTGGAAGATGTCTGCCAAGAAGGACGACATCATGGTGCGTGAGCCGCAGGAGGAGACACATGGACGTGCACGTCTTGTCATGCCGCTGCACGGCTCGAGAGACAGAGTCGACCAGAATCTGGGCGAAGTGCTTTTCACAATTAAATATTTTCTTCTTCGGGATATCCCTGTGGATATTAAGGTCGTGTCAAGGACGCGCCGGCCGGAGGAGTTTCAGATCCGCTCGAAGCAGGAGATGGACCATACCATGCTCAAGATCCTTCGCATGCCGATAGAAGGAGGACAGCACAATGAGTGAGAAACAACCGCTTACCCTGTCTTTCCCACAAGGAGAATCGTTGCCGTTATGGGCGTTCCTTTTCTCCAGTTTTCTGTCCATGCTCCTTGCGATCTCAAGCACGATCATGCTCACTTCCGCATTCCAGATGGATGTAGACGGCTTTGCATTTTTCTTCTTTGTACCGCCGCTGGCTTTCTTCTTCAGCTATCTCCATGCAAGAAAAGATATCCGGATCACGCTGATCACGCTGGGCGCATTGGCGCTCTTTACCGGGTTCGTGCTGTATTTTGATATCCTGTCCATCCGCTATGCCACCGAGATGCTGTTTTCGGAGATCGTCCTGAACGCAGGCGGAACCTACAGTTCGGAAAATGCATTTGCGGTGACGTCGAGTCTGGTGTTTATCTCAATCATTCCGATCTTTGTGACCACATGGGTGATCATGCGCGGAAAGAACGTGATCTTCGCGGTCCTGGCCTTCCTGCCGATCGTGATCAGTACTTTTTCCGTCATCTCCCATAACCCGTCCACCGCGGCTTCGCTGTTCTTCGTGAGCGGCGTACTGCTGCTGGTCCTTTTCCAGAATGTCAGGAAATGCGCAAAAGAAAAGACTTTCCAGGATCTTCTGAAATTGTTTGCCCCGATCCTGGTCCTTCTGGTGTTCTTTGCGATTTTGAATCCGCAGGACCGGTACTCGCAGGACAGCCTGGCGAAGAAGCGTTATTCGTCGATCCAGGCTTTCGTCGAAGAGATATCGGAGCGCTTCAAGTGGGGCATCGGTGCGAGAGCCGAGCGGGAGACCAGGGCGCTTTCTGAGATGACCTATAAGGGCAGCGTGGTCATGGATAATGATTCCACGCATGCGCTTCACATGTATGTGGAAAACGAGAATCTCCTGAATGTCGGAAACTTTAACGTTCCGGAATGGAAGTTCATGACAGTGGTCCGTGAGAAGAACAATAAGTTCAGCGGTAAGTCAAACGGTGCGAATCCGTATATGTATCTGAAGACGTCTTCCATGGAGCGTTTTGACGGGTATTCCTGGGCCGCCACTTCGGCGGATCTTACGCTTTCGGATTATTTTTCTTCTTCAAAAGAACTGGAGCGGGAGGCGCGGTACATCCTGCGCTTCAAAATGGATTTTGGTGCGGATTATTCTTTCATCCCTTACTACATGGATCTTAACCGCGTGGATCCGGATAGCAGCGCTTTGGTGGAATCGCCGGAGCTCACGATGCATGAATCCTATAACATGAATGAGAAGGTCGCTCTCCCTAACCTCGATCAGGAATATGTGTATGCCTACAGCAATACGCCGGTGCGCTACACGCCGAAGTGGACGGAAGAGTATCTTGAGCAGATCTACAGCGAATGCCTCTATGTTCCGGATACTACCAGGGACAAGGTCCTGCAGTCGGAAATGCTTCCGAGCTGGTATATGGATATCGTGATGGGCATGTCAGACTGGCCGACGGAAAAAGTGGTCGAGGAAGTCATGAACTATGTCAGAAATATCCATCCTTACGACAACGACACGGATTTCCCGCCTCTCAAGGAGGACTTCGTCTACTGGTTCATGAGAAAGAGCGAGACGGGTTTCTGCGTACACTATGCAACTACCGCCGTCGTGCTTCTGCGTCTGGCCGGCATTCCGGCGCGCTACGTCAAGGGATACTTCCTGACCGGGGTCGAGGATGGTGTCGCCTGCGACGTAAAATCGACGGATGCGCATGCCTGGATCGAGTATTTCCATGCCGATTACGGATGGATCATGGATGACCCGACGCCTGGAAACGAGGTGGCGGCAAGCTTCTATAATTTCAACGCGATCGTTTCTGAATATGGTCCGGCAACGACCCAGATCACGCCGAGACCGAAGAATGTGAAGACTCCGAACCGTGTCGCGGTCACAGACGATGGTTCCGAAGGATCCGCGGTCAAGAATGAAAATGAGGAAACCCAGAATACCAAAAAGAACATGGAATTGTTTACGTTCGAAAAGTTCTTCAACCGCATCATGCGTTTCCTGCTTTTCATCGTGATCGCCGCAATCGTGCTGGGCGTAGTGGCGTTCATCCTGCGGTGCTTCTTCCATCACTACTGGAAGAAGAGGTTCCGCGACAAGGATCTGAACGCGAGCAGCCGCGCCTATTACCGGTACTACGAGACCATGGCGAAAATCCTCAAGGGCGAGCCTACCGAAGACGGCGGGGCGATCGCCAGAAAAGCCGCGTTCAGCCGCAAGGGAATCTCTGAGGAGGAACGCCGTTCCATGATCGAGAAGGAAGAAAAGAATCTGGACGTACTGTTCCCGAAAGCCAATCTTTACAGGAGAAATGTGTTCGACATTCTTACGATCCGAAAAGAACTGCCGCTGTGAGTATTGCAGTGATTTGCTTTTAATAAGAAGAATATATAGATTTTCTCGCCTAAATCATGTAAAATTACAAAGCACGTGAAAAACAGGCACTGTTCCTGCGTTTTTCCGAAACTTCAGGAAAAGCTGAAATCCATACATGGCAGCATCTCCAGAGCTTTTGGAGCAGGACGGCTTTGTGAATAAAGGAGAGAAGATCGATGAGACAGTTTACCTCAGATGAATTGAGAAATACCTGGAAGCAGTTCTATATTGACCGTGGCCATGTGGATGTCGGCGCCGTTTCGCTGGTGTCGGACGGTTCTACCGGTGTTATGTTCAATGTAGCCGGCATGCAGCCGCTTATGCCGTATCTTCTCGGTCAGAAACACCCTCTCGGCACAAGACTTTGCAATGTGCAGGGATGTGTAAGAACCAACGATATCGATTCCGTCGGCGACAAGAGCCACGTTACATTTTTCGAGATGATGGGTTCCTGGAGCCTTGGCGATTACTTTAAGAAGGAAAGATGCCAGTGGAGCTTCGAGCTTCTGACACAGGTCTTCGGTTTCGACGCGGATCACCTGGCGGCAACCGTATTCGCCGGTGACGAGAATGCCCCAAGAGATGAAGAGGGCGCAGAATTCCGTATCGCTTCCGGTTTTAAGAAAGAAAACATTTACTACCTCGGCGCGGACGACAACTGGTGGGGCCTGGAGTATGGTCCTTGCGGTCCGGACAGCGAGATGTTCTATATTGCCGACCGTCCGGATTGTGGTCCGGATTGCGGCCCGGGCTGCTCCTGCGGCAAGTACACCGAACTTGGCAACGACGTATTCATGCAGTATGAAAAGCACAAGAACGGTACTTTGACACCGCTCAAGCAGAAGAACGTCGATACCGGCTGGGGCCTCGAGAGGATCCTGGCGTTCCTGAACGGTTCCCGTGATGTATACCAGATCGATCTTTTTGCACCGGTCATCGCATACATTGAGAAAGTTTCCGGCGCGAAGTACAACGCCGATGAGAAGCAGACACGTTCCATGCGTATCCTCGCTGACCATACCAGAACTTCTGTCATGCTGATCGGTGATGCTGCGAAACTTGTTCCGGCAAACGTTGGTGCAGGCTATGTTCTCCGCCGTCTGATCCGTCGTGCGGTCCGCCACGCTCGTGCGCTGAACCTCAAGAAGGACGACATCCTGAAGATCGCGACGATCTTCATCGATGAGATTTATAAGAACAGCTACCCACTCCTGACCAAGAACAGAGAGTTCATCCTGAACGAACTGACCAAGGAGATCGAACGTTTCGAGAGCACACTCGAGAACGGCATGAAGGAATTCAAAAAGATCCTCGAAGAAAATGCGGCTTCCGGCAAGAAGGCCATCGATGGCAAGTCCGCTTTCTATCTCTACGATACATTCGGATTCCCGATCGAGCTGACTGTTGAACTCGCTGAAGAAGAGGGCCTCACCGTTGATGAGGAAGGCTTCAAGGCTTCAATGGAAGAGCAGAAGCAGAAGGCACGTGACAATGCGAACTTCTCCGCAAAGCTCAATACTGCGGCCGGCGTTTTCGATTCTCTTGATGAGAGCATCAAGACCAAGTTCATCGGTTACGACGGACTGAATACAGAAGGCAAGATCGTGGCTCTGGCAGATGAGGCTTCCTTGAAGGATTCCCTCTCAGAAGGCGACAAGGGCACGATCATTACGGATATCACGACATTCTACGGCACCATGGGCGGCCAGGTCGGTGATAAGGGTATCATCAAGACCGAGAGCGGTGAGTTCACGGTTACCGAGGCGATCCACCTTGCAGAAGGCCGTGTCGGTCACATCGGTTTCGTTTCCAAGGGATCGATCAGCAAGGACAGCGCGGCTTCGATCTGTGTAGACGAAGAAAACCGTAACAATACTTGTAAGAACCACTCCGCAACGCATCTTCTTCAAAAAGCACTGAAACTCGTTCTGGGTGATCATGTTGAGCAGAAGGGTTCTCTGGTTACACCGGACCGTCTGCGTTTCGACTTCTCCCACGATGCAGCCATGACGGCAGAGCAGATCGAAAAGGTAGAAGCAATCGTGAATAAAGAGATTGCGGCATCTCTCCCGGTACGTACCGATGAAATGAGCCAGCAGGAAGCGGTATCCACCGGTGCGATGGCTCTCTTCGGTGAGAAGTACGGTGATGTCGTTCGTGTTGTCAGCATGGGCAAGGGTACATCCGGAAACAATGAAGACGACTTCAAGGCGGCGTTCTCCGTAGAACTCTGCGGTGGTACACACGTAAGTAATACATCCCAGATCCGCTCGATCAAGATCCTTTCCGAGTCCGGTGTTGCTGCCGGCGTAAGAAGAATCGAAGCACTGACCGGTGATGGTGTTTCCGCTTACTACAAGGATCTCGAGAAGATGCTGGACGAGGCGGCAAAACTTCTGAAGTCCAGCCCGTCTGAGCTCGTAACCAAGATCGCAGCACTTCAGAACAGCCTGAAGGCAGCGAACTCCGAGATCGAGTCTTTGAAGTCCAAGGCGGCAAAAGAAGCGCTCGGCAATTCTCTGGAGCAGACAGAAGACGTCAAGGGCGTGAAGCTCCTGGCGGCGAAACTCGATAATGTTGAGATGGGTGCACTCCGTGACCTCGGCGATTCTCTGAAAGAGAAGATCGGTGACGGTGTCGTAGCTCTCCTCTCTGCATGCGAAGGTAAGGCAAACATCGTGATCATGGCGACCGACAGTGCGGTCAAGGCCGGTGCCCACGCCGGTAACCTCATCAAGGCCGTAGCCCCGATCGTTGGTGGTGGCGGCGGTGGACGTCCGAATATGGCACAGGCCGGCGGTAAGAATCCGGCTGCGATCGACGACGCACTCGCTGCGGTGAAGGCCGAGTTGGAGAAGATGCTGTAAGGTGTCGATAAAGTGGAAAAGACAGGGAGGCGTCTCAAAAGTGATGCGAATCACTT
This sequence comes from Clostridiales bacterium, assembly GCA_017545245.1. Lineage (GTDB taxonomy): Bacteria > Bacillota > Clostridia > Saccharofermentanales > Saccharofermentanaceae > Scatonaster. The sequence continues at coordinate 31,264 of JAFWPB010000059.1, forward strand.
TGAGACGCCTAAATTTTTATCCGCTTTTGAGAAGCGCATAAGTCGGAAATCCGGAATTCGCCATTTGCGACTTACATTTTTAACACCACATAAGTCGAAAAATGAAAAAGACCACTTTCCGACTTACTTTTCAGGCGATTTTCAAGTGCTTTTAAGTCGGAAAACTTGAAAACCTGATTTGCGACTTACTTTCTCAAAAAAAGAATTGCAAATGGCTCCCGATTATAAGTCGTTTTTGGCGATTTGGCGATTTCCGACTTATC
>JAFWPB010000060.1 GCA_017545245.1 Clostridiales bacterium
CCGACTCCGAAGCCGACCAATACACCGACTCCGAAGCCGACAAATACGCCGACCCCGAAGCCGACCAATACACCGACTCCGAAGCCGACAAATACGCCGACTCCCAAGCCAACAAATACACCGACTCCCAAGCCGACAAATACGCCGACTCCCAAGCCGACAAATACACCGACTCCGAAGCCGACCAATACACCGACTCCGAAGCCGACAAATACGCCGACTCCCAAGCCGACAAATACGCCGACCCCGAAGCCGACCAATACACCGACCCCGAAGCCGACCAATACACCGACTCCGAAGCCGACAAATACACCGACTCCAAAGCCGACAAACACACCGACTAAAAAGCCGACGAATACAGCAACTCCGAAGCCAACGAATACACCGACTAAAAAGGCAACGAATACACCAACACCAACAAAATCGGCGAAGATTCCTAATGTTGTAGGTATGTATTATCAGGATGCTTCTGATCTTCTTAAAACGGAATTGAAGAAGGCGGGATTTGAAGAGGTCAATGTACAGATAGCCTGGGTACAGAATTACTATGTTGAGAACGAGTGCAAGGTTAAGCAGCAGAATCCGGCGGCAAATGCAAATGTGCCGGTGAATGCGAAGTCGATCACTGTGGGAATCTATGTGAACGATAAGGCTCCAATACCGTCGCCAACAAATACATCTACACCGACTCCGAAGCCGACAAATACAGCAACTCCGAAGCCAACGAATACACCGACTAAAAAGGCAACGAATACACCTACGCCAACAAAGTCGGCGAAGATACCTAATGTGGTTGGAATGTACTATCAGGATGCTTCAACCCTTCTGAAAACAGAATTGAAGAATGCGGGATTTGAAGAGGTCATCGTACAGATCGCCTGGGTACAGAATTACTATGTGGAGAACGAGTGCAAGGTAAAGCAGCAGAATCCTTCTGCGGGAGCTACTGTGCCGGTAAATACAAAGTCGATCACAATTGGAATCTATGTGAATGACAAGGCACCAATACCGTCACCAACGAATACTAATACTCCAACTCCGACCAATACACCGAAGCCGACGTTGTCTCCAACTAAGAAGCCGACGTTATCTCCAACCAAGAAGCCGACGAATACACCAAAACCGACAAACACAAATACGCCGAAGCCGACGTTGTCTCCAACTAAGAAGCCGACGAGCACGCCGATTCCAACGCATATTCCAACGGTTACGCCAACACCGAAGCCGTTACCGACAAAACTGCCAACGAATACACCGACTCCGACGAAGAAGCCGACCAATACGCCGACTCCGACGAAGAAACCGACAAGTACAACAAAACCGACGCCTATTCCGACGGCTACACCTACTGTAAAACCAACGGTGGCGAAGAAGCCAACCAATACGCCAACTAGCAAGCCGACAAACACGCCGGTACCTACTAAGCGGCCGACAAATACGCCTACTAATACGCCGACGACTACGCCGACAAATACACCAATAACAAAGAAGGCGACTGTAACACCAACACCTGCACTTTCTGCACCGTATGCAGTAACAGCAAAAACTGAATCTGCAACTTCAGTAAGACTTAACTGGACTTCTGCGTCCAATATCCAGTACATCCAGGTTTGGCGGGCAACTGTTCAAAATGCTTCGCAGAGCCAGTATTCTTTGATTGGTGTGTATAACGCATCTGATAAGACATCTCTTTCAGAGAATCTCAAACCCAATCAGATGTATTATTACAAGCTGAGAGGTTATTCAAAACTTAGTAATGGAACTACTGTTTATTCAGGGTACAGTACTATCGTAAGTGCACGACCGATCGTACCTGTTCCGCAAAACCTGAGAGTTACAGATGTCACATCAGACACGGTTACTCTGAATTGGGACAAGGTAAACGGAAGCAGTATTCTTTATGAAGTGTGGAGAATGCCATCCCGAACAGAAACCCCTGGTGTTTGTCTGGGACGATACACAGATGCTCAGAAAGTAAGCACAAACCTGAAATCAAATACCTGTTATTACTATCGAGTCCGTGCATACTATTATTACAAGGATGCAGATGGTACACCACATCGTATCTACGGAGATTATAGTTCGATCGTGGGTGCAAGTACCATATAAGATAGGTATTGCAATTTCGATAAGGTTGTTCTAAACTATGAAAACAATAAATACTGTGATGAGGACATGTTTCAGTTTCATGTACCGCCAGAGAAGAAGAGTAACAGCTGAGAACTCTTCCCGGAGAACAGTTTCTGAAGTACCACCTCGGAGTAGCATCAGTGAAGGATTAAGTAATTGATTGCCGCTACCTACAAGCGTTACGAGAGGAAAAGAGTGGTCTGTCTACGAAAGACAGGCAATTAGGGTGGAACCGTGCAGCCATGCATCCCTTGTCGGATGCATGGCTTTTTGTTTACGGAAGAATTGAAAGGCCATAAGGAGGATTTGAAAAATGGTTGATTTTACAAACAAAGAAGAAAAGAACATGTATCGTCATAGTACTTCACATATTATGGCCCAGGCAATCAAGAGATTGTGGCCGGAGACCAAGCTTGCTATCGGTCCGGCTATTGAAGATGGCTTCTATTACGATTTTGACCGCGACGAAGCTTTTTCCTCGGAAGACCTGAAAAAAATCGAGGAAGAGATGAAGAAAATCGTAAAGGAGAAGTACCCGATCGAGAGATTTGAACTTCCTCGTAAGGAAGCGCGTGAACTGATGGTGAAACTCGATGAACCATATAAAGTTGAGCTCATCGATGATCTTCCGGAAGATGCAGTTATTTCTTTCTATAAGCAGGGAGAGTTCACAGATCTTTGTGCTGGCCCTCATGTTGAGAACACAGGTGAGATCAAAGCATTCAAGCTTCTTTCCTGCGCTGGCGCGTACTGGAGAGGATCCGAGAAGAATAAGATGCTTCAGCGTATCTACGGAACTTCATTCCCGGATAAAGAGCAGTTGAAAGCTTTTGTTGCAGCTCGTGAAGAAGCGCTGAAGCGCGATCATAACAAGCTTGGCCGTGAACTTGAGTATTTCACAACTGTAGACTACATCGGACAAGGTCTACCGATTCTTCTTCCGAAGGGTGCAAGAGTTGTTCAGCTTCTTCAGCGTTGGGTAGAAGATGTGGAGCAGAAGCAGGGCTGTCTTCTGACAAAGACACCATATTTTGCTAAGCGTGATCTGTATAAGATCTCCGGTCACTGGGATCACTATCGTGATGGTATGTTCATCATGGGTGATGCGGAAGATGAGTCGAAAGAGTGCTTTGCACTTCGTCCGATGACATGCCCGTTCCAGTATCAGGTATTCCTTAACAGACAGCGCAGCTATCGTGATCTTCCGATGCGCTTGACAGAGACATCGACACTGTTCAGAAATGAAGACAGTGGTGAGATGCATGGCCTGATTCGCGTACGTCAGTTTACGATTTCCGAGGGACATTACATCCTGCGTCCGGACCAGCTGGAACAGGAATTCGGCAACTGCCTTGAACTGGCGAAGTATTTCCTGGGTACGGTAGGACTTCTGGAAGACTGCACATTCCGTTTCTCCCAGTGGGATCCGGCCAACCCGAAGAATAAGTACGAGGGTACGAAGGAACAGTGGGAAGAAGCACAGGCAACCATGAAAAAGATCCTTGATGATCTGGGCCTTGACTATACGATTGGAATCGATGAAGCGGCCTTCTACGGTCCGAAGCTCGACATCCAGTATAAGAATGTATTCGGTAAGGAAGATACACTCGTTACCATCCAGATCGATATGCTCCTTGCTGCTAAGTTCGGAATGGAATACATCGATAAGGACGGACAGAAGAAGAATCCGTACATCATTCACAGAACCAGCCTTGGATGCTTCGAGAGAACATTGGCTTACCTCATCGAGAAGTATGCCGGCTGCCTGCCGCTCTGGATGGCTCCGGAACAGGTACGTATCCTTCCTATCGCAGATGCACATCTTGATCGTGCTTTCGAGATCCGTGACGCACTTCGTGCAAAGGGTATTCGTGCTGAGGTGGATGACCGTTCTGAAAAACTCGGTAAGAAGATTCGAGAGGCCAACCTGGAAAAGATCATCTACATGTTCACTGTTGGTGATAAAGAAGTGGAAGAAGGAACTGTTTCTGTCCGTTCCCGTTTCGATGGTGATCTTGGCTCGATGAGTCTTGATGAAATCACCAATAAGCTTCTTGATGAAATCGAGACAAAAAAAGCAGTGAAGTGCTGATCAGTAAGATTTGAACTGGAAATGAAAGAGGTTGAAGTGAAAGAAACTTCAACCTCTTATTTTTTGCCCGGATGATTATTTCCACACATAATCTTCACATTGGAGAAGTATGATGGCGTCAACGTAAGGAAAGAAAAGGAGACGCGATTAGATATGAAAAGCCGTAAAATCTACATACTTTATGTGCTGCAGTGCTTTTTCATCGGGATACTGGTACTGGTGCTGCTGGGGTATAAGATGCAGGCGGAGAGAAAAGGTTTTTTGGACAATGAGATGTTCAGTGAAAACGTGCATGGACTTCAAATGTCGAGTGGGGAACTGCAGGAAACAGTGGATTTCCGTTTACCGCAGATTTCGGATCAGGCGTATATGCTTTACCGATACCTTTCATTTGGGGCAAACGAGTGTGTGCGCGGGGTGTATGGAACGCAGGATGTGTTCGGGTTTTCGAAGTATCTTTCTTCGGGAAGGTTCTTTTCGAAAAAGGATCACGATGAAGCGAAACCTGTGGCGGTGCTTGGTTCCCGGGCCTATTCGAACGTGGTCGTACGGGATGGAAAAGGAATGCGGTTTGAGATGACGATATTGTAAGTGGATACAACTAAGAAAAATCAAATTTGTTGTTGACATATAATGGTTTTAGAAGTATGATTTAGAGGTTCACTTTTCGGGGTGTGGCTCAGGTGGTAGAGTGCTTGCTTCGGGAGCAAGAGGCCGCGAGTTCGAGTCTCGCCACTCCGACCAGGACCGTCTCATTATGAGACGGTCTTTTTTAATTTCTGAAAGATGGTATTGATGTGCAGAAATATCGCTTTTTTGTCCTTGTTGTCCAAAATATGTTCATAATTGTTCACAATCTTATTTACAACGTGTGAACGAAGTGTTAACATTGTTGGTGTTGGGAATGAAAAAACGGGAAAGGGTCATACATGAAGTCATCTTATAAGCTAAGTGCATTAATGTTGATATTTATCGTGCTGGTTATGATCGTTGGCGGGATCATTCAAGATCGTCGTGCCGAAAAGAAACGTGTGGTTGAGAGTGCGACCAAGACTATCATCGCAGCAGGTTGTAAAGAAGTCGATGATGATTTCGAACCGGATTCTTTGTACCAGAAAGTTGACGCATCTTCCATCGATGAAAATATTATCAATAAAATTTCTGAGTCCATTAAGAATAAGAGCACTTCAGGTGGATATGACGGATCGGATCTGTTTATGGTAGTTTCTTCTTTGACAAAGGAGACCTGTTTCCGCATTTTGGAAACGACAGTAGATGGTGACGAAGCTACGGTGAAAGTTGAGTTCTTTTTCGGAAGCACAAGTCAAATTGTCGACATGAAATTCTTCAACGAGAATGATCAATGGGTTCTTGAGAATGATGCGGGTACTCTTCTTTCCGAATTCTCCATTAAATAATCGTTTTTACTGATTGTGCGACCGATTCAGGTTTGCTCATAAATATTTGCTATTCTTCAAACATATTGTATTATATTATCGACGGTTATTTTAACAAGGCTGGAGGATAATATATATGTTGGGGAATATAAAGAAATCTTACCTGGTCGCGGTAATCGTTCTTTTTGTTTTTCTTCTGGTATTTGTTGTATTTCATCTGTTTTCCGAATATGGACCTTCCAGTGATAAGGCGATGATGCGCGGATGTGTTGAATACATTATGGAAGAGTATGGTTCGCTGAACAAAGGATCAGAGGCCTGGTCAGACTATCGTGGCAAGGAAGCGGATCTGTCTCTTGGAAATTGGTCTGCAGTAAAGCTGTGCAATTATTTCCAAAAGGGTGATTATGAAGAAGAAAAAGAAGCCAGAAAACATGTCTTGGCTGGAACAACGTATGAGATCGATAGTTGCGAGATCTACGACAAAACGGCTATTGTTACGGTAAAAATCAATACGGCCCAATATGGAGTTCAGATTGCGAAAATCTATTTTGAGAAGCAAGGCGGAGATTGGGCAGTTCAGGCGGATTCAGTCTATGTTGCTTTGATGGCCGGCAATGGCGTAGGTGGAACTGGTAACGTAATCAGTGATATCTATGACAAGCTTGCTTCAGATTTTTGAAAAGGACCAGGGTTCCTTGTTCTTACGAAATCGATTTCGAAAAAACGATTGAAGTTGTTCGTTCTTTCCGTTAATATAAAAAAGAACAAAATATATGGGTCGAAAGGCTCATAAAAATGGAGGAACGAAAAATGAAGAAACAAAAGATTGCTTCTGTTATTCTGACTTTCGCGATGCTCTCTTCGATGGCATTGAGCGGATGTAAGTCAGAAGGTTCGACGTCGATCTCTCTTCAGGGCTACCAGCCGCCGAAAGTTTCCACATCGGCTACAGAACCTGAGAATCAGTTCGAACCAGAAAGACCAACAGTTGCGGATGGCGTGCCATGCGTTATGGAGGAATTCGCCGAGGAGTCTGACAAGTATCAGGCAAGAGGCGATGTTACCCTGACGATCGAACAAGTTAAGAACGCTAATGGCAATGCCGTTCGTTGCACTAACAGAACTGACAACTGGAATGGTATCAATTTCCCGATCGACTTTTTCGTAGGAAATAACATTGCTATCCAGACACGTTGCCGTTGTTCTGGTGGTACAGTAAGAATTTCCTTGCAGTTCGACAACATGGGTAACACAACTTACTCTAACTTGATGGACATCAAGGATTGCTCTGCTGATTTTGTTGAGACGAAGGTTACCTGCTCTGTACCAGAGGGTGTCGAGAATGTATTTGTATATCTTGAGGGAGTCGACACTTCTGATATTATCTGTGACTACATGTACGTTACCTGCGATGGTGAATATAAGGATCCTAGTAAGGTTGAAAAGGCAGAAATTGCTGATACATCCAACTATGAGTCTCTGAAAGAACTCTACAAAGATGATTTCCTTCTTGGTTGCTGCGTACCGAGAAACATGATCGAAGTAGAAGAGTCCGAGCCGTATAGAAAGCTTCTGCTTGCTCAGTTCAGTTCTTTTACATGTGAGAACGAGATGAAGCCGGATAGCATTCTTGATGGTGAAACTACACTGGCTGACCCGGCTAAGTATAATGAAGCACCGGCTGTGCATTTTGATGCTTGTAAAGCAACCATGGATTATGCACAGGCAAATGGCATTAAGATGCGTTTCCATACTTTGGTATGGCATAGCCAGACACCAGACTGGTTCTTCTATGAGAACTATGATGTAAACGGAAAACTTGCAAGCAGAGAGCTTATGCTGAAGCGTCTTGAAAACTACATCAAAGCAGTATTTGAGTACATCAATACGAATTATCCGGATCTCTTCTATGCATGCGATGTTGCCAACGAGTGCGTTGACGATTCCTACAACATGCGTAAGAGCCACTGGACTGAGACGATCGGTGATGATTTCCTCAATTATGCTTTCGAGTATGCAAGAAAGTATGCCGGAAAGAACATCAAACTCTTCTACAATGACTACAACGAGTATGTTGCCAAGAAGAGAGATAAGATCATCGAAGTCCTGAAGCCAATCGCTGAAGCTGGAAACATTGATGGTATGGGTCTGCAGTCCCACATCTCCAACCCTGTATCTATGGAAGACTACATCGGTTCTTTGAAGAAATATGCCGATGAACTTAAGGTTACTATCCACGTTACTGAGCTCGATGTAAACGCACAGAAGGCTTCCGGTAACCCGGACTATGATCAGGGTGTTTATTACCAGACACTGTTTACAGAACTCCTGAAGGCTAAGGCTGAAGGTTATGATATTGAAAGCGTTACCATCTGGGGTCTCACAGATCTCGGATCCTGGCGTTCCGCTCAGACTCCGGTTCTCTTCACAGGTAACCTCGAAGCAAAACTTGCTTTCCAGGGCGTCGTAAATGCGAAGAAGGGCGGAGAAATCGAAAAGCCGGCTGATTACGTTGAGCCGCCGAAGGAAGGCGATCCTTTCGACGATAATTACGAGAATGATAAGTTCGCAGGTTCTGCAAGAGCTGCAGTCAACCTAAAGGTCGTTTCTGAAGGTGCTTATGAAGGCGAGAAGTGCCTCGCAGTTACCGGTGCTTCTGAGACATGGGATGGTTACACAGTTGACCTTTCCCGTTTCATGGGCAAGAAGATCAAGTTCTCCTTTGCAGTTAAGTCTACTGCTGCAAAGACAAGCTTCAGTGCAGATATTGCAGACCTGTGGCCTCATATCGTTGAAGTAGATACAAGTTCCGGTGAGTGGGTACCGGTCGAGGGCGTACTCGATATGACTTCGAACAAGTGGGTATTGCCATCTGGTGATACAGTTGAGGTTCCTGCTGATATGAGTAATCTTGTTCTGTACTTCGAGACATTCGATTGCACAGATGATTTCTACGTAGATGCATTCCACATCGAACTTGCTAGCTGATCATTATAACGATTAGTACTATGAGAAGCCGTGTTTTCAAGCACGGCTTCTTTTTTTATGTTGTTTTACGTATGCTATAATTGATGCGTTAATAGAAAACTGTGGATGAGTATTTACAGAGGGTGAAATGAATGAGTATATGTGCAATCGTAGCTGTAGATGAAAACTGGGCGATCGGAAACAAGGGGGAACTGCTTGTGAGTCTCCCTGAAGACCAGAAGCAGAACTTTAAAGTGAAAACTTTAGGCCATCCGGTCGTATACGGACGCAAGACACTGGAAACATTCCCGAAGAAGATGCTTCTTCCTGGAAGAGAGAATATCATTCTATCCAGAAATAAAGACTTTGCAGTTGATGGAGCAACTATCCTTCATTCTGTGGATGAAGTTTTGGATTATACGAAGAAACGGGAGGAGGAAGTCTTTTTTATTATTGGCGGGGCGCAGATCTATGATCAGTTTTTGCCGTATTGCGATACTTGTATTGTTACCAAGGTAAAGAAGACTTTTGAAGCCGATGCATTTTTCCCCAATCTTGATAATATCAAAGAGTGGAAGTTATACAGCCGCGAGGCGATCATTCACTCGGTGAAGGGTGTAAGCTTTGAAATATGGACCTATAGAAGATGCGCGGAAAACTGATGGTGTGAAAGTTGCACAAATTGGGATTGTGCAACGTGCATAACAAATAACTGTTTTGTATGTGCAACCTCTACAATCATGTCGTTGACTCCCAGAATCTGTTTTACTATAATGAACTTGCAAAGACAGGAAAGCTTTGCAAAGGAAAAAAGGAAAAAGAAACTCATTTAGATTTAAGGAGGTAGTCACCATGAAGGCATTTAACATGAGCAATGTAGATGTTCACCAGTTTATGCAGGCACTTGATTCTTGTACCGGCGACGTAATGCTTATTACAGACGAAGGTGACAAGTTCAACTTGAAGAGCAAGCTTAGCCAGATCACAGGCTTGATGAAGCTGATTGAGGGCGGTAAGCTGGTAAGTGCAAAGATCTACTGCTCCAACGTGGAAGATGAAGCATTGCTTTTCAGACTGAATCTTTTCGGAACAGTGGAAGACGTCGAGAGCATCGGCTGATTTACTGACGAGCATTTCGAAAAGATGCGGTTCTTCCGCACAAATTGAAAGTAATGAGAGGGCTTCGGCCCTCTTTTTTCTTTATACTTTCTTAGTAAATAGAATGTAGATATGAGATATAATGATGCGTGTGTCAATATCGATTTCAGGGTGGGGTTATTGTGATCAAAGAGCTTAGAGTAAACTTTTACAGGATTTTTAGAACGAAGTCTTTCTATGTGATCTTCGGTGTGATCCTTGCATTTGCCCTGTTATCGTCCTTTTTTATTTTCTTCCTTGCGGATGATCCAACCGGATTCATGGAAGGTTTTACCTCTGCTTTGGATGAGCAGCTGATTGTCGCGTCTACGGAGAGCGATGACGAGGAAGAACAAAAAAGTCAAGAGCTTGTACAAGAGTATTTTGATAACATGGCTTCCTCGAACCAGCCAACGGGTGTGCTGTCGATGCTTTGGTCGGAATTTTCTGTGTTTCTCATGGCAGTATTTGTAGCGCTGTTTGTGGGAGGAGAGTTTAAAAGCAGGTTTCATATCAACCGGTTCTCTTTAAATACCGGACGTTCTATGATATTTTTCTGCGAATGGCTTGCTTTGGCCATTGTCGGATTTTTGGTGATGGTCATATCTACAATTGTGGGAATTGCGTTGACGATCCTGTTTTGTTCAAATTTCTATTGGGGAGACCTGGGTAGTTTTTGTGTCAAGTTTTTTCTATCATATCTGTGCCTCCTGGTTTTTATGACTTTTGCGTTTATGATAGCGGTATTCCGCCGGGCCAGCGCACTTTCTATTGTTCTTTCCAGCCTTTACATTTTTGAAGTGTTCCATCTTGTTTATGGTATTGTTTCAATTTTGAACAGTTTGATCCTTGAGTTTTCAGTAAACAATATATTTACCAACGTTTATGGCAGAACGCTGACATCGAATGATGTGTTTGCTTATTCCTTCTTTCTTCTCGGCTATATTTTTGCTTTTCTCGGTATCACGATTGGTGTTTCAAACTACCGTGATGCGTGTTAAGAGAAGAAGAAGTGTGTTATAATATTTTCCACGAAAAAAACTGCTTGGAGCGTTTATGATAAATTATCTATATAATTCCAGGGATATTGCTGCGTATTTTAAGTGGGCCGGAGTCTCATCGCATCAGGAAAAGGAGTATCTGCATTATATTTTCCTGATTGGTAAAGACATTCTTGCAAGACCTCTTACGAGAGAATACGATAGCTTCGAAACGGCTGTATACAGGGATCTTTACTATCTGTGGTCAGAAGGCTTTGAAAATGAGTTTTCCGATATTGCTACGATTGCTCCCAGAGGTTCTGTATCACTGATCTGTGATCAAGAGTTTATCTGCCTGGAATCGTACATGAAGCTTCTGGCGCTGCATCTCATTTTCTCAAGAAATCTGCCTTATGTGCATGTTAACTTTTATGGCCTGATGCTTCCTTTGGGATTAAAGGGTGAGTTTTCTGATTATGAAAAAAATGTCGTTGTGGCTTGCGAGACACTTCATCTTGTAACAAAAGATGTATTCGGAAAACCTTTTGATCTTCACCTGGGTATTCCGGATGAGGTTCTGTGCCTGTCACTGGAACCGTCTTTCCGTGAGACATTATCCGAACATGAGGACTTTAGAAAGAGTTTTATCCGTCATGCAGCCTCAAGACTTGCTGAATTGAAACTTACTTCCAAGCAACTGCATGAGAAAGAAGAGAAAAAGAAGGCAAGAATACTCAAGAGAAAGCTGGCCAGAGAAGAAGCGGCAAGGAATAAAGCGGAAGCAAAAGTAAAAAAAGCGGACGCTGGAAAGAAATCTTCTAAATTGAAGGATGAAGATTCAGGGAAGAAGTCTTCAAAGACGAAGAAGACGACTGAATCAGAAAATATGAAAGAACCGGAAAAGAAAACGGTAAATAGAAGGAAAACTGAAGGATAATGGGCATGGAAAAATCATTGAAGATGGGACTGGATATTGGTTCCACCACCATAAAAATCGTACTTGTGGATGATGAGCAGATCGTTTATCAAGAGTATAGAAGACATCACTCTGATATTGCAGGAGAGCTTCTCAGTGCTTTTGAAGAAGTGAACAAGAAATTCCCTGGACTTGTGGTACGTGTGCAGATCACAGGTTCGGGCGGATTGTCTGTCGCAAAGTGGCTGGGACTTGATTTTGTTCAGGAAGTCATTGCTGAGACAGTGGCTATCTCCAAGTATCATCCTGAGACGGATGTTATCATCGAGTTGGGCGGTGAGGATGCAAAGATCACATATCTGCATCCGGTACCGGAACAGAGAATGAATGGTACCTGTGCTGGTGGTACAGGTGCGTTTATCGACCAGATGGCAACCCTTCTCCGAACTGATGCCGATGGCCTGAATGAATTAGCTAAATCTTATACGACACTCTATACGATTGCTTCCCGATGCGGAGTATTTGCCAAGAGTGACCTGCAGCCGTTGATCAATGAGGGTGCTGCGAAAGAAGACCTTGCTGCATCGATTTTCCAAGCTGTTGTTAATCAGACGATCGCGGGTCTTGCGTGTGGACGTCCGATTCGTGGTCATATCGCATTCTTAGGTGGACCTTTGTATTTCAATTCTGAACTTCGAAGAGCTTTTGAGCGAACACTGGAAGAACAGGTCAAGTCCTTCTGGATCCCGGATAATGCGCAGATCTATGTCGCACTGGGTGCGGCGCTTGGTGCCAAGGGAAATGAAGTCAAGCTTTCTGATCTGATCGCTTCTTTTGCTTCAAGAGAAGGATTTGAGCCGGATATCAAGCGTATTGCGCCGCTTTTCAAGGATGCGCGTGAAAAAGAGCTTTTCGATGAGCGTCATCAGAAAGCGACTTTGGATCTTTACCAGCTTTCGAAGCAGAAGGGGCCTTGCTACCTGGGTATCGATGCCGGAAGTACGACTACGAAGGCTGTTCTGATCAATGAAGAAGGACAGATGGTCTATACCTACTATGCAAGTAACCAGGGAAATCCGGTTAAAAGTGCGGTCAATATCGTAAAACAGCTCTATGAGCAGATGCCGCCGGAAACGTACATTGCCAACAGCTGCGTGACTGGATATGGAGAGAATATCATTCGTGCGGCATTGGGTGTGGATCTTGGTGAAATCGAGACGATGGCGCACTTCCAGTCTGCAAAGTATTTCTGCCCGGATGTAGACTTTATCATCGATATCGGCGGACAGGATATGAAGTGCATGAAGATCCGAAATGGTGTAATTGACTCCATCATGTTGAATGAAGCATGTTCATCAGGATGCGGATCTTTTATCCAGACATTTGCGGAAAACCTCAATATGGATGCACATACTTTCTCGATCGAAGCGCTTTCGGCGGAGAATCCGGTGGATCTGGGAACAAGATGTACCGTATTCATGAACTCGAAAGTGAAGCAGGCGCAGAAGGAAGGCGCGACTGTCGGTGATATTTCCGCCGGCCTTTCCTATTCGGTCGTTCGTAATGCGCTTTATAAGGTTATCAAGATCCGTGACACGCAGGAACTTGGAAAGAAGATCGTCGTGCAGGGCGGAACGTTCCTGAATGATGCGATCCTGCGTTGTTTTGAGCTCATTTCCGGACGTGAAGTCATAAGGCCGAATGTTGCAGGTTTGATGGGTGCTTTTGGTGCCGCGATCATTGCGAAGAAGCGTATGCCGAAAGACCAGAAAGTCTCCGGACTTTTGGGACTGGAAGATCTGAACCGCTTCGATATGACCACAGAGATGACGACATGTCCTCTTTGTACAAACCATTGTAAACTGACGATTTCCACATTCAGTAACGGCGAGCGCTTTATTTCCGGTAACCGCTGTGAGCGTGGCGAAGGAAAAGAGAAGGCGAAAGAGACGCTTCCTAACCTGATCGCTTATAAGTACGCAAGAACATTCCGTTATAAACCGCTTGCGAAAGATAAGGCAACACGTGGCGAGATCGGTATTCCGAGAGCGCTGAATATGTATGAAAACTATCCGTTCTGGTTTACTGTGCTTACAGAGCTTGGCTTCTCGGTCATTATTTCACCGAGATCGAATCATGAGCTTTTTGAGAAGGGCATGGATTCGATTCCGTCAGAGAGCGTCTGCTATCCGGCCAAGCTTGTTCATGGACATATTGAGAGCCTGATCGAAAAGGGAATCAAGACGATCTTCTATCCGGATATTCCGTATGAACGTCAAGAGAATAAGGATTCCGGCAACCACTATAACTGCCCGATCGTTGCATCCTATCCGGAAGTTATCCGTAACAACCTGGAAAACATCCAGGATAAGGGAATCAAGTATCTGAATCCGTTCCTTCCGCTTGATAATGACGAAGCATTGGCAGAACAGCTTGCAATTGCTTTTGCTGATTACGATGTTACGAAAGCGGAAGCTGCTAAGGCCATTGCCGCTGGTAATAAAGAGTACGATGAATACAAGGCGGACATCCGAAGAAAAGGACAGGAGGTCATCGAAGACCTTGCAAGAACCGGACAAAAGGGTATCGTTCTTGCTGGACGTCCATATCACAATGACCCGGAGATCCATCATGGTATTCCGGAAATGATCAATTCCCTGGGATTAGCTGTCTTGAGCGAAGACAGTGTTGCTGTCCCGGGCCGTCTCGAGCGCCCGATCCGCGTCATCGACCAGTGGATGTATCATACACGACTTTATGAAGCTGCTGCGTATGTAGCGACAAACGATAATCTGGAATTGGTACAGCTGACTTCGTTTGGATGTGGCTTGGATGCCGTTACTTCCGATCAGGTGCAGGAGATCCTGGAATCCCAGGGTAAACTGTATACACTCCTTAAAATCGATGAGGTCAGCAATCTTGGCGCGGCCCGTATCCGTATGCGTTCTTTGAAAGTGGCTATGGATGAACGTGAGGCGGCAAGAAAAGACGGCACGATGCCGAAGAGAGAAAGAAAGTCCTATACGATCAAGAGAGTTCCTTTTACCGAGGAACATAAGAAGCGTCATACGATCCTTGCTCCACAGATGGCGCCGATCGAATTTGAATTTGTTGAGGCGGTATTCCATCATCACGGATATAAGCTGAAAGTGCTGAAAGAAGCGACACAGGCAGATATTGAGTGCGGCCTGCGTTTTGTAAATAACGATGCTTGTTTCCCGACGGTTATTGTTGTCGGACAGATGGTCAATGCGATCCTTTCCGGTGAAGTGGATAGGGATAACACGACAGTACTGATTACCCAGACCGGTGGTGGCTGCCGTGCGACGAACTATGTTGCTTTCTTGCGAAAAGCACTGCGTGAGGCAGGATATGGTGATATTCCAGTTATCGCGTTGTCCGTTCAGCAGTTTGAGAAGAATCCTGGTTTCAAACCGACACTTCCGTTTATCAACAGTGCGCTTCGTGCGATCTGCTATGGTGATATGCTGCAGACTCTGCTTCTGCGTGTCCGTCCGTATGAGAAGGTGAAAGGTTCAGCCAATGCGCTCTACCAGTTCTGGAACCGTTGCGGAAAACTCTTTTTCAATCCGAAGGAGAAATTCGAAGATATCACGACGGAGTACATCATGGCAGAAGCCTGCAAGAATGCGCCTCTGACGGATGATGAGAAGAAAGCAGTAGAAGATCTTCTGAAAGAACTGCACTGCAGTAAGGTCGGGCGTCCGTCCTCTTACAGAAAAATGATCGATGCTACGATCGATACATTTGATAAATTCCCGATGCTGGATATCCCGAGAAAACCACGTGTCGGTCTTGTCGGAGAGATCCTGGTAAAATTCCAGCCTGACGCGAATAACCACGCCGTGGATGTTGTCGAGCAGGAAGGCTGTGAAGCAGTTGTTCCTGGCCTTCTTGACTTCTTCCTGTACTGTGCGATGGGTCCGGTCTGGGCTGCGGAGCATCTCGGCAGAAGCAAGAAATCCGCATGGCTTTCCAACCGCGGTATTGATCTTCTCCAGTCCTATCGCCGCCATATCGTAAAGAGAATGGCGCAGACCGGAAAATTCCAGTTGCCGGAAAGCATCCGTCATATGGCAAAGAAGGCAGAGAATGTACTTTCCTGCGGTAACGATAACGGAGAAGGATGGTTCCTGACAGCGGAAATGATCGAGCTGATCGAGAGCGGCGTTCCGAATATCATCTGCGCCCAGCCTTTTGCATGTCTTCCAAACCATGTAACCGGTAAAGGCATGATCAAGGAACTACGTCGTCAGTATCCGCTGTCCAATATCATCCCGATCGACTATGACCCGGGTGCCAGTGAAGCGAATCAGTTGAACCGTATCAAGCTTATGGTCAGCACGGCACATTACCGTGAAGAGATGAAGCAAAAAGAACAGGAGAGCAAGAAATAACGAGGAGAGTCGGATATGTCTTTAGGTAAGCGTTTACTTCTGGTAGATGGAAACAGTATCATCAATCGTTCCTACTACGCGACAGCAGGGCGGAACAACCTGACAGCGCCGGATGGAACCCCTACCGGAGCGGTGAATATCTACCTCAACACGCTTGCCAAATACATGGGTGAAGTTGAACCGACCCATACCTGTACGCTCTTTGATCTGAAAGCACCGACTTTCCGTCATAAGGCTTATTCGGAATACAAGGGGACCAGAAAAGGCATGCCAGATGATCTGGCGGCCCAGATGCCGGTGTTGAAAGAAGTATTGGATGCGATGGGCTTTCCACGTTACGAGCAGGCTGGACTGGAAGCCGATGATCTGATCGGTACACTGAAGACGATGGCGGTAAAAGACGGTTTTGAAGTCTATATCTTAAGTGGCGACAAAGACGATTTCCAGTTGATCGATGAACATACCAAGATCATCATGCCGGTAACCAAGAAAGACGGAAGCGGCACAGATTACTACGATGAAGCGCTTTTCACAGAGAGATACGGTATCGCATCTTCTGATTTTGTTACGGCAAAAGCACTGATGGGCGACAGCAGCGATAATATACCGGGTGTAAAGGGCATTGGTGAAAAAGGTGCCATGGACCTGGTCCGCAAATATGGAACGCTGGATAATCTCTACGAGCACGTGGATGAATTAAGCGCTAAGCTCAAAGAGAAGCTTGTCAACGATAAAGAGAATGCGTATATGTCCTTGATGCTTTCCAAGATCGTGACAGATGCAGAGCTCAATATTACGCTGGTTAAACTTGCTTTGCAGCCGATGGATATGGCGTCAGTAGCGACATGCTTCTACAAATACGGCTTCCGAAGCCAGATGAAAAAGTGGAATATAGATGAGAGTCAGGCAAATACTTCTGTTCCAGATGACGAAGAAGAAGGCGCGGAGGAGTATCCGAAGCTTTCCGGAAAAAAGCCGCAGATCATTCTGGATATGGAAGTGGAGACGGCATGGAAAGACATTTTTTCCAAGATCCAGGCCAACGATCCTGTAGCAATCGATCTAATCGATGCCGGAATTCCGGTTTTAGGTCTTTCTGTCATGGCTGACCAGGTCTATTTCTGGACAGATGAATCAGCGCAGAAAAAAGTGATCGAAGAACTTAGTAAATCCGATATTGGTAAGACAAGTGAATCAGCACCGGTAACATACCGCACAAAGAGTCATTTCAAGAGCTTTTCGGAAGGACTCCCATTTCAGAACGTATTCGATGTCGAGATTGCAGGCTATGTATTAAATGCGATCGAGGGCGCGGATCCTTCTTTTGAAATGCTTGTCGAGCATAGCAGCAAAAGACCGTTTCCTGTTCTTGAGGACTATGGAAAAGAAGCGGAGAAGAATGCGGAGAACCGCCAGCAAGACCTCTTTGCTTTGCTGGATGGTCCGAAAGAGGAGAAGAAAGATATCACAGCCGAATCTCTTCTGGATGCGGCATATGAGCTTCTTCTGGTCCGCTGGATCTCTTTCTATCAGAAAGCTGACATCGAAAAGCAAGGCATTGAAAAACTGATCTATGAGATCGAGATGCCGCTAGTCATGGAGCTGGATAAGATGGAGCGGAGAGGCGTTCTAGTCGATTCCGTCCAGATCGATACACTTCATGCTGCTTTCGATGAAAAACTCGCAGAACTTGAAAAAGAGATTTACGAGCTTGCCGGGGAAGAGTTCACGATATTGTCGACGAAACAACTGGGACAAGTGCTTTTTGAAAAGTTGAAACTGCCATCTGGGAAAAAACTGAAAAGCGGCGGCTACTCGACAAATTCCGAGGAACTCGAGCGTATCCAGGATAAGCATCCTATCGTTTCAAAAGTACTGGAATACAGACAGATCCAGAAACTGGACTCCACCTTTGTCATGGGGTTAAAGAAGAGTATTTCTGAAAAGGACGGACGCGTGCATACGACTTACAGTCAGGCGATGACCAATACAGGTCGTCTATCCTCTTCGGATCCGAATCTTCAGAATATACCGATCAGAACGGATCTTGGCGGTCTGATCCGCAAGGCTTTTGTGGCAAAAGACGGCTATGTGCTGATCGATGCGGACTACTCGCAGATCGAACTGAGGCTTCTTGCCGCGATCTCCCACGATGAGGAGATGATCGCCGCTTTCCTGGAGGGACGCGATATCCATACGAAGACCGCCTGTGGTATTTTCGGGGTTCCGCCGGAGATGATCGATGCAGGCATGCGTGCGGCAGCAAAACGCGTCAACTTCAGTATCGTCTACGGTATCAGTGATTATGGCCTTTCCCAGGATCTCGGCATCAGCGTCTACGAAGCGCACCGCTATATTGAAGAATACTATCGTCAGTTTCCGACGATCAAACCTTGCCTGGAAGGATTTAAAGCAGAAGGTCATGAAAAAGGCTATGTGTCGACGCTTTTCGGACGCCGCCGCATCCTGAAAGAACTGACTTCAGCCAATCACAATATCCGGAGTTTCGGTGAACGTGCTGCCATGAATACGCCGATCCAAGGTACAGCGGCTGACATTATCAAGCTGGCGATGAATCGTGCGGCGCAGGCCCTCTCTGAAGCGGGATTGGATGCCCAACTGATCCTTCAGGTACACGACGAACTGATCGTTGAAGCAAAAGAAGAGATCGCCGAACAAGCGGCCAAGATATTGCAGGAAGCAATGGAAAATGTGGTGCAGCTTGATGTTCCGCTTCTTGCTGAAGCACGGATCGGGCATAGCTGGGCAGAAGCACACTGATAGAAAAAGGAGCAGAACGAGATGTTTGTTTTAGGTATAACTGGTGGTATCGGATGTGGCAAAAGCACTGTTTCGGGATATTTCCGTGATCATGGTGTGCGTGTGCTCGATGCGGATGAAATCTCCAGACAAGTCACCAATACAGGAGGCATCGCCCTTCCGGAAATCGCAGAACTCCTTGGTTCCCGTGCAATCAATTCGCAAGGCGCGCTAAACCGCAAATACGTTGCATCTCTTGTTTTTTCTGAGAAGAAGAAACTTGATAAACTTTCGGCAATTATCCATAAGTATGTACTTTCCACCATTGCGGAGGAAATCGTAAAAGAGGCGGAGAAGAAGACAAAGCTTCTGGTCCTCGATGTACCGATCCCGGTCAAGCATGGCTTTGTGGATGTGTGCAACCAGATATGGGTCGTCAGCACAAGAGACGATATCCGTCTTGAAAGACTGGTGCTCCGCGGAATGAATAGAGAAGATGCCCAGAAACGAATGGCCATGCAGATGACACGGGAAGAATATGAAGAACTCGGTGATGTTGTTCTGGTCAACGACGGCACGATCGAAGAACTGATTTCCCAAGTCGAAGATGCTGTAAAAAAAGAACTTAACGAAAGAGGTATCCGCATATGAATGCCAAAGTGATCATCTCTCTTTGTTTTCTCGTTGTTTCAGTCGTGGTGACGATCCTGTGCTTTACGGTGCTCCGTAAGAAAAACTACGGAAAATTCATCGGCGCTTCGTCTGTGACATATGCATCCGGCTGCCTTTTGGTCTTTTTACTGGCGCTTTTTAAGAAGAATGCACCGCTCGTATTTGTGATCCTTTCGGATTCCCTGATCAGCGGTGTTTATTTGTTTACGGTTATTATGTTGATCCTGGTATGTACTAAAATCGTGGAGGGCGAAAAGCCTTCCTGAAAGCGAGGATGATATGGGAATGGGTGGTCCGGGCTCCATGCGGATGGGTCCAAGAGGTTTTTTAACCGAAGAAGAGAAGAAAAACAAACCAAAGGTAGATAAGAAACTCCTTAAGCGGATCGCATCTTACATGAAGCCGTACCGCCTTCAGTTTGCACTCGTAATCCTGTCTATCCTGCTATCCGCGGTAGTCGGCCTTTTCCCTTCGATCATTACCGGAAAAATCGTGGACAAAGCGCTTCTCGGCGATGATATGGGACTTCTCATCAAACTTCTGCTCGCTGCTTTTGCCGCATTGACCGTTTCCCAGGTCATCAGTGTCATAGAAAGTTATATCAATGCCTGGATTTCCCAGCGCATCATTTTCGATATGAAGAACGAGATGTACCGCCATCTCCAGTGGATGCCGCACAGTTTCTTTACGACAGAAAAACAGGGTGACATCATCACCCGAATGAACACAGATATATCCGGCGTCAGTTCGGTTATTTCCAATACGCTGTCCAGCTGCGTAAATAACCTGGCTACGGTAGTCACGACTCTTGTCGCACTCTTCACCATGAGTATTCCGCTTGCTTTCGTCGGTATACTGATCATTCCGTTATTGATCCTGCCTACCAGAAACGTCGGTAGAAACCGCTATAAGCTTCTTACTAAGACCCAGGAAAAAAATGATGAACTGAATCAGGTCATTAATGAAACTCTCTCCGTATCAGGTTCGATGCTTGTAAAGCTCTTTACGAGAGAGCAGAAAGAATACGAGAATTTCGTGGAGGTCAATGAACAGGTCACGAAGCTGTCTTTGAAAGAGCAACGGAGTGGTAAATGGTTCCGTGTCATGATGGGCATGTTTACCCAGGTCGGCCCGCTCCTGATCTACTTTGCGGGCGGTATCTGCATCATCAAAAAAGTCGACACGACGCTTACCGTCGGTGTGGTCACTGCCACAGTAGCACTTATCAACCGTCTCTATCGTCCTGTCGAGTCACTCATGAATCTTGGCGTCGACTTTACGCGTTCACTTGCTCTGTTTACCCGTATTTTCGATTATTTCGACCGCGAGAATCCTCTGGTATCTCCTGAAAACGGGGAGAAGCCGGATGTGAAAAACAAGGACATCGTCTTTGATCACGTGAAGTTTTCCTATACTCCGGAAAAAGAACTGCTCCAGGACGTGACGTTTACCGTTCCGGGTGGAAAGATGTACGCTATTGTCGGTCCTTCCGGTTCAGGAAAATCCACCGTCGTGAACTTTATTCCGCGTCTTTACGATGTGCTTGAAGGAAGCGTCTCGATTGCCGGTGTAGATGTAAGGAAGATCGATCTTACCTATCTACGTCAACAGATTGGTGTCGTGACACAGGATACCTATCTTTTCAATGGAACGATCAAGGAAAACCTTCTCTATGCAAAAGAAGATGCAACAGATGAAGAAATTGAGAAAGCCTGTAAGATTGCAAGTATCCATGACTTTATCAGCAAGCAGCCTGATGGATATGAAACGATGGTCGGTAACCGTGGTTTGAAGCTTTCCGGAGGAGAAAAGCAGCGCCTCAGTATCGCCAGAGTCATATTAAAAGATCCGAAGATCCTGATCCTTGATGAGGCGACAAGTGCACTTGATTCCATTTCCGAGAATGCCATTTCGGAAGCGCTGGAGGTCCTGATGCAGGATCGTACGTCGATCGTTATTGCGCACAGACTGTCGACCATCATGAAGGCAGAGAAGATCGTCGTCATCGCTGACGGACATGTGGCCGAACTTGGAACACATCAGGAGCTGCTGGAGAAAAACGGCATATATCGGGATCTCTATGAGACTCAGTTCCGACAGGTTCTTGATATGCAGGAAGCAATCAAACCGGAAAATCCGGAGTGGGAAGAGAAGAATATGATTCAAAATGATGTATACTAAATAAAGAAAAAAAGCGTGACACAAAGAAAGAGTAAGAAATGAAACTGCATCACATAGGAATCGCAACCCAAAGCATTCCTGAATCAATTGAAAAATTAAAAGAAACGGCCGAGGTCGGAAGCATAGGAGACATCGTTTTTGATCCGGAACAAAATGCAGAACTCTGCATGATCGAGATCAAAGACGGAACGAACATTGAGCTTGTTTCGGGAGAAGTCGTCAGTGGACTGGTGAAAAAAGGTCAGCGTCTGTACCATCTTTGTTGGGAAACAGACGACATTGAAGCGCAAATCAAAAGCATGGTCAAAGAAGGCGGACTTATCGTCAGCCCGTTAAAACCTGCGGTTCAATTTAATCGTCGACGGGTCGCTTTTGTTATGACTTCGTTAGGACTTACCGAACTTGTTGAAGCGGAATAAAAACGTTAAAGCACTTGGCTGATCAGACGTTGAAGCGGAATAGAACGACATCTCCGTCCTTCATGACATATTCTTTGCCTTCAGAACGGACAAGTCCTTTTTCCTTAGCGGCTGTATAGGTACCGCAAGCCATGAGATCATCAAAAGCGACGACTTCCGCACGGATGAATCCACGTTCGAAATCGGAGTGGATTTTTCCTGCTGCCTGCGGAGCTTTCGTACCGTTCTTGATCGTCCAAGCACGTACTTCCTGCGGACCTGCTGTCAAGTAGGAGATCAGTCCGAGCAGTTTGTAACTAGCCTGGATCATCTTATCCAGACCGGACTGGCTAAGTCCCAGTTCTTCGAGGAACATGGCTTTTTCTTCCGGATCCAGCATAGCAATTTCTTCTTCGATCTTCGCGGAAATGACGACACATTCTTCGCCGGAACGGGAAGCAATCTCCTGTACGGTTTTAACATATTCGATATCCGGATTGGAAATATCACTCTCTGCAATATTTGCCACATAGAGTACAGGCTTGAGAGAAAGAAGAGCAAGATTTTTAACGAACTCCATCTCTTCCTCGTCGAAGGTGAGGGAACGGGCCGGCTTTTCTTCTTCGAGTGTTTTTGCGATGCGCTCATAAAGGTCAAGTTCTGCCTGGAAAGACTTGTCGCCGCCCTTCATCATCTTTCTGACCTTATCCAGACGACGCTCCATGTACTCCATATCCGAAAGGATCAGTTCGAGTTCGATAGTTTCAATGTCACGCTTCGGGTTAGCACCACCATCAACATGAACGACGTTCGAATCATCGAAGCAACGAACTACATGAACGATAGCATCTACTTCACGGATGTTGGCAAGAAACTTGTTACCAAGACCTTCACCTTTGCTGGCGCCACGAACAAGACCGGCAATATCTACGAATTCAATCACGGCCGGAGTATATTTTTCCGGGTCATACATCTTAGCAAGTTCATCAAGACGGCTGTCTGGAACGGAAACCACGCCTACGTTCGGTTCGATCGTGCAGAAAGGATAGTTTGCAGATTCCGCGCCTGCTTTTGTGATTGCATTAAAAAGAGTACTCTTGCCGACGTTCGGCAGACCAACGATACCCAGTTTCATAGATGAAGACCTCGTTTCTTATTATCAATACTATTTAATAGGACATAGATTTACTATCAACGAACCCATATTATAGCACATTTCGTGCTTTTGTCGTGATTTGTCGAAAAATTCTCCAGTATGGAATTTTGAAAAGTCGTACAATGTCTCCACCATATAAAAGAAAGGAGTTTGTTTATGACGCAGAAACCGAAAAATGCGAAAGTGAAAACCGTTTATCTTCAAGGCTTGGAAGGCTGTGAGGCAGAAGTGGAGGTGTCCATCTTTCAGGGCCTTCCGAATTTTGAAGTGGTCGGTCTTGGTGATTCTTCAATCCGTGAATCGAAGGAACGCGTACGCGCGAGTATCCGTTCTTGTGGATATACTTTTCCGAACCAGCGGATCCTGGTGAATATCTCTCCGGCATATCTTCGAAAATCAGGATCCTCCTTTGACCTTCCGATAGCACTGGCGATCCTTCTTGCATCGGGACAGATCGAGAGCTTCTATTCGGATATCGTTGCTTATGGTGAACTATCGCTTACCGGAGAAGTACGCCCGGTGCCGGGAAGTATATCCCGTATGCTTGCTCTTTCGCACATTGAAAGCTCAATAATACTGATTCCATTGAAAGACTGCCAGGAAGCGGCTCTTCTTTCCGTCGAAGTACTGGGAGTGACTTCGCTTTTGGATGCGATTTCGGAATTGATTACCCCTTTTGTTTCGCGCGACCATCAATATCCAATCTACAATCTTTATCCTACTTACTCTATGGATGAGCTTCCTGAACCTAAAGTTGACATTTCATGTTTACGTGGACAGCCTTCTGCAGAGCGTGCAATCATCATTGCTGCTGCAGGTTTCCATAATATGTTGTTTTCCGGCTCTCCTGGAACAGGAAAATCACTTTCTGCACAGATCATACAAGGCATATTGCCGCCGCTTTCCATGCAGGAGAAAATCGAACTTCTTCGGGTGGAAAGCTCGCTTTCCGTTCTTAACCAATACGACCTTTCTTCCTGCGAACGGCCATTCCGATATGTGCATCACACATGTACGCCTTCGGCAATGGTGGGAGGCGGGAGAAATGCGCTTCCCGGCGAGATCTCCCGCGCTCTGCATGGTATCTTGTTTCTGGATGAACTTCCTGAATTTCCTGCAAAAGTACTGGATCTTCTACGGGTGCCTCTTGAAAGCGGAGAGATCGAGATATCCAGAAACTGTACATCCAATATATTCCCGGCAAGGTTCATGCTGGTTGCAGCAATGAATCCATGCCGTTGTGGTAAGTGTATTGAAGCTCCATCTGAGTGTACTTGCACACCTTCCATGATACGCAGCTATCAGGCACATATCAGCGGAGCCCTTCTGGATCGGATGGATATTTACTGTTATATGCCGAGAATCTCTGAAGATGCGATGGTGGAGACGATCCGTGCAGAACAGACTTCGAAGAGCAGGGAGTGGAGAAAACAGATCGAAGAAATATGGGAGAACCAATACCTACGATGTGACGAGATGGGTGTAAAGCGGGTTAGAAACGGAGAATGCAGGGAAGCGTCTCTGGCAGAACTGTTCCGTATAGGGAAAAAGGAGAGCGAGTATGCGGCACTTGCTGCCAATCAGATGAATCTTTCTGTAAGAGGATTACAAAGACTGGTACGCCTTTCCAGAACGATTGCAGATCTTGAATCTTCAAAAGATGTGAAATGTGATCACATTACTGAAGCTTTATCGTACAGGATGCCTTTGAGCCGGGAAGACAAGGTGAGAGTATGAGCGTAAACAATAGTCTTAGCGCTGATCTTTTCTGTTCACTTCTTATGAGTAATAAGATAATGTCGGCTCTTCAGATCCGACGCTTGCTGGATAAGCTGAAGATCAAATCCTTACTGGACTTCTTTACTGAAAGAGAGTCGATCCTTTCCAAGGTAAATCTGACAGTGGATCAATTTGAGAAATGGGAAAAGTTCAAGGAATTGCCAGCACATACCCGGCATAGTGAATATGCAGAGTATGTGCAGAACAAGAATATAACTTCGGTCAATATTCTGGACCCGGATTATCCGGAGTATTTGAAGTCACTGAATAATATGCCTTTGATCCTCTATATGAGAGGTGATCCTCAGCTGCTTTCCAAGCAAAAGTCGCGCATATCCATAGTGGGTACGAGGAGACCTTCAAGCTATGGGAGAAAAGTGACCCGGGAGTTTTCGCGGGAACTCGCTATGCATGAGGTCGTGATCGTAAGCGGGTTAGCGCGTGGCGTGGATGGTATCGCGCATAGTGCCTGCCTGGAAGCCGGAGGAAAGACGATTGCCGTCCTGCCTTGTGGCTTGGACATGGTTTATCCACCGGATCATATGGATCTTTTCCATGAGATTGCAAGAAACGGGCTTCTTCTTTCTGAACTTCCACCAAGTGCAAAAGCAATAAGACAGTATTTCCCTGCGAGAAACAGGATCCTGTCTGCGCTTTCGGATTGCGTTCTGATCACGGAAGCAGGAGAAAAAAGCGGGACTCTCCACACGGCAAGTTTTGCGGCGGCGCAGGGAAAGGAAGTGTTTGTAGTTCCGAATACGATCTATTCGGATACGGGAAAAGGCAACCTTGCCCTGATGAAAGATGGTGCGATGATTGCGACAGAACCGGAGGATATACTGACGTTTCTGGCCGGAGCAGTATTCTTCCGAGAAATCGATGAGATAAAGGATGAATGGAAAATGAAGAAACTGAAAGAAAAGATCAGTCAGGATCCTGACCTTCTCGAGAGCAGTGAAGTACGTATGTTGATCACGGAAGTTTTGATGTCACAGGAGCTGCGTGCTGATGAGATTTCCAAAGAAACAGAGCTTCCATATACAAAGGTGATAACTGAATTGGGAAGGATGGAGATCGAAGGTCAGGTCGTTTCGGAAAACCAAAAATACATTTTGACAATTCGCTTATAATGAATTATATATAATAAATGTCAGAAATTTACTTTTAGGAGAATACTTTAGATGAGCAAGAATTTAGTGATCGTTGAGTCTCCGGCAAAGGCGAAGACCATCGGACGATATCTTGGAAAAGAATACAAGATCACCGCTTCTGTCGGACATATACGTGATTTGCCGTCTTCTACAATGGGCGTTGACGTGAAGCACGATTTCAAGCCCACATATATCAACATGCGAGGAAAGGAAAAGGTCATCCGCGAACTGAAGGATCTCGCTGGTAGTGCAGAGAAAGTATTTATCGCAACCGACCCTGACCGCGAAGGAGAAGCCATTGCCTGGCATATTGCCAAGGTATTAAATATAGATCTCGATGAGGATTGCCGTATTTCCTTTAATGAGATCACGGAAAAAGCAATCAAGAATGCGATCCTTTCTCCAAGAAAGATCGATGTGGATCTGGTAAATGCACAACAGGCGCGTCGTGTTCTGGACAGACTTGTAGGATATGAGTTAAGCCCGCTTCTTTGGACAAAAGTACGTAAGGGCCTTTCTGCAGGCCGTGTTCAGTCTGTTGCTACAAAACTTGTTGTCGATCGTGAGAAAGAAATCAATGCTTTTAAGCCGGAAGAATACTGGAATGTGAATGTGGAATTATCTCCGATCGATTCCGGATTCCCGTTTAAAGCCCGCTATCACGGCGAGAAAAAGGGAGAGAAGATTGAGAAAGTCAAACTCTCCAATAAGGAAGAAACAGATGCACTTCTGGCTTCTTTAAATGGCGGGGAATACTTTGTTGATACAGTCAAGAAAGGAAGAAAGCACAGACAGCCGTTTGCTCCGTTTACTACGAGTACGCTGCAACAGGAAGCTTCAAGACGTATCAGCTTTACCTCCAGAAAAACCATGAGTGTTGCCCAACAGCTCTATGAAGGTGTTGAGATTGCAGGCCAGGGCCAGATCGCTTTGGTATCCTACATTCGTACGGACTCCGTTCGTGTTTCGGATGAGGCCATGGCGGCAGCGAGAAGTTTGATTGCTGAGAAATATGGCGAGAAGTATCTTCCGAAGGCACCGAGAAAATTCTCGAATAAAAACTCTGCACAGGACGCACACGAAGCAATCCGTCCGACACATTTTGAATTAAACCCAGAATCGATCAAGAGTTCCTTGTCTCTTGACCAGTACAAGCTCTATAAGCTCATTTGGGACCGCTTCCTGTCATCTCAGATGGCATCTGCAGAAGTGGATACGGTTTCTTTGGACGTGCGTTGTAATTCTTCGATTTTCCGTACGCAAGGTGAGACGATCAAATTCCAGGGATTCCTTGCAGCTTATGCTGATCTGAACGATGAAACGACTGATGACGATAAGAATACGAAGGCGAAACTTCCGGAACTTGCTGAAAATCAGCAGTTAAAACTTATCGATCTCACATCAGAACAGAAGTTTACCATGCCACCTCCGAGATTCACGGAAGCCACGCTCATCAAGATGCTGGAAGAAAAGGGAATTGGTCGTCCGTCAACCTATGCGCCGACTATTTCCACGATCCTTGAGCGTAACTATATCAGCAAGGATGGCAAAGCACTTTGCCCGACAGAATTGGGAAATGTTGTTACGGATCTTCTGACTGATCATTTTGCCGAGATCGTAGATGTTTCGTTTACTGCGGATATGGAAACGAAACTCGACCAGATCGAACTGGGAAAGAAAGACTGGGTCAAGGTCCTTTCTGAGTTCTATCCACCGTTCCACGAGTTGATCCTGAAGGCCGGAGAGGCAGTCTCGAAAGTCAAGATGGCTGAAAAGCAGACAGGTGAGAAATGTCCGGAGTGCGGGAATGACCTTGTTATCAAGGAAGGTCGTTATGGTCAGTTTGTTGCCTGCTCTCATTTCCCGGAGTGCAAGTATACCAAGAATATCGAAGTGTCAGTCAAGGGCAGCTGTCCTCTGTGCGGCAGCGGTCTTGTTTCCCATCGTTCAACAAAGTACAAGGGACGTACATTCTATACCTGCGATAAGAAAGGCAGCAATGCAGATTGCGGATTCATAAGCTGGGATCTGCCGATCGAGGGACAGAAGTGTGATACTTGTGGTAGTTACATGGTTTGGAAGAGATTCCGTGGACGCGCGTATCCGAAGTGCGCGAATGCCAACTGTCCGAAGAATGCTACCAAAAAGAGTACAAAAGCTTCTCAAGCAGACAATGCATCTTCCGACACGAAGAAATCTAAGAGTAAAAGTAGTAAAGAGGAGTAGAAGATGAACGAACCGGTAGTGACGATCATCGGCGCAGGACTGGCCGGCTCTGAAGCGGCATGGCAGGTGGCGCGTCATGGGGTGAAGGTACGTCTTTATGAGATGAAGCCTGTCCGAAAGAGTCCTGCACACCACACGGAGCAGTTCGCTGAGCTGGTTTGCAGTAATTCACTTCGTTCCAACCAATTAGAAAATGGTGTTGGTCTTCTGAAAGAAGAACTTCGTATATTAGGCTCCTTGATCATGGAATCGGCTGATAAGGCGCAGGTTCCTGCGGGCGGAGCTTTGGCTGTTGACCGTGAAGAGTTCTCCGGTTACATCACCGAGAAGATAAAAGAACATCCGCTTATTGAAGTTGTATACGATGAAATCAAAAAGATTCCGGATGATGGTATTGTTATTGTTGCAACTGGTCCACTCACGGATGGTGATCTTTACGATGATATTATGACCAAGATTGGTCAGAAGGATATGCACTTCTTTGATGCTGCCGCTCCGATCGTGATGGAATCAAGTA
This sequence comes from Clostridiales bacterium, assembly GCA_017545245.1. Lineage (GTDB taxonomy): Bacteria > Bacillota > Clostridia > Saccharofermentanales > Saccharofermentanaceae > Scatonaster. The sequence continues at coordinate 28,881 of JAFWPB010000060.1, forward strand.
TCGACCGCTCGATTTGTTTTGCCATGTCGCGATATGGTAAAGGCGGAGATGACTATTTAAACTGCCCGATGAACGAAGAAGAGTATCGTCGTTTCTATGAAGCTTTGGTTTCTGCAGAACTTGCTGATGTCAAAGGCTTTGATAAAGAAACTGTTTTTGAAGGCTGTATGCCAATCGAGACGATGGCCAAGCGCGGCTACGATACTATGCGTTTCGGACCTTTGAAACCTGTAGGACTCATTGACCCAAGAACAGGGAAGGAGCCATATGCCTGCGTACAACTGCGTCAGGATGATAGAATGGCTTCTATCTACAACATTGTCGGCTTTCAGACCAGACTCAAATTCCCGGAGCAAAAGCGTGTTTTCAGCATGATCCCGGGACTTGAAAATGCTGAGTTTACGCGGATGGGAGTCATGCACAGGAATACATATATTGAATCTCCCAAACTTCTGGATGCTTCTTATCGGCTTCGTGAAGATCCGAGAGTGTTCTTCGCAGGGCAGATCACAGGCGTAGAAGGATATATCGAGTCAACTGCATCCGGCTACCTTGCCGGTTATTATGCTGCATCGCAGGTCAGAGAGGATATGGATCCGGTTTCTTTTAGCGCTGAAACCATGATCGGAGCAATGGCTGCTTATATTTCTGATCCGAATGTCAAACACTTTGTTCCGATGAATGCAAACTTCGGACTGGTGGCTCCTTTGGGTTACAAAGTGAAAGGAAAGAAAAAAGAAAAGAATCTTGCCTATGCAGAGCGTGCGATTGCTGAAGTGTGCAAGAATAAAGAAACGATGGAGAATTTTTGGAAATGAAGTTAGGTAGAATACAATTTGAAGACGGGATCAAGCCAGCTGTCAGTGGCGGATTCTGGAGAACTTTCGGTCGTAACTGGAGTAGATTGATATCCTGTAATGCACTCTTCTTGATTTGTAATATTATCTCCATGTTTATTGCGTTTTTCATGGTGCTGACGATGTTTCCGTTCCTGTTCAAGATATTCCTTTTTGAGAATTTTAAGGATTTTCTTGTTTCTAACGGTATGTTTACGCTCGAAGAGGCTACCGATGAGGCCGTTAACAGCATTTATTATCTGGTCAGCCTGATCTGTGAGATGTCACTTGTCGGTTTTCTTCTGATCATAAATGGTCCGATCCAATGTGGAATCTGTTATTACATGAGAAACATGATAACCGGAGATGCGTCTTTCAAGGCTGATTTCAAGAAAGGCGTGAAAGAAAACTGGAAGAAGGGACTTGGCGCCAGCATCATTTCGCTTCTTGTGACAGTTATACTGATCTTTAATATCGGATATTACAAGAACGTCAGTTCCGGAACGGTCACGCTGTTCGTGCAGGGTTTCTTTATCTGGTGCCTTGTTTTCTGGTCTTGTCTGCAATTATATGTCTATCCGCTGATTGCATGTACCAAGCTTTCTTTGAAAGATGTATACCGTAATGCAGCGCTTTTCTTCTTGAAGAAGTTCTTCTCGACACTGGGTATTTTCCTGATCCAGATGGTTCTCTTTTTCGGTCTGCCATTTGTCCTGATCTTCTTAGTGAGTCAGGTCGGATATGCCATCGCCATGCTGTTTTATATCCTTTTTTCGTTTGGTTTTGTTATTTTCCTGGGAACCTATCAGTCCTGGAAACTCATTCAGAAATACGTCAAAGAACAATAAGCAGCATTCCCGAAGACCGACGGAAACGGCCGTTTTTGCTTGAGCGGCTTCAACAATAGAACTTTCAGAAATCAAGTGATATGTACTTTTTCAGGCTTTTGGGCTAAAATGAAATATAATCTTTTTTGTGAGGAACATGCTTATGATACAGTGTGAAAGAGGTCATTTCTTTGATGAGAACCGTTATGCTGGTTGCCCATACTGCAATCAGATCGCCAGTCAACAAAGGAGTGTTATACCTCCTATTGCTCCAGCTATGGAGATTCCGAAACCATCTTGTGGAAAGACTGTTGCTATTGAGGGAATGGATACTGCTCCACAGATCAGCAAGACTGTCGCAATCGATGGATTCGAGGATAATTATCCTCATGTAAATAAGACTGTATCGATCACGGAACAGCTTTCGCCTTCCGGTCTTCCCGAATTTGCTCCGGCTGCTGCTGTTGCACCAATAGCTGCAAGTGCACCTGCTGCACAACCTGCACCGGCCGCTCCGACTGCGGTGGAAGTTCCTGCCGCTCCAGCAGTACAGGCCGCTCCAGTTGAAACAGCAGTTTCCAGCCCAGCTCCTTTTGCGGCCGCACCTGCTCCGCAAGAAACAGCGGATGCTTCTGCTGCACAAGTTAACAATGCTCCGGATCTTTCCTCTGATCCTGAGTCGTTCATGCGTCCTTATCAGGTAACCGGATTGGGTGTGAAAGAAAACCCGACACCGATTCCTGTAAATGAACCAGTCTACGATCGTCCTTATGCCGTTTCGGGGCTGGGAGTAAAAGAGAATCCGACACCAACACCTTCTGATGTGGGTGCAACTTTCCCTGTAGAGCAACAAGGTGCAGCACCGATGGCTGCTGAGGCAGCGGCATTTGCATCTTTTGGTTTCCCGGGTGGACCTGTTCCGGGTATGATGCCTGGTATGGTTCCGGGCATGCCACCGGCTCCGGCATCACCGTTTGCTTCTCCGGCACCTGCAGCACCTGAGGTTCAGGCTGAGCCTGCTGTTGCCGAAACGCCTGTGGCTCCGGTTGAAGCCGAAACACCGGTTGAACCTGCTGTACCTGAGGTTCCTGCTGAACCTGCAGTATTCGAGGCACCGGTTGAAACACCAGTAACCGAGAAACCTGTTGAACCTGCTGCTGTTGAAACACCAGTTCAACCTGAAGTGGCTGAAACACCAGCTGAATCGGTAGTTTCCGAAGTTCCTGTGGTTCCGGTAGTTCCTCAAGCTCCGGCTGATCCTCATGCGACTGTAGCAATGACAGAATCCGATATGGATTATCTGCCGAGGCTGCACGCAAGAGCTTTTTTCGTATGTATAGATGGTCCTATGACAGGTGCAAGCTTTGTATTCCAGGAGAATAAGGCGATCATCGGCCGTCAGAAGAATTATGAGATTTCGCTTTTCAGAGATCCGTCTGTATCGCGTAACCCGCATGCGATTATCCGTTATGCCAAAGAAACACTGACTTATACTGTTGCTCCAGGCGATGCGGAGAAGAAAGTATCTGTAAATGGCGAGTTTATTTCCCAGGAGCAGACTCTGAAACTTTACGATATCGTGGGTATCGGTCAGACAAGACTTCTGTTCATTCCAGTCTGCAGTGAGAAGTTTGCATGGTAATGGAAACAGTTCTTGCATCTTTAAATATGGAGAAAGCGAAGGATTTTCTTCATCATTGGGGGATTTTGTGTGCTCTTGTCCTAGTGCTGGTTATCGCCGTGATCCTGGTTATTCTGGTTTTGAAACGGAAAAAGGGAAAGGTGGTTGTGCCGAGCATGGCTGATCATTCCACAGGCACAAAGATGAGCAATGGCCTGTTTGAGATTGAAATCGGCAATTGTCAGGGAATTGGAGAAAGAGAAGAACAGCAGGATGCTTTTGGATTCTCGCCCAATAACAAGTGGAAAGATAAAGGTTTTCTAGCCGTTCTTTGCGATGGTATGGGTGGTCTGGATTCCGGTGCGGTGATTTCCAATAAGCTGGTAGCGGACGTGATCAAAGAGTTTCCGTATTCTTTTGATGCGCTCAAAGAAGGCTGGATCATCGATTCTCTTTCTGCGGAGATCTATTCCCAGTATAGTGGTCGTGGCGGTACAACGCTGATCATCACATATTTGAAAGACGATAAGCTTTGGTTTGCTTCAGTCGGAGACAGTGATCTGCTTCTTTACCGAGGCGGTCGTATCTATGCGATGAATCAAAGACAGGAATATGGAAATCACCTTCTTATGAAGGTGGTGGACGATGCTCTTGCGATGGAGCAGATCGAAGGAAATCCTGATGCGCCGGCTTTGACGGAGTTTATGGGTGCACAGCATGCTGATCCTGACTATTCGATCACGCCGTGGCAGGTAATGGATGGAGATACATATCTTCTTTGTTCTGATGGTATTTCAGATACTCTGTCTTTCGATGAGATCCGTGAGGCGATGTCCCACTCGCCGGCAGAATGCGCGGAAATTCTTGAAAAGAGTATAATGGAGAAAAATAAGAGATATCAAGATAACTATACTGCAATCATTTTTTCAATCAAAAGGGTGGAGGTTTCAAATGAAGTGGGTTAGAAGAATTATCATGATACTGTTGGCGTTGGGCATCGCTGGTTGTGGTTTTTTGTCCTATTTGTCCTATGACAAGTGGAAAGAAGCAGATAAGGAAGTGACACGCCTTTCCTTGCTCAAAGATACACAGGGTGTAAGCATTTCAACTTCTGAAAACCAGGAGTCGGTCGTATTTGTCATGTGTATCCGAGAATCAGATATGGCCGGCGGATACGGCTCCGGATATGTGGTTGGTGAACCCGGAGATAAGGCTGAGTACATCGTAACGAATGGTCATGTTGTTTCTTATCTTGAAAAGGATGATTCATTCGAAGTTCGTGTATATTTCGGAAAGAACGATTACAAGCCTGCAGAAGTTATTTTCTATCAGTATGATAAGAAACTGGATATGGCGATCCTCAAGCTTTCCAAGCCTACTTCTGATCGTACGCCTGTAGTGATCCGTGACTCTGATGAAGTTAATGCTGGTGATAAGTGTGTTGCCATCGGTTATCCGGATAAGGCCAATGACCTTGATACGAATTTTGCTGCGGATATTGCCAGCCAGACAGTTACAGCCGGTGTTATCGGTAAAGTAAATGTTTCTCCTGCAGGTAAGTCCTACAAGTCATTCCAGATTGATGCGTTTATCACTCATGGTAACTCGGGCGGACCGCTTTTCGATGAGAATGGTTTCTTGATCGGTATGAACACGGAGGGCCGTGAAGACTCTGAAAACGTTAACTTCTCCATTTCAAGTAACGAGATCACAAAGATTCTTGATAAAGAAGATATCGATTACACAACTAGTGATGATTACATTAAGAGTGAATCTGCTGACTCAAAAAAATCCGGTAAAAAGAAGTCCGAATTGTCCAAGAAGGAAGAGGAAGCGAATACAGAGAAAATCAAGTGCTTTGCCTTTGCGGGCGGTGCCGCTCTTTGTGCCGTTATTCTTCTTATTCTGGCGATCGTAGGAAATAAGAAAGTCGTCATGGTTGGCGAACAGGATGATGGAAAGAAGTCGATCCTTTACTGTACAAAAGGTCTTTATGCCGGACAAAGATTTGAGATTACCGGTCATACGATGACTTTCGGACGCGACAAGAATACCTGCACGTTCGTTTTCCCGGAGAATACCCCGGGTATCAGTTCCAACCATTGCTCTGTATATTTCGATGCAAGAACCAAGAATTTTGTTCTTACAGATAATGGATCAACTTACGGTACTTATCTTGCTGACGGAAGAAAACTGACGAAGGGCGTTCCGGAGCAGATCGCTCCCGGCTCTACGTTTGCCCTGGCCGATAAGGCGAACGAATTCCGTATAGAAAGAGAAGAATAATCATGGATTTTTATTCGTACACAAACAAGTGCGGGCATGAGCCGAATTGCGACTACCATCAGTTTATTGAGCACAATGATCAGATCCTGATGGTTGTTTGCGATGGCTTGAATGGTCTGCCTTCCGGTGATGAAGCGTCGAAGATCATTGGGGATCTTGCGATCGCGGCGTTGATCGAAGGGGAGACTCCGGCGCAGGCTTGTATTACGGCGAATAAGAAGTTCCGTGAAATGCAGTTTGACCAGGTAGCATTGCGTCGTGCCGGAGCCACGATCTGCGTGGTACGGATAAAAGATGGAATCTGCTCCTGGGCGAATGTTGGTGATTCACATATTTATCATTTCTCCGAAGGGAAACTGGCACATCATTCTCATGACGATACGATGGCATACCAGATGTTTGAACGTGGGGAATGTGATTATGAAGCGATCCGTGAGATCGAAAACCGGACAGGTATGAATATCTGCGTGGGGCAGAAGGATGAAATCGTGCCGCATGTGGAGGAGTTTTCATTTAACGATCAGGATGGAATACTTGTTTGTACAGACGGTTTTTGGGAGAATGTGTACGAAACCGAGATGATGATCGACATGATCAAATCAGTTAATGCAAAAGACTGGGCACGCAAAATGCTTTTGCGTGCTTCGCAGCGTGGCCGGCTCAAAGGCGACAATATGACGCTGATCACTTATAAGAGAATGGCGGGTTGACAGAATGGATACGAAGAATCTGTGCTTTGGATGTTTTAATGCTCATAACGGACAAGGACCATGTCCACGTTGTGGATTCGATCTTGCAACGGTGAAGCATCCTTTCGTTGCTCTCCCGATCGGAACGATTCTGAATGGACGGTATCTGACCGGCCGTGTACTAGGTGTGGGCGGCTTTGGTGTGACCTACCTTGCTTTCGATATGACGCTGGAAATCTGTGTGGCGATCAAGGAGTTCCTGCCATCAGGTATAGCGCTTCGTGATTCTGACAGATATACGATGACAGTCAGTTCTCCGGATGAACAGCCGAAGTTTGATTCCGGTGCGTCCAGATTCCTTGAAGAAGCAAGACTTCTTGCCAAGCTCCGTGATGTTCCGAATATCGTAACCGTGCAGGATTATTTCCGTGAAAATAATACCGCTTACTTTGTCATGGAGTATATTGAAGGCGTCGATCTGATGAAATATACGCAGATGCGCGGTGGTAAGCTTTCCTATGAAGAGACACTGCAGCTTACGCTTCCAATCATCGATTCTCTTGCACATGTTCATGCGCACAATCTTTTGCATCGTGATATCAGTCCTGACAATATTGTTGTGATGAAGAACGGTTCAACACGACTTCTGGACTTTGGCGCGGCAAGACTGGCAATCGATACAGAGAAGAGCAAATCGATCATTCTCAAGCATGGATTTGCTCCGGAAGAACAATATAGAAAACATGGTAATCAGGGCCCTTGGTCAGATGAGTATGCCCTTGCAGCGACGATGTATCTGGTCATGACAGGTGTTATGCCGCCGGATGCCATCGAACGTGTCCATACGGATACGCTTGTTTCCCCGCTTCAGCTTGGTGTGCAGATTCCACAGCATGCGAACGATGCTTTGATGAAAGCACTTGCCGTCAATGCTTCCGAAAGATTCCCGGACATGAGTTCTTTTTCCGAAGCATTAACAGGAAGAAAAGCAGTTGCTCCGATTACGTATTCTGCTGTAACTGACGTAATGAGCGGAACGCCAAGTACGGAACTGCCTAATGCCGGTTCGGTCATGGAAGGCAATATGGTTGAGGGCAAGACAGTTGCTATGGTAGAAGAAGTACCAGCTGTTTCCGCTCAGGGCGTTCCGGGACAACAGGCACCGCAGCAGGTTCCTGCGCAAGTCCAGCAAGGTATGCCGCAGGCACAGGCTCAGGCCCAGGCACAGGCGGGGCAGAAGGTAATCTCGCCATCGATCCTGAATCCTGCCCAGGCACAGGCTCTTCAGACAGAAAGACAGACGGTTCAGCCTCCGAAGGTGAAGAAGAGTATTTGGAAGCGTCCTGTCACGTATATCGTTGCTGCATTGATTGCTTTGGTCGGTGCAGGTGTGCCGACAGGTATTTTCCTGTATCAGAACGGATACCTGGGCGGAGAGACGGAAGAAACGACAAAGAGACCGAGAAGGACCACGACTACGGAGGCAACAACGGAGACAACGACCGAGCCGACTGAATATGCGGATCCCTCGATTTTTGAAGAGGGAGACTGGCGGGATTATACGGACCAGACGCGTATGTTCATGATTTCGGCGCCGAAAAACTATAACTTTGAGAGCGATGAGGGCCTCTATATTCTGAAGCGTGACGATGGCAAGTGTGTTGTATATACTGATTTCCTAACGCATTACGGCTACGACAGGATTTCTTCTTTGAGCGATTTTGTTGCATTAAGCAGAACGTTTGTTGAACAGTATGTAGACAACGAATTTGATTTGAAGGATTTTTCGTTGAAATCTACTGATTATGGGTTCATCCATCTCTCTAATGATTGTTATAGCGTGATGGTTGATGCCAATGCTGTCTTAAATGGAGAAAAGGTCGACGTTACGTTCATGGCGACGGAATCCAAAGAAAAAGAAGGTGTCTTCCTGAATTGTGCTGTCATGCCGCTGGACGATAAAGGCATGTATTCCAGTGATGACTGGGATGAATTACAGCAGATTCTCGGAAGCTTTGCAGAAGACACGACAAAAAAGAGTTCATATGAATTGTATGAATCTGATCTGACCCCGTCTTTCGAATTCTTGTATAAAAAGGATGACGTGGCTTCGATCCAGCAGGGAACAGTGGCAAATTCACTGACTTGTACGGATATTGCGATTTCTGAATCGAATCCGGAGAAGAATCTGATCCGTATAGTGAATCTCGGAAAGCAGAGTTCCATCACATCGGCATGTAAAACAATGGAGCAGGCGATCGGCTTCTCCGTTGGCGGATATACGGCAGTCACCCCGATCGTGCGTACAGATCTGGATATCCGTGTCCGGAATTACACGGTCCAGAAAGATGGTGAGGATCTGAACTGTACGGCATGTGCCATGAAGTTAGGCGGACAGTACTATGGTGTGATAGCGGTCTGTGATGATGATTCGCTTGAAAAAGTTACACTGGCCTATACGTTAGCCGTGATGTCGCTTTCCAACTGATCACTTCTTATAGTATCTTGCATAGAATTCGTCGCGGAAGTCGAGAAGACGGTCTTCTGCGATTGCGGTTCTGACTTCTTCCATAAGATGGATAAGGAAATGGATATTATGGTAGGAGCACAGTCTCAGACCGAACATCTCGCCGGCTTTCAGGAGATGGCGGATGTACGCGCGGCTATAGTTCCGGCATGCATAGCAGTCACAGTCTTCTTCGATCGGACGGAAATCTTCTGCGCTTTTCTTATCTCTTACGATAAGACGGCCGTCATGCGTGAGAACCGTTCCATTTCGTCCGATACGTGTGGGAAGAACGCAGTCAAACATATCGATACCTCGGATTGCACCTTCGATAAGATAATCCGGCGTACCGACACCCATGAGATAACGCGGCTTGTCTTCCGGCATGAGCGGAACGGTTTCTTCCAGCATCTCATACATCAGTTCTGCCGGCTCACCAACAGAAAGTCCGCCGATAGCATAACCTGGAAGATCGAAAGAAGTGATCTCTTTCGCACTTTGCTTTCTCAAGTCTGCATAACAGGATCCTTGTATGATACCGAAAAGCGCTTGCTCTTCCGGTTTTTTATGTGCCTGAATGCAGCGTTCAAGCCAGCGTGTCGTGCGCTCAAGTGATTTTTTTGCATATCTGTGTTCGCTTGGCCAAGGGCAGCATTCGTCGAAAGCCATGATGATATCTGAACCAAGATCGTTCTGGATCTCCATAGAGAGTTCCGGTGTCAGAAGGTGGGCAGAACCATCGATATGGGATTTAAAGTGAACGCCTTCCTCTTTGATGTCCTTTGGACGGGCAAGAGAGAAGACCTGGAATCCACCGCTGTCTGTAAGGATCGAATGCTTCCAGTTCATGAACTTATGGAGTCCGCCGGCTTTTCTGACGATTTCATTTCCCGGCCTCATCCATAAATGATAGGTGTTTGAAAGAATGATCCTTGCACCCATTTCTTCCACTTCTTCCGGAGCCATACCTTTGATCGTGGCCTGCGTGCCAACCGGCATGAACTGCGGCGTCATAAAAGAACCGTGCGGAGTATGGACGCGGCCAAGACGCGCACCGGATTGTTTGCAGGTGTGGATATGTTCATAGTAAACAGGATATTTGCTCATTCTTCTTCCTCCAGAGGACTGTGGATACGTGGCTTTTCAGGTGTGATGAACATTGCATCACCGAAACTGAAGAAACGGTACTTTTCAGATACCGCTGTTTTATACGCGTTCAGTACATGTTCTTTTCCGGCAAAAGCAGAAACGAGCATGATCAGGGTGGATTCCGGCAGATGGAAGTTTGTGATCAAACCATCAATACAGTGGAAATCTACACCTGGGTAGATGAAGATATCGGTCCATCCGGAAGATGGCTTCATAGATGGATCTTTCGAAGCAACGGTTTCCAATGTCCGGCAGCTTGTCGTACCGACAGCGATGACGCGCCGGTTCTCACGGCGGGCTTTCCTAAGAATAGAAGAAGCTTTCTCATCTAACTCATACCACTCACTATGCATGTGATGGTCGGAAATATCATCGACCTTGACCGGCCGGAATGTGCCTAAGCCTACATGTAAGGTGATCTCACAGATCTCGACGCCCATATTACGAAGTTCATCAAGAAGTGCAGGTGTAAAATGAAGACCTGCCGTCGGAGCTGCTGCTGAACCGGTTTCTTTCGCATAGACAGTCTGATAGCGTGTCTGGTCTTCGAGTTGTTCGTGAATATAGGGCGGAAGCGGCATGGTGCCGGCTTCGTCCAGAATTTCTTCCCAGATTCCCTGAAAATCGAAACGGATGATACGGTTACCATCTTCCAGAACTTCTTCGCACTCGGCTTCAAGTTTCCCGGGGATGAACGTCATTCTTTTTCCGGGTCTGATCTTCTTGCCTGGGCGGGCCAGTGTTTCCCAATGATTCTCATCGATACGGCGAAGAAGCAGAAGCTCAATGGCCGATCCCGTGTCGCTGCGGACGCCTAAAAGACGTGCAGGAATGACTTTCGTATTGTTGATGACCAGGACATCTCCTTTATGCAGAAGAGTTGGCAGATCGGAAAAATGCATATGTGAAACCGCACCTGACTTACCATCCAAAGTCATGAGTCTTGAACTTGAACGGTCGGAAAGCGGGTGCTGGGCAATCAGTTCTTCAGGTAGATCATAGTAAAAATCGCTCGTTTTCATAGCCTCATATTATAATAGCAATTGACGTTTGTGTATAGTAGGTGGTATGATTTTATGAGGTTTTTACTGCCTTCTAAGGCTGTAATTCCTAATAAAATTTGAGAAAGAAATGGAGGCATGTTTATGAAGAAGCCGGTTTTTACGGGCTCTGCTGTAGCCCTGGTGACACCTTTTAACGAAGGAGGTGTAGATACGAAAAAACTGAAGGCTCTGATCGACTTCCATTTGGCACATAAGACAGACGCGATCGTTGCTTGTGCGACAACAGGTGAGTGCGCAACGATGCCGGATGAAGAGCATCTTGCTACGATCCGTGAGGTCGTGGAATATGTTGACGGACGTGTTCCGGTCATTGCCGGAACGGGAAGTAATGATACTGTTCACGGTGTGAAGCTTGCGAAGGAGGCAACAGCGATCGGTGCAGATGCACTTCTGGTCGTAACTCCTTACTACAACAAGACTTCCCAGGAAGGTCTCTATCGTCACTTCAAGGCCACAGCCGAAGCAACGGATCTCCCAATCATCGTCTACAATGTTCCGTCGAGAACGAACCTCAATATTGCTCCTGCTACGTATAAGAGACTTTCCGAGATCGATAACATTATCGGTGTCAAGGAGTGCAACATTAATCAGATTCCGGAGACCGTGAATCTCTGTGGCGATAACTTCCTGCTTTATTCCGGTGAGGACGGACTGGTCGTTCCGCTTCTGTCTATGGGTGGTAAGGGTGTTATTTCCGTAGCTTCTCACATTGTTCCGGAAACGATGCATGATATGGTCATGAAGTTCCTGGATGGTGATGTTGCCGGTGCGGCTAAGTTGCAGGCAGACATTGTTCCGCTTGTAAAAGCACTGTTCTCGGATGTAAGTCCGATCCCGGTCAAGGAAGCACTGAATATTCTCGGTTGGGATATCGGTTCCTGCCGTATGCCGCTCTGTGAGATGAGTGATGAGGGTAGAGAAAAGCTTGCTGCTGTTTTGAAGCAGTACGATCTTTCCTTCCATCCGAAGGCATAAGGGAGGCGCATGGTATGTCTGAAGTTAGAGTGTTTTTGAGTGGATGCATGGGCCGCATGGGCCGTGTAATCACGGAAATGTGCGCAGAGTACGATGATACTGTCATTGTAGCCGGTTCTGATGTAGTAGAGAATCCGAATTCTACTTTCCCGATTTACAAGGATCCAATGGATTGCAAGGAAGAAGTAGATGTGATCATCGATTTTTCACACGTCAGTGCTTTTGCCAAGATAACCGAATTTGCTGAAAAGAGAAATATTCCGATCGTTATGTGCACGACGGGACTTTCCGATGAGCAGAAGACGGAGCTTGAGGCTTTGTCCAAGAAAGTTGGTGTGTTCTATTCCGGAAATATGTCGCTGGGTATTAATGTGTTGATCAAACTGGTACGCGAAGCGGCAGCAAAGCTTTATCCGGACTTTGATATTGAACTGGTCGAGGAGCATCACAATAAGAAGCTTGATGCGCCTTCCGGAACAGCGCTTATGATCGCAGATGCCATGAATGAATCTGTGGACAACCAGTTGGAATATGTTTATGAGCGTCAGTCTAAGAGACAGAAGCGCGAGAAGAAAGAACTGGGGATCCACTCGATCCGTGGCGGAAATATCGTCGGTGAACACAAGGTCATGTTTATCGGTGGAGAAGAGATCCTTACGATCTCCCATTCCGCACAGACAAGAAATGTTTTCGGCCGCGGCGCGGTTGCAGCGGCGAAGTTCATGCTTGGAAAAGGTCCTGGCATGTATGATATGCAGGCTATGCTCGGTTGATGGCCGGGTTCTGAATAAATAATATATTGGAGGAAGAAGAATGATTCGTTTTATGTTGGATGCGGCGCCTGAGGAGACCGCACAAGGCCCGAGTACTTTGATCATGCTCGCCATTTTCGCGGTATTTATCATTTTCTGGTATGTGATCGCACTCCGCCCGCAGAGAAAGAAAGAGAAAGAACTCAAAGCAAAAGTAGACTCGATGCGTGTGGGTGACCGCATCATTACAATTGGTGGTCTTTGTGGCTATGTTGCCAATATCAAGGATGATGAAGTTACGATCATGACAAGTGCTGCCAATACTCTGGTTACCTTTAAGAAGTCGGCTATCAATAATGTTGTCGGACGCGATGAGCATAAGGCTAATGCTGAGAAGACAGAAAAGACCGAGAAGATCGAGTCTAAGGAGTCTTCAAAAGAAGCGGCTCCTGAAGCTGCTGCTACAGAAGAAGAGACAACCACTTCTGAAGAGTAATACGCGAAAGTACGTATTTTTAGTTTGATATTAGATTAGATGATATGAGATGGAGCAGACCCGCAACGGGTTTGCTCCGTTTTGCGTTCAGCAAGTAAAGTGATTTTGTGTTGTTCCTATGATAAAATAAACAGGTATTCTTTCCTTCAGAAATAGTGGGAAAGCATAATCGGAAAAGGAAGGCGAAAAATGAGTAACGGCCGTGGTGGAATCCCGAACGAAGTAGTGGAAGAGATCCTTTCTCGCAGTGACATCGTGTCTATTGTGGGACAATATGTGCAGTTTACGAAGTCGTCCGGACAGAACCAGTTCGGCCTCTGTCCTTTTCATTCGGAAGATACGCCTTCTTTTTCAGTTTCCACCAATAAGCAGATCTATTATTGTTTCGGCTGCCATAAGGGTGGTAATGTCGTCAATTTCATTATGGAAGTGGAACACCTGTCTTATGTTGAAGCGCTGAAATATCTGGCTGAGAAAGCCGGTGTCAAGATTCCGGAACCGGATGACGATAACTACAGGAAGCAGGAGTATCAGAGAAAACGGATCAAAGAAGTGCTTCTTGAGGCGGCGAGATACTATTATTCGTGTTTCCGTTCGGAAAAAGGTAACGAAGCGAAGGCTTACCTGACGAAGAGACAGATCACACCTAAGACGGCAACGAAATTCGGCTTGGGATACGCGCCGAATGAATGGAATGGTTTATATAATCATCTGGTGTCCAAAAAGTTTACACAGAACGAGATTTCCCAGTCGGGTCTTTTTGTGAATAAGAATGGCAAGACATTTGATCTTTTCCGTGGAAGACTGATGTTCCCGATATTTAATGCGATGGGAGAACTGATTGCCTTCGGTGGGCGTATCATCGGCGATGGACAGCCGAAATACGTAAATTCCCCGGAAACCCTGGTATACTCAAAGCAAAGAAATCTCTATGCCCTGAATTTTGCTAAATCCGCAAAGATGAAGCAGATCATTGTCGTGGAAGGATATATGGATGTCATCTCCATGCATCAGGCAGGAGTGACGAATGCCGTTGCTTCGCTTGGTACAGCGCTGACCGAGAGACAGCTTGATCTTCTCGAAAGATACTGCGAGGAAGTAGTACTGTTTTATGACTCTGACCGTGCCGGCCAGAATGCGGCTGTTCGTGGGTTGAAGATGCTTTTTGAGCGGAAGAAAAAGCACACAGGCATGACGACGAAAGTCCGTGTGGCGAAGGTTCCTGACGGAAAGGATCCGGATGAGTATATCCGTGCTTTTGGAAAAGATAAGTTTGCCGAGGTCGTGGCAAACGCGATGCCGGTCCTGGATTATCTTGTCGAGTCCGCGCGGATCCAAAGTATGGAAAGTGGAAGCTTCGATTCAGTTCTTTTCCAGCAGTTGGTATCCACTTATCTTTCGTGGGAGGATAACATGATCCTCCGCGAGCGGGCGGCGAATCAGGCAGCCCAGATACTGGGCGTTTCCACAGCTTCGGTCATGTCTGAAGTCGGGAAGCTCTCGACCAAGAGTCATCAGGAGGCGATCACCCGTTCACAGAAAGATGTGGAGAGACAGACTTCGATGCTGCCGCAGACCCAGGTGGGCGAGACGGCGACACGTGAAGAACTGGTGCTGATGTGCCTTCTCTCGGCACTGGGGGAGAATTATGCCCAGTTTGTCGATCTTTATAAGGATAAGCCGTTGATCACCGATTTTTCGATGGGGACGATGCGTACGATCGCACAGGAAGTGCAGCCTGTCTTGGAAAAAGGGCAGCTTGATGCGAACCGGCTTCTCCTTGCGTGTGAGAATCTGATGCTCAACCGTAGAGCGGCGAAAGATACTTTTTCGGAGGCGCTTCTCAGTGTGGAGTATGGAAAAGATGCGCAGGAACTGATGAAGAATACGCTGCATTATCTGTATCTTGTCCGTTTGAATCTGTATACCAAGCAAAAGGATGAACTGGCGAAGCGTCTGGATATCATGCCTGACGGGGAAGATCGTGTGGCTACCGAGAATTCGTTCCGACAGACATTAGAATACCTGCAGTTTTTGAAACAGAAAATGAGGAAACAAAATGGCTGATGCACAGGACATCCTTTCTTCACGGTTAAGTACTGTGGCATCCCTGATCCCGGCATCGGATCTTGTGATCGATGTTGGTTCCGATCATGGAAAATTGGGGGCATGGTGCTTAAGTAACGAAATCTGTCCTCGCCTGATTGCTACGGATATTCACGAAGCGCCGGCGAAACGGACGGAGAGTTTTCTTCGTTTGTGTGGTTTCAGTGAAGTGAGCCAGGCGGTTTGTACGGACGGACTTACCGGAATAGAGATCGTTGATCGGACAACGGTCGTAATTGCCGGAATGGGAGGCTTAGAGATTAGGAAGATCCTTTCTGATTATCTGGAAATGCATGAAAAGTTTCCTTTGGATACAACGCTGGTATTGCAGCCTCAGCGATCTTTCTATGAACTGCGTACATTCCTTCAGGAGAATAGCATTGAAATTGAAAAGGAAGCCATCGTCCTGGACAGAGGACACTATTATGTGGTGATCCGTGCAAAGATGTCTGAGAAAGTGCATAAACTCACGGATGCAGAGCTTTTCCTCGGACCATATATTCTTTCTGCGAAGCCGGAACGATTTGAAGAGTACATGGAACATCAGCGGAAGCTCATGGAAAAGCAGGCACTCGGGGATTCCCGGTGCAAGGCAGTAGTAGAGAACTGGGAGGCATTATTATGAAGAACGGATATTTAGTTTCGGATGTCATTTCGGCAATGGAAGAGATTGCACCGATGAGCATCGCGTGTGAATGGGATCATGTCGGCCTGATGGTGGGAGATGTGAGCGAGCCGGTAGAAGGCGTGCTGTTAACGCTGGATGCTGTTTCGGGTTCGGTTCAGGAAGCAGTTAACGTGGGTGCAAACTTGATCATTTCGCATCATCCTCTGTTCTTCGCACCTGTTCGTGAAATTGATTTTCAGACTTCTAAGGGGAAGATCATCCGTGATCTTATTAAGAATGACATTTCGCTTTTTGCTGCCCATACAAATCTGGATAAGGCAGAAAAAGGCGTAAACCAGGCTCTTGCTGGTGTGATCGGCGTTTCTGAAACAGAACTTGTGGATAGCGTCGAGGTTGGCCTTGTCGGAGTAATCAAAGAAGGCCCCAAATCGCTTCGGGATTTTGCCGAGGATGTGAAAGAAAAGCTCGGGGCGACGGGTTTTATCCTGAACACGGACAAAGATTGCAGGATTTCACGTGTGTTTGTGCAGGGCGGTGCTTTTGACGAAGACGCAATACCATTTCTTAAGAATGCAGGAATCGACTGCATTGTTACCGGAGAAATGAAGCATCACCATATGCTGGAACTGGAGGAACTGGAAATCCCGGCAATTATCTGCGGACATGAAGTGACTGAACGCATAGTATTGCCAAGCGTAAAGGAGCAGCTTTTGCACAAATTGCCGAATTTGCCTGTCAGTATCTTTTATGGGCATAAATGGTGAAAAAAGTGCTAGAAGTAAATACTTCGTTCGATTATAATATGTATGTTTTCTGAGCTGGACCAGATGATCGCGGGCACGAGTGCCGAAAGGCCGTGCATGAGGAAAGTCCGGGCTCCGTAGGACAAGGGTGCCGGGCAGTTCCCGGTGAAGGCAACTTTAAGGAAAGTGCAACAGAAAAGAAAACCGCCGTGTTTTTCGGAACATGGCAAGGATGAAAAGGCGAGGTAAGAGCTCACCAGCGGTATGGTAACATATCGGCTTTGTAAACCCCACCTGGAGCAACGCCGTGGGAGATGTTAACTGTGGTCCGCAGGTCTCAAGGAGGCGGCTTGAGCCGGAACGAGATTTCCGGTCTAGATAGATGATCATCATAGACAGAACCCGGCTTACGGTCCAACTCAGAAAATGTTATTGTGTAAGATCCGTCGGGAAACCGGCGAAAGATGAAATAAAGAAAGAAGGATAATGACATGGCAGAATCGTATCTTAGTCGCGGTGTTTCTCCAACGAAAGATGATGTTAAGAAGGCTGTAGCCAATCAGGATAAAGGTGTTTTTCCTGGTGCTTTTTGCAAATTGATCGAGGATCTGGGAGGTGACCCGGATTATTGTACGGCAATCCATGCTGACGGAGCCGGAACCAAATCTTCCGTTGCGTATATTGCCTATCGCGAAACAGGAGATCTGAAGTGGTTCAAGGGTATCGCACAGGATTCTCTAGTCATGAATACAGATGACCTGGCTTGTGTAGGTGCGATCGAGAAGTTATCCCTTTCCAATACGATCGGTCGAAACGCGCATCGTGTTGATGGCAAGTGTATTGCTGCCGTTATTGAAGGTTATAACGATATCGTCGGAAAACTCCAGGATATGGGATTCGATCTTTCCATGTGCGGTGGTGAGACAGCGGATGTCGGCGATCTGGTCCGTACATTGATCGTGGATTCAACTATCGTAACCCGTGTTGCGAGAAAGAATGTAATCAACGCGGCGAACATTAAGCCTGGTCATGTCATCGTCGGACTGGCTTCTTTTGGACAGGCGACATATGAAGATTCCTATAATTCAGGTGTTTCTTCCAATGGCCTGACTGCTGCCAGACACATGCTTCTTTGCAAAGATTATCTGCGTGAGTATCCGGAGTCTGTTTCTGAAACAATTCCGGAAGATAAAGTATATTGCGGTAAGTTCCGTCTGAGTGACAAGCTTCCGAACAGCGATCAGACTGTTGCCGAGGCGATCCTTTCTCCGACACGTACTTATCTGCCGGTCATCCGCGATGTGTTGGAGAAGTGTCGTGATTCTATTTCCGGTATCATCCACTGCACTGGTGGCGGACAGGCTAAGTGCCGCGATTTCGGTAAGAATATCCGCATTATCAAGGACAATCTGTTTGCTTTCCCGCCGATCTTCCAGGCGATCTATGAGTCTGGCGAGATCCCGATGAAAGAGATGTACCAGGTATTTAACTGCGGCCATCGTATTGAGTTCTATTGTGACGA
The DNA here is from genome assembly GCA_017545245.1 of Clostridiales bacterium. Lineage (GTDB taxonomy): Bacteria > Bacillota > Clostridia > Saccharofermentanales > Saccharofermentanaceae > Scatonaster. The sequence continues at coordinate 47,081 of JAFWPB010000060.1, forward strand.
AAGCGTCGCAGAAGAAATCATGGCCATTGCCGGCAAGTACAATATCGAGTCCCGTATTGTCGGACGTGTTGAGGCACTCCCGGAAGGATCTGAGAATCAGGTCGTAATTCGTGCAAATGGTGAAGAATTCATCTACGGCTGATCTTGCGAAAAGCACTGGTGTATGAAAATGCGTGCCTGTTCTTTGTGTCGTACCACACTTTCGGTCATGATCGTGACCACATTGTTGTTTGCGGTTTCTTGTGGCAGCCTCGATAAAAGTCTGTCCAGGATCAGTTCGACTACGACCACTATAGAACCGACTTTGGAAGAGAGTTCCTCGATTGATCCGGAAACCCAAAGACTTACTGCGAACGATGAATTGACCGAGATCGTCAACGGATATATGGAAACATTGGTAAGCGGGGACGTGGAAGAGGTCTGCAAGACGTTCGGTCTCGAACGAGATCAAGTTCTTTATCCAACTTATGATGAGGATAAAGATGTCTTTTCTGCATTCTTCCAGAATTCGACCTACACTGTGCGCAGGGCGATGACTTCGGATCATTCAAACTATGCTGTATATGTGGATTTCTCCTATCCGGACTTGTCCGGCTGTTTTGATCAGGTGTTGTCGGATCCTGCTTTTATTTCGGAAACTGCGTGGGCATGGATCCAGGCTTTGAAGAATCATGAGGGTGAAAGTGAAGCTAAGGCACAGCTGGTGAAAACGGCGTTTTTAGAAGCCGTGCGTCGTATCCAGGATGGCGAATTCATCGGGAAGATCAAGGTTTCAGATTCGTTTGCTTTTCATGCGAATCCAGACAAATGGTTAAAAACCGAAGATCCGGACTTTATCTTTCTGTTGGGCGGGGATTATTATATCAACAGGTTTGCCTATCTGAGTCTCCGTCAGGAGTACATGCATAGTGATGAATACGTGCAATGGTTTATCGCTAGCGGGGAACTCACTGTGGAAGAGGCGACCGCGATCGTTTCTGAGAAAGCGGAACAAGTGGCAAGTAGCATGTGATTACAGTGCAGAGCACTTGAAAAAGAATGCTCTGCTGGAATGCGTATAGCTGTTTGATGGGATGGGTCGATATTTTTCTCTTTTTATTTCAGATTTTTTCTATAATTTGAAAAAGAGTGTTGACAACCGAATTTATCATCGATATAATAATCAACGTTCGCGAGAAACGAGAACGAAATGTACCTTTAGCTCAGTTGGTAGAGCAACTGACTCTTAATCAGTGGGCCCAGGGTTCGAGTCCCTGAAGGTGCACCAGACCGGATCAGAAATGATCCGGTTTTTTCTTTTTTTATCTGCCTGCCAGTTCCAGTACATTTCCCTTAGAAAATCAATCTTTTGCGAGAAAAACGGAAAGGTTTGTGCTATAATTCCATCTATGCGGTAAAGTGAGGCCGCGATCTACGGAGGATTTTCAAATGGATAATAAATTCAGTATTGAGACCAATTGTGTTCAGGGCGCATATCAGCCGAAGAACGGCGAGTCCAGAGTTATGCCTATCGTGCAGAGTACTACTTGGAAGTATTCTTCAACTGAGCAGATGGGGCGCCTTTTTGACCTCGAAGAAAGTGGTTATTTCTATACACGTCTTGCCAATCCTACCAGTGACCTGGTAGCAGCGAAGATCTGTATGCTCGAGGGTGGCGTAGCTGCGATGCTGACTTCTTCCGGTCAGGCAGCGAATTTCTATGCGATCTTTAATGTATGTTCTGCAGGTGATCATATCGTATGTTCTTCTGCGATCTATGGTGGTACTTATAATCTGTTTGCCCACACGATCAAGAAGATGGGCATCGATGCTACATTTGTTTCTCCTGATGCGACTGAGGAAGAGATCCAGGCAGCGATCCGTCCGAATACCAAGCTTGTATTTGGTGAAACGATTGCCAATCCTGCTTTGAATGTTCTGGATATCGAGACATTTGCCAATACAGCTCATAAGAACGGACTTCCGTTCATGATCGATAATACATTTGCCACTCCGATCAACTGCCGTCCGATCGAGTGGGGTGCCGATATCGTTATCCACTCTACAACAAAGTATATGGATGGTCATGCTACATCCGTCGGCGGATGCATTGTTGATGCAGGTACTTTTGACTGGGCTAAGTATCCGGATAAGTTTGCCGGACTTGTTGAACCGGATGAGACTTATCACGGTGTATCCTATACAGGCCGCTTCGGAAAGTCTGCTTTCATTATGAAGGCTGTCGCACAGCTGATGCGTGACCTCGGCTCTATCCCGGGTCCGATGAATGCTTTCCTTCTGAATATCGGCCTGGAGACACTGCACCTTCGTATGCCGCGTCACTGTGAGAATGCTTTGGCAATTGCCGAGTATCTGCAGAAGCATCCGAAGATCGCTTGGGTTTCTTATCCGGGTCTTCCTGGTGATAAGGAATATGCAAAAGCACAGAAGTACATGCCGAACGGAACTTGTGGCGTTCTTTCTTTCGGCGTGAAGGGTGGAAGAGAGGCTTGCGTGAAGTTTATGGATTCTCTTAAGCTTGCTGCAATCTGTACACACGTTGCGGATTGCCGCACATGCGTATTGCATCCTGCTTCCCATACACATCGTCAGATGAACGATGAGGAACTCAAGGCCGCAGGTGTAAGCCCGGATCTGATCCGTTTCTCTACAGGTATCGAGAACAAAGAAGATCTGATCGCCGATATCGAACAGGCTCTGGCAAATGTTTGATTTGATCTGAATCAAATACTCGAAATCGATTTCGAAAAAGCATTTCATTTTACGCTCCTTTTATGTACAATAGAGGGAGCGTAATTATTTTTCCCAAGGAGGAATTAAGACATGAAGATTTACAGCGTTTTGGACAAAGAATTCGCACCTTATGGTAAGGTTCTGGATGGTTACGATGTATCTGATCTGCTCAAGGCTCTGGATGAGAAGACCCCTCTTCCGGAAGGCGTTGAATACGTAATGAGCTGCGCAGATCTGGAGTATACCAAGGCTTTCGGTCAGCTTCAGAATAATGCTTACGGCGGCATGCCGATCCAGCTCGGCTACTGCAACGGCCACAACACTAAGCTCAACTGCCTCGAGTATCACCGTGATAGCGAGCTGAACATCGGTTCCACCGATTTTATCCTGCTCCTGGCTAAGGCTGACGATATCATCGATGGCAAGCTCGACACATCCAAGGTCATGGCTTTCAAGGCTGAAAAAGGACAGGTCGTTGAAGTTTACGAGACATCTCTGCACTATGCTCCATGCTCTGCTAAGAAGGGCGACGGCTTTAAGGTAGTTATCGTTCTGCCGAAGGGCACAAATGGTCCGGTTCCGGCTCTGACACCTGCTACTGAAGAAGATAAGTGGCTGACAGCATGCAACAAGTGGCTCTTGGCTCACGAGGATGCATCAGAAGCAAAAGACGGCGCATATGTTGGATTGACAGGTATCAATCCAGATATTGCTGATCTGATCTGATACTGCTTTTATCCGAAAAAGACTGTCCCGCGCTGGTCCTCGGTACTTTGTACCTGCGGAATCGCGCGGGACAGTTTTTTGTGGATAAAATTGAAAGCAAATCAGAAACGCAAGAATTCTGAATATCTCACAAGTTTGACGATGCAATGAATTGGTGCAACAATAATCTAGAAAAGTAATGTGTGCATGGATGGTTTTAATCCACTCTATGCATTTCAATTAATATACGATTGACTTTGAATGTTCTTGAAGCAGAACGTATCTATTGACGTTCATATGTGCTATGCATTTCTGGTGTGGAGGTAATTATGAAGAATCGATTATTGTCTGTTGTTCTAGTTTCAATTTGTACGCTGATTGCTTTGAATGAATCATTCATTTGTGAGAGTCGTGTTGGGGCAGCTGATGAAGAAGGAGTCCAGATCAATGCTGATAATTTCCCGGATAGTTCTTTTCGAACGTTCATAATGCAATTTGATGACAATAGTGATGGCTGGTTATCTGATGATGAGACTTCAATTATTGAATATATGAGCTGCGAAAATCGTATGATTTCTTCGCTTAAAGGTATCGAGTATTTTACTTCACTAAATTGTCTTATATGTACACACAATGAATTGACCACGCTTGATTTGAGCAGCAATACTGAGCTTTCTTATCTTAAATGTGATAATAATCATCTGAAAGAACTAGATCTTAGTAAGAATACAAAACTGAAACAGCTTTTTGTTCAGGATAATCAGTTAACGAGTCTTAAGTTGGAAAACAACGATGCTTTAATGCAGATTATATGTTACAACAATAAAATTCAATCTATGCAAATTAATCATTGTTCCCAAATGGAATACTTATGCTCAGTTGCTGAATACAAGGATAATGGCCAGTATTATTCTCTTTGCGTCTCTGTTGGTATTGATCAGCAATTCTATTTGGCTTTTGACTACAATTGTGAGATTCAGGTCGCATTCCCCAAAGACGGATCAATAGGGGATTTTGTCGAACGCCTGTATACTGTAGCCCTCAATCGTGATTCTGAACTTGGTGGAAAAAAGTACTGGGTAAACGAGATCACAAATGGTAATAAAACTGGAGCAGACTGTGGTTTGTTCTTTCTTACGAGTGCCGAATTCAATAACCGAAAACTCAGTATCGAAGATTTTGTAGAGACTTTGTATAAAACGTTCTTCGGGCGCGAATCCGAATCAGCCGGAAAAAAATACTGGGTAGGTGAGCTAAAGAATAAATCAAAGAGCAGGGAGGATGTTATCCGAGGATTCATAGATTCAGCGGAATGGTGTAATATCTGTGCGGATTACGGAGTTAAATCAGGTGCTCCGACAGCAAAAGCAGAACATGCATCTCAGGCGGCTATCGATTTTGCTACAAGATTATATACCTGTTGCCTTGGAAGAAATCCGGAAAAAGGTGGATTGCAGTTTTGGTCGCTTGCGCTAACTAACCTTGAACAGACTGGTGCCCAGGCTGCTCAGCAATTCTTTGAAGGAAAAGAATTTCTTGGATTTAAAACTTCAAATGAAGAGTATGTTACGCGTCTTTACACGACTTTCATGGGAAGAGAGGCAGACAAAGAAGGCCTCGTTTATTGGACAGATATATTGAAACGTGGCGTGGATCGTCACTATGTCCTGAGGTGTTTTGCTGATTCAGCTGAATATACAGAAATCTGTCAAAAGTTTGGAATTGAGAGAGGAAGGGTTCTTCCGATCCTTCATTCCGTTTCGGAGTTCATTTCTGATCCGAGATGGGCAAATGGAGTTGCTTTTGATATTAATACTCATTCATATTTGTTTCCGATTAATGGATATACAGCATGTTTGGCTTATTGCATGGATTATATCTACTATTGTCATGGCGCTTCTGCTATTGAGTCTGATCAAAGTTTTTACGATGTAGATCAGATTCGGCCTGGTGATGTAGTGGAGATAGGCAGTTTTACAGAAGAAGGTCATGTGTTTGTTGTTTTAGAACGAGATGGAAAAAGGCTAAAGACTGCAGAAGGAAATTGTGATGGACATGTACGTATAGGATGGTGTTATACAATCAGTGGGTCGAAGTTTGCCGAAGATCCTAGGCCTTTGAGAGCAGTTTATCGTTATAGTGATTGAATACATGCTTTATCACTCGTCCGATGAGAAGTCTGGCATTCGGACAGGAGAAAAAAGTATTAGATAAAATGCAAAAAGAAATCTCTCAAGCGACGAGTTTTTCTCGAAGAGAAAACTGTTTGAGTCGCGGAGAGATTTCTTTTACTTTTAATAAGCTTTTCTTTAGCCGAAGAACTCTTTATAGAGCGTTCTAACCGCATAAGAGCAGTATTCTTCGCGGACGCCGAACATGACAGAGATCTCGGATGCGCCCTGGTTAATGAGCTCGAGGTTGATACCGGCTTTGGAAAGTGCAGTAGCGGCTCTTGCTGTTGTACCAACTGTATTTGCCATAGCTTCACCGACGATCATGACAATGGCGAGGTCGCGGTTTACGGAGATGTTGTCTACATTGAGCTCGAGGCTGATTCTCTGAATGATGCGGCGTTCTTTCTCCGGTGTGAAATCTGCAGAGCGGAGAATAATGGAAACCGAATCGATTCCGGAAGGCATATGCTCGATGGAAAGACCCTCATCAGCGATGATCGCCAGTACTTTTACAAGGAAACCAACTTCGCGGTTCATGAGGTACTTGCTCATGTTGAGTGCGCAGAAGCCCTTTTCGCCGGCAATACCTGTTACGAGTGAATCGTAATGAGTACGCTTGCTTACGATCATGGTGCCCTTACCGGACGGATTGTTGGTGTTCTTGATGTTTACTGGGATACCGCGTACGAAAGCAGGGTAAAGTGCTTCTTCGTGAAGTACCTGGAATCCTGCATAAGCAAGCTCACGCATTTCATCGTAGGTGATTTCGGTTACCGGGAAAGGATCCTTGACCAGATTCGGGTTTACAGCGAATACATTGTCGACATCAGTCCAGTTCTCATAAACGGAAGCATGGAGTGCAGCAGCAAGGATTGCGCCGGTAATATCTGAACCACCACGGGAGAAGGTAATGATCTCGCCGTCTTTAGAGAATCCGTAGAATCCAGGGAAGACACAGATCTCACGAAGGTGGGAAAGCTCTGCCAGGTTGTCGTAGGATTCAGGAAGAACCTTAACGTGGCCGCCGATCTCTGTTTCAAGGAAGAGTCCTGCCACTCTCGGGTTGCAGTATGTAGCCTTGTGACCTGTCTTTGTCAGATAAGTGGCAACAAGACGAGCGCAACTGTCCTCGCCAAGTGCTTTTGTAGCATCCATATAGCGGGAAGCATCTTTGATCGGCTCATTGATGGAGTCTTCGATATTCTCTTTGATGGATTCCATGCAGTCTGTGATATCAAGTTCTTCACAGATGGAAGAAAAACGATCCAGAACCGCTTTGAGTTCTTTTTCCCCGGACTGACCGGAAATCTTTGCGTTTGCCAGTGCGATCAAAAGATCTGTAACCTTGATGTCCGAAGAGAATCTCTTTCCTGGAGCGGAAACGACGATAACACGACGCTCTTCGTCACTTAACAGTATGTCGCAGACCTTCTTGATTTGTGTGGCGTCTGCACAGGATGAACCACCGAACTTGGTAACTTTCATATTTTTTCGAACCTCCTTGATTCGCCTGCTGTTTTTTGTTTCAAGTTATTATATAGTTATAAAGTGCCAGTTCGCAAGTAAAACAAGAATACTTGCGGTTTTTTCTTTACATTGGTATTCTTACGGAGATATTTAACACAGGGAGAGGTTGCATGGGAAACATATTCCGACCGGATATGACCGCAAAGCTGGTCAGTGATATCGATTTTCAGGCTCTTGCGGAAAAGGGCTTTCGCTTTATCATGCTCGATTTTGACAATACGCTGGCTCCTGACCACTTCACAGAACCGATCCCGTATTCGTATGAGATGGTTGAAAAGATGCAGAATGCAGGCTTTTCGCTGTGTCTTGTTTCTAATGCCAAATCTGAACGCTCCAAAAGAATTGCAGACATGTTGAAGATTCCTTGCATTTCCTATGCCCATAAGCCCAGCCCGTCTGGTGTAATCAAGGCGATGGAACTGATCGGTGCAGAGAAAGAGAAGACGATCATGCTCGGAGACCAGGTCTTTACAGATATCATTGCCGGAAATCGTGCTGGAATATTTACGATCCTGGTTGACCGCTATTCGAAAAAAGAAGTTTTCTATGTTGTGTTGAAGCGTTTCCCGGAGTGGATCATTCGGAAGATCTGCCGCTTCTAAGCCTTATTTTTCAGCGTTTTCCGCTCAAGCATCAAGTCAGCAGATACGGGGTTTTTTGTGTAAAATAGAAAAAATCTGAATTTGCCTGGCTTTTTACTTGCACAATCAGAAGTGCTAAAGTACAATATTATAGCAATTATTTAGATTAAGATTTATATTGATATTTCGGAGGAACACTTATGATTAGCGCTGGTGATTTTAGAAATGGTATGTGCTTTGAGATGGACGGACAGGTTTTCCAGGTTGTGGAATTCCAGCACGTTAAGCCGGGTAAGGGCGCCGCTTTCGTACGTACTAAGTACAAGAACGTAAAGACAGGTTCTGTTGTTGAAAGAAGCTTCAACCCGAACGAGAAATTTGAACAGGCACAGCTTGATCGCAATGATATGCAGTATATCTATTCTGACGGTGATCTTTACTATTTCATGGATCAGGAATCCTATGAGCAGCGTCCGATCTCTAAAGAGAATATCGGTGAGAACATCCGCTTCCTGAAAGAGGAAATGGTTTGTAAGGTTCTTTCCTACAAGGGTGAGATCTTCGGTGTTGAGCTTCCGATCGTTGTTGAACTGGAAATCACAGAGTGTGAGCCTGGTGTTCGTGGTGATACGACAAACAATGCAACTAAGATCGCTACTCTTGAGACAGGCGCTACAGTTAAGGTTCCGCTTTTCGTAAATCAGAACGAAGTGATCCGTGTTGATACTCGTACAGGTGAATATCTCGAGCGTGCATAATATCACGTTCTGATTTCACTTCGAGAAGAGGAAATTCACAAGATGGGTGAGAATCTCGTATCGGAATCAATTAAAGGCGAACGCTCGATGTCGCAAGGCTTCGTTGCACAGTATGCAGCAGAAGCCGCCTTGCGTACGGAGGGCGTTGCTTGTCTTACGGCATCTGTTCCTGTTGCACTGAAAGAATCACTTGGATTCGTGCATGAAGGAAAAGGGGTGCGTGTCGAGTTTTCCGAGACGGAAGAAGGATTTGTTTCCGTAACAGTCTATCCGATCGTGTATTATGGTATGATTATTCCAGAGGTAGCGTGGTCCATACAGGAACGCGTGAAGGAAGATATCGAGAAATTTACCGGTCTGGTTGTGGCATCGGTAAATGTTCATGTTTGTGGTGTCGTATTGAAGGAGGAGAAGGGTTCATGAACCGGATCGTTCGCTTTGTGCTGATCGTATATTCCACGCTTTTAGCGGTATTGTCATTGCTTTTGCTCTATGCTTTTGTAGATGACGGGATTTTTGCAAACCTTCTTGCACCATTATCCAGCATCGTAGAAGATCCTTACAAGAAGTACATCTATCTTGCTGTTTTGCTTTTCCTGCTGATCTCATGTGTGATTACTGTAACATATTGTCTCTTGAACGGACGTTTGAGCAAGACTCGTATCCGTCAGACAGAGATCGGTCATGTTGAGATCGGAGTTGATGCAATCGAGAGTATTGCGCTGAACTCCGCAAAGAGTGCGCAGGTTGGTATTAAAACGGCGCGTGCACGTGTATCATCTGCAAAGAATAATGCGATCCGTGTTCACTTGAATGCGGTATTGTATTCCAACGTTGAAGTTCCGTCTACTATGGCAAAAGTCCAGGAACGCATCAAGAAAGATATCGAGAAGTATACAGGTATCACAGTTGAAAATGTTTCGGTCAAGGTCAGCCGCGTAGAGCCGGTAGTGGCAAAAGTGGAGCGCTAAGGAATGAGAGCACTTTTTGTCAAAATCTTTGATATGCTGAAAGATAAGAATTCGGGCAAGATCGGTGCCGGAATTGCATTCTTCTTTGCGTTGTTTTTGGTGATCTTCGGCTTTTTTAAAACGTTGTTCATCATTATCCTTACGATCATAGGTTATGTGGTCGGCGCATTGTTGTTTTCCGATAAAGAGAAGATTAAGGACTGGATGGATAAGATCCTTCCACCCGGGAGGTTTAGATGAGTAGAAGAGAAGCCCGCGATGCGGCATTGGCATTTTTATTCCAGCTGGATTTCAGATCAGAACCTGTTTCTGAGCAGAGAGATCTGTATCTTCAGAATCATCCGCTTGATGAAGCAGATATCGATTTCTTCGATACTCTGGTTCAGGGCGTATGCGAAAAGAAAGACGAGATCGATGAAGTCTATGCCAAATATCTGAAAGACTGGAAGCAGGACCGTTTGCCGAAGGTAGATGTCGTCATACTTCGTATCTCTGTTTACGAGATGCTGTATATGAAAGATGTTCCTACAAATGTTTCCATCAGTGAGGCGGTAATCCTTACCAAGAAATACAGTTCGGAAGATTCAAAGGGATATATAAACGCTGTTCTCGGTAAAGTGGGAAAAGAACTGGAATCCAATGAGTAACGCTGTTTTTTCAGTTACAGATCTGAATGAGTACGTAAGCACATTGTTGTCACAAGACGATGTGCTTTGTCAGTTATGCGTAAAAGGTGAGATTTCCGGATATAAGCGTTATCCTTCCGGGCATGCCTATTTTCAGTTGAAGGATGAAAAATGCGCAGTCAGCTGCGTCGCTTTTAAAGGCAGTTTCCAGCATATAGCATTTGTCCCGGAAAGCGGCATGAAGGTCGTGATTTTCGGCCGTGCAGCACTTTACGGTGCGGACGGAAAATTCCAAGTCATCGTTTCTTTTATGCAGGAAGAAGGACAGGGAGAGCTTTTCAAGCAGTTTGAACTTCTGAAGAGCAAGATGCAGGCAGAAGGCCTGTTTGACCCTGACCACAAGAAGCCGATTCCTCTGTTACCACGACGGATCGGTGTGGTTTCTTCTCCAAAAGGTGCAGTGATCCAGGACATAATTAACGTTCTAAATAGAAGGTTCCCTAATTACGATCTGCTTTTGTATCCTTCAGCCGTACAGGGAAAAGAGGCGCCGGCGGAGCTGATCAGGGGAATCAGAACGCTGGATGCACGTGATGATATCGATGTCATCATTGTGGCACGTGGCGGTGGTTCGATGGAGGATCTCTGGTGTTTTAATGACGAAGCACTGGGGCGTGCCATCTTTGAGGCAAATACCCCGATCATTTCTGCGGTCGGACATGAGACGGACTATACGATATGTGATTTCTGCGCGGATCTGCGTGCACCGACTCCGTCTGCAGCGGCGGAACTTGTCATGCCGAATAAAGTAGAACTGCGTTCGCGTATGGACTCACTGGCTTCGAATCTGAAAGGCGCGATGTCACAGCTTCTCCGGATGAAGAGCCATCACTTGGAACTTCTCGGTCAGCATCGTGCATTGATGCTTCCTCAGGTAAGGATCCAGAATGAGCAGCAATGCTGTGATCAGATGACGGAGAAGATGCGGGTTGCATTAGATAGAAACCTCTCGAATTATCGCGAGAGGCTCGTCTCCCTTCTTGGGAAATACGAAGCGCTGAATCCGATGGGTGTCCTGCTTCGTGGCTATGCCTATGTTACTGATGAAAAATCTCAAACGGTCGATTCCGTGAAGTGTGTTAATATAGATGGGAAGATTACGATCCATGTTTCGGATGGATCGATGGGTGCGGTTGTCACTTCAATAGAAGAAAAAGAGGGTTGATCATGGCGGAAGAAAGTATAAACATGTCTTATGAAGATGCGGTAAAAGAACTGGAATCGATCATTTCCAAGCTCGAGTCGGGGGATGCGTCTCTGGACGATTCGATCAAGCTTTATTCACGTGGAATGGAGTTGTCCAAGTTCTGCAAGGATAAACTGGATTCCATTGTGAAGCAGATCAGCATGCTTTCTCAGGACGGCACCTCAGAAACCGATTTTTCCTGATTTAGAGGTGTGTCATGACCAGTAATGTTTCGTATACGATGAAAAAATACCAGGAACGTCTTGAGCAGATGCTGCCCAATGTGTTTCCTGAAGAGTTAAGTGATGATCCGACAGTAAAAGCATCGCTGTATAGCCTTCTGGCAGGCGGAAAGCGTATCCGCCCTGTTTTGATGTATATGTTTGCGGATCTTCTCGGCGTTGATCTCGAAATCATCGATGATTACGCGGTTGCGATCGAGATGATTCATACTTATTCTTTGATCCACGATGATCTTCCTTGTATGGACAATGATGATCTCCGTCGTGGAAAGCCAACCTGTCATGTCGCAAATGGCGAGAATTTCGCGCTTCTGGCAGGAGACTGTCTTATGAACCGTGCTTATGAAAGAGTTCTGGACGCGGTTAAGAAGCATCCTGAGACGATCGATGCTGCGATGTATTTTGCCACTAATGCCGGTATCCTCGGTATGGTTGGCGGACAGAGCATCGACCTTGATTCGGAAGGAAAGAAGATCGACACCGGAAAACTCTGTGAACTTCATGAGAAGAAGACAGGTGCGCTGATCAACACAAGCTGCCTGGTACCGTATCTGATCTATGCCGCGCAGAAAGGTAAAAACGAAGAAGTAGAAAAACGGATCAAGCGCTTTTCGGCCGGAACCGGTCTGGGCTTCCAGATCAAAGATGATCTTCTGGATGTGCAGGCAGATGAGAGCGTTCTCGGAAAAACTGTCGGCAAAGACGAGCGTGATGAAAAGTCTACATTCGTCACGGTCTTTGGTGAGAAGAATGCACAGAAAATGCTTGACGATACATATAGTGATGTTTTCTGCGCACTGGACGAACTTCAGGAAATGGGCTACCAGGTCCGTGATCTTCGTCAGTTAAGCGAGCTTCTGCAGAATCGTATTCAATGAGTGGCAGTATGGAAGAGAAGAAGATCTTAGATTCTATAAAACTGCCCCAGGATGTTGCAAAACTGAGTTTTGACGAGGCAAAACAACTTGCGGCGGAACTCCGTGAGGTGATCGTTGACCGCGTTTCCCAGAACGGTGGTCATCTTGCTTCGAGCCTTGGAGTTGTTGAATTGACGATCGCACTTCTTTCCGAGTTTGATCTTCCGCATGACCAGATTGTCTGGGATGTTGGTCATCAGGCTTATGCATATAAAATCCTTACCGGACGTAAGGACCGGTTTGATACACTTCGTAAATATGGCGGTGTTTCCGGTTTTCCGAAACAGAGCGAAAGTGAGTATGATGTATTTGGAGTGGGACACAGCAGTACATCTGTTTCCGCAGCACTCGGACTTCTCCGGGCAAAGAAACTGAAAGGCGATGACGGCCATGTTGTCGCGGTTATCGGTGATGGCGCAATGACTGGCGGCATGGCTTTTGAAGGCCTGAATGATACTGGACACTTCAGTGAAAATCTTACTGTTATCCTTAACGACAATCAGATGTCGATCGACAAGAATGTCGGTGGCCTATCCCGTGCTCTTGCAGAACTCCGTTCTTCCAAAGAATACATTAAAGTGAAGAGCCGTGTAGAGCGTTTCCTGCTTGCGATTCCGCTGATTGGTCGTCCGATTGCCCGTTTTATCCGCATGGTAAAAACCTGGTTCCGACTCTTTATCCGCCGTAATGCCCCAGTTATCTTTGAAGATCTGGGATTCCAGTACTTCGGACCTTTTGACGGTCATAATATTGCACTTCTGAAGAAAAAACTGGAGATTTCAAAAGAAATCAACGGTCCTGTTCTGATCCATATTGTGACGAAAAAAGGTAAAGGCTATCCTTTGGCAGAAGAGAATCCTTCTGCTTACCACGGCGTTTCGCCATTTGATAAGACAAAAGGTGTGGTTCCGTCGGACAAGGAGACTTTTACCAAGTGCTTTTCCAAATCTATCGTGCGTGTCGGTCAGAAGTATCAGGATGTCGTGGCAATCTGTGCGGCCATGATGACCAGTACCGGTCTTGCTGAATTCCGTAAGCACATGAAACTCCGCTTCTTCGATGTCGGTATTGCAGAAGAACACGCGGTGACAATGGCGGCCGGCATGGCAACCAATGGCTTTGTCCCGGTTGTGGCTCTCTATTCCACATTTGCCCAGCGTGCCTATGACCAGCTGCTTCACGATGTCTGCCTGCAGAATCTCCATGTTGTATTGGCTTTGGACCGGGCAGGTATCGTTGGTGCAGACGGTATGACACATCAAGGGATCTACGATATTTCAATGATGCTTTCGATGCCGAATGTTACGCTGCTTTCGCCTTGCAACTTCTCGGAATTGGACCGTATGCTCGAGTATGCTGTTTCTGATGCAAAAGGACTTGTGGCCGTTCGTTATCCGCGTGGCGGGCAGGGAGACAGGCTGAGTGCCATTCCTTCTTCAGAGGGAATCGGACCTCGTGTCATCCGTGAAGGAGAAAAAATTGCGATCCTTGCGCTTGGTGTCATGTGCGAGCAGGCCCTTGAAGCAGCGGATATCCTTTCTGAAAAAGGAATATCAGTGAAAGTGATCGATGTGCGTTGTGTGAAACCTTTGAATATGAATGACTGGCGTGATCTTTTACAGGACATTTCTTCGATTGTTACGATCGAAGATGGAATTGTTCACGCCGGCTTTGGCAAATATCTCCTTTCCAACATGGAAGATGCGGGTATGATGAAAGATATCTGCCATTTCGTAACTTTGGGTGTTTCCGACAAGCCGCTCGTGGCGGGTGACAGAAATACATTACTTGAAAATGAACATATGGATGCGAAATCAATTGTTAACTCTGTTCTCTCGATTGTTCAAAAATAGTGCTTATATAGTAATGCATAATTACAAAATAATCTGTATAATTAACTCGAACATAAAGGAGGCTTTGCATCATGAGGTTTGGTATTGTTGTAAATGAAGATAAAGACCCGGGTTATGCTTTTTCCAAGCATGCTGTGGAGGTCTTGAATTCCCGCGGATGTGAAGTCGTGTTCGATCCTTATTATACAGATAATCCTGAAATTGTCGGGATTCCCGGCATCCAGATTGATGACTATTCTACTTGTGATGTTTTGTTTTCCATGGGCGGTGACGGTACTTTTCTTCGTACAGTACATAAGTTTGTGAAGGGGAGTCTTCCGATCATTGGCGTGAATCTGGGAAGTATCGGCTTTCTGACAGAGATTCATAAAGAGGATTTTGAAGATGCCGTTGATCGCCTCATTGCAGGAAAGTATACTTTGGAGAACAGAACCCAGATTGACGTAACGCTTTGTTCTGAAGACGGAACCGTGAAAGAGCATGGACTGTGTCTGAATGATGCGGTAATTGCTCGTGGTGCGAACCTGCATGTAGTGAATCTTGATCTTCTGATCGATCACGATTATGTAGAACGTCTGTCCGGCGATGGAGTGATCCTTTCGACTGCAATGGGATCGACAGCTTACTGCCTGGCAGCCGGTGGTCCGATCGTCAAGCCGGAAATGGATATTTTCATGGTAACCCCGATCTGCCCGCACACATTGCATAATCGAAGCTATGTGGTCTCCGGCGACAGTACAGTAGAGATCATTATCGGCCGTTTCTCCGAACCGCCGATCCTTTCATTGGATGGAAGACCCAATATTACTCTTGACCATCATGACCGGATAATCTTGAAAAAGTCCGAAACTCCGGTAGTTGTTGCAAAAATCGGATATAAGAATTTTTATCAGACAGTCAGACAGAAGATACGTGCTAGAGGTAGTTTCTATGAAGATGGCGAAAAATGAACGACAAGAAGCAATGTTGAAACTGGTGAGAGCTAAGGATATCAGTACACAGGAGGAACTTGCCCGTGAACTGGAAAATGCTGGCTGGCAGGTGACGCAGGCAACCGTTTCCCGAGATATCAAAGATCTGGGGATCATCAAGGTGACGCTTCCTTCTGGCGGGACGAAATACAGTGTCCTGGACCGTACCGGCGACGTGGCACCCGGAAGACTGCTTTCCGTATTTGCCCACTCCGTGATTTCAAGTGATGTTGCCATGAATATGGTCGTGATCCGTACTCTTCCGGGAATGGCCAATGCAGCTGCTTCAGCGCTCGATTCGATTCATCTCAACGGTGTAGTCGGTTCGATTGCCGGTGACGATACGATCTTTGTAGCGACTCCGAGTTGTGAAGATGCTTTGGCGATCCAGTCGACGATCAAAGACATGAACAGCCGCATGAATACTGACTATTAAGCGAGGAACACGTGCTAATTTCTCTGACTATACAAGACTTTGCCATAGTGGAATATGCCACTTTTTCTCCGGGAAAAGGACTGAATATCCTGACTGGTGAAACAGGTGCAGGTAAATCCTTGATCATCGATGCGATCGGAGCCCTTCTTGGCCATCGTATCGGTCGCGACTATGTGCGAAAAGACTGCGAGAAGGCCGTAATAGAAGCGGTCTTTGATGGGATTTCTGATTTGATTCCGAAGTCGGTCTTAGATGAATATGGCGTTGAGATTGAAGAAGATACGTTGATACTTCTTCGTGAGATCAGTAAGGATGGACGCAGTATCGTTCGTATTAACGGCCGGACCATGCCAGTATCCGTTTTGAAAACACTGGGGACTTATTTTGTTGATATTCATGGCCAGCATGATCAGCAGACGATCTTCGATCAGACGAAGCATCTTGGGATCCTGGATGATTATCTTGGTGAAAAGTTTCTTCCGAGCCTTTCAGCTTTCCAGGCAAAACTGGAAGAGTATCGTTCGATTCTCCTGGAGAGAAAGAAATATGAGACGGATCCCGAAAAGAGCCGTCAAATGCAGGAACTTCTCAAGTATCAGATAAAAGAGATCGAAGAAGGCGGTTTCCAGGAACAGGAAGAAGAAGAACTGGAAGAAAAACTAAAGATCCTGAAAGTGGCCGAGAAGAGAAATCTTCATCTGTCCTATGTCTTGGGCGCGCTTTCAAGCGAGGACTCTCAGTCTCCGTTAAGCGAACTGAAGAATGCTTCGGAGCACCTTGATGCATTGGTTGCTATTGATGAGACTTTTTCTGAGTATTCGGAACAGCTTCGCTCGATCTGTATGGATCTCGATGCGATGCGTGCCGATCTTTCTGAAGATGAACTTGTTTTGAATGAATCATACGATGAAGTGGAGGCTCGGCTTGAGAAACTTCGTGCCTGCACCGCGAAGTATGGCGGAACATATGCCTCTATGCAGGCATTTTTGACCGATGCGAAATCTCGGCTGGAACTCTTGAGTGAAGGAGATTCTCGTCTGAAAGAATTGAATGCTGTCCGTCTTCGTCTGGAAAAAGAACTGGTTTCTTTGGCAGACGATCTTCATGCGTTGCGTGTGGAGGCAGGGACAAAGCTTGCTTCAGAAATCGTTGAACAGATCTGTTTCCTTGGCATTCCCAATGCTGGCTTTGAAGTCCGGTTCACGAAACGTCCGAAAGAGCGCTTTTTCTCGAAGACGGGATATGATGAAGTCGAATTCCTTTTCAGTGCGAACAAGGGCGAAGACCTGAAACCTCTTTCTAAAACTGCATCCGGTGGTGAGGCTTCTCGTATCATGCTGGCCATTAAGACAATCCTGGCAAGGGCGGATGCGACGCCGGTTCTTATCTTCGATGAAGTCGATTCCGGCATTTCCGGCGAAGCGGCTAAGGCTGTCTCGGTTTCCATGAAAGAGCTTTCGAAGTTCCATCAAGTATTCTGCGTGACTCATATGGGACAGATCGCTGCTGCGGCTGACCAGCATTTCTTTATTTCGAAGGATCAGAGCGGGGAGAGAACAAAGACGAATATCACTGAGCTCGGGGATTCCGGACGTATCATGGAAGTCGCCAGACTTCTGTCCGGAGATTCTTCCGACGAACAATCCCAACGCCTGGCAAAGAACCTCATAGAGGAGAGAAGATAGCGGAATAACTGAGTTATTCTTTTCTCATACAATTAAGTTCTTCATATCTTCCGGCATCTCTGAGGCGAATTCCATCCATTCGTTCGTGATCGGGTGATAGAAGCCGAGTTTGCAGGCATGGAGCGCCTGACGGGATATCTTATCCTCATTTTCTATGTGCGGCATATCCGGATCTGGAAAGTCGTTAGATCTCGGACCATACAGACCGTCGCCAACAAGAGGATGACCAAGATGCCGTGAGTGCACCCGGATCTGGTGGCATCGTCCGGTCTCAAGTTTATATGACACAACGGACAGATTTTTGTCAGGTAGTGTTTGGACTGTCTTATAATGTGTGACCGACGGGTGTCCATCTTCACGCACGATGCGGATCATAATCGAATTCTCGTCTCTGCCGATAGGAAGATCGATCGTGCCTTCTTCCGGTTCAAAAGTGCCGTAGACGATACCGACATATTCTTTTTCCATCTTGTTCTTTGAAACGGTATTGTGTGCATATCCGTTCTTGGCGATAACGATCAGGCCGGAAGTCTCACGGTCGAGCCTCATGATCGGATGGAGTCTCTGGTCGCAGAGCCGCTGGATCAAGGAGTCGTCCATATGCTGCCAGGAAGGGTGGGTTACCAGATTTCCAGGCTTTTCGCATACGATGATCCATTCATCTTCAAAGTAGATCTTGATGTCAGTATCGGGTTTGGAGTGAATCGTGCCTTCCGCGTCATCGTAGATGATATAGATATCGTCGCCTTCCTGTGCTTCGGCAATCATACGGGCAGGGAACCCGTTCAGATAGAGTTCTCCATAAAGCCGGATACGCTTGCAGAGAAGATTGGACATCTGCAGGCGGCTTCTTAAAATATCATAGATCTTCATGCCGCTCTCATCAGAAAGAACGGTGATATGCATCTGCATGCGGTACTCCTATGCTGAAAAGAAATGATTTATATATTGTAAAGTGCTTTTGGAAAAAAGGAAAGTTAATGAAAGAATATTATTATTATAGTTTCCGAAATGATTTTCATTTTACACAAATTCTGTGTCGAATTTGTTATTTTTCAGTAGAACTTGACAAGAATTTTCCTCTTTTCCATTGAGTGAATTTAAGTGATATGTTATCCTACCATGTGGGAGGTGAGTCAACTGTGGGAAAACAAAAAATGACTCCGGAAGAAATGAGCGCAAAGCTCGATGAAGTTCTTTCGAAATACAAGGGCCAGGGCCAGAAGGCTTTGATGGCCACATTGCAGC
>JAFWPB010000061.1 GCA_017545245.1 Clostridiales bacterium
GTCGGAAAACGGCTTTTTCCAATTTCCGACTTACGCGGCGTTAAAATAGTAAGTCGTTTTTTGGGAATATTGGATTTCCGACTTAAAAGCAGTCGGAAAGCGGTATTTCCCATTTCCCGACTTACGCGGAAAGAGGAGGGTCTGATAGTTGGTCAGATAGAGACACAAATCAGACCAGATGTCAGACTTTACGAAAAGAAAAAGCTGAAGGAAAAGTGCTTTTGGAGCGGAGGGAATACCTCTAAAATCCCTGATTTTTGCGTTATTTGGCCTTTTGTGGTAAAATATCAAATAATTATCGCGTATAGTGCGAGTATTTGATCGACGAAAGGAGATATGGATGAAGTTTATTGGATTACCGAAGGGCTCGAATCACGGGAACAATCGTTTCTCGATACTTGTCGGTACCGGTATCATCATTCTGCTCGCTTTTTCCTGTGTAGTAGGCACAGATACCCTCCTCAACGGCAAGAAATCCAAGCCGGAAGAGGAGTACGATAATGTCAGCAATCTCGACTATAAAGCCATCTCGACGAACGTGGAAGCAACTGCAGCGACCGAATCCGCAGCAGCCGAAGACGTGATCGACGATAAGGACGATTTCCAGGCAGAAGGCGGAAACTTAGGCGCAACGCCTAACGGCATCGACGACCTCTCCTCGATCGGTTCCACGACAGCAACAACCACAGCTACTACTCCATCCTTGTCCGATGACGACGATGACCTGATCGCTGCCGGCGTAACCACGACCACAACCACTTCTGCAGCAGAGACAACTGTTCCAGAGACCACATCCGCAACGGAAGCTACCACGAAAGCTACGGAAGAAACGACAGTTCCGCCAACAGAAACTACTGCCGAGCCGACCAAAGCACCGACAAATACTCCAAAGCCGGAACCGACTGCAACACCTAAGCCGAAGTGGACCGAAACTCCGAAGAAGGGCACATACTATGTGAACGGCGAAGTCAATGTACGCTCTGGTCCGGGCACAAATTATGAAATCACGAAGAAACTTCATGCCGGCGACGCGATCGAAGTCGTTGCCGAGACAAATACCGGCTGGTACAGAACGATTCGCGACACATATGTACTCGCAGATCTCTGCCTGGATGAGAAGCCGGTAACGCCTACTCCTACACCGAAACCAGAACCGACTTCTACACCGAAGCCGGAAAAGAAAGACGACCCGACGCCGACCCCGAAGCCGGAGCCGAAAGATGATCCGACACCTACTCCGAAGCCGGAGCCGACCGAGCCTAAGGAAACAGAACCTAAGGAAACAGAACCTAAGGAAACGAAGAAGTCCGGCATGACTCTTGTCGGCAATAACTTTAAGGTTACTTTCTATGGTCCGGAAGCAGGCGGCCGTTGGACACGTACGGACACGTTCTGCGAAGAAGGCCGTACTGTAGCCGTGGACCCGGCGGTCATTCCGCTCGGCTCCAAGATTTATATTGAAAATGACCCGTTGGGTGGCGACGGGTATTATATAGCGGAAGATACCGGCGCCGGCGTTGACGGATGCCATATTGATATCTTTGCGGAGGATGGCGAAACAGGCAATCATTCGACTTTGCGCAACGTCACCGTGTATATTGTAAACGAATAAAGTAGAAAGCTTAGAGGAAGCTAGTATATGGCATTAGCAAAAAAACGCGGCGCATCGGACATGAAGTCCGGGGCGCCCTCCTATAACAATGCGGTGCGCCTCCCTTCTGCTGCTATGAAGAAGGAAAAAGCCACTTCCGGCAAGACCGGCAGGACCAGGAAACGCTCCGCTTCCAACCAGTGGACAGAACGGGAGATCCAGGACGAAATCTCCTTGCACCTCAACCGCTCGCAGAGTGTCGAGAAGCCTAAGCATGCTGACACTGCAAAAGCACTGAAGAAGCCCACGAAGACGCAAAAGGCGGAGAAGGCTCCGAAGGAGACCAAGTCCACCAGGACCACTAAGACGACTTCTGCGAAAAAAGAACTGAAGACCATCAAGCCCGCCAAAACGGACAAGAAACTCCTCAGCGCAAGTGCTTTTGCATCCGAAGACATTCTCTCCGAGATCAACACGACATTCATGCAGACAGTCAAAGAAGCCGAGAGAGCTTTTGCCAGCAAGAAGTCGATGAGCAAGCTCAAAGTCATCCCGCTTGGCGGCATGCAGGAAATCGGCAAGAACATGACGCTTTTTGAGTACGACAACGACATCATCATCGTAGATGTCGGCGTTGCTTTTCCAGAAGAAAGCATGCTCGGCGTGGATGCCGTGATCCAGGACTATTCCTATGTAATTCAGAATAAAAGCCGTGTACGCGGCATCTTCCTGACCCATGGTCACGAGGACCATATCGGCGCTCTCCCCTATCTGATGCGGGAGATCAAGTGCCCGATCTACGGCGGCAAACTCACGATCGAGCTCACACGTCACAAACTCATGGACGCAGGCGTCGGCACACGCGGCATCGAGCTCGTGTACGCCGCAGCCGGAGATGTCATCAAGGCCGGAACCAGTTTCCAGGTCGAATTCATCCGCGTGAACCACAGTATCGCCGATGCTTTTGCACTGGGCATCCGCACACCGATTGGCAACATCATCCACACGGGTGACTTTAAAATCGACTATACTCCGATCAACGGTGAACCGATCGACCTCGGACGTTTTGCAGAATATGGCCGTCAGGGCGTTCTTCTCCTGCTCGCAGAAAGTACGAACGTAGAGATCCCCGGCTCCTCTCCTTCCGAGAAGCACGTCGGTGAGTCATTCCAGCGTATCTTCCAGAACGTGACCGGACGCATCATCATCGCGACGTTCAGTTCGCACGTACACAGGATGCAGCAGATTTTCACAGCGGCTGAAATGTACAACCGCAAAGTTGCTTTGATCGGCCGCTCCATGCTGAATACATTCTCTGTGGCCAACTCACTCGGCTATATCAACATGAATCCGAGTACTTTGATCGATATCAACGACATCAACAAATACGAACCGGAAGAGGTCGTCATCCTGACGACCGGATCGCAGGCCGAGCCGATGAGTGCTCTGTCCCGTATGGCATTCGCTTCTCACCGCGTCGTTGACATTCACGAGGGAGATACGGTCATTCTCTCTGCCCACCCGATCCCGGGCAATGAAAAGCCGATCTACCGCGTCATCAACGAGCTTTTCCGCCGTGGCGCACACGTCATCTACGAATCTCTCGCGGATGTACACGTTTCCGGCCACGCCTACCTTGATGAACTGACACTCATCCACACATTGACCCGCCCGAAGTTCTTCGTGCCTTGCCATGGTGAATACAGAATGCTTTTCCGTCATGCCGCTCTCGCCCAGCGTCTCGGCATTCCGGAGTCACGCACTTTTATCCTGAATAATGGTGATGTCCTGGAAGTTACACCTGACACCGCGAAGCTCGCCGGTTTCGTTCCTGCTGCGCCTGTCCTCATCGATGGTGCCGGCGCTGGTGATATCGACAACCGCGTCTTCCGTGACCGCCGCGTCCTCGCTGACGACGGTGTCGTATCTGTCTCGATCGTCATTTCCAAAGTCTCCGGCAAGCTTCTCTGCCAGCCTGTCATGCAGTCTGTCGGATTCCTTTTTGAAAGCGAAGCCGGCGCGATCCAGCACGAGCTTTCCCAGAAGCTCTTCAACTACCTGCACCGGCTCGAGACCAGCAAATCCACTAAGTCGATCCGCGACGCCGTGGAGTCAAACCACATCCGCGACGCCCTCAAGAGCATGCTCTTCGAGAGCACCAAACGCCGCCCGCTGATCATCATCAACGTGTCGGAAGTTTGAGAAAAGAAGTAAAAAGCGAAATAAAAAAGAGGCGGCGCACCGCCTCTTTTTTCTATGCTTTGTATACAAACGCAAGCCTTCTCGAAGAAGTAGGAAGACCGCCTCATATTATGTTAATTGTAATGATAGCCGTTTATTAACCCTCCAACGCTCGCTCTTTCATAAAGTTTTCCATGATAACAATCCGAGAAAATGTAAGTGGGCGTTGTGGCTCCGTCATAATCCCTGAAATACGAATACGACCAGGCTGAACCACAGTACTTATATATTTTCTTGGTATCTTCCTGAATCGGCTTGCCGGCAAGGTAAATGATCAACGGTTCACCATATTCAAGTACACGATCAAAAGGAGAAATACCATCTCCAATACAGATAGTGGGTAAATCATCCTCCTGCCAAACATCTTTCTCTGTATATCTTTTCTTGATCGATTCTACCTCAACCTGATATGCATAGTCAGATATCTTCCTGATATTTTTAAACTTCCCCTCAAAAACCTGGTAATGAGAATTTTCAGTACGTTCATAGCCTGCCAAGGGCCATTCATGTGTATTTCCCGAGAAAGACCCGTCCGGGTTGATGATCAGTTCGTTATAGTATACCTTATGCTCAAACTCCATTTTTCCGATTGCCGGAAGGACATATTCTTTCGGGCGTAAAAGCTCTTCCATCTCTGCAAATCCTACATTAAGAGGTGTAAAGCCTTCCAGTTCGTCTGGATTCCAGAGCAGTTTTGAACGGTTATTTCTGAATTCGTTGTCCATTTTCTGGAATTCTTCCAAAGTGATTCTATTCTTCGAAGAACCAATCTCTTTATAATATTCTTGAATATCGTATTTCCAATTCATTGCGTGTTCCAGATCTGAAAAAGATTCTTCATGATAAAATGTGTATTCCGTCTTAATGTTGAAAAGATCCGAAATATCCAGTTTGGTGCATGAAGAGTCTCGGGAAGAACCATCCGATGTACTATCGCGCATATCACTATAAATATACAGCGCTTTTTTATCCTTTGATGTAAAGATGGCCTTGGATAGATCCACGTCTACCCCAAAACTCGCATTTTTATCAATATCATAGAGCAGTATCGGTTCACATTCTTCGTTGACCGTGTACACATACAGAGTATAAACTCCAGGATAATATCCTTCTTCTATCCTGAAATCCATCAGAAGAAACAATTCTTCTACGCCGTCGCCATTGATATCATAAAGGCAGCAGGTTTTGGGATTCAGACTCTTAATGCATTCGACAGACAACACTCTTGAATAGTTATTCATCAGATAATCATAATATGCGGCACGCACTTTTTCTTTCGACAGCGATGTGCCAACGCGGCGATTCACTGATGGATTATAACTTCCCACATCAATTCCATAAGATGCACATATGTTTTTGAATTCCTGAGAGCCGGCAAATCCGGCAAGGACTTCTTTTCTGCTCTTTCCTTTTTTCAGAGCATTCATCCAGTATTCCAAGCCATCTTTTTCCGCAACCCGATCCATGAAAGTAATATACAGTTTTCTGACATACTCCTCATTCGTTTCTCTGCGGTTCTTGAATTCTTCTGATTCGAAAAACAGTCTGGCAGCATCCGTTCCGGTCTGCTCACGGTTTGTCAACGCCAGACTCCAATAATTCAGGCCATCCTCCTCCGGTCTTCTCGAAAGACAAGCCGTATAAAGTCTTGCTGCAAATCCCTTTGCCCCCTCTGAGGGAATTTCAGACTTTGCACTTGGAGCTCCTGACTTCACGCCATATGATGCACATATGTTGCACCACTCGGTAGAGTCGATAAAGCCGTTAATAACATCGTTTCTGGACTTCATGCCTGTTTTCAGCTCACCTACCCAATAGGCCTTACCCGTTGGCTCAGATGCCCGTCCAAAAAACGTACAATACAAAGTTTCCACGAAATCCTCTGTACCGAGATTTCTGTTTTTGAACTCTTCAGCTTCAATCAGGAAAAAGTGTGCACATTCCGCGCCGGTTTTTCGACCACTCGTAATCTCATTGATCCAGTATTCCTTTCCCTGCTGTTCAGAAGCACGATTCAAAGCAACTGTATAAAGACGCTCGACAAAGTCAGCAATGGTACCATTAGCTGGAACCGGCGGAGGCGTAATACTCACTTGTTCTGTCGGCACAGGTGATGGCGTAAGTGTTGGCGTAGGAGTGAATGTTGGCGTAGGAGTTGCAGTAACTGTTGGCTCAGGTGTCGAAGTAGGAGATAAAGTTGGGGTTGGAGTTTCGGTAAGAGTTGGTGCAAGGGTTGGAGTTGGAGATAATGCAGGTATAATATCAGTTTGAAAATCAACTAAAAGCATCTCATAAGGAGCATAAATGTATTCAACAAATGAATATCCATATTCATCTTCCTGTGTAGACTTTTTCACCTCATAATCGTTTTCCATCCAGTAATGGCAATTCTCTATATTTATCATTTCGATTTCGTTGCTATAACAACTAAGACTCCACAATTCAGTGTTATTGCTTATATCAAGAATAGACAGATGGTTATATGCGCATAATAATTCGTTAAGTGCTGAATTATAGCTCACGTTCAGTTCTGCAAGTTCATTTTGGGAACAATTCAGATGTTCAAGCATTGAGTTCTGGTTTACATCTAGTTTTTCCAGTTTATTCTCGAAACAAATAAGCGTCTGCAGCTCTGTGTTCATGCTTACATCTAAACCCGTTAACTGATTAGTGGAGCAATCGAGTTTATTGAGGTGTACGAAAAACTCTACACCTTTCAAATCGGCAATGCCCGAATCGGGCACACTAATCTCAATCACTGTATCAATCTCGACATCACTTAAAACACCGTCTTTGTCTGAATCAAAACTATTGGCCACGTACTTTCTGAAGTTCTCATCAGGAAAGTTCGTCTCGTTGATTTCCACTGTCTCCCCATCAGCACGAACTGTTGCACCGAAGGAATCGGAAGCAGGAAGCAGTGTGCTCCCTGCGCTTGGAAAAATAAAGGCTCCAAACAGAATTCCACAAAGTGCGAAAACTAAACGATTCTTCTTCATGACTTCACCCCCACAATCAAAGATATCTTGCCAATATATAGAATTACAAATCCAAAAGCACTTTCATCAAGAAATCACGTTTTCGTCTTACCTGACACGATCGTGCTGTAGTTGCCGTAGACGCGGTGGAGTTCGCCCTGACCATCATAATAGAAATAGTAGGCGCGGACACGATAATAATACGTCTTTCCGGCCGAGAGCTTCTTGCTTATGCAAGACGGATCCGCGTAGCGGCCGATGCAAACACCTGGGGTTACGCCTTCCGCATCCATTCTCCACATCTCATACATGATATTTGATCCGCTGACTTTGTTCCAGGAAAGCGAGATCGTATCCTTTGTCGTAGCAGTGACCTTGAGTCCGGACGGAGCCGTCACGGAAACAGAAGGTTTTGCGCTTACCACGGCACTGTATCCGGAATAGACTTTCTTTCCATCACTCGTCTTCACGTAACCACGAAGCTTGTAATAGTAAGTCTTATTCGGTGTCAGGAGCTTCGATACAGACGCGCCGTCCGCTGCATTGTAGACTCCGATGCAGACATAGTCTTTCTGCTCCGCGTTGGCGACATGAGTACGCCATACTTCGATCAGCTGCGTTTCCGCGGTTGCTTTCCAAGCGATATCCACAGTCGTCGGCGAAGATGCTTTTGCAGAGACACCATACGGAGCGGCGAGTGCCGGAGTACAGTTTGCTACCGCGCTGTAAGCACCATAGTGCTTCGTTCCGTTGACGGTCTTGAACGCGCGGACTTTGTAATAGTAAGTCTTGCCTGAAGTGAGATCCGCATCGATCTTCGTCGTTCCGGTCTGCGACTTCACCAGAGTATACGTTCCGTTTTCAGACGTTGCGCGCAACAACTCATATCCGCTCGCGCCACTTACTGTATTCCAGGAAAGATATACACTGTTATACGAATACTTCACAGCCGTAAGGCCGGTTACGCGTCCAACCGAAACTGGCGTCGGCGTTGCTGGCTTCTTTGTAGGCGTCGGCGTTGCTGGCTTCTTTGTAGGCGTCGGCGTTGAGGGCTTCTTCGTAGGAGTCGGCGTCGCTGGTTTCTTTGTTGGTGTCGGTGTCGCTGGTTTCTTCGTCGGAGTTGGCGTTGCAGGCTTCTTCGTAGGAGTCGGCGTTGCAGGCTTCTTCGTAGGCGTCGGCGTCGCTGGCTTCTTGGTAGGAGTCGGGGTAGCCTTTACTTGCGGGAAATCGTACATGATACAGAGTTGCCCGTTATCTTCAAAGGTTACGTTCGTCATGGTTTTCCCGTTCAGCGTGACCTTCACTTTTGAAGCAGGGAAATCGAACACATATCCGTCCTTCGCCGTCACGTCCATGTAGATGCTATAGACCCGGCCTACCTTGAAAACATCTTTGTCCACCTTGAGAGTTGTGCTCCCCGTTAAATCCGACCATGTAATATCATTCTTACTCGTCTCGTAAGACTTGGTCATAAAGTAATATTTTGCTCCAGAAGGCAATTTCGGATCGTAGCTTGGCTTTTTGCCAGCCACCGGCGCATCAAGTGTGATCGACACATTGTTGATCACTTCCGGCAAAATAAAGGTAAACGAAGCAATTCCTGCGGCTTTCGTGTGATCATTTTTCAGAACTTTCTTCCCGGATACTGAACAGCTTTCCAATCTTTCTGTCCGCTCATTGTATTTGTCATACGGAATAACAACGTCTCTGGTTCCGTCTTTATCAATATCTAGATAAGTATTACCTGATTCTGTTTCCATATTGATCAAGCCACAATAATATGCGACTCCCAATGCAGTAGACAAATCCTCAGTCATATACATCCAGCCATTTCGAAGATCGTACACCAGATCACTGTATGGCTGCTTCTTGATCTCATAGAAATTGCCGGCATAATCAGTACTATCAAGGTAATAATCACACTCAGGGAAAATATAGACGTGGTAGTCTACACCCCAGGTACCATACTCATCAACCATATAAGGCACGGTAAAAGTACCTTCTCCCGAAGCGCTAAAAGAATCTCCGGTATCCAGCTTATCATAGTAGATGATCGATGTTCCCTCAGCGTTCCATTCACCATCTGTGATAAGAACAGACATACGGTTCGCACTAGGTCCGTTGCTTCCTGTGACCTCATAAGGAACGTGTACTTGTCTCTGATGAACAAAGTCATATCGGATGCTTTTCCCGGAAGGAATACTGACAGACATATTCTCATCTTTGACCGTAAGCTTGAAGACTGCGCCAGGGCTCCCGATTTCCCCGTTCGTCAAAGTAGACAGCACCACAGAATCCAACTTGATATTCAAAGCCGGCGCAACACCCAAAGGCCCGTTCGAACCAACTGTCGAACTGATCGCCACACCATCTAATACACCATTATTCCGGACCACACCGGCACCTGTATTGGCAACATAACTATTCATTACAGTAGAACGGATCCACCAGGTCTCCTTTGTCTCCGTATCCATCATATACTTCTCACGGTTCGGCACACTATGAGAAGAATAGTTATTTGAAGATACATAGGTATATCCCGAATCCGCCGAATAGCCATAAGCTGGATTCATCAATTCCTGTGCATCCAGAAGGAAGATCTTCTCGCCTGTCAGAGGCACAAAATGAGTGTATATATAATTGCCCCAGGAATGATTCGGATACGCAGGGCCTGACGCCTTTACACTCTCGTGGATCGCTGCTTTTTCTGCCTCTGAAAAAGCACTTTCGTAGAACTCTTCATTCAGATGCTTTCGAATATCACTTGAACCCCAGATGGCAAAAGGAGCTTTTTCATCATGTTTCGTTTCAGTAATCACTTCATCACTATCCAGGAACATGGTTTTCCCACCATATTCCGTTGAACAGGGGTCTAAAACCCGGAAGAATATCGGATATCCACAGAAATGTCCAAACAAAACGTAGTTTCCTTTCCATTCCACATTCGGGTCTTCGTTCACAACCGGAGACATGATCTTGCTTGTACCAAGAAACGAGTTCTCTTCCGACTTCGTCCAACCCGCTGCACGGACGGTTTCCGAAATCCGGATTCCCGGAATGGCAGACGCCAACGGAATAGTGACCGATGCCGCGAGAATCAGCGAAGCAAATCTTGTAAATCGCTGTTTCATTTTTCCCTCTCTCATAAACAACCTCCTTGTAACTTCTTGTTGCTTCCTATTACTCTTTATTATTCCCTATTACTTGGTCTTACCTGACACGATCGAAGAATAGTGTGAATAAACACGATGCGTCTGACCATCGGTTCCGTAGAAATAGAAATATGCACGGACACGGTAGTAATATGTCTTATTGGAAGTCAGTTTCTTACTGACGGACGATGTCGTGTCATAGCGGCCGATGCATACTCCCGGAGTCTTTCCGGCCACATCCATCCTCCACACCTCGTACATGATATTCGAGCCGCTGACCTTATTCCAGGATAGCGATACACTGTTGTTTGTTGTCGCTGTGACTCTCAATCCAGAAGGGACGGCAATGAAAATCTTCAGTGTCGCGCTGACCACCTTGCTGTATCCGGAATATACCTTCTTGCCATCGCTGAATTTGATATATCCACGTACCTTGTAGTAATACGTCTTGTTCGGTGTCAGAAGCTTGGAAACTGAAGCACCATCTGCCGCGTTATAGATACCGATGCAGACGTAGTCTTTCTGTTCCGCATTCGCCTTCGTGGTCCGCCAAACTTCCACAAAACTCGTTCCTGCAGCTGCTTTCCATGAAATATTCACAGTCGTCGGAGAAGCAGGACTTGCCGAAACATTTCCCGGAGCCGCAAGCGAAGTCGGACGCTTCGTTATTGTAGGAGTCGGTTTCTGCGCAGTCTTAGTAGGAGTTAGTGTCACCTTACGTGTAGGCGTCACCGTTGCTTTTTTCGTAGGAGAAACAGTAGCTTTCTTCGTTGGGGTCACCGTTGCTTTTCGAGTAGGCGTAGCAGTAGCCTTCTTCGTTGGGGTCACCGTTGCTTTTCGAGTAGGCGTAACAGTAGCCTTCTTCGTTGGGGTCACCGTTGCTTTTCGAGTAGGCGTAGGAGAAATGTCCAGCTTATCTCCGGTCATGATGCCCATCGTCATACTATAATCTCCGTAAATCACCTTGTTATCGACTGTCGCATATGCACGTACCTTATAGTAATAGACCGTCTCCGTATCCAGTCCACTATCCTCATACTCAGTTTTCAAAGAATGCGCTATCATCGTAAAACCATCTGTGCTGGTCTTCGAACGATAGATCTGATATCCAGAAGCGCCATCTACACTACCCCAGTATAGTTTTGTAACAATGTTATCACTCACAACAACACTTAAACTCATCGGATGACCCAGTGTGTTTTCTTTGGGAACAGTCACCTCGTCACCAAAGATCTTCTGGATCTCCGAGCAGGGCTGATATCCAGTCGTGTTATCAATGACCTCGCCGGCTTTGTTGAAATATATAATTACAGGAGTTGTTATAGAACCAGAGGCCGAAGAAACCAGGCTCCACAATTTTGTATAATAGCTTCCTATTATGCTGTTATCGTCCGAGCAGAACATGATCGCGTTCGAACCATAAGTGGTGCGGAAATCCCTCAGCGTCGCGATGTCCTCCTGCATCACATCCGCAAATACAAACTGCACATCCTCACTCTTTATCAAGTCCGATTTTGCAATATCCGAGACCACCTGCTGGCAATTCATGCACATTGTATGCCCGAAAAGCACTGCCGTTGCTTTTCCTGTGCCCGTCGTGTATGTCTTTCCATCGACATCCACAAAAGTTATGGCTTCCTCTGTTTTGAAATCCTCTTCAATAGCATTCCCGGAAGCTTTCAAACCTTCATCTGCACGCGCGATTCCCGCGTCAAAAGCACTTCCGAAAAGCATGCACGCCATCAAAGCAAGCGATGCGATTCTCCCTAACCTCTTCATGATCTCTCCTCCGCCAATCAAATTTTCTTATAAAATTATACCACGAAAGAGAGAACATTTATCATTGCAAAGGGAAAAACAAACAAGGTTTGAATCTCTTTCCTCTAGTTTAAGATTTTATAAAGACTTCTCTTATTTCGTTGTCACACCTGATTCAAAGTGCTAAATTACAATCAGAAAAGAGATTGGAACAGATAAGAGGTGTTTTCAGATGGAAATGATCTGGAAAAGAAAAGACGAATTCACATTGCAACCGAAGCTTTACGATATACCGGAAGTTTTCGCAATGACTGCACTCATATCACTTCTCGGTTTTATCGTCGAAAATATCTGGATGCTCACCCGAAGTGGCTTTATCGATAACCGCAACATGACCCTGCCTTTTCTGCTCGGCTACGGCATCGCTGTCGTCGGCATGTACCTTCTGATCGGCACCCCGAAAAAAGGTCACTTCTTCTTTTACTTCACCATCGTATTTTTCTTCGTTTCTTTTGGAGAGATCGCTCTCGGTTTCCTGGTCGAAAAGCTCTGCGGTTTCTACTATTGGGATTACACTTGTCTTCCGCTTCACCTGACCCGCTACACAAGCTTTTTCACAAGCCTCGGCTTCGCCACGATCATTACACTCTTCATGTACTTCTGCTACGAGCCCATGATGGAATTCTTCCACAGCCATAAGACAAAACGGCGCCAGCGTATCTGGACCGTCGTCTTTATCCTCATGATCATCGACTTCTTCTATAGTTTTCACGCGATGAGAATGATCGGCGATGTCAACAAGACCTGGAAGATTTGCATCAATTTTTTCTAAAGAAATATCTCCACTACGCGAAAACATAGTTTATGGCCCTATCCTTGGAAACTCCAGGAATAGGGCCATATTGTCGATCGTCATTTTTCGATTCTATACTTACTGATCCTGCTCAAATCTCCCCTCGATCGATACCATACTTCTTGCAGATGTTCGTGAACTCTTCACTACTTCCGAAGAAGGCCAGCACGCTGGATCTCGTCTGCGTGCCTTTTGCAATCTCACCGGTCC
Organism: Clostridiales bacterium; assembly: GCA_017545245.1. Taxonomy (GTDB): domain Bacteria; phylum Bacillota; class Clostridia; order Saccharofermentanales; family Saccharofermentanaceae; genus Scatonaster. The sequence goes on from JAFWPB010000061.1 coordinate 12,784, forward strand.
AGTAAGCCACTTCGCTTGCCTCCGGTTCACGATCCATGAATGTCGTGTAAAGTCTCTTCACATACTCATCGTTCTTCAGTTTGAAGTTTTCAAATTCTTCACTCGTGAAGAAGAGTTTCGCTGCGGAGCATCCCGTCTGCTCAAGGTTAGTTAAAGCTAACGACCAGTAGTTCAACCCCTTCGTCTCCGGCTCACGTCCGAGGCAGCAGGTATAAAGACGCGTGGCAAAGCTGATTGCGTTTTTGCTGGCGAACCCTGCTTTCGCAGTCGGTGCACCAGACTTGACTCCGTAGGTTGCGCAGACATTGCACCATTCCTTCGAGTCGATAAAACCATTGATGACATTTTCCTTCGTCATCTTTCCGCTCTTCATCTGCCCGACCCAGAAGGCCTTACCGGCCGCTTCAGAATCGCGGTCGAAGAATGTGCGGTAAAGTGTCTCGACAAAATCTTCATCACGCAAGTCACGGTTTAAGAACTCCGGCGCTTCGATCAGGAAGAAGTACGCACAGTCGCCACCCGTCCGGTTGCCGCTCTCAATCTCGTTGACCCAGAAACTCTTCCCTTCCGGTTCTGACTCACGGTCCAAAGCAATCGTGTAAAGGCGCTCGACAAAATCTGCAATCGAAGGTTCTTTTTCCGGATTATGTGTAGGCGTCGGATCGCCCGGCTTCAGAGTGGGCTGACCGGGTTCGCTTGTCGGCTTTGTTGTCGGCTGACCTGGAATAATGGTCGGTGCCGCTCCTTTTGTTGGTTGACCCGGTTTGGTAGTCGGGCTTGCAGTCGGGATCTTCGTCGGCGCTTTTGTCGGCTTTGGTGTTGCTCCTTTGGTTGGCACATTCGTGGGCAATCCCGTTGGAGTTTTGGTCGGAACCTTCGTTACAGCGGTGGTCGGCACTGGAGTCGCACCTTTAGTAGGGTTGGCGCCCTTTGTTGGGGTTGCTCCACCCGTTGGGGTCACGGCTTTCGTCGGCGCCGGTGTTGCTTTCTTCGTTGGCGGCGTGGTGGCGCCTTTGGTCGGCATCGCGCCTTTGGTCGGCGTCGCTCCGCCAGTTGGAGTTGCACCCTTTGTTGGAGTTGCACCTTTGGTTGGAGTTGCGCCCTTAGTTGGAGTAGCCCCCTTCGTAGGAGTCGCTCCACCAGTCGGAGTGGCCCCTTTCGTCGGTGTGGGCTTCGGGGCGTGCCATGTTTCCACCAGTTTTAATCTGTTGTTCGGAAGTGTATTCTTGTTATCGAATCGTATGGTCGGGTCTTTGCCTGCGACGAGCGGGTTGTTGATGTCGTACATGGCAAGACACAGTGTCGCATCCGCATCGAGTGTGCCGCTGTACTCGAACAGGAAAGTCCTCTCGGCTCCATCGTGGAAAGTTCCTGACCCGATCCTTATCGGGCTTCCGAATGTTCCAATCTTATTCCCGTCTGCATCGGTGATCTCCGCGCACAGGTCAATATCGAAGAAACTCGGCGCGAGGCCTGTATTCTTGATCTTCACCAAAAGCTTGTTGCCGTAAAGAGACGCCGACGTCACTGTATAGTTATACCCCAGACGATTGCACATCTCGTTAACCAGGTTCTTTTGCTCCTGATAGATCTCATACCCGCATCCGCTGTCCTGGTCAAGCGCAAAGAACGACAGATGCGCGATCTCAATCGTCTCACGATAGCGCTTCTCCGTCCATTTCAGATACGACGCCTCCTTTGGATTCTTCATGTACGTGTACGAATTGTGGTTATCCCCCATCGTCGGAAGATTCGCCCTATACGTCGCGACCAGCTCCCACTCCGTATTCGGCGCCATGATCAGACCGTTATTCCGCTTGGCAAACCCAAGTGAATTTGCATAATCGTAGACTTCCCGCGCATCGACAAAAACACTGCACGTCGTCTTTTTGAATACTGAAGCAAAGTGATCGAGCATCGATTTTTGGATATCGACCGAAGGCATACTATTTCCGTTAAACTCCGAAGTGTGCCATTCTCCCATATTTCCAAAAGCACGGTTCTCCACGTATTCCACGCGCGGGTCTCCGTCATATCGTGCTGCAAAAGCACTGATGAATCTTTTGTATTCCTCGTTATAGACGGGATCCGACCAGTTCGGCACTTTCAGTTGCGCATCCGTATCCTTGTACTTATACGTCACGAGGTCCCGCTTAGCATTTTTGTCATAGACCCACTGCGGAACAAAATCGTGGTCCGCACCATAATTATCGTCCGAACCTGTTGACGTATGGTAGGCAAGGATCCTTATACCATGCGTCATTCCGGCCTGTTCACATGCCTCAAGCATCGTATCGATCTTCGACCAGTCATACACACCTTCAGCAGGATTCAGATCCTCCCAATGGTACAAACCGCTGGTCACCGTGACCACGTCCCAAGCGTGGTTGTCCAGAGAACCGCCGATGCCTCTTTCCTTCGGCGACGGAGCATAAAGCACGATCGGATTATCCACTTCCAGAACATAGCCTTTGTGCGGATTCTTGACCGGCCCGCCGGAGACCTCCGCCTGGTAAATCACATCCGGCTGACCCGGAAGTGAAGTCGGTGTCGGAGTCTTGACCGGACCACCTTTCGGGAAAAGCTGCTCACTGGCCATTTTTGCCAGGATCTCAGCTCCAGTCGCATTCGGATGCGTATTGTCATTGTAGTAGGTATTGACGATGATCTTTCCCTTTTCCAGACAATAGTTCCGCCACGGAAGGAAAAGATCTAGAATCTCGGCTTTTTCCTCTTTGGCGATAGCATCGATCTCGTCGCTGAACCATCTCTTCTCAAGAACAGGATAGGAAGCCACGTCATCACGCAGCCACTGCTGCTTAACAAGATAAACTTTCATGCCCAGTGCTTTTGCACGGCGGACCATATCCCTCATATCAGAAACATACGCAGACGAATCGATTGCGTCCGGATGTGCCTTAAGCTCATCGATATAATCGTTGATGCCCAGCGACAAAAGCAGGATGTCGCCGCTTTTGCCGTATGCCTCGATCGTCGGAAAAGACGATTTTTTCAGGCTCCATGCCCGATGTCCGCTCACCGATACGTTACGGATATCGTACTTGCCCATATCCACATAATTATGCAAAAACTCCGCCCAGCCACGCTTGCCGTCCTCCGGCACATTGTAGTAGCTCGCTGCTGTTGAGTCCCCACCAACCCAGATCGTCGGCTTTGTCATCGTTCCTGTCGACGTCTGTTCGATTTCAATCGCGCTGATCGAATACGATCCCCCCACACCGGAGCCGGCATGGATATTCAGCTGGCCATCGGTAACCGGAATCGTAAAAGAATCGGTCGCGTTATTTCCGGTCAAAAAGAACAGTTGCGCGATTCCTTCTGCCGTGATCGTTGTGGCTTCGACGTCACCGGTCGTAACGGTGATCTTATATACGCCCGACGGCAGATCAACTTTGAAAATGTGATTCGGAACATCCGACAAGAATCTGACTGCATCGGCAAAAGCACCTGTCCCGCTGGCGGACACGTTCTCGACCGCCTGAGTGCTGGCAAATCCGTATCCTTTTGCCTCGCTGTACTGATCCGAAGCCGACACACCGGTATAACCGGAAGCCGTTCCTTGTCCACCCAGATCGAATTTCTTCGAGATCAGGTCTGCCTTCGGCGCCGCGGCTGCCACCGGAGATACCGTCCACATAGATAAAACTGTCGCCAAAGCAACGATCTTAGCAAAAAACCGTTTCATATTCTCATCCCCACTATTCACACATGATCACTCCAACATGATATGTGGAAGCTTGCGGAGAGATTTACTCACACGCAACATTTTTTGCAGAAAATTGACCTCTTTTAGCCGGCAAAGATAGAATTGGCATGCTCCTTCATGACACTTGAAGAACGCTTCACCAGGATGATCTGCCAGATGGATACGCCGATCGCTGCCAATGACAAAAGCAGAAGGAAAAAGGCTGCAAATATTCCCAGTACCGGAAAAAAAGAAACCACCGTGCAGATCACTATGGCTGCATAAAGATAGATGAATACTTTTCTGAAACTCTCCCAGGAGATGGCCATATACGAAGCGACATTGTCGAAGCTGGCACTCATCGCGGTTGCAAATTTGAGCATATACATGACCGACGCAACCGCCGAGATGATCTGGAAAAGAAGGGCGAGCCCTCCGCTTGTCGAACTGGCGATGGCGTCGCATGCACCGTAAAAAATGTACAGCAGACCTGCCTTTCGGAAATCGTCGTAGAAGTTCCCCAGGGAAAAAAGAATCACACCATATAGAAGCGCTGTAACAAACGAGATCACCGCGATAACGATCAGCAGGACCGCTATGCCACTCCGGATGCCGGGATTAGCCAAAGCAAGGGCAGTAATGACAAATGTGATCACACTAAAAGCCACATTCCCGATCAGGATCAGGAACATGTACATGTACTTCTTCGAAAACACCGAACATCTGGCCACTTTCTCCTCATGTTCGATCTGTCTCCTCATCCGTTCCTTCTCGTCTACATAAGGGACCGGTTGGCTCTCCTCCAGTTCTGTCTCATCAAAACCTCTTTCCTGTGCTTTGAAAAAACGATTGATCTCGTCCTCTTGTTCATCTCTGTACATACTTTTCTTTCTCGCTCCTTTTCTTTCTCATGTTGTATTGAAGCGGGTAGTGACCCGCTTCAGATCACTCCGCATCAGATTGTTCCTCTATCGATTCCGTACTTCTTGCAGATATTTGTGAACTCTTCACTGCTTCCGAAGAAAGCGAGGACGCTGGCTTTGGTCTGCGTACCTTTGGCGATTTCGCCTGTCCAGTAATCCACTTCGCTTGTTTCCGGTTCGCGGTCCATAAATGTCGTATAAAGCCGCTTCACGTATTCGTCATTCTTCAGTTTGAAGTTTTCGAATTCTTCGCTCGTGAAGAACAGATTTGCGGCGGAGCATCCTGTCTGTTCGAGGTTAGTCAAAGCTAACGGCCAGTAGTTCAAGCCCTTCGTCTCCGGCTCGCGTCCGAGGCAGCAGGTATAAAGACGCGTGGCAAAGCTGATTGCGTTTTTGCTGGCGAACTCTGCTTTGGCTGTCGGTGCTCCGGACTTGACTCCGTAGGTCGCGCAGACATTGCACCACTCTTTTGAGTCGATGAATCCCATGATGACGTTTTCTCTCGTCATCTTTCCGCTCTTAAGCTGTCCTACCCAGAAGGCCTTACCGGCCGCTTCAGAAGCGCGGTCGAAGAATGTGCGGTAAAGTGTCTCGACAAAGTCTTCATCACGCAAGTCGCGGTTTAAGAACTCCGGCGCTTCGATCAGGAAGAAGTACGCGCAATCGCCACCTGTCCGATTGCCGCTCTCAATCTCATTGACCCAGAAACTCTTTCCTGCCGGTTCGGATTCACGATCCAAAGCAATGGTGTAGAGACGTTCGACAAAGTCTGCGATGGATGGTTCCTTCTCCGGATTCGGTGTCGGGGTCGGATCGCCCGGCTTCAGTGTCGGCTGCCCAGGTACACTTGTCGGCGTCGGGTCACCCGGCTTCGTTGTCGGCTGCCCAGGTGCACTCGTCGGGGTCGGATCGCCCGGCTTCGTTGTCGGCTGGCCAGGTGCACTTGTCGGCGTCGGATCACCTGGCTTCACTGTCGGTTGGCCAGGTGCACTTGTCGGTGTCGGATCGCCTGGCTTCGTTGTCGGCTGCCCAGGTGCACTCGTCGGGCTTCCTGTCGGCATTCCAGTTGGTGTCTTTGTCGGACCACCCGTCGGGGTCGCGCCCTTCGTAGGCGTTGCACCTTTCGGCGGGGTCACCCCACCAGTCGGAGTTGCACCTTTCGGCGGAGTCACGGACTTCGTTGGCGTCGTGGTGGCACCTTTGGTCGGCGTCGTTCCGCCAGTTGGAGTTGCACCCTTTGTCGGGGTCGGAGTGGCGTGCCATGTCTCCACCAGTTTCAATCTGTTATTCGGAAGATTGTTCTTATTATCAAAGCGTACAGTCGGGTTTTTGCCTGCGACCAGCGGGTTGTTGATGTCGTACATGGCAAGGCACAGTGTTGCATTCGCGTCGAGTGTGCCGGTGTACTCAAACAGGAAAGATTTCTCGACTCCATCGCGAAAAGAACCTGACTCGATTTTTATCGGGTTTCCGAAGTTTCCGATCTTGTTTCCGTTCGCATCCGTGATCTCCGCGCACAAGCTGATGTCGAAGAAACTCGGAGCAACGCCGCTGTTCTCGATCGTCACCAGAAGCTTCCTCCCATGAAGTTCCGCCGAAGTCACCGTGTAGTTATATCCGATCCGGTTACACATTTCATCAATGATCGGCTTCTGCTCCTGGTAGAAAATGTAACTGCAATTGCTGTCCTGATCCAGCGCAAAAATCGAAAGATGCGCAATCTCAATCGTCTCGCGGAAGCGCTTCTGCGTCCAGTTTACAGGGAAACCATCTCCGGTTCTTACAGTGTCCCGCATCCAAGTATACGGCCAGTAGTTCTCCCCAAGGACCGGCAGATTGGCCTCATATGTAGGGACGAGGTTCCATTCTCTGTTCGGCGTCGTGATCAGACCATCATCGCGTTCACTAATTCCCAACGAAAGGGCATACTGATATACTTCCCCCTTCGCGCCGTTGGGAAGTGCAAGCAGTGCGTGGTCAAAACAATCCGCATAATACTTCAACATATCTTTCTGGACTGCAACGGAAGGCATGTAATCCTTACCATTGACTGCGAAGGAATTGTGCCATTCTCCAAAATCACCGAAAGGCCGGACATCGATAAACTCGACCCTCGGGTCATTATCGTACTTCTCCGCCAGTGCTTTTACAAAGTCCTTATGCGCCTGAAGATAGATCGGGTCATCCCACTTCGGGAACTCGACATTCACCGTCGGATCCTCAGAAGACGGAGCGACGTTCTTTTCCGCCCCCGCATCGTAGACCCACTGCGGCACATAATCTTTCTTATTCACAGACGAATACGGCATGATCCGGATGCCGTACGTGATACCATGCGCCCAGCAGGCATCCAGGAGATCGTCGATTTCCTTCCAGTCATACACGCCCGGAGCCGGATTCAGATTATCCCAGTGCGGGGATCCGCTCGCAATCGTCACAACGTCCCACGACTGGTTATTCGCCGAACCGCCGATACCATATTCGAAATCCGAACTAAGCATATAAGGATTATATACCGTCATGACAAACCCCTTGTGCGGATTCGAGATCGCCTTCCCGGACTTTTGCGTCTCAAAAAGCACTGTCGTCTTTTCCGGAAGAGGTGTCGGAGTATTCGTCACCAGTGCTTTTTTCGGGAAAAGAATTGAACTGATCATCTCTGCAAGTTTATCGGCACCAAGCGCATTGAGATGCACCGAGTCGTTCGTGTAATACTCGATCGTTCCGTAATAGTAGTTAACGGTAATAAACTCCAGCCAGGAGCGATACGGGTCGATCACGCCGACGTTTTCAGACGAAGCGATCTTGTCGATCTCGTCGTTATAGAAGTTGCCTGTCGGCATCGGATACTTATGCCGGTCATCCTTATGGCCATGCATTTTGACCAGTTTGACCGTCATACCCGTAGCTTTGGCACGCTTGATCATGTCCTTCGTCTGAGCAATAAAATCGGAAGGATCGATCGGCGTTCCGTTCTTGATATTCTCCGTATATGCCTGCGCATAATCGTTATAACCTGTGGCCAGAAGCAGAATGTCGCCGCTTTTGCCATAGTGCTCGATGGTAGGAAACAAAGATGTGTTCAGCGCCGCTGCATTTACACCGCTGGCCGAGATATTGCGGATATCGTACTTATCCGTATTCACATATTTTCCCAGAAACTCGCCCCAGCCGTGTTTATCCGTTTCTGCGGCGTTATAGAATTTAGCGGCATTCTCATCTCCGCAGATCCAGATTGTCGGCTTTGTCGTTGTTGCTGTTGAGGTCTGCTCAATCTCGACCGTGCATAATGAAAACTCCGATCCGACACCGGAAGTCGCATAAATATTCAACTGACCGTCCGTGACCGGGATCGTAAAAGAATCGCTCGTGTTTTTTCCGGTCACAAAGTACAGCTGGTTTACTCCTTCTGCACTGATCGTCGTCGATACGACATTTCCGGTCGTCACCGTGATCTTGTAAACCCCCGAAGGAAGATCCACTACCAGGCTTCCATATCCTCCGCCAAAAGCAACGGCGTCGCTGAGTGCTCCGGATCCTGGTGCATCCACATTCGTGGCCAGATTGGTGTCATGGATCCCATAACCTTTCGAGGGATCATATTTGTCCTTTGCCGACACGCCGATATACCCGGAAGCCGCCCCTTTTCCACCCAGGTCGAATTTCTTCGATATCAGGTCCGCTTTCGGCGCCGCGGCAGCCACCGGAGACATCGTCCACATAGGTAATACTGTCGCCAAAGCAACGATCTTTGCAATAAAACGTTTCATACTCTTATACCCACAATTCACACATGATACACCGCATTATAATAATATGTTGGAAGGTAGCCCGATTGTTTACACCCAACTATTTTTGCAAAAAACTCACCTCTTTACTCATGCAATATGTTTGTTACGGTCAACGTGTAACAAATCCTTTTCTGAATTGTTATACTTAGTAGAGACTAGTACGTATACTCTGACTTGAAATGTGGAGGAATTGATTATGACCAGCTATACAACCATTCAATCGAAATCCATGTGGAAGCAGATCCTGGCGATCCTTAGTATCCTGGCTTTGGTATGTACTTCTGCTTCATGTAAGAAGTCGAAGATTCCATCGAAGAAGCAGGTTTATAATAAGCTCATGAGCGACAAATACCATCAGTTTCTGCAAGAGCCGGGAGTGTTTACTTACGAAGAACTCTGCAAGTCCTGGGGCCAGCCGGACGCAGAGCTGACGGAAGAGGAGACGCAGGTAAACTATCGGGCCTGGAAGTACGAAAATGACTACATCTATGCGATCCTGAACAAGGATGACCTCAATACCGTTTATTCTTTCGGCTTATCCGTTAAGAATCAGCTGATCTATCTCTGGAAAAACGATGAATTCGCGTATCTCCTGCATTTGTTTCCAGACGGTGTAGGCAACAATTCGATTTATAATGTTGACGGAATCAAACTAGACCGGTTTACACCCGGCCAGATGGATAATGCTGAGTTTGGAGCGCTTTTCGACATGGATTTCAATGGTGTCATCCTTCAAAGCTATCCTGCGCAAATCAGAGTTATCTTTAACACCACTCCCGCAGGAAAAGCCGATGCCGCGCAGATGGATCTTGCCCAAAAAGCGAAAGACCATCTTTTTGAAGAATGGGGTCTCGGTCCCGAAGAATGAGAGAACCCGGCACTACGTTTCCATTTCACAAATTGAAGCTCAATTTTTAACTCCTAGTTTTGCTTTCAAGCAAAGCAGGCCGGGTGCCAGTGCTTTTCGAGCACGACAAGCTGTGGGCCAATGCTTTTCGAGCACCGCAGGAAGGGGTCTAGTGCTTTTCGAGCACCGCAGGAAGGGGTCTAGTGCTTTTCGAACACCGTAGGAAGGAGTCTAGTGCTTTTCGAGCACCGCAGGAAGGGGTCTAGTGCTTTTCGAGCGGTATGATGGGGCAGATAAGTCGCGAATGTCGAAATTGCAAAAAACGACTTACAAATAGCGCCATTTTGGAAATCTTTTTTTGAGAAAGTAAGTCGGAAATCGGCAATTTTCATTTTCCGACTTA
>JAFWPB010000062.1 GCA_017545245.1 Clostridiales bacterium
ATGCTCCTTTTTCAATTACTTATTCCCACGATTTCCGTGAAGAACCCGATTTGTAAGTCGTTTTCTGTAATTTCGACGTTTACGACTTATCGCCCCTATCCCACTGCTCGAAAAGCACTGGCACGTAGCTGACCCCAAAAGACTTCAGGTATTTACCTGATTCTCTAATATATGGCCGGAATCCGGGCTTCAATGAAACAGAGCATTTTGAGACAACCCCTTAGTCTGGTATTCGGATTACGGAAGTACTCAGTCTTCTTCGTGTGGCAGACGTGTCGGAGAAGCCAGGTTCTTGTTCTTCGCTTCTTCGAGAAGTCTTGCCAGCTCTTCCTCGGTATGTTCGATTGGGAGAGAGGCGCCCTGCTTGGTTTTGACGTCCTTTGGAAAAGCTCTGTGGAAGTTTTCTTTCCTGTACTCTTCCGGTGTCTGACCGGTCTGCTTCTTGAATGCCTGGATGAAGTGGCTCTGTGTCGAGAAGGAGAGAAACTGCGAGATGCTCAGGCAGGAATAATCGGAATGCTTGAGCATATGCTTGGCAGCGTCGATCTTCTTGATACGGATAAAGTCGCTGACAGATACTCCGGTCTCTTTCTTGAAAAGCTTGGAGAAGTAAGCGTCATTTAATCCAAGATATTCGGAAAGATCCGGAACCAGGATACGATCCTGAAGATGACTATAGATATATTCGATTGCGCGGACAACGTGTTTACTGAAGATGTTGTCGAGACGCAGGGCTCGCATTCTGGTGCAGTAGTCCTGGATACATTGCTGCTGAATCTCATCAAGCTGGTTGGTAGAGGTTGCAGCATCGCATTTCTGGATATAGATATCGCTCAATGAATAAGACGTCTCCACATCCATGCCGTAGTTGATACAGTAACGGGAGATCATGGCAATTGAGATGATCAGGTGATAGCGGACATTCCGGAGACGGTCAGGTGAGAGGGTACCAACCCCTCGAAGCTCGGAAATATGATATTCCCGTACCTGACGCATGACTTCTTCCACTTCGCCGGTAGCAACCAGATCGTAAAAGTCAAATTCGTGTTCATAGGAAGAACGTACCATAAGACGCTCACGCTGCATAAAAAGCAATCGTTGTAACTCTTTATTTACATCATTATCCATGTTTCGTCCTCCTTATCTTCATGAAAACTAAATAATCCTCAACAAAGTACGTTTTGAAACAAACTTATACCATTATTATGACATAAAGCGCAAAAATTTGGTATCGCATTTTCTTAAATTGTATAAAATAGAATCATGTGGGGGATGTGTGATAGACAACCCCAATGCCTCCGTTAGTGAAAGTTTGCCATCTTTCTGACGCACACTACCCTAACCCCCACGCTGACAACATCTTGCACTTCCACATGACACACAGATTTAGTTGCAAGAATTTTCTTGATGAACTCCGTGCTCCTGATGGCGGAGTTCATTTTTTATGTCCTGCATAGCAGAATTATGTCTTTGCTTACACAAATGACTAAAAACTGTTTCATCAATTGCTTAATGAATAGACAAGCATTTTGATATGAAATCGATTATTTGATACCAAACAACCCTATTTCCAGGTTTATTTCCAGTTAAAAATCGTCGGATAATAATGCGATGAATTACAGATTTTAGTATAATGTGACAATGGTCAGTGCTGCATGAAATGAGTTATATGTGCATTGTGACGAAGTTCGCGTTTGTGTGTAAGATTTGCATCCTAGTATCGCTATATGAAATAAAAGAGGGATAGGAGGAGAACGATAGTATGGATGATAGCAAGATTGTTGATTTGTTTTTCAAAAGAGATGAAGAAGCAATTCAACAGGTTTCAACTAAGTATGGACGTCTATTAAGAACTATCTCGTTCAGAATAACGGGAGATGTTGAGACTGCTGAAGAATGTGAAAATGATACTTATCTACAGGCGTGGAAATTAATACCGCCACATGAGCCACGTAATTACTTGGTTGCATTTCTGTCACGAATAGTCCGTAATATTTCAATTGATCGGTGTATTCACAACAACAGGTTAAAGAGAAAATGCTATCTTGAAGGGTTATCCGTGGAGATGGAGCAGTTTCTTCCTTCTGATGTTTCTGTTGAATCAGAGGTAGAGCGTAAATTGTTAGCAGAGAAGATAAGCAGTTTTCTTCGTACGCAAACTAAGGAGAAACGCATGATTTTTATGCGAAGATACTTCGGTTTTGAAGCAGTCAAATATATTGCAAAGAAGATGAACTGTAAAGAAACCCGAGTATATACAGTTCTTCACCGAATGAGAGAAGATCTTCGAGAGTATCTGAAACAGGAGGAAATCATATGAAATTCGAGAATAGATTATTACTGATGTCCGAGATTGGTGATGATTTAATTTCGGAAATGATCGAGGAATATGCTAAAGAACACAGGAAAGTATCAAACAGAGTTTGGTTATGTGCTGCAGCTGGAATTTGTGCGATTATTGCATTAACTATAGGCTATTTCTCTTGGAAGAATAACTTCAAATTACTAAAAAATAAGGAATATGCACATACCGATAATACTAATATCGAAGTAACAGATACTGGTATTACCACCACTGAGACAACACATACGTTTATACTCTATGGTGTGATTATTAACGGGACAGATTATGTGGCGGCAGGTCCGGCTGCATCGAGAAAATATCATCTTCCATCAAATTCTGAAATCAAGGAATCCGATTTGGGAGAAAGTATCGGGGAAGTGACTGAATGCAAGGGTTTTCCTGAATTAGTTGGGAAAAAAGCTTATCTATACGCCGATAATCAGAGCGATGGAATGATTATCATTCTTGACATGGATGGGACGTATGAGTTTTACGAGCGATGTTATTAAGTTGATGAGGTTGGTCTTTGAATTAAAGAAATGAGCGGAAAAGTCGATGTTACAAGTCAGAATGATTATCTACAAAGGAGGAATACAAGATGAAAACTATTAAATCTGTAATGAAATTATTATCTGTACTATTATTGTCATTACTATTTCTAATTCCAGTTTCTGAAGTGAGTGCAAGTAAAACTGAAGAGATACTTCTGAACCAAGGTGATCCTGTTTCATCTGAAAGCAAACTGTTAGATCCAACTGAGTTGTATGAATCGGATATCGAGTATTCGGAAATGATCAATCAAGAGTTTAATGGTTTGCTATCATATTGGGGTGGAGATTATCCAGATTATTACGCAGGATCCTTTATTTCCAATAGACAGTTTACTATCTTAGTAACATGTGAACCGCAGGAGATCCAAGCCGAGATTTGGAATGTTACTGGAAACAGTGATATTATCATCGAAAAAGCTTCTTGTTCATATAATGATTTGAGAAGCATTCAGGATCAGATCACTGAACTGATAACAGAATTGCGATCCAACAATAATAGTATCGCAAATCTCGTAGTAGGAATCGGTGTTGATGAAGTTCGTAATGACGTTTTTGTTGAAGTCCTGAATATGGACGAGAATGTGAGAAGGAATATTGAAGAAATACTTGCGCCGTTTGGAACAATTCGTCTTGTATCAAAGAATGAACCGTATCAAGAAATGACAACAGTTACAGCTGGTACCGATACTTGGCTTACCAACAGTACTCTTAACAGTCATAGTACGATTGGTTTTTGTGCATCAAGAGTGAATAGTGCTGGTGTCACGGAGAAAGGTTTTGTCACAGCTGGACACAGTGGAAACTTGACAAATACCATGACAATATTTGGTTCTTCAGTCGGAAAGATTTCTTGGAGAAAATTTGGTGGAAATTGTGATGCTTGTTTTGTTAATATGAATGAGTATCCCAATAGTGGATTTGTTCGAAGTACGGTCCTCAGTTCCTATTACACTATTGGATCATATGCTTCAGTGAGTGTTGTTGGAACAACATATGCTTTACATGGCAAAAGTTCAGGAATCATTTATGGAACTGTTGACTGTACATCATTCAACTTCTCTATGAGTGGAGTCTCGTTTACTGATCACATTCGAATGAATATGCATGTTGTATCTGGAGATAGTGGTGGGCCTTTAGTTGGCACCTCGTCTGGTAGTACTAAATACGTAGTTGGAATATGTTCAAGTGGAGATAGTACTTATTCGAATTTCACAAAAGCGACTAATATTATCAATGGCATGAGTGGCGACCTCTTCCATTGAGAATAAAAAGATGGGATATGAAATCGATTATTTGATACCTACCAACATTCCGATCAGCTGCACCGCATAGGCGGCGACCCAGGCGATCACGCATTGGAAGACGACCATGATCGTTGCCCATTTTGCACCGAGTTCTCTTTTTACTGACGCAACGGCCGCTACACATGGTGTATAGAGAAGACAGAAGACGAGGAGAGAGAATGCTGCAAGAGGGGTTAGAGAGGCCAACACTGCGTTGGTATCTCCGATTAAGACGGTCAGAGTCGAAACAACACTTTCTTTTGCCAGGAACCCGGAGATAAGGGCTGTCGAGAAACGCCAATCTCCGAATCCGAGTGGAGAGAACATCGGAGCGATGAATCCTGCTATCACAGCAAGAATGCTCGTAGAGGAATCACTGATCAGGGAAAGACTGGTATCAAAAGACTGTAGGAACCAGATCACGATCGATGCGATAAAGATGATCGTGAAAGCGCGCTGCAGGAAGTCTTTTGCTTTTTCCCAGAGAAGCTGTGTAACGTTCTTAAAGCCCGGCATGCGGTAATTTGGAAGTTCCATGACAAAAGGCACGGCCTTACCACGGAAAAGTGTGCCTTTGAATAAGAGGGCAATAACGACTCCGACGAATATGCCTATGAAATAGAGTGCCACCATAATAAGACCACTGTACTTCGGAAAGAAAGTCGAGCAGAAGAAACCGTAAATTGGCAGTTTCGCAGAACAACTCATGAACGGTGTGAGAAGGATCGTCATTTTTCTGTCCCGCTCGGAAGGAAGCGTACGGCTTGCCATAACCCCCGGAACAGTACAGCCGAATCCAATCAGCATCGGAACGATACTTCGTCCGGAAAGACCGATTTTTCTCAGAAATTTGTCCATGACAAAAGCGACGCGGGCCATGTAGCCGGTGTCCTCGAGCAGGGAGAGGAAGAAGAACAAAGTCACGATGACCGGAAGAAAACTCAGGACACTTCCGACACCGGTGAAGATGCCATCCACAACGAGAGAACGGACGACCTCGTTGACGTTCCACGAAACAAACGCATTCTTAACGATTTCTGTGAGCGCCTCGATTCCGTTTTCAAGAAGCTCTTGGAAAAAGGCGCCGATAACATTAAATGTCAGAAAGAAAATTGTGGCCATGATCAGAACAAAGGCCGGAATTGCAGTGAATTTGCCCGTGAGGATCCGATCGATCTGGCGGCTTCTCTGGTGTTCTTTGCTTTCTTTGGGCTTGATGACAGTGCGGTTGACCAGTTTCTGGATAAAGGTGAAGCGCATATCTGCGATGGCCGCGCTTCGGTCCATGCCGGATTCATCTTCCATCTGTGTAATGATATGCTCAAGCGTGTCTTTCTCATTCTGATCCAGGTTCAGTCTTTCCAGTATGCGGGTATCGCCTTCAACCAGTTTGGTAGCGGCGAAGCGGACGGGGATGCCGGCATCCTTGGCGTGATCCTCAATCAGAATCATGATGCCGTGAAGGCATCGGTGAATGGCGCCTCCTTTGTCATTCTCATCACAGAAATCAAGGCGGCCGGGACGTTCCTGGTATTTTGCAACGTGGAGCGCGTGGGCAATTAATTCTTCGGTACCTTCATTCTTGGCTGCGGAGATTGGTACGACTGGGATGCCAAGTTCATGCTCCATCTGGTTTACAAGGATGGAACCGCCGTTTCCGCGTATCTCGTCCATCATGTTGAGAGCCAGTACCATCGGTACATCGAGTTCCATGAGCTGCATGGTCAGATAAAGATTTCTCTCGATGTTGGTTGCATCGACAATATTGATGATGCCACGTGGCTTTTCGTCCAGAATAAACTCTCGGGAAACGATTTCTTCGGCGGTATACGGGGACATCGAGTAGATGCCCGGAAGATCCGTGATCTCAGTGTTCGGGTTGCCCTTGATCACGCCGCTTTTGCGGTCGACGGTGACGCCGGGAAAGTTACCGACATGCTGATTCGAACCGGTAAGCTGATTAAAAAGGGTCGTCTTTCCTGAATTCTGGTTACCGGCAAGGGCAAAGGTCAGCTTGGTACCATCCGGAAGAGGGTTCTCATCGGCTTTGACATGGTATTTACCACCTTCACCAAGACCTGGGTGCGCAATGATAATGCGGCGGTCTTTCTTGGTATTCTTTGAAGCGAGACCTTCATCTTTTTCTTCTTCGGTTTTGGCAGAGAGCTTCTCGACATCGATCAAACTGGCGTCTTCAAGACGAAGAGTCAGTTCATAACCATGGATCCGAAGCTCCATCGGATCTCCAAGCGGAGCAAGCTGGACGAGTTTGACTTCCGCTCCCGGAATGACCCCCATATCCAGAAAATGCTGTCTTAATGCGCCTTCTCCGCCAACACGAAGGATGCGGGCGCTTTCGCCGATCTTTAAATCTGCCAGATTCATTCAGAATATCCCCTTTTCTCTGAATTCAAATTATTAGTCGATGACGCGTACTTCTTTAATTACAGGCTGTTTATCGGCCTCAACGGAACCGTTATTGTCATAAGCTTGTACTTCGGCGATCTTATCCACAACATCCATACCGGAGGTGACATGGCCGAAAGCAGCGTAGTTGCCGTCAAGAGACGGGTAGTCGACATGACAGATGAAGAATTGGCTGGTGGCCGAGTCCATCACCGTTGTTCTGGCCATGGAAATAACACCACGCTCGTGCTTGATCGGGTTTTCGTAGCCGTTTGCGGAAAACTCGCCCTTGATTGGTGTGAGTTCCGGACCGGTATAGGTCTTGGAAGGTATTCCGCCCTGGATCATGAAGTTTTTCATGATACGGTGGAAAGTCGAGCCATTATACACGCCTGCCTTGGCGCAGTTGAGAAAATTCTCGACACTGATCGGTGCGGCGCTGCTGTCCAGTTCTACAGCAATCGTGCCGTAGTTTTCTACCTCGATCTCCACGTGGTGGAGATCAGACTCGGAGGTGACCCGCGATTCCGTGGCGGATGTGGCGCGCGTAGTTGTGGCGGCTGTGCCGTTGTTATAACGTGTTGAACTGCATGCGCAAAGAGAGAAGAGAAGTCCTGCTGATAAGATCAGATTGAGAAGAGTTCTTCCTTTAAATGTTCTTGTTTTTCTGTTCATGTTCCTGTTCCTTCTTTTTATATATTTCTGTCTGTTGATAGAGTGTTTATTGAGTTAGCTACGACAACCTTGCTAATTGTACACCATAAAGCGGCTCAATAGAAAACTTTCTACCACTGAGTTTAGTGTGGATGTTATCTTTCGGAATCTTTCCGAAAAGAAGCGTCGTCGCAAAAAGCTGCTGGTACCGAACTTTTCCACCGTTTGGATTATGGAAATACAAGTTATACTGGTTTCGACCGTAGTTTCCGTCACCAAGGATCGGATGCCCCATATGGGCAAACTGCGCACGGATCTGGTGGGTCCTTCCTGTGACCAGCTCGACTTCTACGTCGGAAACGTCTTCACCATCCGGACCGATTCCTTTATAGATTTCCAGAACACGGTATCTGGAGGTGATGGGAAGATCTCCCGGCTGGCTGATGTCGTGAATGAAGACATTTCCTTTTGCCGGTTTTTCGAGAAAAGCACTGACTTCTTTCATGATCGCTTCGTCCTGGCAGATCACATTTTCTCCCTGGGTCGGTACGCCACGGAGAAGGCAGCGGTAACGCTTCGTGATCAGATCGTTCTTGAACAGGAAGATGGCATCTTCAAGGCTCTTCTTATCTTTTGCAGTCAAAACCAGGCCGCCGGTATTCATATCGATGCGATGGCACAGATCGAGATTTCTGTTATGGTAGTCGCGGCGGAGCAGATCGATCAGACAATCGCCATCTGTTCCACGTCCGGAGTGAACGGCGATACCTTGACGCTTGTTGACGAGAAGAAGGGAGTCCGACTCGAAAACGACTTTGTAATCGTTCAGCTTTTCTGACGGTTTCTTCGCCTGGGGTTCTTCAAAAAGGGCATCCGGGATCCAGATCTCGACAACATCCCCCTCTTTTACCGGAACATCGGAGGAGATGCGCTTGCCATTTATACGAAGATCCTTGTGCTTCAGTGCTTTTTGAAGCGTACCGGGAGTCAGGTTCGGATAATGCAGGATCGCTGCACGGATGACTTTTTTACCATCGTTTTCCTTCGATACAGTGAAGTCTTTCATCGCAATTTCTCCTTTGTTCTTTTTGACCATGCCTATTATTCTATATTTCTTATTATTTCTCAATAGACAAATTGCCGAAATCCTAAAGCGTGTCGTGAAGCCTTTGAAAACGCGGTTTTGGAAGCGCGCCTTGGGCGTGGTCTTGATTTCCATGTAGGGCAAGCGCATAATAACTCTATTGATAACGGACAGATTCTTTGGCTGAGAGAAAATCCAGCGTGCATATCTGTCCTGGGGGAAGGGGTAATAATCAGCATGAGTGATTCTAAGCATTTCCGTAAGGCGGCTGCTTCTGCGGCGCTTGCGGCAACTATTTTTCTGACGTCCTGTAATTCCGATAAAGAGGTAAAAGAACTCCGTTCTTTCCTGAATGAGAGCAATTACAAGGATGCATCGGCGTATTTTTCCAGTAATAGTGAAAAAATCAAGTTCGAGAACATCGTGGAAGACGTAGAGAAGTCCATGAACGACATCTATGCGAAGTTCCTGAATAATGAGTTGCCTGCCGCAGAGGCAAAGACGGATCTTGATTTCCTTCTGAGCATGTGTGAGGGCGAACTTGAGAAGACGATCATCGCAAAGAGAGACTTGATCGATAAGATCGATGCTTCGCGTTCCCAGTTTAATAAGGCAGAGCAGTTCTTCAACGAAAAGAACTACCTGAAGGCGATCAATGCGTATAAGAAAGTGATCCCGGAGGATCCAAGCTATAAGACTGCACAGGCGCACCTTGAGTCCTGCTACACATTTTATACGGAAAAAGTAATTTCTTCTGCTGCAAAGAGAGCGGAGGAAGATGACTACGCCGAGGCAATCGAGATCCTCGAAGAAGGTCTGGAGGATATTGGCAAGTCCGATGCGATCGAGGCAAAGATCAAAGAGTATAAAGCCGCATATACAAAGTCGGTCAAGGAAAGTGCTTTGAAGAATGCAAAAGAGGCGGCCGACGAGAATAACCTGAGAGGTGCGATCAAGCTTCTGCAGTCTGCGATCAATAACCTTAAGGGCGAGGATGTTTCCGATCTGGAAGCCAAGCTCAAGGAATATGAGACCGCATATACAAAGCAGCAGGAAGAAGTAGTACTCAATAATGCGAAGAATTATGCAGATGAGAAGAACTATGTCCAGGCGGTCAACGTGATCAACGATGCGATCAAGAACTTCGAAGAGGAAGGTCTCGATACATCTAATCTGAAGAAGAAAGCTGAAGAGTACAACAAGGCACGTGTAGATGCACTCAAACTGAAAGCACTTTCTGATGCAAAGACAAAGGCAGACGAGAAAGATTATGAAGGCGCCGTCAAGATCCTGACAGATGCCATCAACAGTCTGGAGAACGAAGATGTCACTGACTTGAAAGAAAAGATCGGTGAATATGAAGATGCTTATGTCGATGCCAAGATTAAGGAGATGGGCGAGTCTGTCGAAAAGAAAGACTACTATGGTGTCTTGCGCAGAGCTCTGGATATCCAGGAACTCTATAAGGACAACAAGAAATTGAAAGATTTTATCGTTGAAAACAGAAAGGCATATCTCAAGGAGTTGAAGCCTCAGCTGGATAATTACCTCAAAGAGGAAAGATATGTAGAAGGTTATTCGATCTGCTCGAAAGTTCTCGAGGTAATTCCAGGTTCCGAGGAATTGAAGAAGAGAATGGAGAAGTTTGAAGCGAAGAATCCTGTTATGCTTTCGGATATTCCGATTGCCGAGAGTGCCTACTTCGATCAGGTCACGGACTATAATCAGACAATCAGCGATACTGTAAATAACGCGTACATTCCGGGTAATCTCTACCACCTGCACAATAAGCATGGCGATTGGGGAACCACGGAAGAAGGCTATGCCCGTATCTATCTGAATAAGCAGTACAAAAAGATGCAGGGCGTACTGGCTGTGGACAGCATCAGTGAAGTGGGCGACTCTGTAGTCACGATTTACGCAGATAATAAAGAAATCTATACAGGCGAATTCAACCGCACGACAGCCCCGCAGGCTATCTCCCTGAATGTTACCGGATACGAGTGGCTCGAGATCAAGGTCAAGAATAAGAGTGACGATGCGAACTTTACAGCCGAGATTCTGGTTTCAAATTTCGGTTTCCTGAAGTGATCATGTATAAAGAGAGAATACAAAACGCACTTGAAACGCAACCTGATGACGGGTTGCGTTTTGAATGCCTGGAGATCTCCTGTGAAGAAGGAGTGATCTCCGATTTCCGTATTTACAGGAAAAAACTGTTTGGTCAGACTTCGGCCGAGCGGGCGGGACTTCCCCAAAGGATCAGTTCTTTTGCAGAGGAAATCGAGAAGAAATACCCGGGATTTGCTCTCTTTGATTATTCCAAACGCGAGGACCAGAACTATTCCCTTGCTTTTGAACCGAACCGCTCACCTGCGTATACGCGGCGTTCTTCTTTCTTTCCGGAATCCTGTAAACTCATCCAGGTAGGTTATATAATCGGCCCGGATAATCAGGTTCTCGAGGAGAAAGAATACTATAAAATCAATGAAGAGGAAGTATCCGTTTCCGATCGGATCGGGGAAGAAACGCATCAACTGATCAAGGACAACCATTACAAGCCTTTTATGTGCGGCATCAATTACCGTGGGGAGGATGAAGAATGGAAAGTCTACTACATGAATGCAGTTACGGATCTTTCCCGCTTTGGCGTGGAACAGCCGCTTCGTTTTTTCGATGTGCTTGGACTTGAAGAGGAGATGCATGAGATTGCCAGAATGCTTTATGAAAGAGATCTCTGGCTATACGGACTGGCAAGAAGCGACAGGAAATGGCGGTTTTATTATTTCCCGAAGTGAACATGCATTGCCATGTATGTGGTATTGTATGGGGAGAAAATGCGCAGAGGAGAAACAGATGGAAAAGACACCGTGCCTTGTAAAAATCGACAGTGCTTTTGAAGAAGAAGGAAAGAACTATCCGGGAACTTTTGAATCTTCGGAGGACAGGATCCGTGTGACCTGGACGCAGCCGGAGGAGGAGAAAGGCCAGGGAGACAGTAAATTTATTCTGAGCTACCGCGTGCTGGAAAAGGTGTTGAAACTTACGCGCCGCGGCGGAGCCGAGACGGAAATGGAATTCCGTAGCGGGGAAAAGACAGAAGGGATCATGCGGACAAGCCACGGTGATTTCGACCTTCAGATGGAAACAAGAGAGCTCCGCTTTTTCCATGAAGAGGATGATTTTGAAGAAGAAACGGACGGTGAAATCTATCTGGTAAAGAAGGCATCTTTGATCTACGATCTTTGCTTTCCGAATCAGGATCCGATGTCGAATCAGATGTTTTTTGAAATACGTATTGCCAAGAAAGAAAAAAATGTATAGAATCTTCTGGTAACACAAAGAAACGTGCTTGACAAAGACTTTTCATTAGTGCATAATATCATTCGCGCCTCAAGGAATTAGTGTGGCTGCGAAGTATATTTAGAGTAATCTAAGAGTAGTATTGGAGGTGGATGCGATGGCTCATCCGAAGCGTAAATGGTCGAAAGCTAGAACTTCTCGTCATAGAAGTGCCTGGAAGCTTGTTTTGCCAGGATTGGTAGAGTGCCCCAATTGCCACACTAAGATGTTGCGCCATAAGGTTTGTAAGACCTGCGGTTATCTTGATGGCAAGGAGATCATCAATAAAGCTGATGAGATTGCTTGATAGCAACGAAGTACGACTACAAATAATTGGCAGTGTTTCGAATAAAATTGAATCACTGCTTTTTTTCTGTCTTTTGCATTGTTACTGCGCCGCCGGCTGAGGCTTTTACAGTTTCCACCGGAAAAAGGCCGAAACAAGATGCAGAAGGGCATCCCGATAAGGAGATCGTCTTTTGGCCAATAAAAGAGAAGAGTTCCGCCGTATTAAGGAAGTAGTTCCGGGTAGTATTGCCGAGGAGATCGGTGTTGAGCCCGGCTATATCCTTGTGTCGATCGACGGGGTCGAAGTGCGTGATGTTTTCGACTACCGGATCCGTGAACGTGCGTCAGAGATGCTTCTGGCATTCCGTCTGCCGGACGGGCAGATCGCGGAAGTCGAACTCGAGAAAGACGAGGACGAGGAGCTCGGCCTGGTCTTCGAAGATCCGATCATGTGTAACTGTACGTCCTGTGCGAACAAGTGCATTTTCTGTTTTATTGACCAGAACCCGAAAGGAATGCGTGAGACACTCTATTTTAAAGATGACGACATGCGCATGTCTTTCCTGACCGGTAACTACGTTACCCTGACGAACCTATCGGACAAGGAATTTGAAAGGATCATCGGCTACCATCTTTCGCCGATCAATGTTTCTGTGCATGCGACGGATCCGGTGGTGCGTGAGAAGATGATCAACAACAAGTTTGCATATAAACTGATGCCGCGTCTTCGGAAGATGATCGAGAACGGTATCACGATCAACTGCCAGATCGTCTGCTGCCCGGGCTACAACAATGGACCGGTATTGGACCAGACGATACGGGACCTCGCAGAACTGGGAGAGGGTGTGCTTTCCATAGCGGTAGTGCCGGTTGGTGTTACGAAATTCCGTGAAGAGAATGGTCTTGTGAAGCTGGAGCTTTTCAATAAGAAGACAGCCGGCGAACTTCTGGATCAGGTGGCATACTGGCAGGACTACTTTATGAAAACACGTGGTGAGCGTATTTTCTTTGCGGCGGACGAGTTCTACGTGCGTGCGGAGCGGCCGATCCCTGCGGCGGAAGAGTATGAAGGTTACCCGCAGCTGGAAAACGGCGTGGGCATGCTTTCTGAAAGAGATGCAGCCATGACCAAGGGTGTGGCCCTTCGTAAGAAACACATGCCGAAGAAGATCGATCATCCCTATGTGGGAAAGCGTTTTACCATGATTTCCGGCACCGATGCGGCGCCGTATACGGAAAAGTTTGCGAAAGACATTTCCTTATTATATAATATCGATTTGGTCGTTTTGGCTGTGCTGAATGAATTCTTCGGCCATACTATCACGGTGTCAGGTCTTCTGACCGGCGGAGATATCTCAAATGCGGTCCTGGCGGAGCGCGAAGCGGGAAGAGGTCCGGATGTGGTGATCCTGACGGCCAACATGATGAAAGCGGATGAGGATATCTTCCTCGATGATATGACGCTGGATCAGTTTAAAGAGAAAGTCGGTATTCCGGTCATTGTGGCCGAATGCGAAGGCTCTGGTGCGCTAAAAGCACTGGACACGTTCCTTGATATGTATAAGGGCGTGGAAGACTAAAACGAAAGAAAGGATGACGAAAGCATGAGTAAACCGGTAGTAGCCATAGTGGGACGTCCGAATGTCGGGAAATCCTCGCTTTTCAATGCTCTCTATGGGGAACGTATTTCTATCGTGCATGACCAGCCCGGTGTGACCCGTGACCGTATCTATGCAGAGACGGTATGGCGTGAGCGTGAATTTGTCATGATCGACACAGGCGGTATCGAGCCGGATACAAACGATGTGATCCTGAAGGGCATGCGTCTTCAGGCGGAGATCGCCATCGAGACTGCGGATGTCATCCTTTTCATGTGTGATATCCAGTCGGGACTGACTGCGGCAGATGAAGAAATCGCGACGATGCTGAGAAAAGCTAATCGTCCGGTCGTGCTGGCCGTTAATAAGGTCGACCATGTCGGCGAACCACCGACGGAGCTTTATGAATTCTATAATCTGGGACTGGGCGAGGTTTATCCGATTTCTTCTTCGCACCGTCTTGGAATCGGTGAGATGCTGGACGCAATCTACGAACTCTTCCCTGCGGAAAAGAGTGAGGAGGAGGAGAATGAGACGATACGCGTCGCTCTTATTGGTAAGCCGAATGCAGGTAAGTCATCGCTTTCCAATTATATGACAGGACAGGAACGTTCCATCGTTTCCGATATCCCGGGTACCACGAGAGATGCGATCGATTCTCTTGTGATCAATAAACATGGCAAGTTTACCATCGTCGATACGGCAGGCCTTCGTAAGAAAGGTCGTATTGAGGATGCTGTCGAGAAATACAGCATGATCCGTTCGCTGTCTGCGATCGAAAAGGCAAATGTCTGCGTCATCCTGATCGATGCGGTCGAAGGGGTGACCGAGCAGGATACCAAGGTTGCCGGATATGCACATAATGCCGGCAAGGCCTGTATCTTTGCCGTCAACAAGTGGGATCTGATCGAGAAGGAGACCGGAACACTTGAAGCCATGGAAAAGCAGCTTAAAGACCGTTTTGCGTTCATGAGCTACGCTCCGGTCGTCTTTATTTCTGCCAAGACCGGTCAACGTGTAGACAAGCTTTTCGAGCAGATCAAGCGTGTATACGAGAATGCCGGCAAGCGTCTGAAGACCGGTGTCCTGAATGACCTTCTTACTGAGTGTGTGGCGATGGTGCCGACTCCTCAGGACAAAGGCAAGCATCTCAAGATCTATTACGGCACACAGGTGGCCGTCTATCCACCGCAGTTTGTGCTTTTCGTGAACGACAGTACCCTGATGCATTTCTCCTATGAGAGATATCTGGAGAACCAGTTCCGCAAAAACTTTGATTTCGCCGGCACGCCGATACGAATATATATGAGAGAAAAAGACAAGAAGAAAGATCTAAAACCAGAAGGGAATGACTCGAAGTATGACAAAGATTGAGAATCTGAGAAACATTGCAATTATCGCCCACGTTGACCATGGTAAGACGACCATCGTTGACTCGATGCTCAAGCAGGCAGGTATCTACCGTGAGAATGAGCAGATCGTTGAGCAGGTCATGGACAGTAACGACCTCGAACGTGAAAGAGGTATCACGATCCTGGCGAAGAATACGGCTATTTCCTATAAGAACTACCGTATCAATGTCGTCGATACGCCCGGCCACGCCGATTTCGGCGGTGAGGTAGAGCGAGTCCTCAAGATGGTGGACGGTGTTCTCCTTGTTGTTGATGCGTATGACGGACCGATGCCGCAGACGCGCTTCGTTTTGCGAAAAGCACTGGAGATGGGCTTGAAGCCGATCGTGTGCATCAATAAGATCGACCGTCCGGACGAGCGTGCGATCGAAGTCGTGGACATGGTCCTCGAGCTCTTCATCGAACTTGGTGCCGATGATGATCAGATCGATTTCCCGATCATCTATACATCCGGTAAGGTGGGCATTGCTACCGCGGATATTCAGGAATATATCGATGGCAAGAAACTTGATTTCTGCCCGCTCCTGGATGCGATCATCGATAATATCCCGTGCCCGGAGGGAGATACAGAAGGACCTCTGCAGCTTCTGGTAAGTAATATTGACTCTGACCCATATATCGGCCGTATCGCGATCGGCCGTATCGAGAGAGGTTCCATTAAGCAGAACCAGCCGGTCGTTGTATGCACCTATGATGATAATGCAACGAAGAATGCCCGTATCGTCAAGCTCCTCCGCTTCCAGGGCCTTGCCCGTCAGGAAGTGCAGGAAGCTTCCGTTGGTGAGATTGTATGCGTTGCCGGTATCCCGGAGATCAACATCGGCGATACCATCTGCGCGCAGGATTGCCCGGAACCGATGCCGTTTGTCGATATCGACGAACCGACGATCGCCATGACGTTCTCTGTCAATGACAGTCCTTTTGCCGGACAAGACGGAAAATACGTTACTTCCCGTCACCTTCGTGACCGTCTTTTTAAGGAGATGGAGACCAACGTTTCCATGCGTCTTGAAGAAACCGATACAACAGAAGCCTTTGTCGTTAAGGGAAGAGGTGAGCTTCATCTTTCCATCCTGATCGAGACGATGCGCCGTGAAGGATATGAGTTCCAGGTTTCCCGTCCGCAGGTCATCATGAAGGAAGTGGACGGCGTTCTCTGTGAGCCTGTAGAGATGCTCCTGATTGACGTTCCGGAGGAGTTCGTCGGCGCGGTCATCGAGAAACTCGGTGCCAGAAAAGCCGAGATGGTCAACATGTTCCCGCCGGAGAAAGGCTACACACGTCTGGAGTTTAAGGTACCGTCCCGTGGCATCCTCGGCTATCGTACCGAGTTTTTGACCGACACCAAGGGCAATGGTATAATGAACAGCGTAATCAGCGGATTCGAGCCATTTGCCGGCGAGATCGAAACACGTTCCCATGGTGTTCTGGTAGCGTTTGAGAGCGGCGAGGCAATGACTTACGGCCTTTACAATGCACAGGAAAGAGGACAGCTCTTCATTGGTGCCGGAACGCCGGTCTATGAGGGCATGATCGTGGGTATCAACCCGAAGAATGAGGATATCACGGTCAACGTCTGCAAGAAGAAGCACGTTACGAATATGCGTGCTGCAGGTTCCGATGATGCACTCCGTCTGACACCGCCTCTGAACTACAGCCTCGAGCAGTGCCTCGAATTTGTAGGAGACGATGAGCTCTGCGAAGTGACACCGAAGAACATCCGTCTTCGTAAGAAGATCCTTTCCACAGAACTCCGTGCCAAGGACCGTGCCGCGAAGAAAAACAGCTGACAGGCAAGAACGCTCTGCTTTTCCGTAGCAGGTAGTCCTTGCAAAAAGGAGATAGAAACGTCATGTTTTCGAGAAAAGTATCGATTGCATTACGAATTTTGATTATATTCGCCTGCGTGGTCGTAAGTGCTTTTCTGGGAGTATTCCTGGGCTATAACTACGTCATTTCACAGAATGCGCGTTTTACCAAGCTGGAAAGACAGATAAAAAACGGGGAACTGGTCATCAATCAGGATACTCCGGGCAGTGTCATGATCGTGATCCGTTCCGGTGATACGACAAGCGATATCGCCGAACAGCTTAAGAAGGCAGGTCTGATAAAGAATACAACAACATTCTCCATCATGAGCAAGTTTAACGGCTTTGACGGCGGATATCTCGCTGGTACACACTTCCTGACGCCGGATCTTACTTACGATGAGATGATGTATCTCCTTTGCCAGGAACCGGAAGTTGTCCGTATTACATTCCCGGAAGGCTTTACTTACCGTGAGATCAAGGCTCGTCTTAAGGAAAAAGGACTTGCTTTCAGCGAGAAGCGTCTGGATGAGTGCATGAACAGCCCGGACCTTTTCGTAAACTACTCCTTCGTTTCTGCCATCAAAGCAAGTGATGACCGTGACTATATCCTTAGTGGATATCTTTTCCCGGATACCTACGATTTCGATATGAACGCAAGTGAGGAAGAGATCATCTCTACGTTCCTGCGTAATATGAACGTCAAGCTCTATGAGGAGTTCTATGAGCGTGCCGATAAGCTTGGCATGTCCATGGATGAGGTATTGACACTGGCCTCCCTGATCCAGAAAGAAACGACCGATAAGACGGATATGCTTTATATTTCCGCCGTTTTCCATAACCGACTGAATTCTGAGGATCCGGACATGCGTTATCTGGGTTCCGATGCTTCAATCAACTTTATTCGTGAAAACCAGGGCTTGAGTCATGTATGGGCAGCTTCCGAGGAAGACCTTCAGATGGAAAGCCCGTACAACACATACCGTCATCCGGGACTTCCACCGGGACCGATCTGCATGCCGAGTCTGGATGCCATCCAGGCGGCGCTTTATCCGGAACCCAACTGCAACTATTACTATTTCTGTGCGAAGGGTAATGGCCGAACCGCTTTTGCCGTAACGAAAGAAGAGCATGAAGCGAATGTAGAGAAGTATAAGGAGAACTGGACCGATACTCCGTCTGATTCCGGTTCGGATGTCGAAAGTGAGGACGCGGAGGATTACGATGAGGGTTGATACTGCTGTTTCTGCACCAGAGGTGCTTGCTCCGGCGGGTAATCTCGAAAAGCTCAAGACCGCTGTCGCTTACGGTGCGGATGCAGTTTACATGTCCGGAAAACAGTTTGGCCTTCGTACATTCAGCGATAACTTTACCCATGATGAGATGAAGGAAGGCGTCGAATATGCACATGCGCACGGCGTGAAGTGTTACTGTACCATGAATGTCATGGCACACGAAGCCGATATTCATGCTGTAGATGACGAGATTCTGTTTCTTTCATCTATCGGCATGGATGCATTGATTATTTCCGATGCCGGTATTTTCCGTAAAGTCCGCCGTCTTGCACCGGACATGGAAATCCATATCAGCACCCAGGCCAGTGTAACGAACAGCGAAGGCTGTATGTTCTGGTATGAACTGGGAGCCAAGCGGGTAGTGCTTGCACGTGAACTGACTTTGCAGGAAATCGTAGAGATCCGTAAAGCGATTCCTGCGGATCTTGAACTGGAATGCTTCGTACATGGTGCTATGTGCGTTTCCTATTCCGGAAGATGTCTTCTTTCCAACTATTTTACAGGCCGTTCCGCGAATAGCGGAAGCTGTGCCCAGCCGTGCCGCTGGGGGTACTATGTTGTAGAAGAGAAACGTCTCGAAGCCCCGCTTCCAATCCAGGAAGATGAACGTGGTACATATATCTTTAATTCGAAAGATATATGCATGATCGAACATATTCCGGAACTGATTTCAGCCGGTATTACAAGCTTCAAGATCGAAGGCCGCATCAAGGGTGCTTTTTACGCAGCAAGCGTGACTAAAGCATATCGTGAAGCCGTAGACCTGTATATGAACGATCCACAAGGGTATAAGGAAGATCCGCGCTGGCAGGAGCTCCTGAACCGCACAGTGCACCGGGAGTTCGCTACGGGATTCTTTTACGATAAACCTGGAGAGAATGCCCAGATCTTCCCGGATAAGACATACCACCGCCCGGCTTTTGTAGTGGGTGTAGTACAAGGGTATGATCCGGAAAAGGGCTGCGCTGTCGTTTCCCAGAGAAACAAGATGTTTAAAGGTGATACACTTCATGTACTTATGCCGGAAGGCTACAGTGAGCCAATCGTAGCCGCAGAACTTTGGGACGAAGAGATGAATCCGATTGAATCTACGCCACACTCGGAGATGAAGTATTACCTTAAGGTGGACCACCCACTTCCAGAGTTTTCATTCTTGAGCCGTGACGGAGATAAAGACGAAGGCATTTTTAAAAGCGGAGAGCAGCCTGCACAAACGAAGCGATAAAAACAGCTGTCCTGTATCAGAAATCTTGTTGAAAACCCGTCAAGGGGCAATTACGCCCGAATCCAGCAAAGAACCAGAAAAGCAATACCGAAGAAAAATCCAATTCGGAAGTGATGCCAGAGCGGAATGGCCAAAGGCTTTGCTTCCTCGGTATTACAGTGTTCATCTTCATTTCTCTGCAGATAGCGATAGTAGCGGAGCTGCCTGAAAAGAACCAGCATCATGACAATACCGATCACAAGGGAGATGTAGGATGCATAAAGGACTGTACGGCTGTAGTCGATGGTGTTTTGTACGCTGGCAGGATCCTGTGAAGATATGACGTTCGAAAGAAGTTTCGTGGCACAGAATATGCCAAGACGCATCGCACAGGAACAGAGAACATTTCCAGAATAATAACGCACTGCTGAAGCACAGATACCAACAATCAGATATACGATCAGATCCAGATGGTTCGTGGCGAAGAATGCACTTAACAGCGCAGGAACAGGAATACGTACCCACCATTTGTCAGGAAGCACCGAGAAAACGAGTCCACGGAAGAAAAGCTCTTCCACGATCAAGGGGAGAAGTACGCTGATAATGAAGATCAAGGCCAGTCCCATGACCGAAGACTCGGTAGTGACAAAATAATAAAGCCGTGAAGGGATCGGATTCTCAAGCTGCAGTTCCAGGAAAATAAAGAGGTTATGGAGACTCGTGCCAAGGAGCATAGCCGGAAAACCAACCAGGAAGCTCATGAAAAATGCACCTAAACCCGGATTTCGACCCCATAGATGGTGTTCCTGGATCTTGAAATGCTCACTGACCAGAACGAAGATCAGAAGAAGCATCATAAGACGCACTAAGGTAACGACAGAATAGCCAATCAGAGAGGTCTTCGAGAAGAAAAGCCTGTCGTCAGGAATAGACTGCCAGAGCGTCTGAATAAGAAGAGAAGAGCCAAATGCGGTCATTAAAAGAAGCCCGAGATCCGGATATTTTGGAAGCCGGAGAAACGGGTAGATCCGATGACACCAGATGAATTTGATCACAGATAATACGCTGCGCTGCTGTTCTTCCATGCCCATCTCCTACACGTTGCTGATGATCGGGCTGACATAACGCTGGAAAAGATCAAGGAAAAACGGCTCGTACAGCAGGAAAAGAACTGTTCCCAGAACGAGAAACGGTCCGAAAGCGAGGTAATCCGGGTCATCCGCGAAATGCATCTCGCGCTTTTTCTTCAGAAGCTTTTTCCTGGCCAATGCCGGATCCGGGCTTTCACGTATCGCTTTTTCTTCTGCAGCGATACGAAGACGCTTGCGGATCAGAAGCGGAACGGCGAAGAAAGCAGCGGAGATAAAGGCGATGAATACTACAGCGATAAGACCTCTGACTCCGGTAAGAAGTCCGCACAGAAACAGAAGTTTGACGTCGCCCATGCCCATGGCCTCCGTTTTCGCAATAACCGAGGAAAGAAAGCCTATGAGGAACAAGATGCCGGCACCGATCAAGGCACCCAGCAGACGGTTGATGATGAAGTAATACCAGGATTTCGAGGCTTCGATCCAGATATTGCCGTTTACAAAGTCAGTTACGAAATACAAAGCAGAGAGTGCAATGTTCAAAATGATGATATGGTCCGGAATGATGCGGTTTAGAACATCGGACATGACTATGACCGTAAATCCGGGCAGTAAAAGAAGGAGTGCGACGACCCGCATCAGCTTCGAAAAACTCATAAAGTCCGGATAAAAGTAGGAGGAAACAAAGACAAGAACGGCGTATACCACAGCGAATATTGCGATATGGAATGGTTTGAGACGCTTGGAAAGACGGACATTCTCCGCATTGGGATCGAAATCGTAATCTTGAAGCCACGCTTCAGGCATTTTATTAAAGATAAAAAAAGCCGGAACAGCCATCACTGCCGCAATCAGCGCGAGGACAAGGGCTTCTGTGGTTTGGGTCATGCGTTTGCCTCCAAAAAAATCATATATATAAGAATACATTGATTTGCAAGAATTGTGAAGTCTGCTAAAATAACAAATGGTTTTATTACCAATGGGGAAAAGGAGGTGCAACGTTATGAGTGAACGTGCACAGAAGAAAGAATCAACAAAGAAGGTAGTAAAGAAGTCCACAACAAAGGCGGCTGCAGCTAAGACTCCGGCAAAAGCTTCGGCTAAGACAGCAGCAAAGAAACCTGCTGCAAAAGCTCCTGCAAAGAAAGCAGCGGTGAAGGCGGCTGAACCAAAAGCAGAAGCAAAGAAAACAGCTGTTTCCAAGAAGCCGTTGACTGTGGATCCGACGAAAGTCCATAACATTTCAGCCAAAGAGTTGCAGGATATGGTCGCTTTCCAGGTAAAAGCCTGCTCCGGAAAGAGCGCTGACAAGGGAACCGCCAGAGACTACTGGCTGGCTTTGTCCAGAACGATCGTAGAGATCATGGCAGATGACTGGGAAAAGACAAGAGAGAAGTACGGTAAGGTCCGTCAGGCTCATTATTTCTCTGCAGAATTCTTGGTTGGACGTTCCATGCTGAACAATCTTGTAAACTTAGGTATTTATGAGCAGGCAGTGGAAGCCATGAAGAGCTTCGGCATCAACCTGACAGATCTTTTGGAAGAGGAGACCGACGCTGCACTGGGTAACGGTGGTCTTGGCCGTCTGGCAGCCTGCTTCCTGGATTCCTGTGCGACACTGGATCTTCCGGTCACCGGTTATGGTATCCTCTACCGTTACGGTCTGTTCCGTCAGACATTTGAGAATGGTTTCCAGAGAGAGCATCCGGATTCCTGGATGGAGAATGGTTATCCGTTCGTTATTCCTAGATACGAGGATAAGGTTCGCGTACACTTTAATGACTTTGACGTATGGGCGATCCCATGCGATATGCCGATCACCGGCTATAACACACACAACGTAAATCGTCTGCGTCTCTGGAAGTGTGAACCGGCTCAGGAGTTCGACTTTAATCTCTTTAACTCCCAGCGTTTCGATGACGCCGTGATTGAGAGAAACCGCGTAAACGATATTTACCGTGTGCTTTATCCGAATGACACATCTTACGATGGTAAGGTACTCCGTGTCCGTCAGCAGTATTTCTTCGTATCCGCTTCACTCCAGGATATCGTAAGAAACTACAAGGCTGTACACGGCAACGATTTCAGCAAGTTCGCCGAACTCAACAGCATCCAGCTGAACGATACTCACCCGGTTATTGGTATTCCGGAACTGATGCGTATCCTCGTAGACGAGAACGGCGTAAGATGGGAAGATGCATGGGAAATCGTTAGAAATACATTTGCTTATACCAACCACACGATCATGGCTGAGGCTCTGGAGAAGTGGGACTGCAATATTTTCCGCTTCCTGTTCCCGAGAATCTTCGAGATCGTCGAGGGTATCAACAATCAGCAGAGAGCCCAGTTCTTCGAAAAGGGCATGTATTCCGAGTTGGTTGACCGTCTGTCGATCCTTTCCGACGGTAAGGTCCAGATGGCCTGGATGGCAATCTACGGTTCCTACTCCGTTAACGGCGTAGCTGCTCTGCACACAGAGATCCTTAAGAGAGATACTCTTAAAGAGTGGTACGAGATCTATCCGGAGAAGTTCTCCAATAAGACAAATGGCGTTACCCCAAGAAGATGGCTCCGTGTATGCGACCAGGATCTGGCTGCTCTTATCACTGACCTCCTCGGTAACGAAGACTGGGTAACCGACCTCGATCAGCTCAAGAAACTCGAGAAGTATGCTGACGATAAGAAGGTCATGGATCGCTTCCTCAAGGTTAAGCGTGGTAATAAGGTAGCTCTTTGCAACCACCTCGAAAAGACAAAGGGAATCAAGGTCAACCCGGATTCTATCTTCGACGTACAGATCAAGCGTCTGCATGAGTACAAGAGACAGCTCCTGAACGCTATTTATGCTCTGAACCTGTATGACCGTATCAAAGAGAACCCGAAGCTCGATATGCCGCCGGTTACCGTATTCTTCGGTGCAAAGGCTGCTCCTGGCTACTTCCGTGCCAAGGCGATCATCAAGTTCATCAACGAGATCGCTAAGATGATCGACAACGATCCGGATATGGATGGCCGTCTGAAGGTCGTATTCATCGAGAACTACAACGTAAGTAACGGTGAGAAGCTCTTCCCGGCAGCAGATATTTCTGAGCAGATCTCTACAGCAGGTCTTGAGGCTTCCGGTACAGGTAACATGAAGTTCATGATGAACGGTGCCGTTACTTTGGGTACATGGGATGGTGCAAACGTTGAGATCGCACAGTCTGTAGGTGATGACAATGTTTACATCTTCGGCTGCCGTGTTGAGGATATGGAAGCAACACGTGCTTATTACAATCCGAAGTGGCAGTACGAGAACATCCCTGGCCTGAAGAAAGTACTTGACCGTCTTGTCGATGGTTCTTTCAACGATGAAGGAACAGGTATGTTCCAGGATCTCTTCAATGGTCTTATCTACGGCAGCAACTGGCAGCCAGGTGATACCTACTATGTGCTTGGTGATTTCGACGATTACAGAAAGACAAGAGACCAGGCATACAAGGATTATCAGAACCGTATGGCATGGGCTAAGAAGTGCTGGCTCAACATCTGCAATTCCGGTAAGTTCTCTTCCGATAGAACGATCAAGGAATATGCAAAGGGAATCTGGAAGATTAAACCGGCAAAGATCAAGTAACGCGAAGATCGTTTAAGTAAGACAAAGAAAAAGCACCTTCTTGTGCTGTCCTCGGGTCAAGGCCCTGCGGAGGCACGGCGAAGGTGTTTTTTCTTTCCTCTCGAATAATCTTCGCGTTCTTTTCTTCAACGGTGATGTTTGCGGAGGCTCGGCGGAAACCCGGAGAACTTTTTTTCGTCTAAGGTGAATACTTAGATATGAAACTTGAGGATATGAATTTCCGGGCGGGCACGGAAGCGGATCGGAAGGGCGCCGCAGCCGACGCCTTTGGAGATGAGACCGGTTAATCCGCGGAAGGTAAAAGGACCGCCGAGAATGTTTTCTTCGAGTGCGATCTTATCGTAGCGGAGAAGTTTATATTCCAGCGTGAAGGGAAGATGTACCTGACCGCCGTGCAGGTGGCCGGAGAGCTGGTAATCGAAGGGAAGATCGGTTCTTCCGGTATAGTCCGGGAGACTGTAGATAAAGTCAGGATTGTGGACTAAAAGAAGACGGAACCCTTCGTAGTCGGAGAAATCCTTCGGAATCTTCGGCCAGACGCGGTTTTCGCGGCCACTGTCATACAGGCCGCAAAGTGCAAATTTTGTGCCGTTAATGTTGATCTCGCGCCAGTTGTCCCGTAACAGGATCACGCCCATATCTTCGTAGAAATGGTCTTCCATCTTCGAGTCGTGGTTTCCGTAAATGGCGTAGAGATCGATATTTTTCTCTTTCAGGGCCTTGGCTGTTTCTCTCAGCATGGGAAGATCAGTCGGTGTGACATGGTGGTGTAGACAGCAGTCTCCGCCAAAAAGAACCAGATCGCAGTTATGCTTAATGAATTCGGAGTACACCCGGTTGGGTTTGAAATGACAGAATCTGCCGTGTGAATCAGAGAAGAAACCAATCGTGACGATAGAACCTGGAGCCGATGCTTTTGAAGAGGAATCCTCCTTTTTCTCTGAAGTGCGTGTAGAAGGATAGATATCCTGGATATCTATTTTCAGGTTACTTGCCTCGAGAAAGGAATAGATCAGAAGGATAATCCCCGTGATCAAGCCAAAACCGAGTATACAAAGCAAAATGGTGCCCAACGTTGGATTCATTTCGTTTCTCCGAGAATTTATAGTACTAAATATAATAGCATATGTTATAATCATTGAGTATTGAAAGAATTGTCAGGAGCGATCCTGGCAGGAAGGCAGGAAAAAGAAATGGCAGAGATTAAGTCTGAAGTCGTAAAAGAGATTGGTATCTTGTCGACAAGTAAATCAAACTGGAATCGTGAAGTGAATATTATCCGTTGGAATGACGGAAAGCCGAAGCTGGACATCCGTGACTGGGCTCCGGAGCATGAACGTGCAGGTAAGGGCATCACTTTGACTGCGGAGGAAGTGGCTGTTCTTAAGGAACTTCTTGCAGATTACGATCCATACGAGTTTGAAGACTAATTTAATCGGAGTGAGAGAAAGTGCGTAGCGATATCCGTGCATTGATCGTATCCATAGTGCTTTTTGGTTTGTGGGGTACGGTCATCACGTCTCCGTTCCGCCTTGTTTCCAATCTGATCGTAGAGACATCAGAAGCAATTGTGGGCAAGATTTCCCTGCCTGCGATTGCTTTTGCAGTTATTGTTTTGATCGTGATCATGGGGATCACATGTCTTCTTTTGCTTCTGGGAAAGTACGAGAGCAGCGATTATAGTGCACTGGTCTTTTCCATTGCGTCCTGCGTGATCTATATCGTACATGTCGTGAAAGAGAAGAATTACTCCATCGACGCGATATTTGTAACTTTGGTGGTAGCCGGAACAATGACTCTGGTTATATTACGAAAGAGCGAGTGGACAAGGTATATTTCGGATTTTTATATTTTCTCGCTTCCAGTCTGTATGTTTTATGAGTGTGTGATGAATCCGCTTTATCGTCTGATCAAGGCGGATATCTATGCTTTGAAACCATTTATTGTTGTACCGCAGACCAGCATCTTTTCCAATGTGGGCAATCTTCTTGGCCTGCCGTTGCTGGTGTGGAGTGCTTTTTTCTTCATCCTTTCTCTTTTGCCTGTCATGTATTTGTCGGGCGGCAGAAAAGAGGGCAGGATCCGTAACTAAAGGGGAAGTATATGGATATTTGGGAAAGAATGGATTATCTCCGAAAAGAACTGGAGAGACATAATAAGCTTTACTATGAAAACGATGCTCCGGAGATCTCTGACTTCGAGTATGATGCAATGCTCCGTGAGCTCGAAGAGCTGGAAGCACAGTACCCGATCTATGCTACACCGGATTCTCCTACCAAGCATGTCGGCGGAAGAGTAAACGAGAAGTTTTCGAAGGTTACACACAAGAATCTTATGAAGAGTCTTGGTGATATTTTCTCGCAGGAGGAAGTATTCGAATTCTGCAAACGCGTCCGTTCCAGCATTGGAGAGCAGGAACTGTCCTTTGTTGTTGAGAGAAAGATCGATGGCCTTTCTGTTTCTGTCGAATACGAGAACGGAAAACTCGTACGTGCTTCGACTCGTGGTGATGGTGCTGTAGGTGAAGATATTACTGAAAACGCACTGACGATCAAGAATCTTCCGAAGTCGATTGATCCGTCTATTCCCTATCTTGAGGTGCGTGGCGAAGTCTATATGCCTTTTGAAGTTTTCCTGCGTGTCAATGAACAGGCAGAACTTGAGGGCGAGAAGACGTTTGCCAATCCGAGAAATGCAGCTGCAGGTTCCCTTCGTCAGCTGAATTCGAAGATTACGGCAGAACGTGAACTATCCATTTTTGTGTTTAATATCCAGGAGATTCAGGGACGTGAGTTTTCTTCGCATGCGGAGACACTGCGGTTCCTTTCTTCACTCGGCTTTGAGGCCAGCCCGGGATTCATCGAGTGTAAGACAGATGAAGAGATATGGGCGGCAATCGAGGAAATAGGCGAATCCCGTGGAACACTTTCCTATGGTATTGACGGAGCAGTAATCAAGGTCAATGAGATTCCTTTGCGAACGATACTTGGTGAGACTGCGAAGATCCCCCGCTGGGCGATTGCATATAAATATCCGCCGGAGGAGAAGAAGACCCATCTGCTGTCAGTAGAAGTTACTGTTGGAAGAACCGGTAAACTGACGCCTGTTGCGATCCTGGAGCCGGTTCATCTTGCCGGAACGACGGTGAGCAAAGCAACGCTGAATAATGCTGATTTTATTGCAGAGAAAGATGTCCGGATCGGCGATGTGGTCGTTGTCCGAAAAGCAGGTGAGATCATCCCGGAAATCGTTTCTGTTGATGTTTCCCAGCGCCCGGAGGGTGCGGTTCCTTATACGATGCCAGAGTATTGCCCGGCTTGCGGTGAGAAGGTATATCGAAGTGAAACGGAAGCGGCACTCCGCTGCTTGAATGAGCAGTGCCCGGCACAAACTTATCGTGCCATGATGCACTTCGTTTCCAAAGATGCCATGAATATCGATGGCATGGGTCCTTCCATGATCAATGTTCTGCTGAATGCCGATCTGATCCATGATGTGGCCGATATCTATACTCTTTCCGAGAAGCGCGAAGACCTGAAGAACCTGGAAAGAATGGGTGATTCTTCTGTAGCGAATCTTCTGGCATCAATCGAGGATTCTAAGAATCGTCCGTTATCACGCCTAATTGCTGCGCTCGGTATCCGCAATGTTGGTGTGGTCGCCGCAAGAGCGCTGGCGAAAGCATTCGGCTCCATGGAGAAGCTTATGCAGGCTACCGTGCTTGAACTGGCGGCGTTGCCGGATTTCGGCATGATCACCGCGCAGAGTGTGGAAGACTTCTTTGCTAAAGAGAGTAACCGCGCCTTGATTTCTAAACTTGCTGAGGCCGGAGTAAACATGAACGAAGAAAATGCCGGTTCAGGGAATGCTCCGTGGGCAGGGAAAATCTTTGTGCTTACAGGAACACTTCCAAACTATTCTCGCTCTGAAGCGTCGGAGATCATCTTGTCCTTGGGTGGTTCAGTATCCTCTTCGGTTTCCAAGAATACCACGTATGTCCTGGCAGGTGAGGCGGCTGGCTCGAAGCTGACAAAGGCGCAGAACCTCGGCGTTACGATCATCACGGAAGAAGAGTTTAACCGGATGGCGGACGAGGCAAGAAAGTCGGGAGAGCAGGCATGAGCCGTCTTGTTAAAAATCTGCTTCGTAAGGTTGTCCGTGATAGAAACCGGAGCGCGCTTCTGGAAGATTCGGTAAGATCTTGTCCTGGACTCGATAAAATCCCGTCCTCATGGAGAGAGAAACTCCTTGCGGCTAGAATGGTTGCGGCATACATGCCTTTGCCGGATGAACTTGACTTATCTGCCATGCTGTCTGATTTGCGCCAGAATGGTGCACAGGTGTGTTTTCCGAAAGTGGATGGGGATGACATGGCTTTTTATGTTCCTGAGGCTTCTGCGTGCCAAATAAAGGGGCGTTTTGGTATACTTGAACCTTCTTCGGATTCAGAGCCGGTATCTTTGACCGACATGGATCTGGTATTTGTCCCTGCCATGGCTTTTTCAGAGGAAGGAGTCCGCCTTGGACGGGGAAAAGGGTACTATGACAAGTTCTTTTCAAGCTCCAAAAGCGCTGGATCAGGTGCCTTTTCGGGACTCTTGATCGGAGTTGTCAGTAAGCGGAATCTGTTTTTGCATCTTCCGTCAGATCCTTGGGATTTGACAGTAAATGCTATACTTACAGAAGAAGGTCTTATCGAGATCAAAAACGGGGAAAGGATGGACGATCAATGAGTTACTTCTGGGCGAATCTGGGTGCACATCTGCTGATCAGCCTCCTGCTTTTGATCGTGTTCCTGAAGGCTGCCAAAAACACGCAGCAGAATCGTTGGAGCAGAGGGTTTCTTTATCTGATTCCTGTTGTACTCATGATCATTCTCCTGGTTCAGCTTGCTGTTTTTTCCATCCCCAGAGTGCTTGATACGACGTGTGTTCTCCGTTCGACATATCATGTCCATACGGGAACGATCGAGAAGATCAACTATTTTAAAAACCACATTACTGTAGACGGGAAAACATTCTATGTGAATCCATTCGATTTTGAACTTAATGAAGGCGATGAAGTGGTTGTCAAATATACGCCTTATGCCCATTATGCATATTCGATGGAGCTGGCTGTTGAGGATGAACCGGAGAGCTGAGCCGGTTCTCTTTTTTCAAAATAGTGCTTATATGATATAGACTTGCAGTTTTGCAGGTGCTTTAATAGAGAAAAAACATTTGGAGTGGTTGTATATGAGTAGTTTCGGAGGAGTAGTTTCCGAGGCGCGGTCTTCATACAAACACAAGGATCCGAATGAATATGGTTTTTATATTGCTTGTGATGATAGAGCGATTCTGAATTGTGTGAATTCCATGCTTCTGAATAATGGTGTTCTCGGCCTCAGCGACACCGACGGCAAGATGCATTATCTTATCGACGGACGCAGGGGGAAGGAGTATGCAGCGATGCAGGTCGCGCAGCATGTGAGATTTTTCCAGGAGAAAGATACTGGTCCGCAAGAGGTGGATCATGCTTATGTATATTTCGCGATCGATACGGTCTTGAAAAAGAACGGGTTTGATCCGACGTTAGTGGGTTCACAGATCCTCAGATATCTGCTTTTCAAGCTTGTTGAGGAACCTGTGCTTCTTCGAAGTGTGTCGAAACTTCTGTATCCGAAGGCGTATCAGGTCTTCCGTATGACTCCGTCACAAGTTGAGAGAAATATCCGATATGCGATGAAGAAGCGGACAAAGCAGGGAGAGAAAGCGCGTGTTGTGACGGTGATCCGGCATCTTCTGGATGCCTCGATGGAGGAGATGTTCAG
Source organism: Clostridiales bacterium (assembly GCA_017545245.1). Taxonomy (GTDB): domain Bacteria; phylum Bacillota; class Clostridia; order Saccharofermentanales; family Saccharofermentanaceae; genus Scatonaster. Next base: position 29,783 of record JAFWPB010000062.1, read on the forward strand.
AAGTTATGGCCGGGCAGGTCAGGCAAAATAAAAAGACTGCCTCATTAGAGACAGTCTTTTTTGCTTTCGATTGAACAAAAATTACTTCTTGTTAACCTTGTCCTTCAGGCCCTTACCAGCCTTGAAAACAGGAGCCTTAGAAGCAGGAATGTCGATAACTTCCTTTGTGCTCGGGTTGCGACCCTTACGAGCTGCACGCTTCTTTGTCTCGAATGTACCGAAACCAACGAGAACAACCTTCTCCGGCTTCTTAGCAGCGAGAGCATCGCCGATAGCATCGAGTGTAGCGTTGATAGCTGCCTCAGCATCCTTCTTTGTCAACTTTGTTGACTTTGCAACTGCATCAATAAGTTCTGATTTATTCATATTCAATGCCTCCTTCAGGGCTTTATTAACAATCGTTATTATGAACGTCAAATCGCCTATTGTCAAGGGTTTTTTCGATTTTCATGTCAAAAACAGAGACAAGCATACTATTTAATTTTGTCAAGATGCTATTATGAATTTGTTGTTGCGCAAATCTAGTTATATGAGGTGCTTTGTCAAATTTCCATGTCTTCAAAAGCACTGATACTCTTTTTTGCTTGTACGCGGTTGTCGCCATGCTTCACAAACAGCATGGTCGTGAAACTCAGGAAGGCAAAAAGAGCGGCGTACGGGAAGAGGATCCGGTAGCCAAATGTTCGTAACAGAAAGCCTGCTAATACTGGTGTTACGACCTGTGCACTCATGGAGGCCGCATAATAGTATCCCGTGAATTTCCCTGTATCTGCACCATTACACATTTCAACCGTCATCGGAAGAGAATTGACATTGATCAGGGCCCAAGAGACACCGACAATAAAGAAGTCGATATACATTGGAATAATCGCCGATTCTTTGGCCGCTGTAGTAATGAAATACGCAGCAACAAAGCATGTGCCAAAAGCCATCGTACCGATCAGGATCGATTTCTTTCTTCCAATCTTCGATGCGATGATGCCGGAAGGGATAAAGAAGAGGATCGCGCCGACATTGGTTACCAGGAAACAGGTAGAAGCAAAGCCAAGTTGCTTGCCCATGAGTGTATCTACGTAGGAAGTGAACCACGTGGTCAGTGCATTGTAAGCAAAATACCAAAGTGCTACTGAGGCCAGAAGGAAGAGCATGGAACGAAGAACCGGTGCAGGAAGACGTGTTTTCTTTTCTTCTTTGACAGAGAGATCCCACTCTGGATGTTCTTTTTCTATCTTCTTATTCTCTTCGGACCACTTGTTTTCTTTTACGGTCAGGAGCATAAGCCCGATTCCGATAAACATCAGGGAGGCAATGAAGATAAAAAGAGGCTGGTAGTTAACGTGCTCGACGGCTTTTGTCTTGGTTTCGGGATACATAAGTGCCGAGAAAATCAGATAGATGATACCGCCAAGTGCACCCATCAGATTGATCACGGCGTTTCCCTGTGAACGGAGCGGTTTCGGCGTAACGTCCGGCATGAGGGCAACGGCTGGGGAACGGAACACAGCCATGGCGATCAGAAGAAGTCCCAACGTGATAACGAAGGAACCAAGTTTCAGATTACTCTGGGCGACATAATAACTGTTGTCAATAATAGGAAGAACATTGGTCAGGATGATCGCGGCGCCGGTTCCAAAGAGGATATACGGCATTCGCTTTCCGATCCGTGAACTTGTTTTATCCGAGAGTTTTCCGAAAAAGGGCAGAAGGAAGAGTGCCAGGATATTGTCGGAAGCCATGATGACGCCGATGAGCGTCTCGTCCAGATGAAATGTATCCCGGAGCATCAGCGGGAGAACGTTATCGTACATCTGCCAGAATGCTGTGATAACAAGAAACGCAAGTCCGGTCAGAAAGGTGCGCTTGTAATTGAGTTTCATAAGATCTCCTTCCGATTCTTCTTCGTTACACATATAACTATAACATGAATAGAACATGAAATCTTGCGAATTTTGAATGATCGCAGCAAGAATATCTGTGATCAAAAAAAGGAAATTGCATTATTTTATGACTCGTGGTAATGTAGCAATATATGTTTAATATGGAGGAAAAAATAATGGCTATCACGAAAGATATGATCATTGCTGAAGTTTTGCGTGAGCATGAGGATCTCGTTCCTGTATTCATGAACAGCGGCCTGCATTGCCTCGGCTGTGCTATGGCGCACGGTGAGTCCATCGAGGAAGCTTGTGCTGTACATGGTCTGGATTGCGATGCACTTGTAGAAGCTCTGAATGATTGTTTGGGAGCCGCGAACGCATAAGCGTATCCGCGTTTTGGAATAAACCATCAAAGATTGGAAGAACCGCCTGGTTGGAAAGCTGGGCAGTTCTTTTTGCTCATGAAAATGTTAATGAATCTGATGAAGATTAGATCACTCTTCGTCTTCCGGTTCTTCGTCGAAATTGAACTCGGAAGCGCGGAAAACGATATGGAATTCAGAGCCTTTTCCTTCTTCGCTTTCTGCCCAGATTTTTCCGTGGTGCTTGTCCATGATGCTCTTTACGATCGAAAGACCCAAACCGGAGCCGGTCTTGTTGATGCCTGAGTTCTCCGCGCGATAGAAGCGGTCAAATACATACGGTACTTCGTTTTCCGGGATACCGACACCATTGTCTTTTACGATCACTTCGACTGCATTTCCTCCCAGCATGGCCGGATCGTCATACCGGTGACAGATAATGCGGATAATACCGTCTTCTTTCGTATATTTCATCGCGTTCACGATAATGTTCTCGAATACACGGAGAAGCTTCTTGGCATCACCGTCGATCAGCAGATCGTCATCTTGCGGCGCCTCGAAAAGAACTTGCTTATCCGTTCCTTCGCACTCTGCGCTGTAAAGGGAATACAGATCGTGGACCATCTCTTTCACGCTGAGCGGCATGATGTCCAGTTTATCGTTCTCGGACTCGAGTCGTGTTAACTGAACAAGGTCAGAGATCAGCTGCTCCATCTGCGTGCTTCGGGTGTGGATATTTTTCAGATACTGCACTTCCTGTTCGCGCGAAAGAGGTTCCTTGGCATTGAGCATAAGCTCGACATAGCCGCGGATTGCCGTGATCGGAGTACGCAAGTCATGCGATACGTTGGAGAGCATCTTCTTTCTGGCTTCTTCGTTTTCAAGAAGCTTCTCGTGGTTTCTGAGAAGATCCTGATTGACCTTGGCGATGTACTTTGTTTTTTCATCGACGGCATTTTCCAGGTTCTTGTTATGGAAGGACAGTTTCTCGAATGTTTTTACATAGTCCATGATGAAGTAACTTCCAAAGATCATCGCGAAGAAAATCAGGATAAATGCGTGGAGGGTGATGGCGATGTAATACTGTGTGCGGACAAAAACCGAGAAGTTCATGAACGTGGTGATGATTACCGAAAGCGTATAGAGATAATGTCCATGTTCGTGAAGATGGAGCATATAGAAAACTCGGAAAATGCAGTAGCTGCTTGTGATAATGACGAGTACCATATTGGCGGTCACGGAAGACTTCAGATAGAGGAATTTCGGGAAACACCAGTATGTGAGAAGGTAACAGGTCGAAAGGAAAGAGAAGAAAGAGATTTCGAAGAAACGAAGTTTGTCGAAAAGCTTGCTGCTTCCTTTTGGATAAAGTGACGAGTAGAAAAGCACTGACCAGTAGTTGATAAAGATAAGGATCGTAACCCGGATGAGGTAGTTCCAGCTTCCGGGAAGCAGTGTAACTGCAGGATCAAATATCTCATACAGTATTTCAAACAGGAAGAGAAGCATGAAAAAGTAGAACTTGCCTTTTCCGTTAAATGTCTGGGAAATATAAAAACCACCGACCAGAAATGCCAGCCAGAGAACGATCAGTATGGACAAATACAATCTTGCACTATACCGGATCGTCTCGATCGACTTGGTCGAGGCAACGCATGGACGGCAAACGATACCGCCATATGGTGAGGAGTAGTTCGCGCAGTTGATCACGATTTCAATCTGACCGGAATCAGAAGGCTGGATCTGGATGTCCGCGCAGACTTCTGAAGGTTCATATTCCTTTCTGTCAGAAGAGGCAATGCCGTAATGACGCACGGCTTTTCCGTTTGTCCAGATCGTGGCGGCCTGGGCGATGTCCGGAAAATTCAGTGTTGCATAATCAATGTTCTTTCCAAACTGAAGAACGATCCTGTACGTTCCGATGCCGAAAGACTCCATAGGGGCGACGTTTCCAATCGGAGAATGAAGGGTCGCGTCTGTCCCCAGATTGACCCATCCATCCCGGGTGATCTCGACATTTTCATAGTGAGGGTACAGGACTGTGTTTTCAGTTAAAAGACTAAGTTCGCTTCTCTGGATCTGCTCCGGGGTCAAAATCTGGTTTGGATAGAACTGCCAGCCCTTATCAAGTACGATCGGACTGCTGTTTTCTGTCCAGGTGCTCAGATTCAGCGCGCCTTCCAAAGTATATGAATAATCGCTGCCCCGTCTGTAATTAACGATAAGAAAAATAACAGACAAAACAGCGATTGCCAGAATAACTATTACAAGATACGCAGGCACGGAAAGACGCTTCTTAGCAGTTGTGTTGCGATTCATTGACATGCTCTGTCACGCTTTCCGTTTGATCTTACTCGGCGCGCATCGTATTTCTGATCGGCGGGAAGGTAAAGGAATAGCCGCTGCCCCACTCGGTCTTAACGAACTGTACAGTCGGATCTGCCTTTTCCATCTTCTTTCTGAGATAGCTGATATTTACCATGACAAGGTGGTTATCACACAAGCCGTCATCACCCCAGACATTTGCGTAAATGCGGGCAAAAGGAACGATTACATTCGGCGTTTCAGCGAGGAGCCGGAGAATGTCGAATTCACGGTTGGTAAGATGAACGGGTGTGCCGTTAAGTGTTACTTCACGAGTCTTGACGTTCATGGTGAGCGGCGGGAATTCCATCAGGAAGCCTTCTCTTGCCATGTTGCTGCGGATATGTGCTGCAATACGTGCAGAAAGCTCCGGAAGACTGTATGGCTTGGTCATATAGTCGGAACCACCAGCGCGGAGACCAGCGATCTTGTCCTCGGTCTGATCCTTTGCAGAAAGGAAGATGATCGGGGTGTTGCAGTGAACATGGATCTTGGACGGAAGGTCAAAAGCGTTGCCGTCCGGAAGCATGATATCCAAAACAATGCAGTCATATGCATTGGTTTCAACTTTCTGAAGTGTCTGGGAAATATTCGTTGCTACACTTACTTCGTAGCCCTCGTTAGACAAAAAAGAGCGATTGATCTCGAGAATGTCGGTATCGTCATCAACCAGTAAAATACGATGTTTTGCCATAAGTCCACCATCCTTTGTTATGTGCGCCATACCAGGCTCTCCAATTTACAACAACAAATAAACTTGTCTATTTGTAATTATACATTTCTCACATATAAAAGAAAAGCAAAATTGAAAATAAAAGATGTACATTTTGTAAAGACTGGAGTTTTTCATAAAAACGTGATAATATGGTTTTGCGTACAGAACAAACGTTTGATTAAAGGGGAGAAACAGGCTATGCATCGGGATATTCTGCATGTTGACCAGAATTGCTTTTTTGCTTCTGTAGAGATGCGCAGCCACCCGGAATGGAGGGCGGTCCCGATGGCTGTCGGTGGTGATAGCCAGAAGCGTCATGGTATCATTCTGGCGAAGAATCCTTTGGCGCAGAAGTGTGGTGTCAAGACCGCGGAAGCTATCTGGCAGGCAAAGCAGAAATGTCCGGATCTTCTTGTCGTTCCGGCGCACTTTGACCAGTATGTGTATTTTTCCGAGAAGATCCGGGAGATGTTTCTCCAGTACACCAATAAGGTAGAGCCTTTCGGCCTCGACGAGTGCTGGCTGGATGTAACAGGAAGTGATGCAGGAGATCCGGTATCGATTGCAGATGAGATACGTTCCCGTGTGAAAGAAGAATTGTCCCTGAGCTGCTCGGTCGGGGTCAGTTTCAATAAAACCTTTGCCAAGCTTGGCTCTGACTACAAGAAACCGGATGCCACGACCGTGATCACGGAAGAGAATTTTAAGCAGATCGTCTGGCCGCTTCCCGTATCAGATCTTCTGTTTGTAGGAAGGGCAACGACCAGTGCTTTTCACAAGATGAACGTGCGGACGATCGGAGATCTGGCGAATCTGGACGAGGCTTTCGTCGTCTCTTCTTTCGGAAAGAACGGATATAGTCTCTGGCGGCATGCAAACGGATATGATGATGACCCGGTCGCAGAAGAGGCGTTTACACGTCCCTTAAAGTCTGTCGGAAACAGTATGACCACGCCGCGGGATATGGTCGACCGGCATGATGTGTGGAAAGTGATCGTGACTCTTTCTGCGCAGGTGGCCAGCCGTCTTCGGAAACAGCATTTCTGCGCGGGTACCGTGACGATCTGGGTGAGGGATACAGATTTAAATTCATATGAGAAGCAGCGCGGACTGCCTGTGGAGACGAACGATGAGAAGGCAATCGCGGAACTGGCGATGACACTTTTTGATGAGAGCTATGACTGGCATGCGCCGCTTCGGAGCATCGGAGTGCGGACGACGAATCTGTCAGATGAGGATTCGCTTCATCAGATGACGATATTTGAAAACTTCGATAAGATCAAGCGGGACGATAAGGTGAATACCGCTCTGGATTTAATCCGGTCGAGATATGGGTATAATAGCGTTATGCGGGGGACTCAGCTGGAGGGCAAAGAAGATCTCTGTCCGGGAGATAGGGAAGACCACCCGCATGGCGGTTTTAAGGAGGATCTATGAGTTACCGGAGTGCCAGTTCACACTACAAGGAAATATATGGTGAAAAGGTGTACAGGGTTGCACTGGATGCCGGCTGTACGTGCCCGAACAGAGATGGAACGAAGGGAACAGGAGGATGCACCTTTTGCAGTGGCAGCGGTTCTGGTGAATTTGCCGCCGATCGTGCGCTTCCGATAGCTGAGCAGCTGGTTTCGGCGAAAGCCAGAGTCGGGAAGAAGAGTAGAAGTCATAAGTATATAGCCTATTTCCAAAACTTCACGAATACCTACGGTGACGAAACTGTCCTTAAAAGAAAGTATGAAGAGGCCCTCTCTGACCCAGAAGTGGTTGGTATCTCGATTGCGACAAGACCAGACTCGATCAGTGAGAAGATGTATGGTATCCTTGCGGAACTGGCCCAGAGGACACATGTCTGGATCGAACTAGGATTACAGACGATGCATGAATCCTCGGCGGCATGGTTTCACCGTGGTTATGCGCTTTCTGAGTTTGAACGGGCCGTGGAGAGACTTTCGGCGATTCCGGGAAACCTGGAGATCATTGTGCACGTGATACTGGATCTACCTGTTGAGACGAAAGATATGATGCGGGAGACGATCGACTATTGTTCCCATCTCCCGATCCATGGGATCAAAATCGCGAATCTGAATGTGCTCTCGGAGACAAGTCTTGCTGAAGATTACGAAAAACAGCCTTTTTCCTTGATGGAAGAGAACGAGTATATCGCTTTTTTAGGGGAGATCGTGGAGAGGCTTCGTCCCGATCTCGTCATCTACAGAATGACTGGTGACGGGGCAAAGAAAGCATTGATTGCCCCTCTTTGGGTTGCAGATAAGCGTAAAGTCCGAAATGATATTACTGCTTACTTTTCTTCCCATAATATAGAACAGGGCCGAAAATTCCGACCCTGAAGTGATTCTGTATAGACCCTGAAGAAAGGAATTACTGGATATCCTTTTTGGTGAAAGCGTCATAAGCGATCATGAAGAGAATGAAGATCAATATGGCGACGTAGATCAGGGAGAATTGGAGAGTGTGACTCGTTATTTCAAAAGACTCGCTGATCATCAGGTCGTCACTGTACATCAGGTCCGCGAAAGGGAAGACTCTCTTGGTAATCGTCATATTGCTTGACGGAAGCAGATCGATCCAGTTCTTTTCGCCAAACATGCTTATGATCAGCGAAGGTAGATTTACACTTAAGACCATGCCGATAGAAACACCAACAGCGACGCCGGTGTTCTTGGTGAGACAGGAGATCATGAATGCGATCATGAGGTACACGAAAAGTGGAAGACTGTCTACGAAGAAATGGAGGATCATGTAAAGGAAATACGGAATTGATTGGATCGTTCCCCCGGAAACGAAAAGGTAGTTCGGAAGTGCATGACTTCCAAATATTGCCAAGGTGACAAGTGTGGAGATCCCGACAAGAAGCACGGAGCCGGCAATGAACCAGGTTATGATGGAAAGCAGCTTGGCGAGGAATATCTTCCAGCGGCGTACCGGGGCAATGATCAGTGATTTGATCGAGCCGGTCGCCATTTCCTGAGCAATGCTGGAACCGGCGATCAAGATAAGGATGATGATCAGACAATAGCGGCCTAACATGATCGTTATCGAATTGACACTGTGAGCAAGATCGTTCTCTGCCTGGTATGTCTGCAGATGTTCGAATTTATAATTCAAAATGGCGATCGTATCCTGCAGCTCTTCACGCTTGGCGGAAGTGACGATCCTTGGACGCTCACCTTCGCTCAAAAGCCCATATTCCAATTCGTCCTGATATGTGTAGATCTTATTGAAAAGCTGCTCCAGTTTTCCTGTTTCTTCAACAGAGAGTTCGCCCTGAGGATCGATCGAGATGATCTTCTCAATCATGGGCAGATAAAAATCTCGATAATTCTCGATGTTGATTTTTTCGGACTCATAATAGGCTTGATAATTGTGGTTGAAAAGTGCAGAAGAGGCATATTCAAGTAGCTGGCTGGTGGTGTTAAATGCTTTGAACCACTCTTCGTCCCGCTCGTTAAAAGGAACGGAATTCAAGACACACAGCTCGTCATGGGCTTTGTCATAGTTGAGCAACGCATGCATAGATAACCAGGTTTTGAAAATCGGGTACTTATCAAAATCGTAACTGGACAGAAGGGTGTTGTAGATAGTCAGACTGCTATAAAGCTCGACAGTTTCTTCGTCTGCGTCCAGATAGGTGGAGAATAACTCGACAGACTTCCCATTGAAAGAATACTGAACAGTCGAGTGCTGTACAAAAGAACTGGTGTCTCCTAACTGTTGGGACAGCGAGTCACGCCTTTTGGTAAATGCTTCCTTCGAATAGGATTCATCGTAATGCTCATCCGAAAAAGATGATTCGGTGCGGGAAAAGGCGATTGGACAGAGTACAGCGATGACAAGCATCAGTATAGAAACTATCCAGACGGACAGTCTCTTTGAAATCTTGAGCATTTCATTTGAGTAGAGAGCAAGTATCTTATTCAACGTCGATCCCTCCTCCTGTGATCTGCAAGAATGCATCTTCGAGAGAAGTTTCTACCTTCTGTACACCAAGGATATCCGAACCGTTGTCTACTAAAGTGCGCACGCAGGAGTTGATGTTTGCTTCATCGACTTCAATATCGAAACTGGTCTCATTAATATTATTGATCGTATATTCGAATGTGTTTGCGAGGATCTCTGCCGACTTCTTCGGGTCTGATGTTTTGATCCTGTAAATGGAGGCAGCGGAAGCCTGGTTTGTCAGATCATCCAAAGAGCAGATCTGGATCAGTTTTCCGTGATTGATGATTGCGATACGGTCACACATCATTTGCATTTCCGACAGAAGGTGGCTGGATACCATAACTGCAGCACCATCTTCATGTGCATATTTCTTCAGAATATCGCGGAGCTGGTGGATGCCTGCGGGATCCAGACCGTTGGTAGGTTCGTCAAGGATCAGAAGTTTCGGTTTGTGGAGCATCGCCTGCGCCAGACCGATGCGCTGCTTCATGCCAAGAGAGTATTTCTTGACAGGATCTTTTGCTCTTTCCCTCAACCCAACCAGGTCCAGAACTTCGTAGATGCGTTCTTCACTGACATTATCATGGAGTTTGGCATACATCTTAAGATTCTGGAAAGCGGACATGTTCGTATACATTTCCGGATTCTCTACGATGCCGCCGATGGTGGCCATCGCCTTCTCATAATCTTTTTTAGTGTTATAACCGTTAATGATGACAGTACCTTCATCGGGGCGGATAAAACCCATGACGCTCTTGATGATCGTTGTCTTTCCGGCACCATTTGGTCCTAAAAAACCAAAAACTTCTCCCGGAAAAACATCAAAAGAAACATCGGAAACAGCAGTTTTTTTGCCGTAGGTCTTCGTTATATGCTGTATGCGTAATGCAGGTTCTTTATCGCTCATATATTGCATCTCCCCGGAACTGAGTCATAATTCGATTAATAAACAGAATATCGGACTATGACCCATCGTCCGTCATATTTTTCAAACTCGATGAGGTCGGAAGAGGTATAGATCTCGTCTTTGCCGTCTTGCGTGTGGTATTCATTACTTACGGTACAAGAGACTGATGCCGTGTTGTTATAAATAGATATTCTCATAGAAAGGATCGAACGGTTTTTGATACTCTGCATGGCATTGCCGTATTCCTCGAAAATACTCGTATACAGGGTTTGCTGGCAACGTAACAGTTCGTCAAAAAGTGTCTTGCTATCGAAAATGTAAGGTTTGAGTTTGGAGAGCTTGGCCATCGCCTCCTCGCTGTCTGCTTCCGGTATCGATATCGGAGAAGGACTGCTAAAGACAGAGGTGCTCGTTGACATGCTGCCTGAAGAAGAGATTTTGCCAACAGATAATAATTCATCAGAAGAATGAATGAAGTCATTTGCCAGTATGCGGATGGAAGCTTTCTCGTTATTCGCGCGGATACTGTCCGCAATGATGTAAACCGTAAGAGCGATGACCGCTATGATCAAGAGTACAAACCCTCGGTTTAATCTGGCGATTTTCTTCTTCATATGATCCTCCAACATATATGACTGATGATATTATAGCGTTTTTTTGACATTTGCAAAGTGACTATTCTGTCAGATAGGTGAGTGGATTTATGTCCAAAAAGTAAACAATTTGAGTGGTTTAGAGGCGTTTTCATTCCGTGATCATGACTGTATGGCGAAGGAGAAAGAACACCCCGGAAGACGAAAACGTAGTGATTGCAGTGCTTTTGAAATCTCTTGGTAATAAAGATGAAATAATCGCGTATCGTTTTGTGCAACCTGCACAACGAAAGAAAAAAGTTTGCGCATTTCGCGGTAAAGGTGTTGACAATGGTCATGTGCGTGCTATACTGAAACTAGCTCCAGGGAATACGAGTTAACACCAAATCCCACACGGAGAGCCGCCACTGGTAAATACACAAGGCGAGGCTGAAAAAAACAGAAAGACCAGAGAGTGGTCAGGAAACGATGGCAGATAGAGTTGCAAGGCGGTACAGAGAGACCGAATACGATTTTAGAAACCGGAGCCGTTAGAGCCATAGTAGTAAACAGTGGAGAGCGGACAGCGATTGACGGTACGCGAGGGCGGACACAAGTCGCGGGTCAGGTTGGAACCTTGATTTGGAAGTGATTGCGAAGATAGGATATCGGATGCAGGGCTTCAGAATTAGTAGAAATGGTAGGAGACGGGCCATAACTTAGTAAGTTGCATTAACCGGATCGGAACCTGCTGGATTGCATGGGGCGTTCAGTTGAGGGTGAGACGGCAGAGGTGATGGAAAAGGTGGTTTCGGAGACGACAACATTTCGGTGATCGGGTTGGTTGGAAAGGTGCAGCTTCATGTACTGAGTAATTCCACGAAGACAGGTTGGACAGGATCTTGAAGGTTCGCAGATAATAAAGGGTGGCCGTAGGAATTGGAAGTGAAGTTGGTTCGCTGGAGCTATTTATTTGTCCTCAGGCTTTATATAAGGGTGGCGGTAAGCCACCCTTTTTTATGTGAAAGATTCATTACTTATGTTCAAGCTCGGCAATGAAGGGAAGGTTGCGGCCTTTCTCTGAGGCATCCATACCGTAACCGATCAACCAGCTGCGGTCGATCTCAAATCCATAGTACTTTACGGGAAGATCAATCAGCTGCCGTTCAGGGTTATATAGGAGAGTACATACTTCCAGGGAAGCCGGCTTTCTGGCTTCAAGAGTCTGCAGAAGATAGGCGGTAGTCAATCCGGTCCGGATGATATCTTCAACGACAATGACGTGCTTGTTCGTGATATTGATGTCCACATCTTTCGTGATCCGGACGATACCGGTCTGGCTTGTGGTGTCAGGAATGTTGCCTACAGCCAGCATATCCAGTTCGATGGGAAGGTCGATCGCACGAGTCAGGTCAGTAAAAAAGAATAGTGAACCTTTCAAGACGCCGAGTAAAACCAGTTCTTCGCCTTCGTAATCCTTTGTGATCTGGCGTCCGAGTTCACTGATCCTTTCCGCCAGCTGTTCCTGAGAATAGAGTACTTTCTTATATTGGATCTGATCCATATTTTCACTCCTTAGGTAAGACAGTTACGACTCCTCGCCGGATGGCGGAGCATCGAAACTCTTTAATCTTTCGATCAATTCCATAAAGTCTTTCTTGTAGACGATCTTGATATGTATGCCGGGATATAACTCGCGGACTTTCTTGAGTTTCTTATTCTTTTTCGTCACATATCTCTGGTCCATGGTAGTCAATTCCAGATAGGTGTCGAAGCGTGTCAGATAAAAGTCAGGACTGAAGGCCAGCGTGACATTTCCTTCGCTGTCCCACTCGACCGGGAAAGTTTTCGGCTCGTATTTCCAGTCAATATGGTACATGTCCAGAATGCGGGCAAACTCCGCTTCGGACGGATTCTTGAAGACCGGGAGATCTTTCTGGTGGTTATAGGCACCTTCTTTTTTCGTTTCGTCCTTGATCCTTACACGAAGAGAATGTTCATTGTTTGTGGCCAGTATCGCAGCCACACACTCATCAACAGAAAGAAAGGCCGTATTCAGGATCAGATGATACAAGGAGGCATCACTTGAATCGGCAGAGAAAACATGCGAAACGAATCGCTTGTGTTTCCGGTCGGTGGATTCAAGAAGAGATTGTGCCGCCTGTTCCGTCAGATGAAATTGACGCTGGATCCGGCTGAGGCGGACGTCGTTCGGTGCGATGATGCGGACGTTGATGGCATTCTCATGCTGCGCAAAAAACATCTGGGATCCAAATCCCAGTAAGATCGCTGACTGCTTCTTCGAAAGATCGAGTAGGGAAGATTCCAGCACTTCACGGAATGTCTTGCCGTCTTTGTACTCGGAAAGATAAAACTTGGCGCTCTCTGCGAGACTTCTTCGTTGTTCCGGATTACTGTCCGGAAAGAACTTTTCCATGAGAAGGTCTCTCGTGATCAGTTCCCAGCCGAGCTTGCTGCTTAAAGCGGCGGCGACTTCATCGCCAAGGCTGCCCATCTGTCGGGAAATGGTGATGATCGGCATACCGGAAGACCTCCTTGTCAATACTACTTAAATTATACCATTCTTTATTATTTCGAGAGCATTTTGACATATAAGTCATTGTTTTTTATTTAGCGGTATGCGAAAATGATTTCGCTGATATGTCAGCATGTTAGAGGATAAGGATTAAAAGTTGGAAAGTGTTCGAGGAGTAGTGTATGGCAGTTTACTATTATGGCGTAGAATCTTTTAAGAAGGTATTTGGTCCGAAGGGCGAAGTGAAGCAGTGCTCGTTTTGCCACCAGAGTTATCAGGAGACCTATGTGAAGTTTAATAAGTGGGGACATCTTGATTATATTCCGCTCATCTATTTAGGCGCAGATTATTATCACTTCTGCCCGGTATGTTTCAATGGTGACAAGTTTGTCAAAGAGGGTAAGAAGGAAGCAAAGAGGATTGTGAAAGACAAGACTCCGGCCACGACGAATCTTGTTCCTCGTGGAATCCATCACGCGTCTTCCAAGACCTATGATCTGATCCTGGAAGATAAGAACTCCGGTCAAACTTTCCCGATCGGCACCAATATGAAGAAGAGTGATTATAAAGCGTTGAAGAAAAGCCGCTTCTACAAGAAAATTGAAGAAGTAGAGATGTGATATTGCAATACAAATTCGGGACCTCTGGTGAGGTCCTTTTGCATAAAAGGAGAAGCATATGAAAAAACCGATCCGTGTTCTGGGATGTCTACTGGCTATGAGCCTGATTCTTTCTTCGTGTAAAAACAGTGAAGAAACGACAACCAAGCGTGATGATACGACGCAAACTACAGCCGAGACGACTTCGGTAGAAACAACGACGGAGAAGACCGAGGCACCGACAACCACGACAGAAGAAACAACGACTGAGGCGACGACCACCACCGAGGCCACCACGACAACGGAAGCAACTACCACGGAGGAAACGACTACCGTTGCTACGACATCTTCCGAAGAAACAACGGCTGCATCTTCTGAAGAAACTTCTGAGACGAGTGGATCGGAAAAAGAAAGTTCAGAAACTTCTTCCTCTTCAAGAGTGGCGGCTTTTGACAAAGATAAGGCAGACAAGTTCATGTCAGGCGTGACATTTGAGGGTGCCGCGCTGGTCTCCCAGAACAGGGAAGTCGTCTGGACCCGTGCTGAGGGCATGGCTGACCGCGAGAAGAATGTACCGAATACCATGGATACAGTTTTTGAGTTTGGTTCGATCACAAAGCAGTTTACAGCAGTGGCAATCATGCAGCTGGTCGAGAAAGGTCTGATTTCTCCGGAGGACACTCTGGATAAGTATCTTCCTGAATACTCGCATGCCAAAGAGATCACGATCCATCAGCTCCTGAACATGACTTCCGGTATCCCGGATTATCTTGAGACGGGCACGCTCGGTTTTTCCATGATGGACTTCAAGAACATCGATTTTTCAAAGCTGGATGTGCTTGAGCAGACTGTACGTGAAGTCGTATCCACGCCGATCACGGGTGACTGGATGGTCGAGCAGATCTCGGCAATGGATCTGATGTTCACACCGGGAACGGAGTTTTATTACTGCAACACGAACTATTATTTCCTGGGCATGATCATCGAGAAACTGAGTGGCATGAAATATGATGAGTATATCCGTAAGAATATTCTGGAGCCTCTTGATCTGAAAGATCTGTATCCGGATATCGACCATCTGACATCGAAGGGAAGAACATCACTTCTGTTCTGGAATTTCGATTTCCCATCCCAGGATCCCAGCATCAGCTATGCTGTCGGCGTCATGACAGGAACGGCGGAAGGGCTTTTGCAGTGGGAGTATGATGTTCTTGACGGAAAACTCCTCACCAAAGAAAGCTGGGACAAGATCTTCGACGGCGGTGCTTTTGGATATGGATACGGATTCTATGTCAAAGGGAACTGCCTGGAACACTCAGGAATGACTCTTGGTTATAACACCAACGTTTTTGTGGATCGTGAAAATGAGACGGTCATTATCGTCTTGTCGAATATTCAAACGCTCGGAATGTCGCTTGTTCAGCCGATGTCATCGGAGATCAGCCAGTATCTGCAGCAAAACTGCATGGGCTGATTTTCCCTGGATCTGAGGAAAAAATACAATTCCGCCTGTTTGAAAAGAAAAGAGGGAGACTATGAAAAAAGAAAATAAAACGAACGCCATGCGCATATTGGACAAAGAGAAGATCCCGTATGAGGCATTCTATTACGATTGTGATGAGTTCATTGATGGCGTCCATATTGCCGATTTGCTGGGCCAGCCTTATGAGTCGTCTTTTAAGACTTTGGTCATGCAGGGGAAATCGAAAAACTACTTTGTTTTCGTACTTCCGATCGCAGAAGAAGTGGATATGAAAAAAGCCGCACGCGTGGTCGGAGAAAAGTCTCTGGAAATGCTTCATGTAAAAGACATCCAGGCCGTGACAGGTTATATCCGTGGCGGCGTGACTTCAATTGGAATGAAAAAGAAATACCCGACTGTGATCCATGAGACAGCACAGCTTTATGATACGATCATCGTAAGTGGTGGAATGCTGGGAACACAGATACATTTAAAACCGGATGACCTCTGTAAAGCGGTATCCGGTTCATTTGCAGATATTGTTGCCGATCACTGAGTAATCAGATCAATCCACATGTGCCAGAACTAATGCCCAGTAGACTGTGCCATCTTTTGCGACATAGCGTCCGAGAGCGGCACGGTTGTACTTCGTGCTGACCATGTTCTTGTGGTGGCCTTCCGATCCCATCCAGATGTTGAGCACCTGTTCCAAAGTATCGAGACAGCCACCCTTTCCGGCTGCGATATTCTCGGCACTGGCACCGAAAGGTATCTTCAGATTGCGTCCGACTTTATCATACTTCGAACCGTCTTTGCGGACATGTGCGAAGTTTTCAGCGATCTCTCTGGCACGGATGTCTGCCCACTGCTGCATGAGATTGTTGGTGGTCACTGCTTTTGCGCCTTCACTGGCACGGATCTTATTGAGTTCAGCGATTTGTGAGTATACATCAAGACTCGGCAGATCCAGGGAACCGCGTGTGATTCCGTACGATTTACAGATATTCGTGAATTCCTTGGAGTTGATGAAACCTCCGAAAATGGCTTCACGAGGGGCACCGGTCTTCATGATGTCCATCCAGTAATCGAGTCCAGCCTGATCCGGTTCGCGATCCATGAAAGCACGGTACAGACGTGTGATGAATTCCTTGTTGCTGAGTTTCTTGTTTTTGAATTCTTTGCTGAAAAAGAACTGGTCGCCGATTACTGCGCCGTTGAGGTTGCCCTTGAGCAGTTGTTCTGTCCAGTAGACAAGTCCGTCTGGATCACTGCTTCTTCCTAAAACAACCTGGTACATACGCTCAACAAAGAGGGCGACTTTGGTGTTCTGTTCGGTGGAATGCGCCGGGTCATAATATCCCTGAAGCATGCCGTAAGACTTGCAGATGTTCTTGAATTCAGTAGAAGTGGAAAAACCAATGAAGAGCTCATTTTTCTTTTCTTTGGTGTTCCAGTTGGTACCCATCTGCTTGACCCAGAAATCCAGGCCGGCTTTCTCCGGGTTTCTGTCCATAAAAAGCTTATAGTGGCAAGTTACATACTGCTTGCTGGTCATTTTTTCTTTGGCAATCTTATTTTGAAACTCTTTACTGAAGATGAACTGGTAAGCAACTCCGGCAGCGGTGATCTTCTTATCGTTGAGCTGTCCGCACCAGTACTTGAGACCGGAAGCATCAGGTTTTCTGTCTAGCGTGATCTCATACATACGTGTCACAAAGGCTTCCACCTTGGATACGGCTTCTACGGAAATATCATCAGAAGACTCTTCGGTCGTAGCGGAAACGGCCAGGCCGAAACAGGAAAAGACAATAGAAAAAGCAAAGATAAGCGTCAATATACGCTTAAGAATAACGTTCCTCATAATTCAATTCATCCCCTAAGTTTTTGCACTTTAACAACATTATAAAGGAAAGCGATTTTCATTTCTATATTGAAAGAAACAAATATGTCCGATTCCTGTTCGGTTTTCTTGAGAAAAGCACTGTAATCTCAGGTATATTTATGAAAATGCGGGGAGACTCACTTAGCCTTGTATAGCTTGGCATAGACGCCGTCCTGGGCGATCAGTTCTTCGTGCGTGCCGCTTTCCTCGATACCGTTTTCGGACAAGACAAGGATACGGCCGGCATTCTTGATTGTTGTGAGACGGTGGGCGATGACCAGGGAAGTACGGTCTTTGGCCAGTTTTTCCATTGAATCTTGGATCACTTTTTCGCTTTCGTTATCGAGAGAAGAGGTGGCCTCGTCGAAGATCAGGATCGGAGGATTCTTCAGGAAAACACGGGCGATGGAAAGTCTCTGCTTCTGTCCGCCGGAAAGCTTAACACCACGCTGTCCGATATCTGTATCGTATCCGTTTGGAAGTTCCATGATAAAGTCATGGGCATTGGCTTTCTTTGCCGCTTCAACGACTTCTTCCAAAGAGGCATCGGGACGGCCGTAGCGGATGTTTTCAAAGACAGTGCCCGCGAAGAGATAGACATCCTGCTGAACGATACCGATCTTTCTTCGTAAAGACTGCTGAGTATAGTGGTCGATAGGTGTGCCGTCGATCAGGATCTTTCCGCTCGTCGGTTCATAGAAACGGGGGATAAGGCTGCAGATCGTCGTCTTTCCAACACCGGAATGCCCGACAAGTGCGACATATTCGCCTGCCTCGATGTGAAGGTTCAGGTGAGAAAGAACGTGCTGGGCTTCTGTAGTCGGATTGCTTCCATATGAGAAAGAAACGTCCTCAAAATCGATATTTCCGGAGACATCCTGAAGCTCGACCGCATCCGGTGAATCTTCAATATCCGGCTCGATACAGATCATCTCATAGAAACGCTCGAACCCGGACATACCATTTTGAAACTGTTCAGTGAAGTTGACCAGTTTGCGGATCGGTTCGGTAAAGTTATTTACGTAAAGAAGGAAAGCGATCAGGTCCTGAAGCGTCAGCTGATCGTTCCCGATCATGATGGAGCCGATGCCGATGACGCCAACGGAAATCAATCCTGTCACGCACCAGAGCACGGCGTGATAAATCGCCATGTAGCGGTAATTGTCTTTCTTGCTTTGCAGAAACAGGTCATTTCCTTCCGTGAACTTATGTATCTCCATTTCCTCGCCAGCAAAGGACTTAACGACACGGATGCCTGAAAGACTATCTTCCATACGTGTATTGATTTCAGCAATGCGCTCACGGTTTTTCTTGAATGTACGCTTCATTTTACGGTTGAGGATCGTAGCAAAAACGACCATAAAAGGCACGGGAACGATCGCGACCAAAGCCAGTTTCAGATTGATCACGCAGAGAATAATAAAAGAACCGATCAGCTTGATCACGGATATCAGAAGATCTTCCGGGCCATGGTGATAGAGTTCGGTGATCTCGAAAAGGTCGTTGGTGACACGGGACATGAGGCTTCCGACCTTCTGATCATCGTAGAAACGGAATGATAACTTCTGGTAGTGGGTAAAAAGTTCATTACGAAGGTCGTATTCCATTTTGGCTCCGACCATGTGGCCGACATAGGCAATAAAGTAATTGCAACAGAATTCCAAAGCCAGAAGACCAAGCATCACGCAGGTGAGAACGAGGATCGTCTGACGGGCTTCTGAAAAACCTGATGCCAGTACGGTTCCGGTGATATAGCGCGTGATCAATGGAATCACTAAAGATGTACCCGCTCCGATCAGCGCAAAGAACATATCTGCAAAGAATCCCTTTAAATATGGCCTGTAATATGAGAAGAATTTGCGCCATTTCGCACTCATGATGTCCCTCCGAAACCCGATGTCATAAATGAAATCAAAAGTATTCTAGCAGATTATCAATTGACTTTCTATCAATTATAAAGACATAATATTAGCAGTATAATTTCTGATTGGCGAGGTGATAAAATGGCTGCTGAAAAAATCGTTTTTGATACAACAAAAGACGGAAAAGTAGTAGATGAATTTGTGGTTACAAGACCGAATGGAGAGAGTTTTTCCATTTTGACATACGGTGCCTTGATCCATACTCTCAAGGTTTTTGACAAGGATAATACGCTCGGCGACGTAATGCTCGGCTTTGATACGATCGACGAATACCTCGCAAGTGGATCCGGTCATGGATCCATTATCGGAAGAACGGCAAACCGGATCAAAGGCGGTGCTTTTGAAATCGACGGCGTAAAGTACCAGATGCCGAAAAACGAAGGTGAGAACAATCTGCATGGCGGTCCTGGCAATTTCCAGAACAGCTTCTGGGATGGAAAGATCATCTCACGTGATGAGGCAGAAGCTTTTATCGGTGGACTGGGGATCCAGAATGACTGGACGATCGAGACAGAAGGCGTGCTGCTTTCTTTCCTCCTTGCTGACGGTGTCTGCGGCGTTCCCGGCAATATGGATATGCAAGTGCTTTACACATGGACGACAGATGGCACGCTGGTGATCTGCTACAAAGCAAAATCGGATAAGAAGACGATCTTTGCGCCGACAAACCATTCGTATTTCAATATCGATGGGCAGGCGGCCGGACGTATTGGCGAGCAGCTTCTCTGGATCGATTCCGAGCAGGTTACTGAGAAAGATATGGATAATGTGCCGAATGGAAAATACATTGACGTGGCCGGCACAGAGTTTGATTTCAGAACGCCTTGTGCTACGGAAAAAGTACTTGTCATGACATCAGACAATCCGCAGTTGAACTGCTCGAAGGGTGCGGATTCCAACTATGTGCTTAAGACGACACAGGATAAGGTTTCCCTGGTTGCTTCGGTTGAGTCTTTGAAGTCGGGAAGAAAGATGGAGATGTTCACAAACTTCCCGGGCGTTCAGCTTTACTGTGCCTGCAACCTGGACGAAGACGGTAAGGGTGGCGTACACTATAGCCCGTATGAAGCAATCTGCCTCGAGGCGCAGATGTTCCCGGATGCGATCCATCACGAGAACTTTGCCAGTGCGGTGATTGACAAGGACGAAGAAAAGGGTTATCTTTGCGGATATCGTTTCTCCGTAAAGTGAGAATGGGGAAACGGGTATCCTGATTGAGAATGGACGGTCGTTTCCGTGGATAAAAAGAGCTTATTTGTCAGAGGACTCCGGGATGGTATTCCGATTTGCTTGGGATATCTTTCGGTGTCCTTTGCTTTTGGTATCTTTACGGTGGGCCAGGGACTTACGATCTGGCAGGCGATCCTGATCTCCATGACCAACGTGACAAGTGCCGGTCAGCTTGCTGGTGTACCGATCATTGTCGGCGGACTTCCACTTGTTGAGATGGTGCTGACGCAGTTTGTCATCAATCTTCGTTATTCACTGATGTCCGTGTCTCTTTCACAGAAAATGAGTAAACGGGTCAAACTGCTCCAACGTTTTGTTATCGCATTCGGTGTTACCGATGAGATATTTGCAGTTTCCATCAGCCAGAAAGAGGATCTGGAGACGCCGTATATGTATGGTTTGATCACGGCTCCGATCGCCGGGTGGACATTAGGTACTGCTTTAGGTGCGATTGCGGGAGATATTCTTCCGACTGCCGTTGTTTCCGCTTTAGGAATCGCGCTTTATGCCATGTTTGTTGCCATTGTCATACCGCCGTCTAAGAAGGATAAAGCGGTGGCAGGGTGCTGTCTTGTAGCAATGGTACTTTCTGCTCTTTTTTACTACGTTCCGGTCTTGTCACAGGTTTCAAAAGGAATCGCAATCATCGTGTGTGCGCTGGTTTCCGGTGTGATCTTTGCTGTCCTTTGCCCAGTTCCGGATAAAGAGGAGAATGAGAAGAAGGAGGTACAGGCATGATCGATACCGGCATTTTCTTCTTGTATCTTGCTGTTATGGCGGGCGTGACATATTTGATCCGTATGATCCCGCTTGTGCTTTGCCGCGAGAAGATCAAGAGCCGTTTTATCCGCTCTTTCCTTTATTATGTTCCCTATGCAGTGCTCTCTGCGATGACGATTCCGGCAATCTTTTATTCGACAGCCGGGCTTCTTTCCGCTGTTTTGGGCCTCACGGCTGCCGTGATCCTGTCGCTTTTCGAGAAGAAACTCCTTACGGTAGCAATTGGAGCGTGCTGTACGGTTTTTGTTGTAGAATGTATTCAGAAATTGTTTTAAGAATGAAGAGGAATGTTTATGGAAGAGATTCGTGATTTGGAATGGGCGAGAAAGACTTTTGCGAATGACCGTTTCGCGACAGAAGCGGCCGGTGTGGTCATTGAAGAAGCAGGCGACAAGATCTGCCGCTGTTCGATGAAGATCACGCCGATCCATAAAAATGCAGCAGGCGGTGTAATGGGTGGTGCCATCTTTACTCTGGCGGACCTGACTTTTGCGGTAGCGGCGAACTTCGGCGGCCGGATGACGGTTTCCATCTCCAGCAACATTTCTTTCATCGGCGCATGTAAGGGCGATACATTATTCAGTACCGCGAAGTGCGTGAAATCGGGAAGAAGTACCTGTTTTTATGAAATTGAAGTCAATGATAACCTTGGCACACAGGTGGCCATTGTAACCATTACAGGATTTATTAAAGATCAGTCTTTCTGACCGTTCTATTCGGAAAATAAGAGTATTTGAAAGCATAGAAAAGGGGCTGTCTCAAAATGATGCAAATCACATTGAGACGCCTCGCTTTTTTGCAGCTTTTGAGAAGCTCATAAGTCGGAGATCCGAATTTTAGAGGTATTCCCTCCGCTCCAAAAGCACTTTCCCTTCGGCTTTTTCTCTTCGAAAAGTCTGACATCTGGTCTGATTTGTATCTCTATCTGACCACTATCAGACCCTCTTCTTTCCGCGTAAGTCGGGAAATGGAAAATACCGCTGTCCGACTGCTTTTAAGTCGGAAATCCAATATTCCCAAAAAACGACTTACTATTTTAACGCTGCG
>JAFWPB010000063.1 GCA_017545245.1 Clostridiales bacterium
ATATGTTATCCTACCATGTGGGAGGTGAGTCAACTGTGGGAAAACAAAAAATGACTCCGGAAGAAATGAGCGCAAAGCTCGATGAAGTTCTTTCGAAATACAAGGGCCAGGGCCAGAAGGCTTTGATGGCCACATTGCAGCAGGCTCAGGAGATTTACGGCTATCTGCCGCTTCCTGTCCAGAGAAAAGTAGCTGATGCACTCGAGGTATCTGTTGCTGAAGTTTACGGCGTTATTTCGTTCTATTCTTTCTTCTCGCTCAAGCCGAAGGGAGAAAACGCTATCAGCGTATGCCTGGGTACAGCTTGCTATGTTAAAGGTTCGCAGGCCCTGCTCGACAAGATCGAGGATGAACTGGGCATTAAGAACGGAGATGTTACCAAGGATGGTAAATTCTCAATTTCTGCGTGCCGTTGTGTAGGTGCCTGTGGTCTGGCACCGGTTATCATGGTCGGTGACGATGTTTATGGTCGTCTGACACCGGATGAAATTCCCGGTATTATCGCAAAGTATAAGGAGGCTTAATCATGGATTTATTTCGTGCGCACGTCCTTGTTTGCTGTGGTACAGGATGCACATCTTCAAACTCCGCGAAAATCTTAGAGCAGTTTGAACAGCAGATTCCGGCTCAGGGACTTGAAAAAGAAGTAAAAGTAGTTCAGACAGGATGCTTCGGCCTTTGTGCCCAGGGTCCTATCGTAGTTATCTATCCGGAAGGCGTTATGTATTATCGCGTAACACCTGAGGATGTTTCCGAGATCGTAAGCGAACACCTCTTGAAGGGTCGTTATGTAGAGCGTTTGATGGTAGCGAAGCACGATACTCCTGCTGCTGAGAACACTTCTGCAAATGACAGCAACTTCTTTAAGAAGCAGATGCGTGTTGCTCTTCGTAACTGCGGTAACATCAACCCGGAGAATATTGATGAGTATATCGCTCATGACGGTTATCAGGCTCTTGGTAAGATCCTTACCGAGAAGAGAGATCCGGATGAGATCATCGAAGAAATCATTAAGTCCGGTCTTCGTGGCCGTGGCGGCGGCGGATTCCCGACAGGTATGAAGTGGAAGTTCGCTTCCGGCAACAGAGGACAGGGCATCACAAAGTATGTATGCTGTAACGCCGACGAAGGTGACCCGGGTGCATTTATGGACCGTTCCATCCTCGAAGGTGACCCGCATAGCGTAATCGAAGCTATGGCTATCGCTGCTTACTGCATCGACGCTCACCAGGGTTATGTTTACATCCGTGCTGAGTACCCAATCGCTGTTAAGAGACTGCAGATCGCTATCGATCAGGCAAGAGAATATGGTCTCCTCGGTGAGAACATCTTCGATTCCGGATTCTCCTTTGATCTGGATATCCGTCTCGGCGCTGGTGCTTTCGTTTGCGGTGAGGAAACAGCTCTCATGCGTTCTATCGAAGGTAAGCGTGGTAATCCGACACCTCGTCCGCCGTTCCCGGCTGTTAAGGGTCTGTTCGGTAAGCCGACAATCCTCAACAATGTTGAGACATATGCTAATATCCCGGTTATCCTCAATAAGGGTGCTGACTGGTTTGCTTCTATCGGTACTGAGAAGTCCAAGGGTACTAAGGTATTCGCTCTCGGCGGTAAGGTAAACAACGTTGGTCTTGTTGAGATCCCGATGGGTACTACAGTTCGTGAGATCGTATTTGATATCGGTGGCGGTATCCCGAATGGTAAGGCTTTCAAGGCCGTTCAGACCGGTGGTCCGTCCGGCGGATGTATTCCTGCATCTCTCCTTGATACACCGATCGACTACGATAACCTCGTAGCAGCTGGCTCCATGATGGGTTCCGGCGGTATGATCGTAATGGATGAAGACACATGTATGGTAGATATCGCGAAGTTCTTCCTCGAGTTTACCGTTGACGAGTCTTGTGGTAAGTGTTCTCCGTGCCGTATCGGTACAAAGAGAATGTTCGAACTTCTCACCAAGATCACAGATGGTACAGGAACGCTCGAAGATATCGACTCCCTCGAAGAGATCGCTCTTTCTTTGAAGAATGGTTCTCTCTGTGCTCTCGGTCAGACAGCAGCTAACCCGATCCTTTCCACATTGAAGCACTTCCGTGAAGAATATGTGGAGCACGTAGTAGATAAGAAGTGCCGTTGCCACGTATGTAAGGGCCTTACAGAATACTACATCGATCCTGAGATCTGTAAGAAGTGTTCTCTCTGCGCTAAGAAGTGCCCGGTCAACGCTATTACAGGTGAAGTTGGTAAGGTAGCTTACTCGATTGATACAACAAAGTGCATTAAGTGCGGCGCTTGTATCGAGAACTGTAAGTTCAAGGCTGTTCAGAAGAGATAATTCAAGTGACGATTAAATTCGAAAAAGGAGTGTGAAACAAAATGGATATGGTCAATGTAACCATTGATGGGGTTTCGGTACAGGTTCCTTCGAACTACACCGTTCTTGAAGCAGCTAAGAAAGCCGGCGTTAAGATCCCGACCCTGTGTTATTTAAAAGATGTCAACGAAGTTGGCGCCTGCCGCGTCTGCCTCGTTGAAGTTGAGAAGGCTCGTGCCCTCGCAGCTGCCTGCGTTATGCCGGTAAGCGAAGGTATGGTCGTTCATACAAACAGCAAGAAGGTTCGTGATACCAGAAGAGCAACTCTCGAGATGATCCTTTCCGATCATAACCGTGACTGCCTGTCCTGTATCCGTAACCAGAACTGCGAACTCCAGACTCTCGCTGAAGAGTATGGAATCCGTAAGGTAACTTTCGAAGGTGAGAAGAGCCCGTCCATCCTGGATGACAAGTCTTTCTCCATCGTTCGTGATGGCAGCAAGTGCGTTAAGTGCGGACGTTGCGTATCTGCTTGTAAGAAGCAGGGCATCGGCGTTCTTTCCTTCCTCAATCGTGGATTCAGCACTTCTGTTGGTCCGGCATACGACATTTCTATGGCAGATGCTCCGTGTATCTACTGCGGTCAGTGCATCATCGCTTGCCCGGTTGGCGCTCTCCATGAGAAAGAAGAGACCGATAAGGTATGGGCTGCTATCCAGGATCCGAGCAAGCATGTTGTTATGCAGGTTGCTCCTGCTGTACGTGCTGCTATCGGTGAAGAGTTCGGTCTGCCAATCGGAACTCGTGCAACAGGTAAGATGTTCGCTGCTATGAAGCGTCTTGGTGCAGATAAGGTCTATGACACCAACTGGGGTGCTGACCTTACCATCATGGAAGAGGGAACAGAGCTTCTCAACCGCATCCAGAACGGTGGCGTTCTCCCGATGATCACTTCCTGTTCGCCAGGATGGATCCGTTTCTGCGAATTCTACTATCCTGAGTTCATCCCGAATCTCTCGACATGTTAGTCTCCGCACGAGATGGAAGGTGCAATTATCAAGACCTACTATGCACAGAAGAACAATATCGATCCTAAGGATATCGTAGTTGTTTCTGTAATGCCTTGTACATCTAAGAAGACTGAGGCTGCACGTGAGCAGCTGGTTAATGCTGATGGCCTCAAGGATGTTGATATCGTAATCACAACTCGTGAGCTGGCTCGCATGATCCGTGAAGCTGGTATGGATTTCAACGCTCTGCCTGAGGAAGGCCCGGATGCTGATCTTCTCGGCGAGTACACTGGTGCAGCAGTTATCTTCGGTGCAACCGGTGGTGTTATGGAAGCTGCAGTTCGTACTGTTGCTGACATTCTTGAAGAAAAAGATCTGCCTGAGTTCGAATACAAGGCAGTTCGTGGCGTAGATGCTGATATCAAGGAAGCTGAGCTCACTCTCGGCGGTAAGAATATCCGTGTAGCTGTCGCCCACAGTACAGCTGCTGCTAGAAAGCTCCTTGATGCAATCAAAGACGGTTCTGCTCCTGAGTATACCTTCATTGAAATCATGGGTTGCTCCGGCGGATGCGTTTGCGGTGGTGGTCAGCCTCAGGTTCCGGCTCAGAAGCTTATGGATATCGATATCCGTGCAGAGCGTGCTAAGGCTCTCTATGAAGAAGATTCTATTATGCCGCAGCGTAAGAGCCACAAGAACTCTCAGGTCGACAAGCTCTACAAAGAGTTCCTCGGTGCTCCGAATGGTCACCTGGCTCACGAACTCCTGCACACAACTTATGCTAAGAGAGAGATCTATCCGGATTCTATCCTCGAAGAGTAAGACTTGTAAGAAACAAAACATTATAAAAGGACGTCCTTCGGGGCGTCCTTTTTTTCGTTTTTCCGTGAAACGAAGATAACAGTCTTGTATTTCCACCAATTACGCGTATTTTTTATTGGAATATTCATTTATAATGGTAAATGAATGATTGGGACCATGAGGGAATTCTTTGGCAAAGATTTTAAACAGGTTTGAAAGGATGAGAAAATGAAAAGCAGATTCTTGTTAACAACAATTCTCGTATCTGCTGTTGCTGTTGCAGGTGCTAGTGCTTTTTTACAAGGAGAGGTATTGGCTGGCGGAGAAGAAGGAAATCAACCACAAATTACCGATATAGATATATCAACGACATTCCCGGATGCTTCTTTCCGAAGCTATATAAATAAATATATAGACAAGGATAAGAATGGGCTTCTTTCTGAAGCAGAAATCAACGCTACAACAAGAATTAACTTTAATAGTGATGAAAGCTCTGCACTCGAAAGTATTCAAGGTGCTGAAGTCTTTACCTCATTGACGAGTCTTTCTGTTACTCGAACAAATGTAACTTCATTGAATTTAGGTTCGATTGCTTCTTTGCAGTCTTTGTATCTGTATGACAATTTGAAACTTGAATCGATTGACGTAAGTAAGAATGTAAATCTTACATCTGTTTCTGTCAGCAATTCTCCAATAACTGAACTGAATCTCAGCAACAACACAAAGCTGACCAATGTTTATTGCAGTAGTGATAAAGAATTGAAATCCGTAAAGCTCCCGAAGAATAATCTCATCAAGGAGTTTAGTTGTTCATACAGCTCACTTGAATCGTTGGATCTCAGTTCTTGCCCGAATCTCGAAGTACTAAGTTTGAACAAGTGTAAATTTACTTCAATCGATCTCAAAAACAATAGAAAACTGAAAAAACTTAATGCACAGAGTTCCGAATTGACAAGTCTTGATCTTCGTGCAAATACGGCACTTGAAGAACTTGATGTGCTTTCCGGGAAATTGACCAGACTTGACCTGCCTTCAAATACTACATTAAAGAGTTTGAAACTCTACGACAACAAAATTGAGGAACTTGATCTTAAGAATCAGAATAATCTGGTATACCTTGATTGCAGAATGTCTACTCTGAAAATACTGAATCTGCCTACCGGTGGTGCGCTTGAGGAGTTTTTCTGTTCCTTTGCGTCTATAAGTGAATTAGATCTTTCCAATTTCGTGAACTTGAAAAGGCTTCAATGCTATTTTTTGGAGGAGCTTACATCCATAAAACTAGGGAACTTGCCTTCATTGACAGAACTGGATATCAGTTCATGTAATCTGAAGTCTTTGGATGTTAGTGCTTTAACTTTGCTTGAATATTTAGATTGTTCGAATAATAAAATCGGAACATTAGATGTAAGCAATAATCCAAAGCTCAAAAAACTCTCGTGTTCCAGTTGTGGGCTGACAGAATTAGAGGTTGGAAGCATTTCCGGTCTTACCTCTTTGACTTGCAACAATAATAGTTTGAAAAAACTGGATATCAGCAATCAGAAAGATCTTAGTTTCCTGGATTGCCAGTATAATCAAATCTCGAAACTTGCCCTGAGTAAATGCACGAAGCTTTCTGAACTGAGATGTAACAATAATCAGTTAAGTGAACTGAATGTGAGTAACAATTCAAAGTTAGTTAGACTTTGGTGTAGTAGCAATCAGCTTTCCGGCTTAACTGTGATGAACCTGACAGATCTGACTGACCTTCAATGTGATTATAATAAACTCTCGGAATTAACGATTGCTCCGAGTACGAAACTTGAGACTTTGAAGTGCAAGAACAATAAGCTGGTATCATTGGATATCAGCGCATGTTCTGCGCTTAAAACTGTTGACTGTTCCAACAATGATTTGACAAGTCTTGTTATCGGAACCGGGGATTCCATTCAGACATTGAAGTGTTCATTGAATTATCTTTTGATAGAACCGATTCTGCCAAATGGAAAGGTAACATTCAAACCTCAGAAGTTAGATGGTATTCTTGTAAACGAAGAGAACTTCCCTGACAAAGTTTTCCGTAAATACGTTAACGATAGGTTTGGTCAGAATATTGGATTAATTACTTTCGAACAGGCAGATGAAGTAACAAGTATAAGTGTATCCAATTATTCAGATGATACAGAGAAGATCACCTCGCTAAAAGGGATAGAGTTTTTCAAAAATCTGACATCACTGACGTGTTCTTCCAATGCATTGACCGATCTTGATGTCAGCAAGAATACGAAGCTTAAATCTTTGGACTGTAGAGGCAATCAGATCCGGGAATTGAATGTCAGCAATAATACAGATCTTACAACATTACACTGCAACCATAATCAGATCACGAAACTGGATCTTACTAAGAACACAAAGTTGAGTCGGATTGCTTGTAACAACAACAACTTGACAGAACTCTTGCTTACAGGTTGTAATAGTATCCTAAAACTCTATTGCGGAAACAATCAGTTGACGAGCCTGAATCTTCCAGAAGATATTTCTGGCCTTGAACTTTTGCAGTGCCAGAATAATAAGCTTTCTACTCTGAGCATTGTAGGGGCGTCTGATCTGATGGATTTTAACTGTTCTTCCAACTTATTGGAGTCTCTTATTGTGAAGGGAACAGAATTTGCGGAGTTTTTCCTTTGTTCGCACAACAAACTGACAACTCTTGATCTGTCTGGGTTCTCTTATATCGGTACGATTTGCTGTTATGACAATCAGCTTACAGAAATCAAGTTCGCGGAAGATGGTGAGTTTTTTGCGATTGCAGCGCATTATAACAAGTTCAAAACACTCGACATTTCAAAGATGACAGATGATGCTCTGGATTATATCCAGTATTGTGGTGGAATGAAGCGCAGTAATAATGGGAAGTTTTTCTGTTGTTTCGCCCAAGGAACGGATGTTGATTTCAAAGATGAAGATGCCTTGCTTACTTTTGATGTAACAACGACACTGAAGGGAGTTCAGTTAATGCTCCCGACACCTACGCCGACGAATACACCAACGCCGGTGCCGTCAAAAGAGCCTACGAAGACTCCAACAAAAGCACCGACCGCTAAACCGACAGTTGCTCCTACAAAAGCGCCTACCGGAAAACCAAGTGTTGTTCCTACAAAAGTACCGACTAAAGCTCTGACAAAGACACCGACAGTAAAGCCGACTGTTGTTCCGACAAAGGCTCCGACTACCAAGCCAACCGGTACACCGACCAAGGTTCCTGTCCTCAAGCCAACAGGTGAGCCAACCAAGGTTCCTACCATCAAAACGACAGGTGTGCCGACAAAGGCTCCGACCGGAACACCTGCAAAACCGGTCACACCAAAGCCAGGTGATCCGACTTCCACTCCGGTTTCCGGAAAACTTACACCGACATCAGCTCCTGGCAAGCCGACATTATCACCAAAGCCAGGTGATCTTACTCCGACAACCTCGCCTGAGAAACCTAAGCCAACAGTTGTATCAGGTATCTTGACACCTACAATGACGCCTGGAAAACCAATACCAACTACTGCATCAGGTGGTCCGACTCCCACAACTTCACAGGTGAGCCCGACCACGAAACCATCGGATCCGACACCTACACCTGTATCTTTGAAAGAAGCGTCAGTTGCGGATTTCATTGAGAGACTTTATACGATTGCGATGAATCGTGAGTCCGATCCGGAAGGAAAATCATTCTGGGTCAAAGAGATCGAGAGTGGTAACAGAACAGGCGGCGACTGTGCCCATTTCTTCCTGATTGAGGCGCAGGAGTTCCTGAACCGCGGATTGACAGATGAAGACTTTGTCGAGACACTGTATTCCACTTTCTTCAATCGTGCATCTGAACCAGAAGGAAAGGCTTTCTGGGTAGGGGAATTGAAGAGCGGAAAGATGACAAAAGAAAATGTTATCAACGGATTCATTGATTCGACTGAGTGGTGCAATGTCTGCGCGACATACGGAGTCAAGTCTGGTGCACCGAGCGCCAAGGCGGAATTTGCTTCAAAGAATGCGATCAAATTTGCGACGCGGCTTTATACGGAATGTCTCGGAAGAGAGGCAGAAGAGAAAGGCCTGAAATACTGGTCATTAGCTTTGACGAATCTCGAACAGACGGGATGTTCTGCTGCAAGACTTTTCTTTACCAGCGAGGAATTTGCCAACTTCCGGCTGGATAATAATGAGTATATCAGAAGACTGTACACGACCTTTATGGGACGTGATCCGGAAGCAAGTGAAATTGCTTACTGGACAGGCGAGATCAGTAAGGGTACGCAGACTAAGGAAAGCGTCATGGTGTTCTTCGGACAAAGTGAAGAATTCACTAATATTTGTAAACAGTATGGTATAGACAGAGGAACGATCTGATTGAAGATTAAAATCGAGAGTGTCTCGGAATTAAAGTGCCCCTGCGAAGTTGGATAGCTTCGAGGGGCACTTCATAATTGAGACACTCTTATTTGTCTAACATGCTGTTGAAATATAAGTAAAAGTTATAACGCAATATCACTTTTTAGGATTAGACGAGAAGCGGGCGCTATAGTACCATTCTCGTTAAGAAAAAGATTTGCACATGTGAATGAATCAAAAACAAAAATGAGATATACGAGGTGGATCATATGAGAAAAATTGCATTACCGGATGTTTTTAATCCGACAAGTGATGAAGATTATTTGAAAGGTGCCATTGAGACGGCAAACTGGATCAAAAAGCATGAGATCAATGATGCAAATGGCCGGCACTGGGCAGTTAACTGCCAGGAAGGAAAAAAGCAGGATGTGGTTGAGGAGACCTATTTAAGCAACCGAACATTATATTCCGGAGCTTCTGGAATCGGGTTCTTTTTCGTACAGCTTTTTGAGGTTACGGGAGAAGATAAGTATTTGCAAGAAGCCAAGGCCGGATTGGAATTTCTGATCAATACATATGATCCGGAGCTTTCGATCAAACCCGGACTTCACACAGGTACGGCAGGAGAAGGATTCCTTGCTCTGATCCTTCATGAAAAGACAGGTGAGAAACGATATCTGGATCATGCTTTACGTATTGCTGATGATATCTTTGAAAAGTCGATCAAAGATGAGACGAAAGAGGGTCTTCGTATCCACTGGAAAAACCTGTACGATTATATGGGAGATGGAAGTGCGATATTATATTGGATCCGTATTGCAAAGATTTCCGGTGATGACAAGTATCTTTCTTATGCGAAAACCAGTCTGGATTCTATCCTCGACCTTCATATAGAAGATGATGAAGATACGATCCATTGGCACCTGCTAAATGTCCATAATTATTTTTCTGAAGTTCCGGATAATGGCGTTGTTGCCAACTTTGCTCACGGAACTGCCGGTATCGTTTTTCTTTTGACGCTTTACTATGAGGTCACTAAAGATGAGAAATATCTGCGTTTTGCTGAACGTGGAGTTAATTATCTTGAAAAGATTGCGGTACGTGATGAGAATTCTCAGATCATTCCATATATTTATCTGCCGGATGAAGATCGTGCTTATGAAGTTTTTTATCTGAGTCTTTGCCATGGACCGGTAGGGTCAGCGGTCGTATATAGGAAGCTTTATAAAGTTACCGGAGACGAGAAATATCTGGATGGATACAGAAAGTTTAATCAGGCCTTGATTAATGCCGGTGTACCTGAGAAACGTTCCCGCGGATACTGGAATCACTGCATCTGCTGCGGTACATCCGGATTCCTTTTGCATTTCCTTACTGAACCGGAACTGGTTACCGGCCAGGTAAATGTTTCGCTTGCAGCAAGAACAGCTAATACGATCCTTCATGATGCCTATGTCGACGATAATGGAAGAAGATGGTACGATGCCTGGACGCGTGTAAAACCTTGGGATGTTGATTCGAATCTCGGTCTGTTTATCGGTGATGCTGGAAATGCCAGTGCGCTTCTTTCGCTTTATGCGAAGAATAAAGGTATCAAGATCACGACGCTTCCTGAGTTTGAAGTGTAATATAAGGACTAAATCTGATTTATGAAAAAGGCTCCGGTCGACCGGAGCCTTTGACTTATTACGATGTTTTGATCACGGACCAGGATTCAATCAGTTTATCAAGTGTCCATGCCGCATTTGCAGGACTTGTGGAAGGTAAACATATAGCACACCGTCCAGTTTGTAATTCGATATATTTCCTATATAGTTCGTAGGATTTCTTACCATTACAGATGATCGTTTCGATTCTGCTGTTATTTAAAATCACAGAGATATCATTTGCTTTCGCATTTCGTATAGAAGCATCAGAGGAACCATTTATTTCACAAGAAGCGATCGAATCCCAAAGCGCAAGATGATGGCTTAGTATCAAGTGCTTTTTATCCGGAATAGTCATGGGTAGTTTTTCGTTAAAGATTCCGGCAATGACTTTCCAGAACCGGTTCTGTGGATGTCCATAGAAGAAGTGCTGTTCTCTGGACTTGACGGACGGAAAAGAACCGAGGATCAGTATCTTGCTGTTTTCGTCATATAATGGTTCGAAAGGATGCTGTATGCGGGTCATCAAAGAAATACTCCTGTTTTTTATTAGTGATTATACCAAAATCACAAGTCTGTGAAATAAAGGGAAGATCCATAGCTATATAAAAACGCTGCCTCGAATAGTATCGGGACAGCGTCTTTTTGTGGCTAAATCTTTAGTCGGATGATCAAGAATGCTCCAAAGCGAGTGTTCTTGTTGTCAGATCGCAAACCTCAGCAGGTCCGTAGTACTGGATAGCACCCGGGTATGTGAAGGATGTCTCCACAGCCCACTTTTCACGGTTTGCTTCGAAGTACTTGAACGGCTTGCCATCGAGCTCAACAAGAGCCTTACGGATAACCGGCTTGTCTTCGCCGTTTCTTCTTTCCATGTTCATCATCTTTGTGATCGGCATACCACCAGCGATCCACTCTTCAGCCGGCTTGGAGATGTTGGAAACCTTGGAGAGGTAACCTGTGAAACCATACTGGATGAGCATGAAAGCGTTGAAACCGAGAGAGTAGCAGTAGTCAGCGTCGAAGTTGGACGGGAAAGCGCAACGGCCTTCATATCCGAAGAAGTGATGCTGAGCACCGAACTTGCCCTTGTATGTGCCAGCTTCCTTTCTCTTAGCGAGTTCAGCCTTAACCATTTCGGAGAAGAGCTTCTCGGACTCGATGAGGGAAACCTGAACGTTACCGTGCGGGTCACGCTCAAGGAAGAGCTGCTGCTGGATGCCCTGCGGCAGGATATCGAATACTTTGAAAGCATCAGCTGTAAGACCAGCCTTGATGAAATCGTACTTAGCGTTCCAGTCAGGAAGAGCGTTGAAAGCAGCTGTCTTTTCGCCAGCGAGGAGTTCGTTGATCTCAGCGATCAGAGCAGAGAACTCAGGAACGAACTCTACGATACCTTCCGGAATGATAGCCACACCGAAGTTCTCACCGTTGTTTCCACGCTTTTCAACTGCATCTGCGATGTAGTTTGTGATCTGAGCCAGGGACATCTTCTTAGCGGCAACTTCCTCACCGATGAGGCAGATGTTCGGCTGTGTCTCAAGTGCGCACTCGAGAGCAACGTGAGAAGCGGAACGACCCATCACTTTGATGAAGTGCCAGTACTTCTTAGCGGAGTTAGCATCGCGCTCGATGTTACCGATGAGCTCGGAGTATGTCTTTGTAGCTGTATCGAAACCGAAAGAAGCCTCGATATCCTCGTTCTTAAGGTCACCGTCGATTGTCTTCGGGCAGCCGATTACCTGGATACCTGTGTTCTTTGCAGCCATGTACTCAGCGAGTGTAGCAGCGTTTGTATTGGAGTCGTCACCACCGATGATAACGATAGCGGTAAGACCATTCTTCTTAGCGTTCTCTGCAACGATGTTGAACTGCTCCTGTGTCTCGAGCTTTGTTCTACCGGAACCGATGATATCGAAACCACCTGTATTTCTGTAAGAATCGATGAACTTGTCGTCGAACTCAACATAGTCGTTCTTAAGAAGTCCGTCCGGACCGCCCTTGAAGCCGAGGAGAACGTTCTCGCTGTTAGTTGCCTTCAAAGCGTCATAAAGACCGGAAATAACGTTGTGTCCGCCTGGAGCCTGTCCACCGGAAAGAATAACACCAACGACCTGCTTCTTAGCTGCGGATGTGTTCGCACCCTTTTCAAATGTGATCTCCGGCTTACCGTATGTGTTCGGGAAAAGAGCCTGGATCTTATCCTGGTCGGCTACACTCTGGGTAGCTGCACCTTCTTTAACGCAGATATCTGCGATACCGTTTCTGAGCATGCCTGGAAGTTTCGGCTGATACTCATATCTTGCTTTCTGAAGTGGTGAAAGATTCATAATATGCACTCCTTTATATAATGAATACTGGTAAATAAATTACCTAACAATGCTAAATCATAACATAAAGAAAGTAAAGAGGAAACAAGAATCAAATTGGCATTATGAACAGTTTGTTTGTTTTTGTTTACAGATAATTCTCATTTGACGTGTTTGTCAAATGTTATAATTTTCGTAAGATGCGAAACTAGGGGGATGAGAAATGGCTTTCTTTTACGAGGTTCGTAAAATTCGAAAGTTTTTCGAAGGTGTGTTCGCAATCGGCAAGTGGAAGAGACTGTCGGAAGCGGCGACCTTTATCTATATGACCACTACGCTTTTTTCTTCAATCGTAGGGTTATTTCTTTATGCATTTCTTTCCCATATTCTGAACTATACTGTTTTTCCTGCCTGGGGAACGATGGGCAGAACGCAAGGGATGATCCTTCTGACGATCGTGCTGGGCATGATATTCATAGACTTCCTTATGGGAACTTTTTTTGTTCTGCTCTATGATAAACTAATCTATTCACCAACAGAGAACATTATCAGTCAGATTCAGAAAAAGACTGAAGATGCAGCTTCGGCCTTCCCTGTCGAGATGCGGAAACTGGTTGAAGATAATCCGTTTATCAAGGTTTCATCAACGGGAACATGGGTCGACTCGATCGATAAGTATATTACGGTTGCCAGTAATGAGAAGTACTACGATGAATTGACCGGGTGTTTTAACAGAAAGTACTTTGCGCAAGTTCTTTCCAAGATGCTTAAGACAGAAATGCTGTGCGACATCAAGAGCCAGGGGACGATAAGAAGTTACGGAAGCTCCGTGTATGCCATCTATATGATCGATATTGATCATTTCAAGTACATCAACGATGAGTTTGGCCATCAATATGGTGATGTGATACTTGCCCTGGTAGGCAGGACACTTCGCAACATCGTCGGGAATAAAGGCGTCGTCATCAGAAATGGTGGTGAGGAGTTTCTCTTAATCGTGACAATGGTGTATCCGGAGAGCTTCGAGTCCTATGCCGAGAATATCCGTAATGTGTTTGCCAAGAACGTACGAATCACTGGCCATGGAAATAAAAACCGCCCTGTGACCTGTAGTATCGGCTACACCCCGTTCCCGCTGTTTGATGAGAAACCGACAGCTATTTCAGTGGAAGACCATGTGAATCTTGCCGATCAGTCTATGTATCTTTCCAAGACTTCGGGAAGAAACACTTGGCGTGGCCTGGAAGCCCTTTATACCCCGGCTGGTGAAGAAGAGATGAATAAAATCGTACAGTCAATCGTATACGGATCACAAGCGGGATATATCAAGATAAATATGCCGTAAGTATTTACAAGATGGGGACTTTGTGTTAATATACCCAAGTATTTTTGCCGTAGACTCAGTTTTTGGAAGGTTCCGACCATCTACTTTGCTACAGGATTATGGAGGTATATAACATGGGACAGATCAACAAAGCGGAGATCATCAAGGAGTACGCTCTTAAAGAAGGTGACACAGGTTCTCCTGAGGTTCAGATTGCGATTCTTTCTGCAAGAATCAACCATCTCACAGAGCATCTGAAGGTTCACAAGAATGACCACCACAGCCGTCGTGGACTGCTGATGCTGGTAGGTCAGAGAAGAGGTCTTCTTGACTACCTTGCTCGTATCGACATCGAGCGTTATCGTTCAATCATTTCCCGTTTGAACATCAGAAAGTGATTGGTTTTCTGAAAAAGCTGTACTGCTCCTGGTAAATCACCAGGAGCAGTTTTTTATTTCATTGGGAAAAATCCTTTGATTTTCGAAAAGCGCTTGATTTTTCTAGTACTTATATTTAATATAGATTTGTTGCGTTATGCGCAATTCAATCATATGTATGGGAGTGTAGTGGGTAGATTGATATCCCGTCTCGAACGGAGTGTGAATCTACAAGCTACCTCCTAAAACGAAAATATGGAGGTAAATATGGAACGTATTTTTAAGACGGAACTTGCAGGCCGTCCGCTTGTTGTGGAAACAGGCAAGCTTGCTCAGTTCACAAATGGTGCATGTCTGATCCGTTATGGTGAGACAGCGATCCTTTCCACTGTTACAGCTTCTAAGACTCCGCGTGAAGGCGTAGATTTCTTCCCGCTGTCTGTTGATTATGAAGAGAAGATGTATGCTGTTGGTAAGATCCCGGGTGGTTATATCAAGAGAGAAGGTCGTCCTTCTGAAAAGGCTATCCTGACATCCCGTGTTATTGACCGTCCGATCCGTCCTTTGTTCCCGAAGGATCTGAGAAATGACGTAGTTGTTTCCAACATGGTAATGTCTGTTGACCAGGATTGTTCTCCTGAAATCGCTGCTATGATCGGTACATCCATTTCCATCGCGATTTCCGATATCCCGTGGAATGGCCCGGTTGGTGGTGTTGTTCTCGGCTTGATCGGTGACGATGTTATCATCAACCCGACAGAGGAGCAGAGAAAAGAAAGCCGCATGTATGTAACTCTTGCTGGTACAGCAAAGAAGATCTGCATGGTTGAGGCTGGTGCTAACGAAGTTCCGGATGAGACAATGCTCGAAGCAATTGCAATCGGTCATGAGACGATCAAGGAGATCGTTGCATTTATCAACAGTATCGTAGCTGAAATCGGTAAAGAGAAGTTCACATACGAGTCTGCTGATGTTCCGGAAGAAGTATTCACACTCGTTAAGGATTTTGCATGGGATAAGATGCGTCAGGCTGTTCTCGCTGTTGACAAGTCCGTCCGCGATGCAAACATCGAGGCTTTGACAAAAGAGATCGAAGAGTATCTTACCGAGCAGAACGAAGAGTATCTGCCGTATCTCGCTGATGCTGTATACAAACTTGAGAAAAAAGTTGTCCGCAACTATCTTTTCAAAGAGCATGTTCGTGTTGACGGCCGCCGCCTCGATGAGATCCGCCCGCTTTCCTGCGAAGTCGGACTTCTCCCGCGTGTTCATGGTACGGGCTTGTTCCAGCGTGGACAGACTCAGGTCATGACAACATGTACGCTTGCTCCTCTTTCTTACTCCCAGACTCTGGATGGTTTGGATAACGAAGAAACAAAGCGTTACATGCACTACTACAACATGCCGGGTTATTCTGTAGGTGAGGCGAAGGCTTCGCGTTCTCCGGGACGTCGTGAGATCGGTCATGGTGCTCTTGCTGAGCGTTCTCTGGTTCCGGTTCTTCCTTCTGAGGAAGAGTTCCCATATGCAATCCGTACTGTATCTGAGATCCTGATGTCCAATGGTTCTACTTCCCAGGGTTCTGTATGCGCAAGCACACTGGCTCTCATGGATGCAGGTGTTCCGATCAAGCGTCCGGTTGCAGGTATTTCTACTGGTCTTATTGTAAACGAAGAAGATGAGAATGACTTCCTCGTATTCATGGATATCCAGGGTATCGAAGACTTCTTCGGTGATATGGACTTTAAGGTTGCCGGTACAACAGAAGGTATCACATCCATTCAGGTAGATATCAAGGTTGACGGTCTTTCCCTCGATATTATCCGCAAGGCTTTCGAACTGACACACAAGGGTCGTCTTCAGATCATCAACGAACTGCTCCTGCCATGCATTTCTGCGCCTAGAGCGGAACTCAGCAAGTACGCTCCTCGTATCATCTCCATGCAGATCCCGGTTGATAAGATCCGTGAAGTTATCGGTACAGGCGGAAAGGTCATCAACAAGATCATCGCTGATACAGGCGCACAGATCGATATCAACGATGACGGTACACTGCATATTGCTACTCCTGATCAGGATGCTGCTGCAAAAGCAATGGCGATCATCAAGGGTATCGTTGAAGATCCGGAAGTCGGCGTAGAGTACGAAGGTGTTGTAACCAGACTGATGCAGTTTGGTGCCTTTGTTGAATTCTTGCCGGGTAAGGAAGGTCTCGTACATATTTCCAAGATGTCCTGGAGCCGTGTTGAGAATGTTGAAGACGCGGTGAAGGAAGGCGATGTTGTAAAAGTTAAGCTGACTGAAATCGACAGCCAGGGCAGATACAATCTCTCTATGCGTGACTGCATGGAGAAGCCGGAAGGATATGTTGAAGAGGAAGCTGCTCCGAGAAGAAATGATCGTCCGAACCGTGAGAGAAGAGGCGGCCATGGTGATCGTTTTGAGAAGCGTCCGAGAAGAGATTCTTCTGATGAGAACAATGGAAGCGAGCCGAGTCATCCGGGTGCTCGTTCCAGAGAATTCTGATTGATTTTTAAAAGATTTGAAAAAGGCCTATGTTTCCTAGAAAACATAGGCTTTTTCTTTGTTTTTTGCGGTTAAATTCGGTTGACACTTATCATGGTTGTGTTAGAATTTTATTAGCGTCGGGGTGTAGCTCAGTTGGCTAGAGTGCTTGCTTGGGGTGCAAGAGGTCGCCTGTTCAAGTCAGGTCACTCCGACCACCTATTCATTTATTTGCGATGTAATAGTTGCAGAGGAGGTACATTATGTTTTGTTCTAAATGCGGAAATCAAGTTCCCGATGGTAGCGCGAGTTGCCCGAATTGTGGCGCATCATTCGCAGCACCTGAAGCAGCACCAGTTGCTCCTGTTCAAGAGCCGATTCCAGCTGCACCTGTTGCACCGGCTCCAGTAGCTCAGGATCCTAATGCAGCACCTTATGCGGCTGCTCCAGTTGTGGCACCGGTTGCTGCAGCACCGAAGGCTCCGGCTAATTTTGATCTCGATTTTGGTGGCTTCTTCAAGGATTTCTTCTCCAAGCCGCTTGATGCAGTTACTTCTCGTGCTTCACAGAAGTTCTGGTTGCTTGGCTTGATCGTTGCAGGTGCTTATGCTCTGATCGATTTCATTCTTGTTTTGATCGATGCAGGTGATTATAAGCCAGCTGCTCAGGGCTTCAACGCTCTCTTTATCCAGATTTTCTCTATTGCTGCATTGGTAAGCTTTGCAATGTTGTTCACCGGTGTATTTAAGATCAAAAAGATGAACTGGCTTGCTTCTTTGGGTATGATCGGTCTTTCGTTCTTACCATATTGCGCTTCGCTGATTCTTGCGTTCATCAACTCCAAGATCTACAATGCAATGAAGATCAATTTCTTCTCCATTTCTCCAATCTTCAACACGATTGCGATGCTGTTTATCGTACTGGTTATCTACGATTATGCAAAAGAGAATAAGGAGTCAAATGCTTCCTCTAACGCTTGCCTGTTCTATACTCTCGTAACTTGGGCTTGCTATCTTGTATGCAACAGATTCTTCCAGTGGATGTTTGGAAAGATGTTCTTCTAATAGATAGAATAACGAGAATAAGAAAGAGGGATCGGAAACGGTCCCTCTTTTTGTTTGCATTATTATTGAATGATCAGCAGATTTCGGATATCGTCAGATGGTAAAAGTTCGATCAGGTAATGTATCCGCCATTTACGCCAAGGACCTGCCCCGTGATAAAGGACGCATTGTCCGAAGCAAGAAAATACACGGCATCGGCCACTTCTTCGGGGGTGCCGATCCGGCAAAGCGGTGTGTTTTCGCTTAGCGAATCCCGGGTTTCATCGTCCAGGGAAGCATTCATTTCTGTATCGATCACGCCTGGAGCAACACAGTTAACACGAATGTTAGAAGGACCAAGCTCAAGGGCAAGTGCTTTTGTAAAACCAATAATAGCGGCTTTAGATGTGGAATAGGCAACTTCACACGAGGCGCCGGTTACTCCCCACATCGAAGAAATGGTGATGATGGAGCCTTCGTGACGCTTGATCATGGAATGTAGAACAGCCTGGGAAAGATTATATAGACCGCCGATGTTGGTGTCCTGAATACTGTCCCAATCTTCCTTGGTGGTTTCCGTGAAAAGCTTGATCTTGGAGATGCCGGCATTACTTACCAGGACATCAACAGGTCCGAATTCTTCTTCGGCGTATCGCACTGCTTCCTGAACCGAATCATAGTCACGGACATCTACTTTGAGTGCCTGACAGTACGAAGTGATCTTTCGGATCCGTTCCAGAGTATACTGGGCCGATTCGCTGTCACTTCGGTAAAAGAACGTGATACGGTAACCTTCTTTGGCAAAGCGGTATGCAGTCGCAGCGCCAATGCCACGGGAACCGCCGGTGATCAAACAATGCTTCTGGTTGTCCATATGTGCCCCTCCATTTCTAGTTTAATGCTATCGAAGATTCACTTCGATGACAAGTCGCGATTCAATAAAAGAGTTGCGCATTTTGGAAATTATGACTATTATTTCATTAGCGCTTTTGAAAGGAAGTAGGATATGGCTAAGTTTGAAAAGAATCAAAGCGAGTCTCCTGAGGTGGATCTGAAGAATCTGACCGTTCGTCTTGCCGGAATGGGTATGGATAAAGAAATCGAAGATGTCATGCCTGGAAAGAAACGTAAGAATTATAACGTGGCTGAATCGGAAGATGACGAAGAGGAAAGTACTGATGAAATCGATGAAGTAAAGGAAAACATCGAAGAAATCACGGAAAATATCGAAGGATCCAGCGATGAAGCCGATGAGGCAACGGATGAAGAAGTGGAGAGCTTCTTTGAAAAGCGTGCCAAAGAGAGAAATCTGACGCTTGAGAAAGTGGAAGAACTGGAAAATGAAATGTCGTTTACCGATGCTCCGAAGGTCAAGAGGGTAGGTGCCGTAAGTAAGAGCAGCAAAACGGAAAGTGCAAAAGACGTCCCGGAGAAAAAGGCAAAGTTCGATGCCGTTACTCTGGCCGGAATCCTTCTGGCTGTGTTGGCTCTTGGTGCAGGTGTATTCTATTTGTTCCAGTCGATGCAGAATAAGATCCCATCGCTTGGTATGACCGAAGCTGCATATCGTGAAAAGTATCTTAAGACACCGTATTATAATTCGATTGCACAGTATGGTCTGGCTTTAATTCCTCCGACCTATCGTGGTGAGGAATCAACGAATGTATCTGAAGGCCAGTACTTTGATGCACTTATCGAGAATAAGTTTGATATTCCGTTATATGTTACCGGCGTGGAGATGAAGGGCGGAAAACTCTTGAAAAAGCTTCGTTTCTATGCGCTTGTCAATTCGGAAGAAGAAATTAAAGCCATGCAGCAGATAATGGGAAGTTATCTGATTCCGTTTGATGATAATCTCGAAAGCAGTGTCGCTTATGAGAAGATTTTAAATGCATATAATCTTTCTGTTGCATCAACAGACAAGGCAGTGATCTGTAAGGAGAAGAATTACGCTTTTTCCGTCTCCTACAATATCATCAATGATTATGGAATGCTTATCTTAGACATTATTCCGAAATCGGAAGCAGACAGCTATGTCTTCCAGGATGTAATCTAAACTCGGCCGACATTGAATAGAACAAAAGACCTGTCTCGATATAATTTGAGACAGGTCTTATTCGTTTTTCATTTATCTAATGATGCTCAGGAAAGTTCGGAAAGAATAGCATTCAGGAATTCATCGAATTCTTCAAAAGCGGGGATATCAGGATAATCCTGTTTGATCTTCTCCGTGCTGCGGAAGAGGAAACCTTTGCGGCTGGCCTGGATCATAGCGAGATCGTTGTAACTGTCTCCAGCGGCGATCGTATCAAACCCCATCGCCTGAAGATGACGTACAGTGGTCAGCTTGGACTGCTCACAGCGCATATTGAAACCAGTGATCTCACCGTTGTCTGCGACTTCCAAAGTGTTGCAGAAAAGGGTAGGATAACCGAGTTTCTCCATAAGCGGCATGGCAAACTGGGTGAATGTATCACTTACGATGATAACCTGTGCTTTTGCACGCAGAGCGTCAAGGAATTCTTTTGCGCCCGGAAGAGGATCGATCCTGGAGATAACATCCTGGATCTCTTTGAGTCCCAGTCCATGTTCTTTCAGAATACCGAGTCTCCAACGCATCAGTTTATCGTAATCAGGCTCGTCTCTTGTGGTTTTCTTTAGTTCGGGAATACCGGATTCTTCGGAAAAAGCGATCCATATTTCAGGAACCAATACGCCTTCCATATCAAGACATACAATATCCATGATCCTACCTCCGTAAAAACATCAACAAAAGAAGCCTACTTGAAATGAAGAGGAAATGCAAGTTCTTTTGGAGAAAAAAAGAGGAAAAAAGAAAAGATCGTCAGAGAAAGTCTGACGATCTTTTGGCAGGGGAGACACGATTCGAACATGCAACCAGCGGTTTTGGAGACCGCTGCTCTACCATTGAGCCACTCCCCTAAGTTTTGTGGCGTATGGACCATGAAAGGACCAAACAACAAGCAATATATTACTCAAGTGTTTGCATGATGTCAAGTAGAATGTTATGATTTTATCTGTGAAAAAATGTTTTGGATTCGAGGTGTTTTTACATGATTTTTTCAGTTATCGGAGCAGGAAATATGGGACGTGCACTTGTTGGCGGTTTCATTAAGAGCGGGATGCTCGCGCCGGAAGATGTCCGTCTTTGCGATATAGATAAAGAAAAAGTAGTACAGTTGGCTAAAGAAACAGGATGTCAGCCCTTTGTGGATGCTTCTGAAGCGGTAAAAGATGCAGACTACGTTCTTCTTGCCGTGAAGCCGCAGGTTTTTGATGCTTCGGTGTCTGCACTGAAAGCTTCCCTGAAGTCCGACGTGGTAGTGATCTCGATTGCAGCTGGTGTAACTCTGGCTCGCATTTTCGGTATTCTTGGAGAATCCGCTTCGGTCGTACGTGTTATGCCGAATACGCCGGCTCTGGTAGGCGCCAGCGTTTGCGCAGTCTGTGCAAAGAATGTAGAAGAGGAAAAGAAAGCTTTTGTTGAAAAACTGCTCGGTACATGTGGACTGGTCGTTCCTTGTGACGAGAAGACACTGGATGCGATCGGTTGTGTATCCGGAACAGGTCCGGCTTATGTAATGCTCTTTATCGAGGCGATGGCAGATGCAGCAGTAAAACTCGGTATTCCGAGAAAGACTGCTTTGGACATTGCGGCGATGACAGTATACGGTTCCGGTAAGCTTATGGTCGAAACAGGTACACATCCTGCGATCCTGAAGGATCAGGTATGTTCGCCTGGTGGAACGACAATTGAAGGTGTACTGGCTCTGGAGAAGGGCGGACTTCGTGCGGCAGTAGAAGACGCTGTAGTAGCGGCGGATCTGAAGACAAAAGCTTTGTCTGGAGGAAAGTGATACATGGCGGATCTGATCCATGTTGATATCTATACAGATGGAGCCTGTTCAGGAAATCCCGGTCCGGGTGGCTGGGGATCGATCCTGATCTGCAGGGGCGTGGAAAAAGAAATCTCCGGCGGGGAAAAACTGACTACGAATAACCGTATGGAGCTGACTGCAGCGATCGCGGCTTTGAAATGCCTGAAGAAACCATGTGATGTTACGCTCTATAGTGACAGCGCCTATCTTGTGAACGGTTTTAACGCAGGGTGGATCGTGTCTTGGAAACGTAATGGTTGGAAAAACAGTTCGAAACAAACTGTTAGTAATATAGATTTATGGCAGGAAATAGACGCTTTGGCCAGTGTTCACCGTGTAACCTGGGTCAAAGTGAAGGGGCATGCCGATAATGTCTACAATAACCGCTGTGATGCACTGGCGGTGGCAGCAACGAAAAAACAGGGAGAGATGCT
Source organism: Clostridiales bacterium (assembly GCA_017545245.1). Lineage (GTDB taxonomy): Bacteria > Bacillota > Clostridia > Saccharofermentanales > Saccharofermentanaceae > Scatonaster. Next base: position 22,022 of record JAFWPB010000063.1, read on the forward strand.
GAAATGACAGTTACCAAAGGTAATATTGCGGCTTTGGATGAACAACTCAATGAGAAGACTTTGGAAAGCGAGACCGTTTTCTCAGGTCGTGTTTTCGATGTAGAAGTGAGAAAGGTCGAGCTCTGCGATGGGACGATTGCCCGTCGTGAAGTGGTCCTGCATAACGGCGGGGCTACGATCTGTGCACTTGATGCAGATAACAATGTGTTTATGGTAAGACAATTCCGGTCTCCTTTTGAGAAAGTACTTCTTGAACTTCCGGCCGGAAAACTGGAAAAGGGCGAGGACCCCAGAGCCTGTGCGATCCGTGAATTGAAAGAGGAAACAGGCATGACGGCGGATGAAGTTATGGATCTTGGATTCATGTATTCTTCGCCGGGATATTGTGGTGAGAAAATCTATATGTTCCTGGCAAAAGGACTGTCTTCCGGTGAAGGCAATCCTGATGACGGTGAATTTCTTCAGGTCACCAAGCTTCCGTTGAAAGAAGCGGTTGACCGTATTATGCGTGGTGAGATCTCTGATGCAAAGACAGTTGCGGCTCTTCTTAAGGCTGCAAGAATGGTTGGCGTGTAATGGACGATAATTACGCTCAAAAACATGAGGTAACCGGTGTATTGATTTTTGCTGTGGCAGTACTTCTTGGGCTGTCCTTCTATCTGCCGTTGTCCCTTACCGGCTCACTCGGCCGCTTTTTGCGTGGAATCGGAACCGGCCTGATCGGTGTTGCGGCATATGCGATCCCGATCATCCTGATCTATGCGGCAGTGGATTATTTTATGGAAAAAAGACCGGGAGTTGCGCCAGTGCGTGTGCGTTCGGTTTTGATCCTTCTTGTAAGCATCGCAGCGATCCTTGCAGTATGCACAGTCAGCCCGACATATGTGAAGGCGGCAAGTACATCTCTTCCTGAGGGAGACGTAAAGGCAAGCAAAGCGGTCGTTCTTCTTTGGAAAATGGGCATGGATAAGTCTTTACTTGGTGCACCGGAAGGGGATATCGTTCTTTCGGGCGGCGTACTTGGTGGAGGCGTGGCTTTGGCGCTTCGTGCTCTTGCCGCGAAAACCGGAGCGCTTTTGATCCTGATTGCATTTACGATTTCGCAGATCGTTCTTATTTTCAATATCAGTATCAAGCAGACGGCAACAAAGACGGTATCTGCAATTAAGAATACGAGTCACCGCGCATCGGAAGTGATCCGTCAGGATCGTGTGTATCGTGAAAGAGAACGTGCCATGCGTGAAGAAGAATACAGAAGAAGAATTCAGGCCGGAAATCGACCTACACCACCGTCTGTCCGTACAAATCAGCCTAGATCGTATGTTGTCATTCCGCAACAATCGCCTTTTGAAGAAGTAGGTCCTCAGGGGTTCATCGACCTGGAAGGTACAGAAGTCAAGATGAATCAGCAGCCGTGGTCGGAGCGAGAGAAGAACTTTGATTTTGATCTGACCCATGATGAAGACCTTTCTCCGGAAGCAAGAAAAGTAGAAGTTCCAAGAGAACCTCGCGTGGACATCAGTTTCAGCGACCCGAATACGGCATTCGTTCCACCGGTTGACCCGCAGGAAGAAGAACCGCAGTTCCTTGATGTTTTAATTCCGGATCCGACTGAGCCTCAGCCAGGTACGATCCTTGCCTCTCCGGTTGCCACGGATGAGATCTATGATGATGGAAAGATCCATGAACAGGGTGGTACCCAGATCCGTGTTCCGGACCTGCATACTATGGACAGAGTCAAGGCAGAAACAACTCCGGCAGTTGCTTTTGATTCGCAGGCTGTAGAACACCAGCCAAAGGCTCCTGTTGCTTATGCTCCAACCCAGATCGAAGAGAAGCGTACTTTTGTGAATAACGAAGTGGCTCCTGCTGAAAAAACACTTGATATTCCTTCCATTGCAAAAGCTCCTGCTGAAGCACCGGCCGCTAAGCGTGCTTCCAATAAGTACAGTAAGGCTCCGACGAATATCCTTGCCCACGATGCACCGGCTGCAGCAAGACGGGAAATCAATGGTCAGGATGAAGAAGGCATGAAGCTCGTTGCAGCTCTGAAGAGTTTCGGAATCGAGACCAGACTTGGTGATGTGACACGTGGTCCGGCGATTACTCGTTTTGAAGTCGTTCCGGCGCCGGGTATTAAAGTCAGCCGTATTACGAACCTTTCCGATGATATTGCGCTTGCACTGGCGGCACAGAGTGTGCGTATCGAAGCCCCGATCCCAGGTAAATCCGCTGTAGGTATTGAGGTTCCGAACAAGCAGGTTGCTCCGGTACACTTGGGTAATCTTCTTGAATCAGCAAGTTTCAAGAAAGCGGAATCTCCGCTGACCGTTGCTCTGGGTAAGAATATTCCGGGCGAGCCGATCCTTTGCGATCTGGCCAAGATGCCGCATCTTCTGATCGCCGGTTCTACCGGTTCAGGTAAGTCTGTATGTATCAACTCGATCCTGATCAGTATTTTGTGTCACGCTTCTCCGAAGCAGGTGAGAATGATCATGATCGACCCGAAAGTCGTTGAACTTGCGATCTATAATGGCATTCCGCATTTGCTCTGCCCAGTTGTGACTGATCCTCGCAAAGCAGCCAATGCGCTGAACTGGGCGGTAAATGAAATGACTTCGCGATATGCGAAATTTGCAGAAGCCAGTGTTCGTGATTTCCGTGGTTACAATGAGTATCAGAGATGCAACGGCGATGAAGAACTTCCGTTGATCCTGGTCGTTATAGATGAGCTTGCCGATTTGATGCAGGTAGCTTCCAAAGAGGTAGAGGAATCGATCTCCCGCTTGACTGCGATGGCCCGTGCTGCTGGTATTCATCTTTTGATAGCGACACAGCGTCCGTCTGTTGACGTTATTACTGGTGTGATTAAAGCGAATATCCCATCGCGTATCGCTTTTGCCGTATCCAGCCAGGTCGACAGCCGTACGATCCTTGATATGGTTGGTGCCGAGAAACTCCTTGGTAAAGGTGACATGCTCTACTATCCGCAAAGTGCAGCGAAACCGATGCGAGGCCAGGGTGCTTTTGTCACAGATAAAGAAGTTGAAGAAGTCATTAGTTATATTAAACAGAATAATGATGTACAATATGATGAGGAAACTTCAGAAGCAATCATGAACGCGTCCAAATCAGGCGGTTCTTCCACTGGAGGCGGCGCGGTTGCCGATAACGATGGAGAGGATGAACTCTTCGACGCTGCGGTAGAAGTGATCCTTGAAACTGGATATGCTTCTGTTTCCATCCTGCAGAGGAGAATGAAGCTTGGCTATCCGAGAGCATCCCGTCTTATTGACAGTATGGCGGATAAGGGCTACATTGGTCCTTTTGAAGGAAGTAAACCACGTAAGATATTGATCGACCAGACGCAATGGCTGGAAATTAAAGCAAAGAAGGGGTAATACATGAGCGCTACACTTATTTCAGGAAAAGAACTTTCATCCATCATTCGTGAGAGAATTACGAAAGAGGCGGCAGAACTTGCTGCTAAATATGGTAAACAGCCGGGTCTGGCTGTGATTCAGGTGGGTGAGAATCCTGCATCGACGATTTATGTAAACAACAAGAAGAAGGCATGTGAACAGGTTGGTTTTAAGTCTTTCGGATATTCACTTCCTGAAACGGCTTCTGAAGCTGAACTTCTTGAACTGATCGATACACTGAATAAGGATCCGAATGTGCATGGTATTCTTTGCCAGCTTCCGCTTCCGAAACATATGGATGAGTTTTCCGTAATCTGTGCGATTTCTCCGGAAAAAGACGTAGATGGTTTCCATCCGGTAAATAAGGGCTTGCTCTCTATTGGCAAGGACTGCCTGGTTTCTTGCACACCGAAGGGTTGTGTAGAGCTTCTTAAATATGCGAATGTAGATATGACTGGTAAAAACTGCGTTGTTATCGGAAGAAGTAATATCGTCGGTAAGCCTGTTGCTTCTCTGATGCTCCATGAGAATGCAACAGTTACTGTTGTTCACTCAAAGACAAAGAATATTCAGGAGATCTGCAAGCAGGCGGATATCCTGATCGTGGCAATCGGTAAGCAGGGCTTCGTTACCCGTGATTTTGTCAAGGAAGGTGCCGTAATCATCGATGTTGGCATCAACCGCTGTGAAGATGGTAAAGTAAGAGGCGACGTCGATTTTGATGATGTTGTAGATATTGCTTCTGCGATCACACCTGTACCTGGCGGAGTTGGTCCGATGACCATTACCATGCTCCTCCAGAACACTTTGGAAGCTTTTGAGAGAATCGAGAAAGGACGTGCATAATATGAGCATTCATTCTGCAGAGATCATTTGTGTCGGTACTGAACTTCTAATGGGCAATACCCTCAATACAAACTCTCATTTTCTGGCTCAGGAGATGGTTTCTCTTGGCATTTCTTCCTATCGTCAGATTGTTGTTGGAGATAATGAAGAACGCCTGGCTGAACAGATCAAGGAAAGTGCCCAGCGCGCTGATCTGGTCATCATGACTGGCGGTCTGGGTCCTACAACGGATGATATTACCATGGCGGTAGCAGCCAAAGTAGCTGGCAGGGAACTGGTTTTTGATGAAGATAGTTTCCATGATATTACCGAGTACTTCCGGAAGATGTGTCGGAACATGCCGAAGAATAACCGCAAGCAGGCAATGCTGCCGGAAGGTTGTACGATTTTTAAGAATCATAATGGTACGGCTCCGGGAGCAATGTTCGATTATGCTTGTCCTTCCGAGCAGGATCCGGACAGAATCGTAAAGTTTGTTCTTTTGCCGGGGCCGCCGTCTGAAATGACGATGATGTTTAATGAAGAAGTACGTCCGGTCCTCGAGAAAATGAGTGACACCAAGTTTATCACTCAGTTCGTACATCTCTTTGGTATCGGTGAATCGGAAGCTGCGGAACGTATCGGTGATCTGATCGATTCTCAGACAAATCCGACCATTGCACCGTATGCAGCTGAGGGCGAGTGCTTTTTCCGTATTACCCAGCGCGTCGAAAAGAATGAGGAAGAGAAAGACCTGATCAGCCCGCTCATCGCAGTAATGAAAGAGCGCTTTGGACAGTGTATCTATGAAATCGGCACACGTCCTTTGAAGCAGGTTGCTTTTGATATGCTCCTGGAAAAGGAAATGACGGTCTGCTTTGCTGAAAGCTGTACGGCAGGTATGGTATCTTCCGAGTTTGTTGATATTCCTGGTGCTTCCAATGTATTCATGGGTTCTGTCGTTTCTTACGGAAACAAAGTGAAATCCAATCTTTTGGGCGTATCCGACGATGTGCTTGATAATCTCGGCGCAGTCAGCCGCGAGTGTGCACAGGAGATGGCAGAAGGAGCAAGAAAACTGCTTGGCACGGATATTGCCGTTTCCATTACCGGTATTGCCGGTCCGACAGGCGAAAGTGCTACCAAACCGGTCGGCCTCGTTTATCTGGCCATTTCGGATAAGAACGGAACAGAAGTCAAGGAGGTACACCTGAGCGGTAACCGTATGCGTGTTCGTCGTAAAGCAGTACTGCATGCGTTTAATCTGATCAGAATGAGACTTTCATGAGTAATCCGCCGGCGAAACAATTGAAGAGTCAGGATTCGTCTTCGAAAAAGACGAAAAGCATCGCATTTTCGACCATTATCATGATCATCGGCCTGTTCCTTTCCAAGGGATCAGGCTTCTTGCGTGATATACTGGTTTCCCATTCATTTAATGAAACTTACCGTGATGCTTTTACCGGTGCTTTCCTGATACCGGACTTTTTCTTCGCATTGTTGGTCGGTGGCTCGATTCAATCGGCGATCACGCCGACGCTTTCTCGTGCGATTGAGAATAAGACCGAGCGTAAAACCTGGAAAGGCGTCAGCATTTTTATTTCGTGGATGACGATCGTTGTCCTTGTTTTCGTGGTGTTCGGTGAAATCTTCTCGAATCCGCTTTACAAGATCTTCAATCAGAATGATTCGGAAGAAGTTGTCCATCTTGCCGGTAACATGGCCCGTACGCTTTACCCGCAGATCTTTTTTATGATGCTGGCAGCGCTCTGTATCGGTATTTTAAATGCGTATAAGAAGTTTGGTTCGACCGCTTTCGGTCCTACGATCTATAACATTTGTGTGCTTCTTTCCATCGGCCTCCTAGGTGGTTCGACTGAGGATGCCCTGATCCGTACTGGTCTGGGAATCATGGCTTCCGCGCTGATCTATTTCGTATTCCAGTTGTTTATGGGCAAAAAGGAAATCTCGCATTTCAAGCCTTCGCTGGATACTTCGAATCAGGAATTCCGTTCCTTGTTCAAACTGGCTGTGCCGATCCTGATTTCTGCATCCGTTGTCCAGCTCAACATGCTGATTTTGAATTCATTTGCAACCAGATTCCAGGGCGGTCCTTTATTTGCACTCAGAAACGCGGGTACTTTGTGGCAGCTTCCGTATGGTATCTTTGCTGTTGGTATCGGTAATGTTATGCTTCCTTCTTTGGCATCTCTCTTTGCTGCAAAAGAATACAGGAAGGCAAGCGATCTTCTTTCTCAGAGTATCAAGAACGCGTTGTTCCTGACGATTCCTTGTGCGGGTATTTTCCTTATTCTGAGAAGTGATCTGGTACGTGCTGCATTCAAATGGAGTGATGGCTACACTGAAGAGAATGTAAAGCTTGCTGCACTTTTCCTGACCGGTTACTGTCTTTCCATTGTGACGCAATCGATCATCTTCATTATCAATCAGGCTTTCTATGCGATTGGAAAGACTCGTTTCCCATTGTTTGCCGGTATTGTTTCCATGATCGTCAACACCGTTCTTTGTGTGGTATTGCTGAAAGTGTATTATAACCCGCTTTCCTTAACGATCGCTTATTCGGCATCTTGTGTGGTGCGGTTGATCCTGCTTGCTGTAGTTTATAGTAAAAACAAGGCTCTAGCGCCGAGAAAGATCCGTGTGTTCATCGTGAAATCTGTGATCTGTCTGATTGCCATGATCGGCGTATTGTTCCTGATCGATCTGATCGTTCCATTGAATCCGGGAAGAAAGCTTTTCCAGCTCGCCTGGCTGGGTGCTCGGTGCGTGGTCGGATTTGTTGTATATTTCGTTGTAGCTTTCCTTCTTAAGATGGAAGAATTGAAGGTGGCTTACGAGAAATATGTATTGCGTTTTTTCCGTAAAAAGAAAAAAGCCTGAGCAATTCTAAGAAAGTTTTTCCAGTATTTCCAGCCCGAAGATTGTATTGACGACAAAGCGTCGTCAATTGTCGATATTTGTCGAAAAAAACTCGAGATAAATCCCTTGACGTTGTGGTAATGTATTGTTAAGATTAATGCTATAGAACGAATGTTCGCAAAGGGAGGAAGCGTATGGCTAAGAAAGATTCCAACAAATCACAGCAGGATGTATCGAAGAAAACAGACAGCGAGCGTACAAAGGCTTTGGACGCTGCATTGTTGCAGATAGAAAAACAATTTGGCAAGGGAGCAGTTATGCGCCTTGGTGAGCAGGCCAGCATGGTCGTTGATGCAGTTCCGACCGGAGCTTTGACTTTGGATCTGGCTCTTGGTGTAGGCGGACTTCCAAAGGGAAGAATCATTGAGATCTATGGACCTGAATCTTCCGGTAAGACAACGGTAGCGCTTCATGTTGTTGCCGAGTCACAGAAGCAGGGCGGTACGGCAGCTTTCATTGATGCAGAACATGCTCTGGATCCGGTATACGCAGGCAAGATCGGTGTAAATATCGATGAGTTGATCGTTTCTCAGCCGGATACCGGTGAACAGGCTCTGGAGATCACAGAAGCTTTGGTAAGAAGCGGTGCTGTAGATGTAATCGTAATCGACTCTGTTGCTGCATTGGTTCCAAAGGCCGAAATCGATGGTGAGATGGGTGATTCTCATGTTGGTCTTCAGGCTCGTCTTATGTCTCAGGCTCTCCGTAAACTGGCAGGTATCATCAGCAAGTCCAGTACAGTCTGCATTTTCATTAACCAGCTTCGTGAAAAAGTTGGAATCATGTTTGGTAATCCGGAGACAACACCAGGTGGTCGTGCTTTGAAATTCTATTCCTCTGTCCGTTTGGATGTGCGCCGTGTTGAGTCACTTCGTAACGGTGGTGAAGTGATCGGTAACCATACACGTGTTAAGGTCGTTAAGAATAAGGTTGCTCCGCCGTTCCGTGAGGCTGAATTCGATATCATGTATGGCGAAGGTATTTCGAAGGAAGGCTGCATTATTGATTTGGCAGTCGATAAAGATATTATCGAGAAGAGCGGATCCTGGTTTGCATATCAGGGTCAGAAGATCGGTCAGGGCAAAGATAATGCGAAGACATATCTTAAGGAACATCCTGAACTTCGTGATGAGATCGAAGAGAAACTCCGTGCATCGATTGGTGGCGTTGAGGCAGATGCGGCTCAGGCAGAAAATGATGATGAAGCCGATCTGGATGATGACGTACTGGGCATCGATATCTGATCATGAACGACCAGGTACAATATAGCGAAGCGAGAAACAAAGCGATCGCACATATCGGCATATCTGTTTCTTCTTCTGGGAAGATCCGCGAGTATCTGTGTAATAACGGATATGATCGGGATCTGATCGAGACAGTGATTTCTCAGCTGATCGAGGATGGATATGTGGATGACGCAAGAGTGGCCAGGAAGATCCTGCGGCAACGTAGCGGAAGCAAAGCGGAAGGCAGGGCGAAGCTTTCGTTAAGACTGGAAGCTTCCGGAATCCCTCATAATGTGATTGATGAAGTCCTTTCTGAGGATGAGTTTTCGGACGAGAAAACGATCATGGAAGTGATTCATGACCGTTTTCCGGTAGAATCATTCTCTTCGGATCCATCCCAATCCCAGCGAGAACTGGCCAAGGCGATCCGCTATCTGGAGAATCGTGGGTATTCGGCTTCTTTGGCACTTGCATCTTTTAGAAAACTCATTCATGATGTAGAATAACATTTGATATTTTTGATTGGGTGAGGATATGAGTAAAGAACGCTACATTTCGATGATCTCTTTGGGTTGTTCCAAGAATCTCGTTGATACGGAATGCATGACGACGATTCTGATGAATGATGGTTTTCAGATGACTGATGACATCACGAAAGCAGATTGCGTTGTGATCAATACCTGCGGTTTTATTGAGAGTGCGAAGCAGGAGAGTATAGACACGATCCTGGATGTGGCTTCTTATAAGAAACCTAAAGGAAAGCTTTCTTATATTGTCGTTACCGGATGTCTTTCCCAGCGCTACCCGAAGGAAATCGGGAAGACTCTTCCTGAGGTGGATGCTGTTTTGGGCACTGCGCATTATCAGGATATCAGTAAAGTTGTGAAGTCTTTGTTTGCAAAAGACGATAGTGACTGGATGGCATATATTGATAAACCCGGCAGCCTTCAACATATGCAGAAGAACAGAGTCGTGACAACACGTTCCTATGCCTGGCTGAAGATTGCGGAAGGTTGTTCGAATGGTTGTGCTTTCTGTGCGATTCCGGGTATTCGAGGAAAATACATTTCCAGACCGATGGAAGATATACTTGAGGAAGCAAAGTATCTTGCAAAAAGCGGGTATAAGGAAATCATCCTGGCCGCACAGGATACGACGAACTATGGTAAGGATCTTTATGGAAAGAAATGCCTTGCCGAATTGCTCTCGAAACTTGCGAAAATCAAAGGCCTGGGTTCGATCCGCATCATGTATGCGTATATCAATGGCATTACCGATGAATTGATCAACGAGATGGCGAAGAATCCGAAAGTGTTGCATTATCTTGATATCCCGGTCCAGCATGGCGATGATGAGATCCTCAAGAAGATGAGGAGAAAAGATACGGTCAAATCGATTACAGATACACTGACGAAGCTTCGAAAAGCAATTCCGGACATCGTGATCCGTTCAACTGTCATGGTTGGATTCCCAGGCGAGAAAGCAGAGCATTTCGAGAATCTGCTTAAAAACCTCAAGATATGGAAGTTCCAGTGCCTCGGCTGTTTTATCTATTCTCCTGAGGAGAATACGCTTGGTTATAATATGCATCCGCGTGTCAGAAAAGATGTTTCAGAGCGTCGCTATGCGCGTGTGATGGAGCTGCAACAGGAGATTTCCTTGGCTTATAACGAGCGCCGCGTTGGAAAAATCGTCAAAGTCACTATTGATTCTACCTCTGATGATGGTATATTCTACTTGGGGCGTAGTTATATGGAAGCGCCGGAAATTGATCCGGTCATCTATGTAGTATCCACGAACCGACCTTTGGAAATTGGTGAACAGGTCACCGTGAAGATCGTGGAGTGTACGCCTTATGAACTGACAGGAGTAACAGAAGATGAATCTGCCGAATAAACTATCACTTACGAGGATATTATTGGTTCCGCCAATACTGCTGTTCATGCTTCCTATCCATATCGGTTCTTTTTCTCCTGAGGGATGGAATTCGTTTATTAATGAGAATGGCATGATTGTTGCTGCTTGCCTTTTTGTCATCGCTTCGCTGACGGATCTGGCTGACGGAAAGATTGCCAGAAAGTATAACCTGATCACCAATCTGGGTAAATTCCTTGATTCTCTTGCAGATAAGATGCTGGTCATTTCAGTGTTGATCGCGTTAGTTGATCTGAATCGTATATCGGCAGTATGGGTATGTATCGTTGTCCTTCGTGAATTTGCCGTGACCGGTATCCGTATGCTGGCTAGTGCAAAGGGTAATGTTATGGCTGCGAAGATGATCGGTAAGGTCAAGACCGTTACTCAGATGATCGCGATCACATACCTGATGTTTGAGACACTGTTGATCCGCATCCTGCATGCTGCTTTTTCGGATTGGTCATATACCGGGATCGTGGATGGAGTACAGCTCGTCGGTAATATTCTTTTCTTGATCTGTATCCTTATGACAGTCATTTCCGGTATGGATTATTTGCTCAAAAACCTCAAGTATTTCAAAGATAATGACTGATATTTTGTCATATTGTTTGAAATTCAAAATATTTTCGCAAAATTCTTCATTTAGCGTATTGACATTTTCATGATATTCAATTAAAAACATATATGACGATTGCGTGATGCAATTATACAGGAGGTTATAAAAATGTCATCTGATTCGATTTTTGAAAGTGTAAAATCTATTCTTGTTGATCAATTGAATGTTTCTGAAGATAGTGTACAGATGGATTCTTTGTTTGTTGATGATCTGAATGCAGATTCTCTCGATATGGTTGAGCTGGTCATGGCTATGGAGCAGGAGTTCAACATTTCTATTCCGGATGAGGAAGCAGAGCGTATTAAGACAGTCGGCGATGCAGTTGAGTTCATCAAGGGTAAGATGTAATATCTTCTTTCAACAGAACTAAGCGAGATGCTTCAGATGAGAAATCATTTGAAGCATTTCTTTTTTCTGAGTATACTGAATATAACAATTATTTGAGGAAGTGAAGTATGGAACGGATATATTCTCCGCAACATGCGGAATTTGAAGAAAACTGCAGTACTCATTTTCGGATAAACAATATCTTCTGTTGGCTTTTACGCATTCGACGTATTCGTATGAGCACCGGAAGATGGGTATTGTATCGAACCAGCGTCTTGAATTTCTGGGGGATGCGATCCTTGATTTCATTATTGGTGAGGAGATCTACAACAGAAAACCTCAATGGGATGAAGGAAGGCTTTCAAAGACGCGCGCTCTGGTCGTTTGTGAGAAGACTTTGGCTGAGGTGGCAAACAGTCTTCAGGTCGGTCAGTTTCTCCTTTTGGGAAAAGGCGAAGACAGTACCGGCGGTAGAGAAAAACCATCTACGTTGGCGGATACGATGGAGTCATTATTCGCCGCAATCTATCTGGATGGCGGATTCGAGCAGGCAAAGAGAGTCGTATTGCAGCTTCTATCCCATTATGTCGATCTTGCTGTCCGCGGCGAGTTGATCTTTGATTACAAGAGCCGTCTTCTGGAAAAGGCACAGACCAAGCATTCCAGCCACCAAGTTCTTTTCGAGGTCGTCAACGAAGAAGGCCCTATACATGACCATATATTTGAGGTCGCGGTCGTTATTGACGGAGTGGAGATCGTAAGATCAAAAGGTAGAAGTAAGAAACAGGCAGAACAGGATGCATCGAAGCTTGCTTTGGAAATCTGGAAACCTGAAACATGAGCGGGCGCGTTTTGAGCACTCTTATGTTATAATCTATATCTAATGATTTTTTCTAGGAGCATGCATGCATCTTAAAAAACTCGAAATTCAAGGCTTTAAGTCTTTTCCTGAATATACTTTGATCGAGTTTGACAAGGGAATGACAGCCATCGTCGGCCCAAACGGAAGCGGTAAGAGTAATGTTACCGATGCGATTCGTTGGGTCTTGGGCGAACAGAGCGTGAAAACGCTACGTGGTGCGAAGATGGAAGACGTGATCTTCAACGGCACCCAGTCTCGTCGTGCCATGAATTTCGCTGAAGTATCCATGACATTGGATAATTCTGACGGACTTCTTCCTATCGAGTATTATGAAGTGCAGGTCACAAGAAGACTGTATCGTTCCGGAGAAAGTGAATACCAGATCAACCACGTCAATTGCCGCATGAAGGATATCCAGCAGCTCTTTATGGATACGGGTCTCGGTAAGGACGGTTATTCGATTATCGGTCAGGGCCGAGTCGATGATATCCTTTCTACCAAGTCGGAAGATCGTCGAAAAGTACTTGAAGAAGCTTCCGGTATCGTGAAATTTAAGACAAGAAAAGACGAAGCGGAGAGAAAGCTTGCTTCAGCGGAGCAGAACCTGATCCGTATCAATGACATTTTGGAAGAGCTTTCCAATCAGATCGGACCTCTTGGTGAGCAGGCCGAGAAAGCTAAGAAATACCATCTTTTATATGAAGAGTGGAAGAAAGACGATATTGCGGTCCTGCTGCATCTTATCGATAGAAATAAGGTGTTTCTCGATGCGAGCAGTGAGGAAAGAGCTAGTTTAGCCAAGGCTGTGGAAGAACAGCAGGATATCGTCATGAAGATCCGCTCGGAAAACCGTGCTTTGACCGAGCGCTCGGCGTTCCTGGAAGAAGAACTGGAAAATAAGCGTCAGGAACGTTCGGATTTGACGGAAAAGATCCACGAGATCAATAACCAGATGGTGATCTTCAAAGAAAGATACGATAATCTTCTTGCCCGGATCAAAGCTTCCGAGGGCTCCGATGAAGAGCATATCGGCGAGATCGAACGTCTGGACGAGCAGATCCAGGAGAATAAGGACAAACTGGTGAAGATGTCTCAGGAGAAGACAAATCTCAGTAATGAGCTCTCCGCGGTGGAAACTTCCCATAAAGCGCTTCTTGACCAGATGTCGGGAAATCAGGCAAAGCAGACAGAACTGAGAAAAAAGATCGATTCGTTAACAGAAGAACTCTTTGAAGCAAGAGAAACGGTATCCAGTCTTTCCGGTGACATGATGGTCAAGGAAGCAAGGATCAAATCCTTGTCCGAGGATCGTATGCTCATGATTTCGGAAAAAGACCTGGCTTTGAAGAAGCGGGATGAGGCGGATGCCGAGTTGAAGAAAGCACTTACGGAAGCAGCGGAACTTGCTTCTGAGCTTTCTGAAAAGCAAATCGAAGTAGCAGAAAAAAGAAAAGAAGCCGAGTCTTTTGCATCTGAACTGGATTCCAAACAGCGTTTGCTCTCGAACTGTGCATTCAGCATCAAGACGATGGAGAACCTGGAAAAGAGCCGTGAAGGATATCAGGAGTCAGTACGGAGACTTCTCTCGAGTACAGACCAGATTCCGCATCTTTCCAAACTGGTGATCGGCGTTTTGGGTGAATTGATCAAGGTCAGTAAGGAATATGAGACGGCCATTGAGATTGCTCTGGGCCAGTCAGTACATAATGTAGTTACACAGACGGATCAGGATGCATCCCTCTTGATCGATCATTTGAAAGAGAAGAAGCTGGGACGAGTAACGTTCCTGCCGATTGATTCGATTCGTCCCAGAAATCTGGAAGAGAATTATCTTCGTGAAGCCAAAATGGCTAGAGGTTATATTGGTCTGGCATCGGATCTGGTGGATACCAGAGCGGAGCTTCGCGATATCATTGAGAATCTTCTCGGTAGAATCGTAATCGTCGATACATTGGAAAATGGTATCGCCATGGCCAAACGGGCAAGATATGCGTACCGTGTTGTTTCTTTGGCCGGAGATGTTGTCAACCCGGGTGGTTCACTTACCGGTGGTAGTATCAACAAGAAGGGCATCAACCTTCTCAGCCGCGCACGTGAACTGGATGATATGAGAAAGAGCTATGCTGCCCTCGAACGCGATATTGCAAAGAGAGAAGCGCAGAAACAGGATTTCGATCTGCAGATCAAGGATCTCGCCAGAGAGCAGATGCATCTCGAGGAGAAACTGCAAGCTTCCACTCACAACCGAATCCGCGTGGAAAGTGCTTTTGGCGTGGCAGAAGATGACTATAAGAAAACAGTCGAGAGGATCAGTCTTGTAGAACGGGAGCTGGAATCGATCTCGGCTTCAAAGCTTTCGTCGTCTTCAGATCTGGAAGAAGCCAAGCAGGTAATCGAGGAACGCGAAGTAGAAATCGCGGAACTCAAGGAAAAAGTCAGCACGACAGAGAGCAAGTTTGAGACCGAACAGACCGAACTTGAAAAGATGCGTGCTTCCATCAGTGATCTGCGTGTCCGCGTGGAGACCGTCAATGGATCTATGAATGCGCTTGTTGAGATGCAGCGCATGTATGAGAACGAGAAGCAGAAGAACAAAGATGATATGGAGCGTGTGAAGCAGGAATGCGAGCAGGCGAAGAAAGACGCGGAAGAGATCAAGAAACAGTTCGAGGAGCAGGCGCGCTTTAAGGAAGGACTGAAAGAAGAAGAAGAGAAATTCGATCAGACGATCCAGAAAATCGTGCAGGAGAAGATGGAACTGGATGGCAAGCTGGCCGGTTACGTGGAGAACGTGACCGAAGCGACGCAGAAACTGTCCCAGCTTCAGACCGAGCAGGCTAAACTGGACAGCAAGTTTGAGCGTTATGAAACAGAGGTCGATGAATGTAAGAACCGTCTGTGGGAGAATCACGAGCTGACTTACGATAATGCTGCCGAATACAGGATCGAGATCACGAACCTCAATTCCCTCCAGAAGAAGTGTAATGATCTGAAGAGTCAGATCAAGGCAATCGGACCGGTCAACATTGAGGCGATCGAAGAATATAAGAAGGTCGGCGAGCGTTATGAATTCATGTGCGCGCAGCGTGACGATATTGAAAAGGCAAAAGCGGATCTGGCGAAAGTCATCGAAGATCTCATTGCGGAGATGAAACAGCAGTTTATGATGCATTTTGAGCAGATCAACGAGAACTTTAAGACGGTATTTGCAGATCTGTTTAATGGTGGTACAGCGGAAATCCTTCTTGAGAATCTGGATGATGTTTTGAATTGCGGTATCGACATTAAGGCACAACCTCCGGGAAAGAAACTGCAGAGCTTGTCTCTTTTGTCAGGTGGTGAACGCTGTCTTACGGCAATCGCGCTTTTGTTTGCGATCCTGCAGCTTCGTCCGTCTCCGTTCTGCGTACTCGATGAGGTCGAGGCGGCGCTTGATGATGCGAACGTCAACCGCTTTACGGACTTTGTCCGCCGTTATTGTGTGAAGTCCCAGTTTATCCTGGTTACCCACAGAAAAGGTACGATGGAAGCCTGTGACCGTATGTATGGTGTTACCATGCAGGAGAGAGGTATTTCGAAGATCCTGTCGATGCGCCTGAGTGACGTTTAGTACAGGAATGAATATATGAGCGAGGAAAAGGAGTAGTCTATGGGTATTTTTGATGTATTTAAAAGAGGCCTGGCTAAAACAAGAAACTTCGTAGCAGAAGGAATCACGAAGATCTCTGCTTCCATGGGACATTTCGATGAGGATATGCTCGACGATATGGAGGCGTTGCTTGTGCAGGCAGATTGTGGTGTTGGAGCAAGTCTCGCGATCATGGACGAGGTCCGTGAATCGATCAAGAAAACCGGTGATGATAGTAAGGCGGCAGTGGTCCATGTTGTATCGGATAAGATGCTTGAGATCCTTGGCGAGAAGAAGACTCTGAATATCGAGGATAACAATCTGAATATCATTCTTATGGTTGGTGTAAACGGTACGGGAAAGACTACTACGGCGGGTAAACTCTGCCTCCGTTATAAGAAGATGGGAAAGAAAGTTATGCTGGCTGCTGCGGATACATTCCGTGCTGCTGCGATCGAACAGCTGGCTGCCTGGGGTGAAATGACCGATACGCATGTTATCTCTCATGAAGAAGGTTCAGATCCGGCTGCAGTCTGCTACGATGCGGTACATTCTGCTATCGCCAAGCGTGCCGATGTTCTGATCATCGATACAGCCGGAAGACTCCACAACAAGCAGAACCTCATGGATGAGCTCAGCAAGATCTGCCGTGTAATCGAGCGTGAAGCACCATCTGCCAATACACAGGCACTGTTGATCATCGATGCCACGACCGGTCAAAATGCCGTCATCCAGGCAGAAGTGTTCAGTAAGGCAGTAAAACTCTCCGGTATTGGTATTACCAAACTCGACGGAAGCGCAAAAGGCGGTGTCGCAATCGCCGTTGCTTACTCTACAAAAGCACCGATCTTCCTCGCAGGACTTGGTGAAAGTGCAGAAGACCTGGTAGATTTCGATCCGCAGATCTTCGTTGACTCACTTCTTCCGAATCATTGATTGATCTAAAGAAAAGGATATATCATCGAGACTCGGACAGTTTTTGCTTCGCAAAAAACTCGTCTCTCATGATATATCCTTTTTCTTTATCTAATCATCTGCTTTCCCAAAGTGATGGCATCGAAGATTGGCGAATCTTTTAATCTTGCCTTCAGTGCGGAGAAAAGGAAAGGTTTTCGAGTGATTACGCAGCGCGAAGCGCGAGGACCTAACGAGAAAACTTTTCTTTTTCAACTGACAAGGAAAACTACTTGACAGATCTTCACCCGTTTGGTATTCTTGCTAGGCGTGTGAGGAGGTCGCTCTTATGGACAGCGTAAAAGTGTGCTTATTGCTTGATTTTTACGGGCAGTTGCTGACGGAGCGTACCAGAGAGATCCTTGAACTTCGTTTCCAGGAGGATATGTCTTTGGCGGAGATTGCTGAGGACTGTGGGATTTCGAGACAGGCGGCGCACGATGCGATCCATCGTGGAGTCGATTCTCTTACGGAGTACGAGGAGAAACTCAAGCTGGTTGAAAGATTCACACTGCAGAAGAAAACGATTGCCAGTGCTTTTTCCGCATTGGAAGAACATAACGAGGAGAAGGCGAAAGAGCTTCTCTCGACATTAGTTGAGGAATTGTAAGAAGAATGTTTGAAAGTTTGTCGCAAAAACTGCAGAATATCACATCTAAGATTCGTGGTAGTGCGCGTGTCACGGATGCGGATATCAAGGCCATGATGAAAGAGATCCGTATGGCGCTCCTTGAGGCGGATGTTAACTATTCCGTCGTTAAGGAATTCGTGGCGGATATGAGTGAGAAGTGTAAGGGCGCTGATGTCATGAAGAGCCTGACTCCGGGTCAGCAGATCGTAAAGATCGTTCATGAGTCCCTTGTGGAGCTTCTTGGTGAAACCTCGAGCAAACTGACTGTTTCTCCATCTGGTTTTACGGTGATCATGCTTTATGGTCTTCAGGGTGCAGGTAAAACAACTACAGCGGCGAAGCTGGCGAATATCCTGAAGAAGGGCGGCAAGCGTCCGTTGCTCCTTTCTCTCGACGTGCATCGTCCTGCAGCGGCGAAGCAGTTGGAAGTACTGGCGCAGAAAGTAGAAGTTCCTTCTTTCATCATGCCGGAAGAGAAAGATCCGATCGTTATTGCGAAGGCCGGTGTGGAGAGAGCGAAGTATTTGCTCTGCGATACGCTTCTGGTCGATACTGCCGGTCGTATGACGGTAGACGATGAGATGATGGATGAGCTCATTAAGATCGGTGATTTTGTGAAGCCACACGAGAAACTGCTCGTAGTCGATGCCATGATCGGTCAGGAAGCTGTTGCTGTGGCACAGAGCTTCGAAGAGCGTATCGGTCTTGATGGATTCATCATGACTAAACTCGATGGTGATGCCAGAGGTGGTGCGGCGCTCTCGATCCGTAAGATGACAGGCAAGCCGATCAAGTACATCTGCGTAGGTGAAAAGATCGACAATATTGAAGAGTTCTATCCGAATCGTATGGCTGATAGAATCCTCGGCATGGGCGATGTGCTCTCCTTGATCGAGAAGGCACAGCAGACGATTGATGAGGAAGAGGCCGCGAAGTCTGTAGAGCGTATGCTCAGCAGTACATTTAATATGGACGATCTTCTGGCTCAGTTCGAGCAGTTGAAGAAGATGGGTTCCATGAAGGATGTTCTGGGAATGATCCCTGGAGCAAAGGGTAAGATCAAAGAAGAAGATATCGATGATAAGGTGATCGATATAAATATGGCGATCATCCGTTCGATGACCAAGAAGGAAAGACGTGTTCCGAATATCTTAAACGCCAGCAGAAGAAAGCGTATTGCAGCCGGTTCCGGTACGACGGTACAGCAGGTCAATAAACTTGTCCAGCAGTACGAGCAGACAGCTGAGATGATGAAGAAGTTCAGCAAGATGACCAAGGGCGGCAAGAAAGGTTTCGGAAAGTTCCCGGGTATGGGAAAGATGGGCGGTCTTGGAGGCCTCGGTGGACTCGGAGGTTTCGGAGGCTTAGGAGGGAAGAACTCCCCGTTTAAATAAGATGTTCACGCGCACTCCCCAAGAAAGTGCTTTTCGAAAGGAAAAATGACGCGAGAATATATATAGTAAAAACATAAGTGATATTGCTAGGAGGAAAGAAAAATGGCAGTAAAAATTCGTTTGAGAAGAATGGGCGCTAAGAAGGCTCCTTTCTATCGTGTTGTTGTTGCAGACGGTCGTTATCCGCGTGATGGTCGTTTCATCGAGGAAATCGGTACATACAATCCGCTCGTTGATCCGGCTGAAATCAAGATCGACAATGAGGCTGCAAAGAAGTGGATCGCTAACGGCGCTCAGCCGACAGATACAGTTCGTGATCTGCTGAAGAAGTCTGGTGCTATCGAGAAGTAATCCCATTACTTCCAAATTTATAAGGAGGAAGCAGCACACCTACTTCTATTTTCATGCTGCGTTTTGAAAAATGGAATTATTAACTACAATGGCCAAGTCTTTGGTCAACCATCCTGAGGATGTAACCGTCAAGAAGTCTGAAAGAGGCAACACAGTTGTTCTTGAGCTTTCAGTAAATCCGGAAGATATGGGTAAGGTGATCGGTAAGGGCGGTCGTCGTGCGCAGGCGATCCGTTCGATCATGAAAGCAAAGTATCTTCGTGAAGGCAAGCGCGTGATCGTAGATATCCTCGGATGAAAGACTATCTGATCATAGGAAAAATTACCGGTGTACATGGTGTTCGCGGAGAGGTGAAGATTTCTCCTCTCACGGACAATGTGCGCCGTTTTTCTTCGTTAAAAGAATGTATGCTTCTTGATGCGAAGGAGAACCTGAAGGAGACGAAGAAGGTTTCCGGAAGAAGAGTGGATCCGAGCAGAACGCTTTTGAAGTTTGAAGGCCTCGATGACAGAGATGAAGCCGCCAAGCTTTCCGGTCTTTTCATTGCCGTAAAGAGAGAAGATGCCGTGAAACTTCCAAAAGGAAGATATTTCATCGCGGATCTGATCGGGCTTACCGTAGTGGACAGCGAAAGAGGCGAACTTGGCAGGATCAAAGATGTGATCAACTCCGGCGCGAGTGACATCATTCTTTGTGAGCGCAAGGGAAAGAATGAACTTCTGATCCCTTATCTCAATTCTGTCGTGACAGAGGTCGATCTTGAGGGCGGCATCATGCGTGTCACTCTTCCGGATGGACTTTACGAGATCTATGAGTGAGGCGCATAGATGAAGTTTTCGGTTTTGACTTTGTTTCCTGAACAAGTGAAGAATTTCCTGTCGGAAAGCATCATCGGACGGGCAATGGAGAAGGACATCCTTTCGATTGACTGTATCGATATACGTGACTTTTCCGGCAACCGTTACGGAAAAGTGGATGATACGCTTTTTGGCGGCGGTACGGGCATGCTGATGCAATGTGAACCTGTGTTTCAGGCATTTTCTTCGCTGTATGATGCTTCAAAAGAAACGAAGCCGCACTGTGTGTTCATGAGCCCCAAAGGGCAAGTTCTTTCGCAGAAGAAAGCACAGGAACTAGCAAAGTACGATCATCTGGTCATCCTGTGCGGGCATTACGAAGGTATTGACCAAAGGGTGCTTGATGAGATCGTGGACGAGGACGTTTCGATTGGGGATTATGTTCTGACCGGCGGCGAAGTGGCAGCGTGTGTGGTCATCGATTGTATTTCCAGAATGATCGATGGCGTACTTCCCAATTCTGAGGCATATGAAGAGGAATCACATATGAGTGGTTATCTCGAAGCTCCTCAGTATACGAAACCGAATATCTGGCATGATAAGAAAGTTCCGGAAGTCATGCTTTCCGGAAATCATGCGAAGATCAAAGAATGGAAGCGTATCCATGGCCTTTATGATACATGGAAAAGAAGACCGGATATGCTTGAAAAACTGGAAATATCTGCGGAAGATTGGCAGAAAATACTAAAGATCGATAAAGAGGATAGTTGATTGTTAGGGGGAACGTCCTATGAGGATCGAAGTGGAGAATGATCAGGTCAGAGCTCGGAAAAAGCAAGAGTACGAAGATCTGGTCATGGAGATGGATAAGAATGGTTATGAAACCCGTCTAGAGAAGATCAGTGTTCTCGCTGCAAATGTGTTCGGGCTGGTCGTCATGTTTGGCCTGGCGGCAGCTTTATATCCGCTGTACATACTGATCTATGGAAAAGAAGCACTCTCCTTTCAATATATCATGGGGTTCCCGGGTATGCGCGGTACGTTGTTCTTGTTGGTTTTGTTTTTCGCCACGATCTTCATTCATGAGTTTATACATGGATTCTTCTGGCACTTTGCCTGTAAGGAAAAGTGGAAAAGTATCGATTTCGGCTTCAATCCGAAAAATATCACACCATATTGCCATTGCAGAGAGCCGCTTTGGATCCCGCAGTATTTCTTCGGATGTATTGCCCCGACGCTTCTGTTGGGAGTGCTTCCCATCGTTCTCGGATTTGTTTTTCAGGTGCTCTTTCTTGTGACACTCGGGATCATCGGTGTAGTTGGCGGTTGCGGCGATTTAATGGTGATCTGGACTTTGAGAAGACATAAAAACTGTATGCTTTTCGATCATCCGTATGAGGTTGGATATGCATACTTTGTGAAAAAATAAGCAGAAAACATCGGAGAAAGCACCTGATGGTTTCAAAAGTGCAGAAAATAGTGCTTTTTCAGAAAAAACACTTGCATACGAAAATCCGTTATGGTATAATTTAACGGCTAAAAGGGATGGTCCGCTGCAAGATCCGGCATGAACATCTATCGGAAGAGGAGGAAAAGAATATGGATTTAGTTAAAGCAGTCGAGCAGGACAACCTGCGTAATAGCTATTCCGAGGTCGAAGTTGGTGATCTTGTTAAAGCACACCTGAAGATCAAGGAAGGTTCCAGAGAACGTATCCAGGTATTTGAAGGCTATGTGATTGCACGTAAGGGCGGCGGTCTTTCTGAGACCATGACAATTCGCCGTCTCTCCTATGGAGTTGGTGTTGAGCGTGTTTTACCCGTTCATTCTCCTAACATTGATAAGATTGAGATCGTCCGTAAGGGCCGTGTAAGAAGAGCGAAGCTGTATTATCTGCGTGGACGCGTTGGTAAGGCAGCCAGAATCACTGAGAAGCTTTCTTCTAAGAAGTGATTTCGAACCAAAGCTAGTTCAAGAGAACTGTTTCAGAGATGGAACAGTTCTTTTTTATTGGAAAAAAGAAGAACTGCCTCTTGCTTTACTGCTTGAGACAGTCCTTCTTTCGTGAAATATATTTGGAAGGATAGTAGGTTTACTTGGACATGAGGTAAAGATCGATTGCTTTTTCAAAATCACCTTTGCTTTTCCAGAAATCTTTGAATTCTTGCGGATCCACTTCCGTGAAAGCAAAGGTTTCCACATATTCTTTCATTGCTTTGTTGAAAGCATCTTTTCCGAGAGTCTTATAGAAGTGGTACATCATCGAAGCACCTTTATCATAAATGTCCCAGTAATCATTGTTGTTATTTTTGTAATCGTAAAGTGACTTGTTCAGATCACAGAAATACTCGTTAAACTGGTTTTTCTGAGCATTCTCGATATAATCTTCATCCATGCTTTCAAGAATATTGAAACTGAGCTGCAAAGATTCTTCTGGATAATCCAGATTGCATTCGTGTAAGAAATAGCATTCCATAAAACGGGTCATACCTTCGTCGATCCATGGGTGACGTACTTCGTCATTTCCGACTATTCCGTACAGCCATTGATGGGCAATCTCGTGAGCTACATTCGCAACGTGTGATAATATCATGTTGTTCATGAACGCAATGCTTTCGTCATCAGGAATCGGAATGGCATCCGGATCATTGTCGGTTGTTTTATTTTTGGCAAGAAGCTCTTCCTTGCTGATTTTTCCGAGTTTATAGCCATATATATCGTCATCAACACTTTCAGAGCCAACCATGACAAGCTGCGGATATTCCATTGCAATGGCTCCATTTGAATTCTTAAAAGAACAAAGGACAACACTCAATGATTCATAAGGATATCCACCGAGCACGGAGTTATAGAAATGAACGGCTTCTTTCGCAGCTTTCAGTGTGTACTCAGCCAAATTAGGTTGCGCTTTATTATATAGCACGTGAATATCTACATCATCTATTGTATCGTGAAGCTCGTCCATATCGTATCCGATCGAAAACGCAAAATCGCGAACGTCGGTCGCAACGTATTTTCCGTTTTTCAAAGAGCCGGTAGATGCAACAGTGAAGCCCTCAGGTAGAGAATAAGTTGCGGTATAGTCAGCAATCTCCGTGTAAAACGCATCGCCCAGATCCATGTACGGTTGATCGAGCCACTTCCCATTCTCGAAAAGCGCCGGCGTTGCGATGATATTTCCAAGATTGTAAAACTTGTCTTCATAACCGAAGCGGTCACAGATCTGCGGCACGCTGACCGTATACTTCATGTCCAGATCGATGCTCTCGCCGGCCTTCAGTTCTTTTGCCAAAGGAAGAGAATAGACAGAAGTATCGATCTGCTTCATAGTTAATGATTCGCCGGAAGCGGTGACAGAGTGCATCGTAACGCCGCCGCCTTTTGACCGGAACGCTTCCGGAATCATATTGAAATGGATCTCCTTGAGATCTGTGCCGGTATTATTCACATAGGTCAGTTTCTGATCGATCTCGACCTGGTGTGCCTCATCGTTCAGTTTTATCGCCAGATCGTACTGATTCTTCTTACGCTGGATCGTATTTACGAGCTTTGAAAACTGCTGGGTAGTCTCATTAGGGGAAGCCGTTGATGCAGTCGGCAAAGCATCAGAGGATTCTTTCGGCGTTTCTTTTATGGATGGTTCAGTATTGACAGAGGTTGTCTTGGTTTCCATGACCGCTGTTGCTGTCGTTCGGATGCTCTGGTCCTTGGCCTGGCATGCCGGTGCTGTAATAATCATGGAAGCAAGTAAAATGCAAAGAATTTTTTTCTTCATAATGTCACGTCCTTTTGTTTAGGTCATTTCCTTTGTTTTATGAAACCATCTTACATGTTTTCTGACTTAAAAATGATTTATGAATTGTCATGTGACGAATATGTAATTTGAATAATATCTTTCCGCTTCAAACGAACTGTTCATTCGGGATACCAAATATATGAAGTGGTATAATGATTAATTACTGGGCTAATGAGATCGCAAAAGGAACGCAGACGAAAGCAAGTACTCTGGCCTTCTTTGGAAGCAGTGAAGAGTTTACGAATATTTGTAAGGAGTATGGTATTGACCGTGGATCTATCTGATCCCGGGATGAATGGAGTTTTATGAACGAGTCAAAAGGTAATATCAACTGGTTTCCGGGTCATATGCGAAAAGCACTGAACGAGGTTTCTGAGAAACTGAAGTTCGTGGATATCGTTTTTGAGACCGTAGATGCGAGAATTCCGATTTCCAGCCGTAATCCGGAACTGGATTCCTTGGTGGCGCATAAACCGCGTATCATTGTTTTGAATAAGGCGGATCTTGCTGATGAGAAGATCACGGACGAATGGCTCCGCTTCTATAAGTCCAAGGGTATTTCCGCGATCGCTATTGATGCTTCTCATAAAAAAGGACTGGATAAGCTTCGTTCCATGGCGGTTGAGGCTTGTAAAGACGTGCTTTCCAAGGCGGAGTCGAAAGGCCGTATAGGCCGACCTGTCCGTGCTATGGTCGTTGGCGTTCCGAATTCCGGTAAATCTACTCTTATCAATGGCCTGTGCAACCGCAAAATCGCGGTTACAGGAGATATGCCGGGTGTTACCCGAGACTTCAAGTGGGCAAGAACCGATGGCCAGCTTGAACTTATGGACATGCCGGGTGTGTTATGGCCTCGGCTTGGTACGCCAAGAAACCAGCTGGTTCTGACATTGACCGGTGCCGTAAAGGTTGAAGTGGTGGATGTGGTTGACGTGGCTATTTCCGGAATGAAACTGATCGAGAAGCTTTATCCGGATGATTTCTATGCACGGTATAAATTGGACCCAATCGGTTCGGAAGACTACATCGAAGATGATTACGAGAGATTCGAAGAAGCGGCCAGACATATGGGATGTATTCTCTCCGGTGGAAGAATTAATGATGAACGCTTTGCGAAGCTTTTCCTCGATGATTTCAGAAATGTACGTATTGCCAGGATCACACTGGAAACACCCAATCAGCCGGATAAGGAGTAAGTATGACAAGAGAAGAAAAACTCATTTTAAAATATGACGAAATGTCTGCTTTTGAAAAAGAATCGGCAGAAGAGGGTATGCCTGTCTGCTGCGGCATTGATGAAGCGGGAAGAGGCCCTCTGGCAGGACCGGTTGTTGCGGCAGCATGCATTCTTGATCCGGATAAGCCGATCTACGGATTGGATGATTCGAAAAAACTGTCTCCCAAAAAGCGCGATCAGTTATTCGATGAGATCAATGAAAAGGCCAAGTGCTTTTGCGTGATCCGTGTTGAACCGGATGAAATCGACCGGATCAATATCCTCGAAGCGACAAAGAAAGCCATGCGTGCCTGTGTAGCGGGCCTTTCGATTCAGCCGGATGTGCTTCTGATCGATGCAGTCAATCTGACGGGAACGGGAATCCCGGTCAAACCGATCATCAAAGGTGATGCGAAGTCGAATTCTATCGCAGCGGCATCGATCCTGGCGAAGGTCACTCGTGACCGCATCATGGAAGAATACGATAAAGAGTATCCCGGATACGGCTTTGCCCAGCACAAGGGATATGGCACGGCGGCGCACTATGCTGCGATTCATGAACTTGGTATCTCCCCGATCCACAGGATGAGCTTTTTGAAGAAAATGCACTGATTTTAGTATTTCGATTCTCTGGTCCTCGGCGCTTTTCGCCTGCGGAATCGCTCATCGATATACAGGAAAATAGAGATAACTGATACAATATCATTTCACACTTTACTTGAAATCACAGAGGTTCTTTATGACGCGAAACCAGAATCTTGGGAAAAACTCTGAAGACTATGTTGCGCATTATCTGGAGAGCCGTGGTGCGCGGATCTTGGCGCGGAATTATTCTGTTCATCGTGTGGGTGAAATCGATATTATATGTGAATATAAAGGGAAAATCCTGGTCATTGAGGTGAAGTCCCGGCATTTCAATATGAATTACGGAACTCCTGAGGAAGCGGTCACGAAGGAAAAACAGCGAAAGATCATGATGACTATGGTCGAGTATTGCAAAGAAAACAATATCCCGCTGGATCGTGTCTCCTATTATGCTGCAGGTGTGATTCATAGTGCTGACGGCCAGATACAGAGTTTACAATTTACTCCGTTTTTTGAGTAAATCGTCATAGTGTATTCATATTGCATTGTTAGCATAGAATCAAGAAATTATGTAAAGGCAGCTTTTGAATGTCATGAAAATGTCGTTTGTTTCGAAGAAATTCTTGTGTTTGCTCATGGTATTGGCCATGTGCTTGGCTTTTGCATGTAATTCACTTGAAACTCTGAGTGATCCGTCTGAAAACACGACAACTACGGCTACCGAAGTGACAACGACGGCCGCTCCTACTACGACTACGGAAGTGACAACCACTACTGAAACTGCAACAACTGCAGAAATTACAACGACTACCGAAGCGACAACCACAACGGAAGTGACGACAACCACCACCACAGAAGAAACAACGACTACGGAAACTCCAGCACCTTCGGAGGAAACAACAGTGGCTCCTACGGAAGCGGTCACTGCACCTGAAACGACAGCCGTAGTTCCGCCGTCAGAGGTGAAAGAAACGGAAGAAGCCCCGTCGACGTTCGTCGTGCATTTTATTGATGTGGGGCAGGGCGATGCATCCTTAATCCTGTGTGATGGTGAAGCGATGCTGATCGATGCCGGTGCATCGGACCAGTCAGAACTGATCTTTGCATATCTCAAGAAGAACGAGATCACGAAGCTTAAGTACATTGTCGGCACGCATCCTGACGATGATCATATTGGCGGGCTTGCTGCTGCGCTGAACTATGCTTCCGTGGAAAGAGCTTTTTGCTCAGTAGACGATTATGACAGCAAGGCGTTTGTTAACTATCTGAAGTATCTCAACAAGCAGAAAGTGGAACTGGAGATCCCGGAAGCGGGAATGGAGCTGGAACTGGGAAGTGCCAAGGTCACATTCCTTGGCCCGATAAGCCAGGCAGAAACGACAAACAATAATTCCATCGTGATCCGTGTGGAATATGGCGAGACCGCTTTTCTTTTCACAGGTGATGCGGAATATGAGGAAGAACAGTCGCTTCTTTACGCGGATGGTGAGCTCTCGGCGACTGTCCTGAAGGTGGCGCATCACGGAAGTGAGTATTCCTCAACGGAAGATTTCCTGGACGCGGTTTCGCCCCAATATGCTGTGATTTCCTGTGGGAACGATAATTCCTACGGATTTCCTACCCAGAAGATCCTGGATCGGCTGAAAGAACGAGATGTCGAGCTTTACCGTACGGATATGCAAGGCGATATTCTGGCGTACAGTGACGGGAAGACAGTTACTTTTGAGACGGAAAAAGAACTCTCTGAGGGTGAGGATCTTTTCCTTGCGCCAGCTATCATTGCTCCTGTTCCATCCGGAGATTCAGATTGTGATTATATCTGCAATACGAACTCGAAGAAATTCCATTATCCTGATTGCGAAGCTGTTTTGAAGATGAAGGAAAAGAATAAGATGTACTTCACTGGTGACAGGGAAGAGCTGATTCAAGAGGGATATGTTCCTTGCAAGATATGCCGGCCTTAGTTTCAAACCGGATAGAATCTTCCACCCAATGCCGCCATCAAGAGCCGTCCGCTTTCCTATAAAAATGCTCCTGAGCGGCTTTTATTTGTAAAAATGTCATCGAAGTCCGTTTAATATGGCTTTCTTTTGGACAATTCATCGAAAATGCGAAAAACATATGCAAGTTGCTTGTCAAAATCTTTCAAATATCACATAATAGGTACGGCTCAAAGCACGCATTGTTTTCCAAAAATGCAAGAATGAATAAAAACGAAATTCATTTCAGTGCTTTTTGCGCGGAAATATTTGTGAAAATGAATGAAAAAGCAAAAGAAGGAGACCATTGTCATGAAGACATATCTTGAATTGAGTAAAGATGAGCTGCAACAAACCTTGAAAATCCTGGAGATCCGGTACAACGAATTAAAGTCCCGTAATCTGGCTTTGGACATGACGCGTGGTAAGCCGAGTCCGGCACAGCTTGATCTGGCAAATGATATGCCTTCGCTTCTGGATACAGACAATCTGAAGTCTGAGGATGGTTCGGATTGCCGTAACTATGGTGTTCCGTATGGAATCATGGAGTGCAGAAAGCTCTTTGGCGAGATCCTTGATGTCGATCCTTCTTTGATCACTGTAGGCAATAACTCCAGTCTTCAGTTGATGTACGATACACTTTCCCGTTCACTCATTTATGGTGAGCTTGGTGGAGAGAAGCCATGGGCCCAGATCCCGAATCGTAAGTGGATCTGCCCTGTTCCAGGTTATGACAGACATTTCCTCGTAACAGAAACACTTGGTTTTGAACTGATTGCTGTTCCGCTTAAGGAAGATGGTCCGGATATGGATATCGTTGAGAAGCTTGTTGCTGAGGATCCTTCGATCCTTGGTATGTGGGCAATGCCGCTTTACAGCAATCCGGATGGATATATTTATTCCGAAGAAGTTTGCAAGCGCCTGGTTTCTATGAAAACAGCGGCTCCGGATTTCCGTATCATGTGGGATAATGCGTATGTTGTTCATCACCTCTATGATGATGTTTCCAAGCAGGGGAAGCTTCCGGATATCCTGAAACTTGCATGTGAAGCTGGAAACCCGAACCGTGTTTACGAGTTCGCTTCAACAAGCAAGATTTCTTTTGCAGGTTCCGGTATCGCTTGCATGGCAGCAAATGAAGAGAATGTTAAGCGTGCCAGAAAGTATCTTGGAGTACAGGCGATCTGCCCGAACAAGATCGTGCAGCTGATGCATGCGAAGTACCTTCCGAACCTTGATGCAGTAAAGAATATCATGTCCAAGCAGGCTGAACTGCTTCGTCCGAAGTTCGAGATGGTTCTGAAGATCCTGAATGATGAATTTGAAGGATCCGGCGTTGCACACTGGAATGAGCCTCTTGGCGGCTACTTTGTTTCTCTGTTCGTGCTGGATGGCACAGCAAAAGAGACAGTTCGTCTTGCAAAGGAGTGCGGTGTTGCGCTTACTCCTGCAGGTGCGACATATCCTTATGGCAAGGATCCTAACGACAGCAACATCCGTATCGCTCCGAGCTTCCCGAGCATCAAAGATATCGAAGTGGCAGTTACAGTTCTTGCGGTTTGTGCTAAACTATCAGCTGTAAGAAAATTGTTGGAGGCATAATACCATGAAGGATATTTACGAAAGCCCGCTGAATTCCCGTTATTCCAGTAAGGAAATGAAGGCGATCTTCTCGCCGGATCATAAGTTTAAGACCTGGAGACAACTCTGGATCTATCTTGCTTCCTGTGAAAAAGAACTTGGCCTGAACATCACGGATGAGCAGATCGCTGAGCTCGAGGCAAGCAAGGACGATATCAACTATGATGTTGCAGCAAGAGAAGAAAAGCTTGTCCGTCACGACGTAATGGCGCATGTACATGCGTATGGTGAGCAGTGCCCGAAGGCGAAGGGAATCATTCACCTCGGTGCTACATCCTGCTATGTTGGTGATAACACAGATATCCTTCTTATGAGAGAAGCTTTGATCCTGACAAGAAAGAGACTTCTTGCTGTTATTGAGAAGCTTGCTAAGTTTGCAGATGAGTATAAGGCAATGCCGACACTCGGCTTCACACATTTCCAGCCTGCACAGCTCGTAACAGTTGGTAAGCGTGCTACTCTGTGGCTTCAGGATCTCCTGATCGACCTGGATGAACTGGATTACACACTGTCTTGCCTGAAGCCTTTGGGCTGCAAGGGTACAACAGGTACACAGGCCAGCTTCCTGGATCTTTTCCAGGGTGATCATGAAAAGGTTGAGAAACTGGATCAGATGATTGCTGAGAAGATGGGCTTCGAAGCTTCCATCTCTGTTTCCGGTCAGACCTACACAAGAAAACTCGATGCAAAAGTACTTAATACTCTTTCCGGTATTGCGACTTCTGCGCATAAGTTCAGTAATGATATCCGACTTCTCCAGCACCTCAAAGAGATCGAGGAGCCTTTTGAGAAGACACAGATCGGTTCTTCCGCAATGGCATATAAGAGAAACCCGATGCGTAGTGAACGTATCTGCTCGTTGTCCCGTTACGTGATCGCCAATGCCCTGAATCCGGCTATGACCGCTTCCGAGCAGTGGTTTGAGAGAACACTGGATGACTCTGCAAATAAGCGTATCTCCGTTCCGGAAGCTTTCCTTGCCGTTGACGCGATCCTGAGCATCTATCTCAATGTTGCATCTGGTCTCGTTGTTTATCCGAAGATGATCCATAACCACATCATGAACGAGCTGCCGTTTATGGCTACTGAGAACATCATGATGGAAGCTGTTAAGCGCGGTGGTGACCGTCAGGAACTTCACGAGAAGATCCGTGTTCACTCCATGGCTGCAGGTAAGGTAGTCAAGGAAGAGGGTCTTCCGAATGATCTTCTCAGCCGTATCGCAGAAGACCCGGCTTTTGGCCTGGATAAGGATTCCCTGGATACACTCCTTGATCCGAAACTCTATATCGGCCGTTGCCCGGAGCAGGTTGCCTCTTTCCTGAAGAATGATGTTGAGCCTGTATTGAAACTCTATGCTTCCGAGCTGGATATGGAAGAACCGGAATTGAACGTATAAGAAATTTACGAATCAGAAGATGCACAATGAAGTGCTTTTGAAACGGAAATAAACTATGAGCATTTATTTAGACAATAGTGCAACCACGAAGCCACTTCCCGAAGTGGCTCGTTTGGTTTATGAAACGTTAAGCGGGGAGGAGTCCTATGGAAACCCCGGGTCTCTGCATCGCCTTGGCGTTCTGGCCGAGAAGGATCTTGACGAGAGTGCCGCAAAGATTGCGCGGCTTCTTTCATGTAAGAAAGAGGAACTGTATTTCACATCCTGCGGTTCGGAATCAGTGAATACCTCGATCATGGGCTATGTGCACCAGAATCCGAGAGCGGGA
Organism: Clostridiales bacterium; assembly: GCA_017545245.1. GTDB lineage: Bacteria > Bacillota > Clostridia > Saccharofermentanales > Saccharofermentanaceae > Scatonaster. Next base: position 52,857 of record JAFWPB010000063.1, read on the forward strand.
AAGAAGATCATCTCGACAAAAACCGAGCACAAAGCATCTTTAGAGTCTTTGGAAAAACTTTCCAAAGAAGGATATGAGATCGTTTATCTTTCGGTTGGCTCGGATGGAAGACCTGATCTTGACGCGCTTACTGCGGCAATCGATGAGAACACGGCGCTTCTTACATTTACTCATGTGAATAACGAGACGGGTTCGATCCTGCCTCTTGAGAAAATCATCGAGATCCGGAACAAGAAGAACAGAAATACCAAGATCCATCTTGATTGCGTGCAGTCCCTGGGAAAACTCCCGATCTCGCTTTCCAGAATGGGTGTTGACATGGCGTCTTTTTCCGGACATAAGATTCATGCTCTGAAGGGATTTGGTCTGCTTTACATTAAGACAGGCGTGCGTGTTGCGCCTTTGATCCTTGGCGGAGGGCAGCAGAGGGGCATGCGTTCCGGAACGCAAAGCCCATATCTCGCAAGTGCTTTTGCATTGGCATTAGAGGAAGCGACAAAGAACATCGATGAAAATCTCGTGAAAATGACCGAACTTCGCGATTCTTTTTCAAAAGAACTGGCGGATCTTGGTGCGACGATCCTTTCTCCTTATGATGCGCTTCCGTATGTTCTAAATGTTTCATTTCCGTCATTTCAGTCGGAAACCATGTTACACTGTTTAGAAGAAAAGGAAATCTATGTCTCGACTATTTCGGCATGTTCTTCGAAAACAAAGAAGATCAGCTATGTTCTTTCTGAAATGGGCGTGAAGCGTGAACTGGCGAATAATGCCGTCCGTTTCAGCTTTTCGCGTTTTAATACGAAAGAAGAACTTGAGCAGACGGTTACATCGATAAAAGAAATCTACGAGAAATATAAAGTTTGACGAGCTAGGAGAAGAAGAATGAGCAATACTTATCGTACGATCATACTGGCAAGAATGGGTGAAATTGCACTGAAAGGCTTAAACCGCGGGAAGTTTGAGAGACAACTGATCGATAATCTCCGTTGGAGACTCAAGGAATACGGCGCTTTTTCCATTGTACAGAGCCAGTCCAGAATCTGGATCGAACCTAAGGATTCCAATCCGGATATTCTTGAAGATAAGGAAACGGCAGATCTTGTTCTTCATGCCGTGACGCAGGTGTTCGGATTAGTATCTGCAAGTCTTGTCTGGAAATTCGACGGCGACATGGAATCGATCAAAGAACATGCCGTAAAATTAACCGATGAGATCCTTTCGGAGCATGACTACAAAACCTTTAAGGTGGAATCTAAGCGCGGAGATAAGCGTTTTCCGCTGGCTTCGCCTGAGATCTGCTGCGATGTCGGTGAAGCGATCCTGATTGCGCATCCGGAACTGGTCGTTGACGTTCATGATCCTGATTTTATCATCTACGTGGAAGTTCGTGAAAACCGCTTCGTTTATAGTGAAAAACTGGAAGGACATCGCGGTCTTCCGGTCGGAACGGCAGGGAAGGGCATGCTTCTTCTTTCCGGCGGTATCGACAGTCCGGTAGCTGGCTATATGATGGCATCTCGTGGTATGCAGCTAGAGGCGATCTATTTCCATTCCTACCCTTACACCAGCGAGCGTGCGCTTGAAAAGGTAAAAGATCTTGCCCGAATCGTTTCCCAGTATTCCGGAACGATCTTGCTTCATGTCTGCAATTTTACGGATATCCAGCTTGACCTATATAAAAACAGCCCTCAGGACATGCTCACGATCACGATGCGCAGGATCATGTTCGAGATTGCAGAAGAACTTGCAAACAAGCAAGGCTGCAAGTGCCTGATCACGGGTGAATCTCTGGGCCAGGTGGCAAGTCAGACGATCGAAGCGATCCAGATCACGAATGAAGTGGTCAAAACGATGCCGGTTTTCCGCCCGTTGATCGGTCTTGATAAAGAAGAAACATGTAATATCTCACGCAGGATCGGTGCTTTTGAAACATCCATCCTTCCTTATGAGGATTGCTGTACTGTTTTTGTCGCGAAGCATCCGAAGACGCATCCACAGAGAAAACATATCGTGGAAGCCGAAGAAAAACTCGATATTCCGGCTTTGGTCAAGAAGGGAATCGAGGGTATCGAGACCTATAAGATCGAGCGTGTTTCCCGTGTGAATGAGTGATTCTTTCGGGTTCTTGGGGTGCATTGTAAACTTTTAGTAATTTATATACAGATTCCTGTTTAAATCCGTGCGGACAGAAAAACCTCAAATTACTAAATTAAAGGGATTTTTCTATATACAATGTGTTTGACGTCCTCTACATATAAGTGCTACAATATTAACGAATTTTTATAGGTTGCGATAATATTGGCATGTGAAGGAGGTTAAGTTATGTTCGCAAAAAAGATGCTAAGGATCGGATCCTTAGTCGCATCGGCAGTTCTTGTCGGAGTTGTCGGTATGGCAGTCTTAATGCCAAAACAAGTTGATGCTGGAAATCTCAACGGTGACATCTATTTTGGTGTCAATACATTGACCGGTGAAGAGGAACAGTTCATCGTTGAAAAGACGAGTACAGGTTATTCGTTTAATGGTTACATGGGCAACCATGTTGCTTCCAAGGAATTGGGTATTCCACTTGAGTATTCGACCCAGCCAAATGGCGGTGGTGTGACTATTCAGATCAATGCGATTTCCAAAGAAGCTTGTAAAGAGTATACGATCACTAAGGTTTCCATTCCGGAAGGCGTAGAGTCTATCGGAAAAGAAGCTTTTAAGAATTGTACCGGTATCGTTGAGGTTTCTTTCCCGTCTTCATTGAAGAAACTCGGTGATAGTTCTTTTGAAAACTGTGCACTTCTTAAGTACCTTGATATGTCGGAGCTTGATGAACTCGACATCAACCAGGGTGGTGTTCATATTGTTAACAAGGGTAACTCTGATGGATTAGGAAAGAATGCATTCAAAGATTGTAAAGCTTTGATCGAAGCTAAGCTTCCTGCAAGTGCTCCTAAGTTCCAGTTCGTTACTGAAGGTATGTTTGATGGATGCGTACGTCTTACTAAAGTCGTTATTCCTGATTCTGTAACTGAGATCGATGTCAACGCTTTCCGTGGCGATATCCTTTTGGAAAATGTTTCTTTCGGTTCCAACCTGGTTTACATTGACAAGAGCAGTTTCGCAAATTGTACTGGCTTGACATATATCCAGATCCCGAATTCTGTAAGATTCTTTGGTGAGAACTCCTTTGATAGCTGCTCCAAGCTCGCAACAGTTACTTTCTCCGAAGGTTCCATGCTTGAGACGGTTGATAAGTATGCATTTGCCAACACAAAACTGTCAAAGTTTGAAACTCCTGTTACTGCCAAGAACTTCTATAGCATTAAGGAAGGTGCTTTCATGAACTGTAAGTCACTTTCCAAGGTTATTATCAAGTCCGGATCTGTCGGTACTTTCGATAAGCGTGCTTTCTACAACTGTGTTGAGCTCACATCCGTTGATATCAGTGAGGAACTCACAGGTATCGGTGAAGAGTGCTTCATGAACTGTAGATTGCTCGGAAACATTTCTACAAGAAAAGATAATCTGTTGAAGAATGTTATCAACATCGGCCGTGCAGCCTTCAGTGGTTGCGAATCCTTCACAGAATTTGTTATTCCTGATGTTGAGACAATCGGTGACCACACATTCTATGGTTGTAGAAGAATTGAGAAAGTATACTTTGATGGTACTTTGTTAGCTAAGATCGGTGACTATGCTTTCGCAGGTTGTGACAAGCTTGTTATCGAGAACGGTGCTAAACTCCCGGCTAACATTACTGAAGTTGGTGACTCTGTATTTGAATCTTGTAAGAGCCTTAAGAAGATCATTCTTCCAAACGGTCTCGTAAAACTCGGTAAGGCATGTTTCAAAGACTGTACGATCCTCGTTTCTGTTAACATTCCTGGAACGATCGATACTCTCTATGATGCTGTATTCCAGAACTGTGCATCTCTGAGATCTATTACGATTCCGGATGCTTGTGTTGAAATTCCTGATAAGGCGTTCGCTGGTTGTACTTCTTTGAAGACAGTAAACATGGGCGGCGACATCAAGAAGATCGGTGATGAAGCATTTAAGGATTGTAACTCCCTTGGTCATGATGATGGTAATCTTGATCTTGGTGCAAACCTCATTATCCTTGGTAAGTCTGCATTTGCAAACTGTAAGGAAATCAAGTCTGTACGTATTCCTGACGGTATCACAGAGATTCCGCAGAGCTGCTTCGACGGATGCGTTCTCCTTAAGACTGTTGACCTGAACAAGGTTACAAGCATCATGGATAATGGTTTCAACAAGTGTGAAAGCCTGCAGGAAATCTCTTTCCCGACTGGTTTCAACAAGTTCTCCAGAAACTCTTTCTCTGGTTGTAAGTCTCTGACTTATGTTGTTATTCCTGATACAGTATTTGAGATTCCGCAATCTTGCTTCTCTAACTGTACATCTCTTGAATATGTTTCTATTCCTGACAGTGTTACGATCCTCGGCAACTTTGCTTTTGGTTCCTGTAACATCAAGGCTATTGAGATTCCTGAGGAAACTTTGGACTACAATAGAGCTTTCAGCGGTAACAAAGAATTGCATCGTGTAAGAATCAATGGCTCTACTGCTGAGATCGTGAAGTACTATGGTTCCAATCAGAATGTTGAAGTTCCGCAGAATGTTTATGGTGCAACTGTAACATCTATCGCTGCAGATGCTTATCGTAATACAACTATTAAGCAGCTTCATGTTCCGTCTTCTGTAAAGAAGATCGGTACTCAGGCATTTGCTAACTGCGAGAACCTCTTGACAGTTCGTATTCCTAACGGAACCTCTTATCCGTCGAATGCTTTTGATGGCTGTGTTGAAACATATCGTATCGAAGATGTTGACGATAAGTCTGTTAAGATCGTGAACTTCTATGGTTCTGGTTCAAAGACAGATAACAGCCTCAAGATCCCTGACAGACTTGAAGGAAAGACTGTTGTTTCTATCGGTTTCTCTGCATTTGCAGGTAATAAGGACCTGAAGAGTGTTACTGTTCCGAAGGTTATTACTGAAATCGGCGCAAGCGCATTTAAGGGCTGCAGCAATGCAGATATCTCTTATCCGGTTCAGGCCACAGTTGGCGATCAGGCATTCAGTGGTACAAAGAGCGCTACTCCTTATGGTACTGTTCCGCCTACAGCTACTCCAAAAGTAACTGTTACACCTACACCTAAGCCGGGTCAGCCGACACCTGCTGCAAGTGGTGATTTCGGTGATTTCGTAGAGCGTCTCTACACAGTTGCTATGAATCGTAAGTCTGACAAGGGTGGTAAGGAGTACTGGACAAACGAGATCAAGTCTGGTAAGAAGACCGGTGGTGATTGTGCTGAGTACTTCCTGCTGACTGCTCCTGAGTTCATGAATCGTGGATTGAACAATGACAAGTTTGTTGAGACTCTGTATCAGACATTCTTCGGTCGTGCTTCCGAAGCTGCTGGTAAGAAGTATTGGCTCGGTCGTCTGACTTCTGGCACAAGCCGTACTGATGTTGTTAAGAGCTTCATTGACTCGAAAGAGTGGTGCAATATCTGTGCAGGTTATGGCGTTAAGTCCGGTGCTCCTACAGCTAAGGCTGAGAAGGCATCTGAGAACGCGAAGGGCTTTGCTACACGTCTTTACACATGCTGCCTTGGCCGTCAAACTGATGCTCAGGGCTTGAAGTACTGGTCATTGGCATTGACAAACCTCGAAAAGACTGGTTATGATGCAGCTAAGTTCTTCTTTGATTCTGAAGAGTTCAAGGGCTTTAACACAAGCAACAGCGAATTCGTAAGACGTCTTTATACGACATTTATGGATCGTGAACCAGAAGCAAAGGGCTTTGACTTCTGGGTTAGCCAGCTCAATCAGGGTAAGATGGACCGTATGGCAGTTCTGGCTTCCTTTGCTCAGTCTCAGGAATTCACCAATATCTGTAAGAAGTACGGTATTGACCGTGGATCGATCTGATTTGATCTAATCGTTAGTTGATTGATCATCCGCCTATTTGTGATCACTGCTTCAGTTGATTGCAAGTAGGCGGATTTTTTTATCTTTTCTCTGATTATTTTGTTTACTTTCTCTTGGTAAATCTCTTTACTGAAATCGATATTTTGATTATCATGTTATAGTAATTTGTATAACTATGTTGGAGGTATCCCATGTTTGAACATATTAAAGCTGAAGATCCTGAGGTATTTCAGGCGATTACCCAAGAAGTCGAGCGTCAGCGCAACAAGATCGAACTGATCGCTTCTGAGAACTTTGTCACAGAGGCTGTTCTTGAGGCCGCTGGTTCTCCTTTGACGAACAAGTATGCTGAAGGTTATCCGGGAAAGAGATACTATGGTGGATGCGAATATGTTGACATCGTGGAATCCCTTGCTATTGAGAGAGCGAAGAAACTCTTTGGTGCGGAGCATGTTAATGTTCAGCCGCATTCCGGTGCACAGGCGAATACAGCTGTTTACTACGCTATCCTTGAACCAGGCGATACGATCCTTGGTATGGACCTTTCTCATGGTGGTCACTTGACACATGGTATGAAGCTCAATGTTTCCGGCCGTACATATCACTCTGAGTTCTATCAGGTAGATCCTGAGACACAGACACTGAATTACGACAAGATCCTCGAGATCGCAAAAGAAGTGAAGCCGAAGGTTATCGTTGCCGGTGCTTCCGCTTATCCGCGTATTATCGATTTTAAGAAGTTCCGTGAGATTGCAGATGCTGTCGGAGCATATCTCTTTGTTGATATGGCTCACATTGCAGGCCTTGTTGCTGCAGGACTTCACCCGAATCCGGTTCCGTATGCTGATTTTGTTACAACTACTACACACAAGACACTTCGTGGTCCTCGTGGCGGTATCATCATGTGCAAGGAAGAATATGCGAAGAAGATCGATTCTGCGGTATTCCCGGGTCAGCAGGGGGGACCTCTGATGCACATCATTGCTGCTAAGGCAGTTGCTTTTAAAGAAGCCCTTTCTGATGAGTTCCGTGCTTATCAGGGTCAGATCGTTAAGAATGCAGCAGCTCTTGCTGAAGGCCTTCTGAAGAGAAATGTAAACCTCGTATCCGGTGGTACAGAGAATCATCTTATGCTGATCGATCTTCGTGGTACAGGTGTTACGGGAAAAGAACTCCAGCTTCGTCTTGATGATGTCAATATCACAGCGAATAAGAATACGATTCCTTTCGATCCTGAAAAGCCGTTTGTTACTTCCGGTGTCCGTGTTGGTACAGCTGCTGCTTCCGCTCGTGGCATGAAAGAAGAGGATATGGATGTAATTGCTGATTGCATTGCTAAGGCGATCTTCTCCTTTGAAGAGTCGAAGGATGAAATCAAGGCAGCGGTTGCTGGCTTGACAGCAAAATACCCTCTCTATCCGGATATGAAGTATTGATCCGACCTGTTCGGAAGGGTAGAACAAGATGGGCGCGAATGAGGAGTATAGAAAAAGAGAACCTTTAGCTTTCCGTATGGCTCCGCGCTCTTTATCTGAATATATCGGCCAGGAACATATTCTTGGCGAAGGTAAGATGTTACGAAGGATGATCGAGGCAGACAGACTGTCTTCGATCATCCTTTTTGGCCCTCCGGGGACCGGAAAAACGGCGTTGGCTAGATTGATCGCGCATACTACGTCTGCTAAGTTTGAAAGGATCAATGCCGTTACGGCAGGGGTATCGGATATCAAGCGGATTGTGGAAGATGCGAAGAATCCGATTTTTACGCCAAATGGACGTGTGGTTCTCTTTGTCGATGAGATCCATCGGTTTAATAAGATGCAGCAGGATGCTTTATTGCCGCATGTGGAAGATGGCACCGTTATTCTTATCGGAGCTACAACAGAGAATCCGTTTTTCGAAGTGAATAAGGCGTTGATCTCAAGATCTACAGTGCTTTCGCTGAAGCCATTGACGGATGAGAATATCATCGCGATATTGAAGCAAGCCTTGAACGATAAGGAAAGAGGTCTTGGCAACGAGCCGATCGAGATCTCGGACAGAACACTTGCGTATATTGCTGACCTTTGTAATGGTGATGCGAGAATTGCTCTTCGTTCTTTGGAACTTGCTTACATTACCACTCCTCCGGATGAGAAGGGAACGATCACGATCGATGAAGAGATCATGCAGGATTGCATGCAGAAGCGGTCTCTGGCCTTTGATACCGACGGAGAGAGTCATTACGACAATATCAGTGCCATGATCAAGTCCATGCGCGGAAGTGATCCGGATGCGGCCATTTTTTATCTGGCACGGGCACTGCATTCCGGTGAAGATATAGAATTTCTTGCAAGACGTATCCTGATCTGTTCATCGGAGGATGTCGGTATGGCGAATCCGAATGCTATATTAGTTGCTATGGCGGCATATCAAGGAGTTATGGCTGTCGGTATGCCTGAAGCAAGGATCTTGCTTGCGGAGGCAGTTGTTACGGTAGCAACCAGTCCGAAATCGAACAGCGCGTATCTTGCAATCGATAAAGCACTTGCTGATGTAGCGAATAAGCGCACGGGTGAAGTTCCGATGCATCTTCGGAATGCTCCGGCAAAAGGCATGCTCGACATGGGATATTCTGTCGGGTACAAGTATGCCCATGATTTCCCGGAGCACTACGTGGACATGCAGTTTCTTCCGGATGAGATGGTCGGAACAACTTACTATGAGCCCGGAAATCTCGGCTATGAGGCGCAGACAAAGAAATGGATGGATCACCTTAAGAACCGTCCGAAAGATGAAAGTAACAAATAATTCACGTTTCGTATTTATAAATTTGTGTTTTTGACAATTGACACTCTGTATAATGAAATCATATAATCTAACCCAGTTAGCTATTTGGAGGAGATATGGTTTCAGAGCAGGATATTTGCCGTTTACTTAACGAGTTTAACAGCATCAGCCCTTTGGCATTTGTTCAACGCATCGATATCAGTTCGATGGGGATCGGCAGTGTCTTGGGCTATTTGTGCGAGTCTGGCCGTGCCGTTTCCGCCGGCGAGATCAGTGAGTATATGGGTGTAAGTACTGCCCGTGTGGCAGTGCTTTTGAAGAAAATGTCAGAAAAAGAACTGATCACAAAGACTTCCGATCCGAACGATAAACGGCGTGTGATGGTTTCTATTACGTCGAAAGGAATAGAAGCGTTTAAAGAGAAGAAGAGAGAGATCCTTCTTTATTCTGGTGCGATCGTCGAGCATTTCGGAGTAAAAAGAGTCGAGGATTTTATTGAGTCCTGCCGCGAAATCAAAGCGGTCGTGGATAAAGTGGAGAAGGAACAAGCATCGGCTCCTTCGTGGGCGAACGAGGATATAGAGAAATAACCAGTACATCTTAGGAGAAGGTAGGAGACAGAATATGTTAGAACTGAAAGACATTGTGAAGATTTATCCGGCTGGAGGTAATCCGGTAGAAGCGTTAAAGGGAATCAACCTTGGTTTCCGTGACAATGAATTCGTTTCGATCCTGGGACAGTCCGGCTGCGGAAAGACGACCATGCTGAACATCATTGGCGGTCTGGATCAGTATACCTCCGGTGATTTGATCATTAATGGTAAATCAACGAAAGAGTATAAAGACCGTGACTGGGATACTTACCGTAACCATACTATTGGTTTTGTGTTCCAGACTTATAATCTGATTCCGCATCAGAATGTTCTTTCCAATGTTGAAATCGCTTTGTCCTTGTCCGGTGTCAGCAAGAAAGAGCGTCGTCAAAAAGCGACAGAGGCTTTGAAAAAGGTTGGTCTCGGAGATCAGCTTAAGAAGAAGCCGGCACAGATGAGTGGTGGTCAGATGCAGCGTGTGGCGATTGCCCGTGCTATCGTTAATGATCCGGATATCATTCTCGCGGACGAGCCGACCGGAGCTTTGGATACAGAGACAAGTGTACAGGTCATGGATATTCTGAAAGAACTGTCCAAGGACAAGCTAGTCATCATGGTTACGCATAACCCGGAACTGGCTGAGAAATACTCCACCCGTATCGTTCGCATGCTGGATGGTAAGATTACAGGCGACTCCGCTCCTTTTACCGAAGAAGAGCAGAAGAAGGCGGATAAGGTCGCTGAAGATATGGCAAAGATGGATAAGAAAGCCAAAAAAGAAGCGGCAAAGACACAGAAGAAGCCTTCCATGTCATTTGCAACCTCATTCGGTCTTTCGTTGAAAAACCTGTTCACCAAGAAGGGAAGAACGATCCTGACATCTTTTGCCGGATCCATCGGTATTATCGGTATCGCGTTGATCTATTCCGTATCCCAGGGTACACACAACTTCATTAACGAAGTACAGGAAGATACGATTTCAGCATATCCGCTTCAGATCCAGGCGCAGACTGTCGATCTGAGTACACTTCTGAATTCTTTTGTCGGCAATGATACCGGTGAGCTGAATCACGATAAAGATGCGGTATATCAGAGATTAAAGCTCTACGACATGATGAACTCCCTCATTGCTGTAGAAACCCAGGAAAACGACCTTTCTTCCTTCAAAAAGTATATTGAAACAGAAAAGGCCAATCCGGACAGCAAGATGGGACAGGCGCTTTCCGGCGTACAGTATGCGTACAACCTGAATCTCCAGATCTACACGAAAAATGTGGAAGGAAAGATCATTCATTCCGATACTACAGAACTGATGAGTGCGTTGTTCTCCCAGTTCTCCAGCACAGTATTCAATTTCGATATGGGAAATAATACGCAGAACAGTCAGACTGCATCGATCATGAGTTCTCAGATGACTCTTTGGAGCGAGCTGCTTCCGGGTTCAGATGGAGCATCTACAAACCAGGTAACACATAAGCAGTATGACGTCGTTTACGGACGTTGGCCGGAAACGTATGATGAGATAGTTCTTTTCCTGGATGAGAACAATGAACTGGACGACTACACACTCTATGCTTTGGGCTTGAAGACCGAGCAGGAGATCAAAGACATGATGAATGCCGCTTTGAATAAGCAGGCTATGCAGTACACCGATCAGCACTGGTCTTATGAGGAGATCTGCAATCTGGAATTCCGTTCTGTTCTCCCATCCGACTGCTGGAGTTATGATTCCGCGACCGGTCTTTATACGGATCTTCGTACAACAGAGCAGGGACTTTCCTATCTCTATGACAATGCCTTGAAGTTGAAGGTTGTCGGTATCGTCCGCCCGAATGAAGATGCAGTTTCTACAAGCCATCACGGAACGATCGGATATACTCACATGCTGACGGAATACATTATCAAATCTTGTGATGGTTCACCTGCGATCAAGGCTCAGCTCGAAAGCCCGAAGTTTGATGTCACTTCCGGATTGCGTTTTAAAGATGAAACCGCTGCAGTGACTGTAGAAGATAAGGCCGCATACTTCCGTAACTATGTCAAAGATCTCGATGACAAGGGCAAGGCCGATGTCTATGTAAAAGTAATGAGCATCCCGACTGAAGATATGATCAATCAGTATGTTGAAGGCACATTGAGTCAGCTTGACCGTCCGACCATGGAAGCCATGATGATGGAAAAGATGAAAGAAATGGGCATGGATGAGCAGACCATTCAGGGCTATATTGCGCAGATGACCGATGCCGACATGAAAGAAGCATTTGCTTCCGGTATCCGTGAGCAGTATCTGGCAGAATATAGTGCCAATATGGAAAAAGAACTCAGCACGAAGACACCTCAGGAGCTTTCCGCTTCTTTGGAAAAAGCACTGGAATCTTTTGATGATGAGTATTGTGCCGGTTTCTATGACACCGTCATTGAGTTCTCTCCGTTCACATACGATTACAACCTGATCCGCCTGGGTAGTCTTGACCTTGACCAGCCGGCCGCAATCAGTCTATATGCATCCACCTTCGAGAACAAGGATACGATCGTTGATTGTATCGAAGAGTACAACAACTCCGTACCGGAACTGCAGAAACTGAAGTACACGGACTATGTCGGTATCCTGATGTCTTCCGTAACAACGATCATCAACGCGATCACTTACGTACTTATCGCATTCGTCGCTGTTTCGTTGATCGTATCTTCCATCATGATCGGTGTTATCACATTGATCTCCGTACAGGAAAGAACAAAAGAAATCGGTATCCTGCGTTCTCTCGGTGCATCGAAGAAGAATGTATCCAGTATGTTCAATGCGGAGACGGTAATCATAGGATTTACATCGGGTCTCCTTGGCGTATTGATCACGTATATTCTCCTGATCCCGATCAACTATATCGTGCACTCATTAACAGGAATCAACAATCTGACGGCGGTTCTGCCGATCATTACGGCAATCATACTGATCCTGATCAGTATCCTGCTTACTTTGATCGCTGGTATCATTCCATCCAGATCCGCTGCAAAGAAAGATCCGGTTGTTGCACTTCGTACGGAGTAATGCTGAAAAATCTTATATAATAGAAACATACAGCAATTACTTCGTTAGATGGAGGTAAAGATGGACAGGGTATATCTGGATAATGCAGCGACGACATGTATTCGGCCTGAAGTCCTGGATGTCATGACGACTGCATATACCAGTGCTTTTGGAAATCCATCCTCTGTCCATCGGGAAGGCCAGCGTGCGAAGAAGCTTCTGGAAGAAGCGAGAGAAAGCATCGCGTCCTTGCTCCATTGTGAACCGTCTGAATTGTTCTTTACATCAGGTGGAACTGAGTCAGATAACTGGGCGATACGTTGTTCTTCTGAAAAAGAACTGCAGATCATTACATCATCCATCGAACATGCGGCTGTCCTTCGTTCCTGCAAAATGCGGGAAAAGGAGGGCAGCCTTGTCATATACCTTCCTGTGGACAGTAAAGGCTGGGTTTCTACTGATGAACTGAAACGAAAAATCTCGCCGGATACTTCATTGGTTTCCGTCATGCTGGTCAATAACGAGATCGGTACGATCGAACCGATACAGGAATTGGCTGAAATTGCCCACGAAAATGGTGCTTTATTTCACACGGATGCCGTACAGGCCGTAGGTTCTCTACCTGTAGATTTTCAGGATCTTGGCGTGGATCTATTGTCGTTTTCGGCACACAAGTTCTATGGCCCGAGAGGGATCGGCGGACTTTGTGTAAAGAAAGGCACGAAGCTACATTCGTTTGTTGTTGGCGGTGCGCAGGAATTCCGCAGTCGTGCCGGAACAGAGAATCTTCCGGCAATACTTGGAATGGAGAAAGCCTTGCGCCTGGCTGAAATTGAAAGAGAAACGGCGACCAAGCATATTCGAACCCTTTCCGTACTTCTTCGACAGGAGATCACAAAAGTATGCCCGCAAGTTCTTTTCCATGGGGATATGGAGAATGGCCATCCTGGAATTGTAAACCTGTATGTTCCCGGTATGGATGGGGAGAAAGTTCTTTTGTATCTTGATCTGAAAGGATTTGCCTGCTCGGGTGGCGCGGCTTGTTCTTCGAAAGATGCCGATGTCTCGTATGTACTTGCGGCGCTTGGCGTTCCAAAGGAAGAAGCGAAAAACTCGATCCGTGTCAGTATCGGAGCAAATAATACGCAGGAAGAAATCCTATCATTTGTGAAGGCATTTGCTTCGGTTTTAAAGGCATAAGGATTTCCCATGTACCTCATTTATACCAGCCGTTACTCTTAAACCGAAACGCGCAATGGTATAATCAGATTAGGTATAGGGAGAAGGTGAGAAAGATGAATGCTGTTTTCGGGAAAAAAGAAGATATTCGTGCTTGGATGGATCTGGTCCGACTGGTCAGAGACGAGTTTCCGGGCCTTGAGACAGAAGAAGCGATTGCCGATCACGAGTTGACGGTGCTTCGTTTTATGGACAAAATGCAGGCGATCTGTGTCAAGGATGACGAGAAGATCGTTGGCGTGCTTCTGTTTTCGAGAAACCGGAACATGATCTGTTTCCTTGCCGTTGCAAATGATAACCGCCGTATGGGTGTTGCTTCTGTTCTTATGGAAAAAGCACTGGATGAGCTCGACCGTTATCGTGATATTACAGTTTCGACTTTCCGGGAGGAGGACCCGAAAGGCACGGCTCCTCGGGCGCTTTACAAGAAGTATGGTTTCGTTGAAGATGAACTTACTGTTGAATTCGGGTATCCTAACCAGGTTTTAAGACTTCCACGCATTTTCCGTCCGATGCGGCGGTTTAAACAGCAGATCAGTAATGAAGAGTGCATCGAGGTTTTGAAGCAGGAGCCTCGTGGCGTACTGTCCATGATCGGTGATGGCGGCTATCCGTATGGGGTGCCGATGGATCATTTCTATAGTGAAGAAGACGGGAAAATCTATTTCCACTGTGCCAAAGAAGGCCATAAACTCGATGCAATTACTGAATGCGACAAAGTGAGTTACTGTGTCATGGATCAGGGATTCCGTAAGGAAGGCGAGTGGGCCTTGAACATCCGAAGTGTCATTGTTTTCGGACGTATCAAGACTGTGACGGATCCCGAGAAAACCAAGTGGATCTGTACGAATCTTGTCAGAAAGTTTACTGATGATGAAGAATATCTACAGCACGAACTGACACATGCGCTTCCAAGAGTACTGTGTCTCGAACTCATAATTGAAAACATGACTGGAAAACTGGTCAACGAATCCTAAGTGCTTTTACGTGCGATGTAACTGGTAACTATGAGTTACACCAGTGGCTCGCCATGTCTTTTTCTTCCAACGTAGTAGGAGTTTTCCGTAAATCCGAATTTGCTGAGGTATGCGGCGACTTCAGGAAAAAGAAGGCACAGCGTAGTATCGTCATGCGAATCCGAACCGAGAGAGATATTTCTTCCTCCAAGTTCATAGTAACGATTCAGTATCTCCGGATCCGGAAGCGAATCCTCAATACCTTTCTGACGCATCTTAAACACGGACTTCGTATTGATCTCCAGTGTTTTGTCCTTGGCAACGATCGCTTTTAGTAAACGGTCGAAACTTTCCGGGCACTGGGCATACTTGATCTGCGGGTTCGGATCTTCGGAATAGCGGTTGATATAGTCGAAGTGACCGATGATATCGTAGTTGTTGCACAGCTCTGCCATATCCGCCAGTTCTTCGATATAACGGGTATATACAGTGTTCTTGTCTTCTTTATAGCAGTCGCGGAAAAAGTACGGATCTTTTCCTTTATAAAGGTGGTTCGAGAGAATGACTTCATCGAACGGATACTTATCCATAAGATCATCGTAAAACGCACACAGATGCTTCTGGTAGCCGAGCTCGATTCCCCGATATAACGGCAGATCGCCGGCATATTCCAACCACGCTTTTGTCTCTTCAAAATACCGGTCAATATCAAAAACCTGCGGTTCACCGATATCGTGAGGATAATCTCCTTCGTAATGTTCCGTGACGGCTACGCCGCGCATTTCCTGCTTTTTACAGGCATCGATCAATTCGATATAGGTCATCCTGGCATCAGAACTGAAGTGTTTCGTGTGGTTATGTGTATCCGTATACATATTTGCCTCAAATTTCTTTTGGGTTAGTCTTATTTAATTCTATATTATGGTATCATATATGGGAAGTTTTTGTTTAGTTTCTTACTATAAGGAGTGAAATATATGGCTAAAGAAAAGAAAACAGAAAAAGAACTAGTGGGGAAGAAGAGTAAGGCTTCCAAGAAAGAGAAGAAAGAGCTTTTCGCGGAGTATCCGAATCTTTGGGAATCCAGATCCCAGGACGATATCGACCACACCATGGCTTTTGCAGAAGAGTACATGGCTTTCCTCGATATTTCCAAGACTGAGCGTGAATTCGTAAACAATGCCGTGTCTGCACTTACGGATGCCGGTTATGTGGATATCGAATCGAAGGACAAACTCAAGGTCGGCGATAAAGTCTATTCCTCTATCAAGGGAAAAGGACTGATGTTTGCAGTTGTAGGCAAAGAGAGTGCAGTGAAGGGCTTTAATATCCTTGGTGCGCATATCGATTCACCAAGACTGGACATCAAGCCGAATCCGCTCTATGAGGAGGATGAGCTGGTATTCTTCAAGACACATTATTATGGTGGAATCAAGAAGTATCAGTGGACAACGATACCGCTCGCACTCCATGGTGTAGTAATGTTGAAGAATGGTGAGAAGCTGTCTCTCTGCATCGGTGAGAAGGATGAAGATCCGATCTTCTATATCACGGACCTTCTCCAGCATCTCGGCAGTGAGCAGATGAGCCAGAAGGCAAATGATTTCATTAAGGGTGAAGATCTGAATGTATTGATCGGCGGCAGCAAGCTCCCGGGTGATGATTCCTCCAATGCTTGCAAATACGCTATCCTCAAGCTTTTGAATAAGGAATACGGCATTGACGAGAAGGATTTCGTTTCTGCTGAGATCGAGATCGTTCCTGCTATGAAAGCGCGTGATGTCGGCTTTGACAGAGCTTTGATCGCTGCATACGGCCATGACGACAAAGTCTGCGCATATCCGGCTCTGATGGCTGTCATGGCGCAGGAAGCGCCAGCTCGTACATGTGTCTGCATGTTGTCTGACAAAGAAGAGATCGGTTCTTATGGTAACTCCGGTGCACAGTCCCGCCTGTATGAGAACTTCCTGGTAGAGCTTTTCGCGAAGATCAATGGCGGCTACGATGAGCTCGGATACAGAAAGTGCATTGCAAATACGAAAATGCTTTCTACGGATGTTTCCAATGCTTTCGACCCGAAGTATGCCAATGTTTCGGATAAGAGAAATACGGCTTATCTTTCTAAGGGCGTCAAGATGGAGAAGTATACCGGTGCTCGTGGTAAGGCCGGTGCCAGCGATGCGAACAGTGAATTCTTCGCATCGATCCTCCATATCTTTGCCGAGAACAATATTCCGTGGCAGACAGGTGAACTTGGAAAAGTCGATGCTGGCGGCGGCGGAACGATTTCTGCTTACCTTGCCAAACTTGGTATGGAAGTCATCGACTGCGGCGTCCCGGTTCTTTCCATGCATGCACCTTATGAAGTGATCAGTAAGATCGACCTTTATTTTACCTATCTTGCTTATAAGTGCTTTATCGAAAACATAAAATGAGATATAATGCTTTTTCGTAGTATGGTAGGTTTGGTACATGATGTACCAAAGGAAGGAAGGTAATGTATGATTATTGTAGTAAAACCAGGTGCAAGTGAGTCTCAGGTACATGAGATCATTGATGTTCTGGAGAAGAACGAACTGAAAGCGCACGTTTCCGAAGGTGCGGAGCGCTTGATCATTGGTGTTATCGGTGATAAGTCCCGTCTGACACCAGGATCTCTCGAAGTATTGACCGGCGTAGAAAAGATCGTTCCGATCATGGAATCCTATAAGCTGGCCAGTCGTCAGTTCCGTCCAGGCGGTACATCTTTTAATGTAAAAGATCTTGTGATCGGCGGTGATGAGCTTGTTATGATGGCAGGTCCTTGCGCGGTCGAGAGCGAAGAGCAGGTCGAAGAAGTGGCTTCGAAGATGGTTGCCTGTGGCGTCAAAGTGCTTCGAGGAGGCGCATATAAGCCGAGAACTTCTCCCTATGCGTTCCAGGGATTGGAAAAAGAAGGCTTGAAGATCCTCCGTCGTGTGGCTGACCGTTATGGTCTTCTTGTTATCAGTGAAATCACATCAGAGAACGATATCGAATTTGCATCGAATTATCTGGATATTATTCAGATCGGTGCTAGAAATGCCCAGAATTTCAGACTTCTGTCTGCTGTTGGTAAGTCCGGTATTCCGTGCATGTTGAAGCGCGGTATTGCCGAAACGATCGATGAGTGGCTCGGAAGTGCCGAGTACATAATGAGTGAAGGCAACTACCATATCATGATGTGCGAGCGTGGTATCCGTACATTCGAGACGGCTACAAGAAGTACACTTGATATTTCTGCGGTCCCGGTCCTGAAGAGCAAGACGCATCTGCCGGTTATTGTCGATCCGAGTCATGCCGCAGGAAAAGCACAGTATGTTGAACCTCTTGCCCTGGCGGCAATTGCTGCCGGTGCAGACGGCTTGATCATCGAGGTCCATCCGGATCCGAAGCATGCACGTTCTGATGCAGCTCAGCAGCTTACACCGGAAGCTTATGCAGAGCTTGCAAATCGTGTTAAAGAAATGGCTGCAATCGTAAAGCGTTCTTATCCGAAGTGCGATTAAGACGCTTTACCAGGACGGATTCAACGAATAATACAGATTCAATTCCCGTTGGTAAGGAGACTTGTCAACGGGATTTTTTTATGATAAGTTAATTAAGAACAACACGTTGATGGGGATTAGTAGAGACCCATTTCTTTCTTCAGAGAGTCTGCGGTTGGTGCAAGCAGATGAAAGAGAAGTTTTGAACTCGCCCCGGAGTGCGCTTTCTTGAAAGATGAAAGTAGAGAAAGTCGGAGGCTCACCGTTATCAGAGAGCAGGATATCGGAAGAAGTTCCTGTATCCGCAGAGTGCACCACATAGAAGTGGTGAACAAGAGTGGTACCGCGGAAGTAATGGCTTTCGTCTCTTACAAATAGAGACGAAAGCCTTTTTGTTTTGATAAATATCAAATAGCAGAAGCAGAAGAGGAGGGAAGAAGAGATGAATTCAGGTAAGTACCGTATGCCGGCAATGATCGATCTGCCTGCGCGCACATGGCCAAACAACAAGATCACCAAAGCTCCGATCTGGTGCAGTGTCGATCTTCGTGACGGAAATCAGGCATTAGAGGTTCCGATGGACCTAACGCAGAAAGTGCAGTTTTTCGATTACCTGGTCAAACTCGGTTTTAAAGAAATTGAGATCGGCTATCCGGCTGCTTCGGACACGGAATATGAATTTACCCGATATCTGATCGACAACGATCTGATTCCTCGTGATGTTACGGTTCAGGTTTTAACGATGGCCCGCGAAGACGTCATCAAGAAGACTTTTGATGCGGCCAAAGGTGCGCGTTCGGCCATCGTGCATCTTTATAATTCGACGTCGAGACTTCAGCGTGAAGTGGTTTTCGGATTTGATAAGGATCAGTGCAAAGCACTGGCGGTTAAGGGTGCGCAGCTGATTCAGGATGAAATCGATTCCGATGAAAGTAATACAGAATGGCGTCTTGAGTATTCTCCGGAAAACTTCTCGGAAACCGAGCCTGAATTTGCCGTGGAGATCATTGATGCAGTACTCGATATCTGGAAACCGACACCGGACAACAAGGTGATCATCAATCTCCCTGAAACCGTTGAAATGACTTATCCAAACGTGTTTGCGGATCAGGTGGAGTATTTTGCGACACATACAAAATACAGAGATTCGATCATTATCTCCGTACATACACATAATGACCGTGGAACCGGCGTCGCATCGTCAGAACTCGCGTTATTAGCAGGTGCAGAACGTGTGGAAGGCACGCTTTTTGGAAACGGCGAAAGAACTGGAAATGCTGATATTGTTACGCTTGCGATGAATATGTTCATGCAGGGCGTGGATCCGAAACTTGATTTTTCCAACATTGATGATGTCATCGATATGTATGAAGGATGCACGGGAATGCGTATCGGAGACCGTCAGCCGTGGGCTGGAAGACTTGTATTTACGGCGTTTTCGGGCACTCATCAGAATGCGATCCAGAAAGGTATGGAAAATGTCAAAAAAATAAATAACTGGTACGTGCCATATCTGCCAATTGACCCGAAGGACGTCGGACGAAACTATGATCCGATCATCCGTATCAACAGTCAGTCTGGTAAAAATGGCCTGGCATACATCATGGAGCGCAATTTCGGCTTGCATCTGCCAAAGGCTTTCCAGAAAGACTTCATGCAGTTTGTGACCGCAGAATCCGAGAAACGTCACAGCGATTTGTTGCCGCAAGAGCTTTTCGAATTGTTTGATGAGGTCTATGTAAATGTTATGACGCCGTATCACATGATTGGTTATCGTGAAGATTCACTTGGAGATAAAAAAGCTCATGTAACTGTGAATCTGAAACATGGTGATGAAATCATTGAGGTCAATGGTGATGGTATCGGTTTGTTGGATGCGTTCTGTAATGGTATCGAAAAAACTCTGAATATGAAAATTTCGATTCGAATGTATAACGAGCACGCTATCCAGAGTGGATCTGATTCAGCAGCTATTACATATGTACAGATTGCAGATCAGAGTGGATCGTTGCATCTTGGAGCAGGCATATCAAGTTCTGTAACCAAATCATCACTGCGAGCAGTGGTATGCGCAATTAATAGAATGATCCGTTGAGTACAATTCATCGTTTGGAAGAAAATAAAACGCTCCTGAGCGGTCATCGATTAACAAAACCGCCAAACATAAATCTTCGTCGCTGGTACTCGGACTTTGTCCTGCGTAAACGCGACTTCAGATAATGTTTTGGCGGTTTTGAGTAATATCGATTCTTCTATTGTTTATCCTCTTCTTAATTAAACAAAACTGTGATTTTGTTTAATTAGATATATTATAAAATGAGGTCTTCTTTCGAAGACCTCTTCTGTTTTTTTTATGAATTACTGGTTGTGGCCACAGTCAATGATGTGTCTGATGGAATTGGTGTAATCGCTTCGGATTCCAATTGAATCTGTGCTTTTGTTGTTTCTGTGGCAAATGGATCGCTCTGTGTTAATTCTTTAATATCATCGATACCGATCATCTGTTTGTATTCGTCTGTATCCAGCTGCGGTACGAACCATCTGTATGCCATGATCAGGATCACCAGAATGATGCATGCCACCAGGATCCGTCGGATGATCAATAAAGCTCTTTCTTTGCGATATTTACGGTTCACATACTCTTTGGTCGTATATCCGACAAGAACATAGACCTTGTGAATCGACTTTCTTTTCGGCATACGCTTCTTCTGAGCGATTTTTTCTTTGATTTTTGAGGAGATGTTACCTGGTAATGCTTTGAAAAAGTTCCATGTTGTATGTCCAAGGAACGCGAAAAAGCCAAGCACTGAAAATAATGCTTTTTCCCACCACGAATCACCTTTGGAAAGCTCATCGCTTTCGCTTTCTTGTTCCGGTATAGAATCTTCCTCTATTTCAGGCTCTTCGTAATTATCGTAATTTTCTTCTTCTAATTCTTCGTTATCCATGATTCTTTCCTTCAAATCAGAATTATAGCACAACGAAAAGATCTATGCATTACAAGTTAGTCAGTTGCAGATATCGCATGACGCTCAATATGGTCAGGATCAGCATTGTGCCTGTACAAGCGATCACGATCCGCAAAACGATGCGGTCAAAGTTGTTGTTTTTCATGTTTTCTCCTGTTTTTCTGAATTCGAACAATCGTTTGACAAGGGGTCGAACAAATGTTAAGATAAATGTATTAAAATCCCACGGAGGTTGAATTATGAGTGTTTACAGGTTTACTAAGAGCAATCTGAATGAAACTTTGGAAATTATCTATTCCTTCATTGTGACCTACGTAAAGAAGGAAGGTTATCCTCCGTCCGTGCGTGAAATCTGTCAGGGAGTCGGAATCAAATCCACCTCCACCGTCCATGCCCATCTTCACAGACTGGTAGAGATGGATAAGATTGAATATGTACCCGGTAAGCGTCGTGCTATCCAGATCAAAGAGAGTCCGAAGAAGTCGTCTTTGATTATGACAACGACGAAGATTCCGCTTGTTGGAACAGTTACAGCTGGTCTTCCTATCCTTGCTGAGGAGAATATTGAAAGTTATATGTCCTTCCCTTCTGAGTATTTCGGTACTGCGGAATACTTTATGCTGAAGGTCAAGGGTGACAGTATGATCGAAGCACACATCATGGATGGTGATTTCGTGATCGTACGTCGTGATAACATGGCCAATATGAATCAGATAGTGGTCGCTCTTATCGGAACCGAAGCGACGGTTAAGCGCCTATCTTACAAGGGTGGGCACGCTATACTGCTTCCTGCTAACCCGGCCTACTCACCGATTCCTTTTGATGACGATGATTGTCGTATTCTGGGTGTCGTGGAAGGTATTTTCCGCTCGAAGGTCAACTAACCTTCTTATCTTCCTTTCTTATTCGACTATAATAGTTTCTTCATCGGGAACCTGGCACATCTCCCCTTCCGGAATGACAAGCCTCTTCCCGTTTCTTGGTGAGATATAGTTGATGGAATGCTTGTAGATCAACAGTTGTGTCATATCGTTATGAACAACGATCGTATCCTTGTCATATCCATCTATGACTCCGTCGATGATCTCGCCGGACTGTGTTACGATCTCCACGCTCGCGTATTCTTTCCGGCAGCAGTTCAGGAAGATTTCATGGACATGAATTGGCGTTCTTGTCGAATCTGTGCTACGCACATTGATCTGGTTGTTTTTCTTGTGGGGTGTCTTCTGTGGATGGGTCACATCATGCGCATTCGGCTTCATTTTCGGCTTCTTCAGCAAACTGGTATTCATCATTCTTGCCTCCTTTTTCTTTGTGTGACAAGATGATATCACGATTATTCAAAATAAGCATGATAATATAATGCTTATTTTATACTTCAAATGCATAATTAGGCATTAAATGAAAGATTTTACGGTAAAGTCTTTTAGCATATCAAAAGGAATCCAGTGAATGTCGTCCATATGACGGAACCAGGTAAGCTGTCTTTTGGCATAATTCCTTGTATGCTGCTTCAGAAACTCGACGGATTCGGACAGTTCACACTTCCCTTCGAAATACGGAAAGAACTCTTTATATCCGATGGCTTGTAATGCCGTGACTGAAGTCTCATAATGCTGGTCATAGAGCCATTTCGCTTCATCAAGAAGACCGTCTTCCATCATCTGATCCACACGCAGATTCACTCTCTGATAGAGTTCCTCTCTTGGCCAGGAAATACAGAACAAAGTAAATGGAAAGCGAGGTCCGGTTTCAAGCGACGAACGATGGATCTCTTCGGTCGTTTTTCCCAGCGATTCACAGAGCGCGAGAGTATGGATCACGCGCTTGGTGTTATTCGGATGGATCTTTTCAATAGCAGCAGGATCGATTGCCTTTAGTTTTTCATAAATCTGCGTAATGCCATTTCTTCTAAACTCTTCCCAGTACTTCTCTTCTAAGTCGTGATCGACCGGAGCGGCGACAAAAGAAATACCCTTTTGCAGAGCCGATACATATTGACCGGTTCCGCCGCAAAAGACCGGCAGAACACCTTGAGACAGGAGTTCTTCGATCTTGGCGTACGCCGCATCAAGGTAGGATGCAACGTGAAATGGCACATCCGGTTCGACAAGATCGATCAGATGGTGTGGCACTTCGGCCTGCTCTTCTTCTGTTGGCTTGGCCGTACCGATAGAAAGATGCGTATAGATCTGCATGGAATCGCAGCAGCATATCTGCCCGGAAGTCTCCTTGGCAACGCGGATTGACAGCCCTGTCTTGCCACTTGCGGTCGGACCACAAATGACCGGAATGCTGGAGAATCCTGCCTTCTCTATGAGTCTTTCTCGGTTTTGTTCCAAATCCGTCATCTTATACGATCCTTTTGAACTCTTTTTCAATCTCGTGCTGGGAAAGACGGATTAAAATCGGTCTTCCATGTGGACAATGGTAAGGATCTTTCAATTTGGCCAGTTGCTCGATCAGACCTGAAATTTCGATATCATGAAGCTTGTCGTGGCCTTTTACGGCGGCCTTGCAGGCGCTGGTCGCCAGAGAAAGGATCAATGCATCTTTTGAAGTATTGCTCGCATGCATCCACTCATCGATCATGGCAATGAACGTGTCGCGTATGGATTCCGGTTCAATCTGGGCCGGAATAGCGCGGATCGCAAGGTCATTTTCGCCCATGGAGGAGATCTCAAAACCGATATCTCCGAGTTTGTCCATGTTTTCTTCGATAAAAGAAACGTCCGATCTGGACATAGACACGATTACTGGCGTCAGGAGCGGCTGGGAAACTACTTCCTTCTGCAGTTCTTTTTCAACAAGCTGCTCGTAAAGGATCTTCTCGTGCGCAGCATGCTGGTCGATCATGAGAAGCTTTTTCTCCGGGGATTCCATCAGGATATACGTGTCAAAAAGCGTCCCGATCACGCGTGAAGACAACAGCTCCGACATGCTTTCGGATTTCGATGTCTCTTCCTGTGTGAAAAGAACTGGCTGCGTGAATTCTTCCTTTGGAGCGGGTGCAGATACCAACTCTGCCTCGGTCTTCTCTTCCGTCTTCACCTCGATCTCAGGCATAGTTTCAATCTCGGATTCCTGGACCGTTTTTGGTTCCGAAGTATAGGATACCGTAGATACAGGTTCCGAGAAAAACTTGTTCTGGAATCCAATAGACTGAGAATAGTCTGTCCGTGAAGCCTCCTGATGATACGAACGGTCAACAAACGGAGCTGGCGCCGATGCTTTTGGCGCGGAAACAGTATTATAAGATTTCGCTTCGGGAGCAGAAGCAGTCGGTGCAGGTGTCTTCTCTTCTTCTTTTTCTGTTTTAGAGAAAGAATAGTCGACACTCATCGATTCCTGCGCAAGCGTATTTACGATAGCGTGGTACACGGCGCGGTAAATGACCGATTCATTTGAGAAGCGGACTTCAGCCTTCTGCGGATGCACGTTGACATCGATCTCGCCGGAGGGCATCAGGATATCGAGGATGACAAAGGCGTACTTTCCTTTCATGAGCATATTGGTATATGCCGCGTCTATAGCTGATGTAATGGATTTGGCACGGATCAGACGCTGGTTCACGAAAATGATCTGCTCAGACCGGGAAGCACGTGAAATATGCGGAAGTCCGGCAAAGCCTTTCACCGTAATTCCTTCGATCGTACAGTCAATTGGGCGGCATTGGCTCACAATATCTTTTCCATATACTGTATAAAGCGCCGATTGCGGATCACAGTTGCCCGGGCTGTTCAGGACGACCTTCCCGTTCTTGATAAACTTAAACGAGATGTCGGTATGACAAAGGATGAAACGCTCGATCAGGACCTGGATGTAATTGGCTTCCGTCTGGTCCTTTTTCAGGAACTTGAATCTGGCCGGAAGATTATAGAATAGGTCCCGTACTTCAATCGTGGTTCCGGAGGGCATGCCGATTGGCGAACAGGAGATGAACTGACCGCCTTCGTACTTCACGCATGTACCCGTTTCCGCGAGAGGTTCTTTTGTTGAGAGCGTCACTTTGGAAGCGGCGGCGATACTGGCTAAAGCCTCACCGCGGAATCCCATGGAATGTAAGGAGAACAATTCATCCAAGGATGTAATCTTGCTTGTTGCATGACAGATAAATGCGTTCTTAGCATCTTCCTCGTCCATACCGCAGCCATTGTCTCTTACTCGTATAAAAGTAATGCCGCCGTCCTTGATCTCAACGGTGATCTGTGTCGCACCCGCATCGATCGAGTTCTCCATCAGTTCTTTTACAATAGACATCGGACGCTCGATGACTTCACCGGCAGCGATGGCATTGGCAGTAGCTGAATCTAAGATATGAATTCTTGACATGTTATGACTCTCCTTTCGCTTTCTCAATCAGAGAATAGAGAATGTTCATTGCTTCAAGCGGCGTGATCGTGGAGATATCCATGTTGACCAGGTCAGCACGAAGCGTATCGTTGACAGTCGAGACAGTCTCTTTGGGCGCGAAGATCGGCAGCTGGCCGGAAAGCGGCGCTTCAAAACCTTCCTCTCCGGAGGCATATGTGATCGACATCTTCTTCATATTCTCCAATTCTGTTAAGATCACATTGGCGCGGTCGACGACATCGATTGGGACACCGGCGAGTCTTGCGACTTCAATACCGTAACTGTCTGAAGTTCCGCCATCTGAGATCTTATGAAGGAAATGTACTTCTTTTTCCTTCTCTTCTACTTCGACGTGCGCATTGAATACACCGTCAATCGTCTTTTCCAACTGGTTCAGTTCATGATAATGTGTAGCGAAAATGGTTCTCGCAAACATGATCGAACGGTTGGCGATAAATTCGATGATCGCCCAGGCAATTGCCAGACCATCGTAGGTACTGGTTCCTCGTCCCACCTCGTCAAGAAGCAGGAGACTTCTGTATGTTCCGTTTCTAAGAATGGTGGATACTTCGTTCATCTCGACCATGAATGTGGACTGGCCAAGCGAGATATCGTCCGAGGCACCGATTCTGGTAAAGATTCGGTCTACGATTCCGATATGCGCGGAGGTTGCCGGAACGAAGCTTCCGATCTGAGCCAGAAGCACGATCAATGCGGTCTGACGCATATATGTGGATTTACCCGCCATATTCGGACCAGTCAGGATCATGATACGTTTCTTTTCCTGATCCATGGAGATGCCGTTCGGAACAAACTCGCCTTCTTTCAGCATCTTCTCTACTACCGGATGACGGCCTTCTTCGATTTCCAGAACAGAGGAATCATCAATGACCGGACGGCAGTAGTTATTTCTTTCAGCAAGCTCGCCCAAAGACATGATCACATCCAGCAGAGAAAGCGCGGAGGCAACACGGAACAGACGATGTACCTGAGAAGCAATCTTCTCGCGGATCTCACAGAATAGCTCATATTCGAGATTAATGAGCTTCGCCGTCGCACCCACGATCGACTCTTCTACCTTCTTCATCTCTTCTGTGATGTAACGCTCACCGTTCGTCAGTGTCTGTTTTCTGATATAGTGCTCCGGGACCAGCGGAATGTTTCCTTTGGAAACTTCGATATAGTAGCCGAAAACCTTGTTATAACTGATCTTCAGGTTCTTGATGCCGGTTGCTTCACGCTCTTTGGCTTCCATCTCCAATATGATCGACTTACCGTCTTTAGAAGCATGACGAAGATGATCGGCCTCTTCGTGATAGCCTTCCTTTATGATCCCGCCCTCACGGATCGAAATCGGCGGATCTTCCGCCAGCGAACTATCGAGAAGCGTATAGATATCAGACAGATCTTCCAGGTCCTCATACGCCTTCGCCAGCAGTCCTTTTGTAAAGTGAGAAGCACATTCACGAAGATAAGGAAGCTTGGCGAGCGTGTTCCGGAGGCACAGAAGATCTCTGGCGTTTACAGAAGAAAGCGAAATACGCGACGCGAGACGCTCGATATCGTATACGCCCTGCAGCGCTTCACGAAGTTCCTGTCTGGCGATAAAGTTTTCCTTGGCCTGATCGACGGCGTCCAGTCTCTCGTTGATCCTTGTAATATCGATCAGCGGCTCCTCCACGAACTGACGGAGCAGACGTCCGCCCATCGATGTCTCCGTCAGATCGATCGCCCAGAGCAGACTTCCCTTTTTCGATTTAGAACGGATGGTCTGCGTGATTTCAAGGTTGGTCCTTGTTGAAATATCGAGTTCCATCGTATCGGAGATTTCAAAAATCCTGGCCTCTGAAAAGTGTGTGACCTCAGCCTGCTGCGTCTCGTCCAGATACGCAAGGATCGCGTCGATGGAGGAGATCAGAAGGATATTCTTTGTTTCATCGGCAAAAGATCTTTTCCCTTTTTTGGCTGGCGTCTTTTCTTTTTTATACGCTTCCGGCAGCACTCGTTCTGCCAGTCCCGAACGGAAATCTTCATTCGGGCGCAGTGTAACTGAAGCAACCAGATTATCCGAAATATAAGAAAACAGAGGATCTTTCACAAAGTCCTCATTATAGATCAACTCCGAAGCCCGATACTTCGACAGAAGATTGACCAGATGCGAGGCGGTGTTTCCGCTGATCAGCTGCGTTGCTTCGATGACACCGGTCGTGATATCCGCCGAAGCCACACCATACTGCATACCCACTTTATAGATACTGACCAGATAATTGTTCTTCTTATCATCGAGCCCGCTCGTATCCGTAACTGTACCCGGCGTCAGAACACGCGTGATCGAACGCTTCACCAGTCCTTTGGCCAAAGCAGGATCTTCCATCTGCTCACAGATTGCAACTTTATAACCCTGGGTAACCAGACGCTGCATGTAGGACGAAGCGGAGTGATGTGGTACACCACACATCGGCGCCCGCTTCTCCAGCCCGCAGTCACGGGAAGTAAGTGTCAGTTCCAGAATGCGCGACACCATGATCGCATCGTCAAAAAACATCTCGTAGAAGTCGCCCAGACGGAACATCAGGATCGCGTCCTTGGCCAGATGTTTCATCTCGAAATACTGGCGCATCATCGGCGAAAGCTGGGAAACATCCACAGAGCTGTAGGTTAATAATTCATCGTTATTCATCTATAAAACTCTCCAGTTCCCCTTCTACGGAAAAAGGTCTTGCGCCCGTGATCTTGACCATGGCCAGAAGTCCTTCAAACCGGTTTGCGTCAAAGGCCGGATCCTCGGTATCGATGGTTTCGCCCTGATACTTGGTTTCTTTCGGGATCGAGAAATTCACGAGCCTGTTCGATCTTGTTCTTCCTGTCAGGATGTTGTACGCAGTGGCGCTTCTTCCCTCGATCAGGATTTCTTCCGTCGTTCCGACAACCGAGCGGTTTGACTGGAACGTCAGGTCATTCTGTAGCTCCAGAAGACGTCCGAATCGCTCCGTGACGACATCTTGCGGGATCTGGTCCGGCATAAGCGCGGCTTTGGTTCCCGGACGCTTCGAGTATTGAAAAGTAAAAGCACTGTCGAACCGTACCTTTGAAATCACATCCAGTGTGGCTTGGAAATCTTCTTCCGTTTCACCTGGGAATCCGACGATGATATCTGTCGAAATCGTAGCATCCGGACAGCATTCGCGGAATTTCAACGCCGTGCGCAGATACTGCGCCTGATCGTAGTGGCGGTTCATATTCTTGAGAATGCGGTCGCTTCCCGACTGCATCGGAAGATGCAGATGACGCTCGATGTTCGGGTACTTCTGCATGGTGTAGATGACTTCATCGGAAATATCTTTCGGATGAGAGGTCATAAAGCGGATGCGCGAAAAGCCCTTGATCTGCGCGGCCTGCTCCAGAAGTTCAGCAAAGGAAATCTCCCCTTCTCTGTCTTTTCCGTAAGAATTGACGTTCTGTCCCAGAAGCATGACTTCTTTATAGCCCTGTGAGGCCAGTTCCTGCAGCTGGGCGATGATCATCTTCGAGTCACGCGAACGCTCACGTCCACGGGTATACGGAACAACACAGTATGTGCAGAAATTATTACAACCGTACATGATCGGAACCAGTGCACGGAATTTTCTTTTTCTCTTTACCGGGATCTCGTTATCTTCCACCAGATAGTCTTCTTCGGAAATCATGAAGACACGCTTCTTCTGCCCCAGTTTTTTCTCAAGGATCGACGGGAAAAGATGCAGGTCGGCAGGTCCGAAACATGCATCTACGAAAGGAAAGCTCTTCTTGATCCGGGCGACGTTTTCTTCCTGTTTCATCATGCAGCCGCAAACCGCAATGAACATATCCGGATTCTGGAGTTTCCAGGTCTTGTACATGCCGAGATTTCCGAAAAGACGGACGTCGGCGTTTTCACGGATCGTACATGTGTTCAGGATCAGAAAATCCGGCGCTTCTTCTTCGGAAGCTTCGATGAGACCGATATCCTGAAGCACACCGGCAAGCTTTTCGCTGTCGGCTTCATTTAACTGACATCCATAGGTTCGGATAAAGTAAGTGAGATCACGTTCTTTTTCCACTTTGAGCGCGGAAATCTGATTTTTCAGGGAAGCAAGAATAGAATTATAGCGCAATAACTCATCTTGCGATACAATAACAGTTGACACGTAAATTACCTCGATTTCTATTTCGATTTATTTCGTATTTTTAAGCCTCTTTAATGATACATGAAGAATCGGGTTTTGTGAATGAAAAAACGTGGAAATATGATGAAAACAGGTGCAGACATGCATATAAGAAATAAGAAATATTCCTATATCAAGAATGGGCTCCTTTCTTTGGTTTCGATCGTTTTGATCTTTGCACTTCTTCCTCTTCAAGTACTGGCAAAAGATGAGACGGAAGCCTCTTCCCAGGCGATCCGCGGCGTTTCCGAAGAACTGGAAAACCCGGTACAAGGACTTCTTGATGAAAACCCGGTTGGACTTCCTGAAATCCAGGGACAGGCTTACCTTGTTTATGACACTCTTTCCGACACCATGCTGGTCGGAAACGAGTACGATACACCCATGCCGCCAGCCGGAATCACGCAGATCATGACGATCCTTCTCGCACTTGAAACACTTCAGCTCGACCATGAGATTACGATCAAATCATCCGCTTATGAAAGTATTCCCAACGGATATGTAAGGATCGGCTTTACCGAGGGCGAGATCGTCACAGTCGAAGAATGTCTCTATTCCTGTATCCTGAAATCGGCTAACGATGCCTGTATGGCGCTTGCCCTCGAAATCAGTAGTTCCGAGGCGGAATTCGTGAAGAAAATGAATGAAAGAGCCATCGAACTTGGCTGTACTCATACTCATTTTTCAAGCCCATATGGCCGTACTTCCAGCGACCACTATTCTTCCTGCCATGACATGGCACTGATCCTTGAAGAGGCATTGAAACATCCTGAATATATCAAGATCGCCACCAGCCTGTCCTATACGATGGAGCCGACCAATAAATATAATGACAAGCGTATCATGAACAACGGAAACCGCTTTGTCTCCACACCGCAGATCGCATATGAATTCTATATTGGCGGAAAGACCGGCTATACCGACACTTCCGGATACACGATCATTGCGGGTGCGGAAAAAGAAGGAAAACGATTGATCGGCGTGATTTTACATTCGGAAGATGCCGAAAGACGGTACAGCGACATGATGAACCTTCTTGAGTATTGTTTCAGTAAGTATACTTCCACCAAAATCGAGGAACAGGAACTTCTGGATATCAAGGAATCTTCTGTCGCGCAGATCAATGCCGCGATCGAGGGGACTGGCCTTACGATCAGTTCGACAAAACTGGAGCATCTGGATTATTACTCGGTTCCGCTCGCTCTAGCTGACATCGGTTACAGTAATACCGTGGACCTTTCTAATATCGTGATCCAGCCGGATTTGAAACAGCAGGAGTTTGTGATCCCGATCGATCGTGTTTTCACCGACTCCGCGACATACAGGATCGGCTATCTTTCCGTTGAAATCGTAAACGGCAGCATTGCGGCCGAAGCGGTGAAAAACGAGGAAAAGAAAGACTCCTTCGATATCGTCAAGTGGATCGTCATTATCCTGGTCGTTGCTGTATTATGCTGCGCCCTGGCGTTTGCCATCCTCCTCTTCTTCAAGCTCACCAGAAAGAGAAAGATGAAGAAAAATCACAAGAATCCGACGATCCTCTGATCATTCACCGGCAATCGAAACATTCGGAATCAGAAGGCTTGGAGACTGGATATGTGCGCCGTCAAAAGCGAAATAATCCACGTCATCAGCAAGCTCTTCAATCTTAAGAAGCACATCAAAGAAGTTGTCCGCAATGGTGATCTGGTTGACCGGCTCAGTGATCTTGCCGTCTTTCACCAGGAATCCTTCCGTCATAAGCGAGAAATCACCCGAAATGGCATTTACACCCGCATGCAGGCCGTGAAGCGCCGTAATCAGGATGCCGTTATTCATCTTCTTTAGAAGATCATCAAAAGAGAGGCTTCCATTTTCAAAGTGGAAGTTCGTGTTGGAAATACCAAGCGAACCTTTCGCACCGCCACGGAATCCGTTACCTGTGCTCTCTTTTCCCTCGACCAGTGCAGTCTTCCGGTTATGAAGCGCAGATGTGAACACGCCCTTATCGATCAGGACGGTTCGCTTTGCGGATACGCCTTCTGAGTCAAAAGGAATACAGAACTGGCTCTTATCGATCATTCCTTCATCGATCAAAGTGATATTGTCGTTAGCGATCTTCTCCCCTACACGGCCAGCTAACCGGGACAGTCCTTTTTGCATGGCTTCTGCGGAAAAAGCACCGGCGAATGCCCCAAGCAGGCTTCTTGCGGCGAATCTGTCGAGGATGACAGAGGTTTTCTCGGAAGGAATCGAATGTGCGCCAAGCTTGCCGATCACTTTCTTACCGACTGTTTCCGCGCACTTACTGATATTCAGGTCGCCTAGCGAGGAGAAGGACCAGCTCTTCCCGGCTGTCTGTACATCTTCGCCTTCTTTGGCGCGGCATCCGACATACACGTCAAGGGAGTTGTCCTGGCTTTCGCATACCATGCCTTTGGAATTGATGATCAGGAGTGTGCCGCTGGAATAGGCAACAAAGCAGTCATCTACGGATTCGATGCGCTTGTCATAGGCTAGCGTTTCTTTTTCCAGAGCCAGCGCGGCATCCGCCATCTCCTGATAGCCGATCTTGGCAAGCTCCTCATTAAAGCCGTTAAACTCAGGATATTCCTTGTCTCCTTCGTAAACTGTGATCTTCTCTTTTACTTCCAGAACTTTGCAGTTATCTTTCGCCTGGGAAAGGAGAAACGGGATCATGTCATCACTGATATCTTCCGTATAGGCATAGCCCATCTGGCCATTATAAAGACCACGGAAAGAAAGCCCGGATGCATCGGAACTTTCAAACTGGATGATCTTGCCTTCCAGTGCCTGCACAGCGGTCGAGGCGTCTGACTCAAAATACACTTCTGACTCAACAAAGCCTTCTTCCACCGCTCTTTTCAATAAAGTATCAATAAATGAACGAATTCTTGTATCCATATTTATCCCTTCTTATGCCTGTCCTCCGACAGTGATCTCTGAAACACGAATCGTCGGCTGACCTACGTCGACCGGAATATTACCGCTTACCGAACCACAGACGCCCTGAGAAAGCTTCAGGTCATTACCGACACGGTCAATGTTCATCAGGACTTCGTTGCCCTTGCCGATCAGCGTCGCGCCTTTTACCGGCTCGCAGATCTTACCGTTACGGATGATATACGCTTCGTTTACGGAGAAGTTGAATTCTCCGGTTGCCGTATCCACGGAACCACCGCCCATGTTGGCAGCATAAAGTCCATATTCCGTATCTGCAATGATTTCTTCCGGTGTGCTCTTTCCAGCCGCAATAAACGTGTTGGACATACGGGAAGTCGGAGCAAATGCATAGTTTTGGCGGCGGGAACAGCCGGTAGATGGCTCACCCATTCTTCTGCTTCCAATCTTATCGATCAGATAGCTGTTCAAAATACCGTCTTTAATAAGAAGATTCGTCGTGGAAGGCGTACCTTCATCATCGACGTCATAACTGCCCCATTCCTTCTTGATCCTGGCATCGTCATACGCCGTCACGATAGGACTTGCGATCGCCGTTCCTTTTTTATCGGTAAAATAGGATGAATGGATACCAACGGCCGTTGCTTCCAGAGCATGACCGCAGGCTTCGTGAAAGATAACTCCACCAAAAGCGTTACCGAGCACGACCGGCATCTTTCCTGACGGGCAAGGCTTCGCTTTGATCATGGTCGACGCGATCCTTGCGGCTTCTCGGGCCTTTTCGTCGAGATCGTATTTTTCCGTGAACTCATAGCCTTCACCGCTTCCCGGACCGAAATAGCCTGTCTGCTTATCGTTTCCGTCTGTAGCGATCGCCTGCACGATCAATCGGCTTCGGCAACGCTTGTCCTTCACATTGAGTCCGTCTGAATTTGCGATCCAGATTTCTTTTTCCGTATCTGCACAGGCCGCACTGGTCTGGGAAATCAAGGAAGAATATGCCTTCGCAGTTTCACCGGCCTGCTTGAGTTTAATTACTTTTTCCGACTTGGCTACGCTTGATGGCGAAATCTGGCAAGGCTGGGAAAGATAGGAGATCGAAGGCTGAAGATAGACCGTTCTTCCTCCCGGGACTTCGCTTAATGAAGCTGAAGCATTCTTTGCCATGCGGATCAGCTTTTCTTCGTTATATAAGTCATTGGAATAAACGTAAACACATTTATCGCCTTCCAAAATGCGAATACCGATTCCGCAATCAATACTTGAACCGGTACTCTCTACTACACCATTTAGAAGCGAAACGGACGATACTTTCGTCCGCTCGATATAGATTTCGGAGAAATCACCGCCGTGCGACAATGCCGCGGTGAGAATGCGCTCCATACTCGCGGTGGATAACATAGAACTAAAAACTCCTCCTGTTAATTCTTATACTGTCTTCTGATCTTCTTGCTGGTCGTCTTGTCAAATTCCGTATCACGGAGAACGACACGCTTGATATGCTTATAGTTGACCAGATTCTTGTTGACCTTGGAGACTTCATCTTCCATGAGGTTCTGGATTGCGTCGTCATCCGGGTTATCTCCAAGAAGCTTCTTCACTTCTTCCATGCATGGGAAGATCGTTACTGTGATGATGACATCATCATTCTCTTCCTCACCGGAAACGAGGCACTCTTCTACATAATCAGACATGCTCAACATGGTCTCGATCTCTTCCGGGAATACGTTCTTACCGTTCTTGGCGATGATGACGTTCTTCTTACGTCCGGTAATGATGCAGAAACCATCCTTATCGATATAGCCGAGATCGCCGGTATGGTAATAACCATTCTCGTCCAGCGCTTCTTTCGTCGCTTCTTCGTTTTTGTAGTAACCCATCATGACGTTATCGCCCTTGGCAATGAACTCACCAATGCCGTTTTCGTCCTTATCAATGACCTGTACATCCACATCCGGAAGCGGAAGACCGGCAGCGCGGTTATTAAAATCACAGTCACGGTTCAAAGCCAGGATCGGTGCACACTCTGTGAGACCATAACCCTGAATACATGGGAAACCCATATCCTGCATATCCTGAAGGATCTGTGGATCGATTGCCGCACCACCAGAGATGATCAGACGGAGATTTCCTCCAAAAGTTTCGTGTACCTGTTTGAAGATCTTCTTTCTCTTATCAATTCCGAAGAACAGCAGGAACTTACAAAGCTTACGGCCGAATTCGAACTTTCTGGCCATTTTCTTCGTGGCTTTCGCTTTGGACATGATGCTCTTATGGAACTTTTCAAGCATGAGCGGAACGACCAGAATAATGGAGACCTTGGACTGCTGCATGTTCGGCACGATGTAGCGGAGACCTTCACAGATCGCAATATGGGAACCACGATAGACCTGGCAAAGGAAGCCACATGTGCATTCATAGGTATGGTGCAAAGGCAGTACCGACAGGAACATATCGTTCTGATCGATATAACACATGGAACACATGCCCTCAAGGTTCTTACAGATATTCTTCTGGCAGAGCATAACTGCTTTGCTCTGTGCGGTCGTACCACTTGTAAAAAGCAGAACGGTCATGGCTTCTCTGTCGATGGGCACATCCAGGAAAAGACGGTCGCCGGAATCCAAAAGCTCCTGTCCTTTATTCAAAACATCGTAGAAATAATGCACGCCCTCTTTATCGGTCTTATCCATGCAGATAAAGTTAGTCACGCCCGGGATGGTGTCCTTGATCTCATCGATGACTTTCTGCTTTGAGGAAGAATAGATCACGCAGTTTACTTCCGCGCGGTTCAGGCAGCTGGCCACTTCTTCCGGAGGAAGTTCTTTGTCCAAAGGAACGATGATGCCGGTGCCGTTGGTTGTTGCAAGATAGGATACATACCACTCATACCGGGTCTCGGCAAGGATCGCAATACGGGATCCAAGACCACATAGATGGGAAAGACCGGTTCCCAACGCCTGCACGGCTTTGTTATACTCGTTGAAAGTGTAGAACTCGTAGTCTCCGCCCTTCACTTTCTTATAGTAGAAAAGCGGCAGATCCCCATATAATTCCACGCTCTGTTTCAGCATATCGCGCAGATCTTCGATGTGACGGACTTCGTATAATGGAATATTCTTCATAACTGTATCCCTCGTATTTCACTAACAATATACTTAGTATACCAAAATAATTCGAAAAACAACAAGAAAATAGGCATTTTCAAGAAGGTTTTTGAGGCAGCCGGTATTGTTTCAGGGCCTTTCTTCTGGACTTGTAATCCGGACACCTTTCCCCTACCTTGCTCCAGAAAAGCGGCGAGTGGTTCATCTGATATAAATGTGAGAGTTCATGGATAAACACATATTCCCGAAGCGGCTCGTCCAGCTCGGACAGAAAGTAGTTCAGCGATATGTTTCCCGAAGACGAGCAGGATCCCCAGCGGCTGCTCATATGCTTGATCGTCACCCTTTTGGGTTTCAAGCCGTCATATTCTGCGAGAAAAGCATTTGCCCAGGCTTTGAGTTCTTTGATTTTCCTTTTCTGCTCCTCCACGCTTTCGTACTCAAGCTTGGTGGTAGCAAGGATCTTTTTCTGGTGCTTTTCGATCCAGGAAATATGCTCTTCGATGAAATTCTCGATTTCGCGGATGGAGATCCTTTTGGACGCGAATGCAAGAACACGCCCGTCATTGTCGAGCGTGATCTTGAGTCGTTTATAGCGTCCATATGTCAGATGATAAGGAACGGCCAGTTTAGATGTGATCCGGTCCTGTTCGGTCATACTTCTGTTCTTCCGGGAACATAGCCGCGGGAAATTGCCATCTCGGCTCTCTGCTGCGGTTTGCCGCCTAATGCGATCTGTTCGTCGATGAAGGACGGATGCGCAACCAGGAAGGCTTTCATGTAGTCGATTGGGCTGTCCATGAAATCGGAAACCATATCGCGCTGGGCAGTTGTCAGAATGCCCTTCTCTACAGCTTCATCAAAGAGCGAGAGTTCGATCTTGGCGAAGGTATACATGTTTACGCCTTCTTTAGCGAGGTTCGCTTCACCACCCTGCAGACGGTCGATTACAGCGATCGTATCGGAGATGGTTGCGCCTACACCGCGGATGGATGGGATCCAAGCTTTTGTATAGCTGGAAGCTTCTGTGATCAGGTCAGCGATATGCAGGGACTTCTTTCCGGAAAGATCTCCTTCACCGACTTTGACAGCCTTTCCCTCCACGGTCTCGGAGAAGTAGGTCTCCCCGTCTTTAAAGATGGAAAGGTGCGGCTTGCCAAGAAGATAAGCCGGCATGAGCGAGAAGAAAAAGTCACGGCGCTCACCACCCGAGATGATGTCGAAGTCCAGTTCTTTTGCCTTGGAAACGATCAGATCGATTACAAGACGGTAAGATTCGGACGTTTCATACTGCTTTTTTACAAACGGCAGGATCGTGGTCAGGAAATCTGCTCTGTCACCCGCTGCGGCTTCTTCGATCAGAGCGAGAAGTTCATTGGCCTTCTCTTCCGATTCGATCAGAAAATGTGTATTTACGTAGAAAGGTCCAAGTGTTCCGGAAGCATACCAGAATGGCTTCTCCGGGTCACTTACACGTACTGCGTTTGTCGCAAATAAATAATCAGCAATCGTCATAGTCGTTTACCTCCACAATTCCAGCGTTCCGGTAAGAGACGCCAGTTCTTCGATATTGTTTTCTTTTACATACTTCTCAAGGTCATCAACGATCTCTTCAGGACGTGTCGGATGTACAAGGGAGATCGTTCCAAGTTCTACTGCCGATGCGCCGGCGATCATGAACTCCAGGACATCCTCATATGTCGAGATGCCGCCACAGCCAACAACCGGGATCTTAACTGCCGAATAGATGTCATGCACCATGCGGATCGCGACCGGCTTTACACACGGACCGGAAAGTCCGCCTGTATTGTTATGCAGGATCGGTCTTCTTGTACGGATGTCGATCGCCATGCCGAGCATCGTGTTGATCGCAACGATCGCGTCAGCACCACCGGCTTCTGCACCTTTTGCTGTTTCAGAGATCGATGTGACATTCGGTGTCAGCTTGACCCACAAAGGAAGATCTGTTCTTTTGCGCAGATCGGAAACCAGAGCCTTGATGGCAACCGGCGAAGACCCGATGACCATACAGCCCTCTTTTACATTCGGGCAGGAAAAGTTCAGCTCGAGTGCATCGATCTTGTCTTTGTATGGATCCAGCTTTTCGACCATGGCGATGTAATCTTCGTTCGAATGACCAGCGACGTTAACAACTACACCGGCACCGGATTTGACCATGTAGTCGAGCTCTGTCTTTAGAAAAGCATCTACGCCCGGGTTTTGAAGACCGACACAATTCAACATGCCGGAAGGCGTTTCTGCAACACGGACACCCTTGTTTCCGTCGCGAGGCAGCAAGGTCAGTCCTTTTGAAGAAAGAGCACCAAGCTTGCTGAGGTCCATGTACTCGGCAAGTTCACGGCCGAAACCACATGTTCCCGAAGCCAGAATGATCGGGTTTTTGAGTTTAACTTTACCAACTTGAACGGAAATACTCACCAGATCACCTCCTCTGCGCGGAAAACCGGTCCATCTTTGCAGCAGCGTTTATGGACAAATTCTTTTCCTTCTTCTTCCGCCTTGATCTTGCATACGCAGACCAGGCAGGCGCCGATTCCGCAAGCCATACGCTGTTCCAGCGAAACGAAGCAGGAGAGTCCTTTTGCCTTCGCCCACTCGGATACTTTCTTCATCATGATCCCAGGACCGACAACCATAACTGTCGCTCCTTCGATCAGGCTGCTGTCGAGATCTTCCAGACAATTCATGACATTTCCCTTGATGCCAAGATCACCGGCATCCGTCGTGACATAAAAGTCAGACGTTTCTTTCGAAAACTCGTCGTAAAGGAACGCGTCGCATTTGCAGCGGTATCCATTTGCGATCACAGTCGGAATGCCGTGTTTCTGGGCGTAGTCAGCGGCGAAGTAGATCGGGAAAATACCCGTGCCTCCTCCGACAAGGAGAAGCTTCTTCACATCGGTGAAATCAAATCCGTTTCCCAAAGGACCAAGACAGGTAAACTCGTCTCCTTCTTTGGAAGCAAGGATCTCTTCTGTGCCTTTTCCGACTTTTCTTACGCCGATACAGAAAGTGCCGGCGTCTTTGTCTGTGCACATGATTCCGAAAGGTCTCTTTAAGAAATGCGGACAGGAAAGATTGACGAACTGTCCCGGCTTTCCTTCACCAGCGATCTCGGGGCATAAAAATGTCAGGATCGAACAGGTTTCGCCGAGACTTCGTATATTAATGAGTTTTGCTTTATATTCAGACTTCATATCGTCTCCTGTTTATGCTTGTAATGCGGAATTCAGATCGTCTCTCATGCGGAGCGCTTCTTCACGTGTAGCCTTCTGGAATCCGAGCAATGGTGCGCCGGATGGCCCATGCATTTCTGTCAGCTCCATCGGATCAATGTCTGTTCTCTTCTTCCATGCACACATCAGTGAGCGGGAAGCATTTACGATGCCGCCTTTTCCGTTTACAAAAGAGGCGACGGCGTCTTTTCCGGAACCGCCCTGTGCTCCGTATCCCGGGATCAGGATAAGAGCGTGTGGCATGATCTCACGTGCTTTCACTGCCTGCTCCGGCCATGTCGCGCCAACGACTGCGCCGACAGAGCTGAAGCCGGATTCACCGATCAGTTCCTGGCCCCATTTTTCAACATTCTCCGCCATGGCTTCATAAACCATGCGGCCATCTTCCAGCTTCAGATCCTGAAGATCTCCGGCTGACGGATTGGAGGTACGGACGAGGACGAAGAGTCCTTTTCCCTTCTCTTTCGCCACATCCATGAAAGGCTTGATTCCGTCAATGCCCAGATATCCGTTTACCGTGATGCAATCGCAGTCAAACATGCAGGCACTGGTCTCGTCGATGATCTTTGTTTCACCGATGATGGCGTTGGCATAAGCTGTTGCCGTCGTGCCGATATCGTTTCTTTTGGCATCTGCAATGACCAGCATACCCTTGTCCTGAGCATACTGGATGGTCTTTCTAAGAGCCATGATTCCGTGCATGCCGTACATCTCATAATAGGCAAACTGAGGCTTGATCGCCGGAATGATGTCATACACAGCGTCGATCAGAAGACGATTGTAATCAAAAAGCGCCATGCCTGTTGTCATCTGCATATTTACAGGTTGTCCTGTTGCTTCTTTCTGCTTCTTTGCTTCATCAAGCCATTCCTGAAGCATGGCTTCCGGCAGATAATCCAGTTTCGGGTCCAGACCCATAACAGTCGGGTTATTGCACTTTTCGATATTTGCAAGCAGTTTGTCAGCGAAGTTCGTCATATGTGATCTTTCCTCCTGTGATCGTAACTTTTACTCTTCCAGTCAGTGTTTCACCAATGTACGGTGAATTCGTGGATTTACTGAGTATCTCTTCTTTCGTGTAGACATATTCGGAAGAAAGGTCTGCCAGCGTGACATCTGCAGGCATGCCCTTGTCCAGTGTTCCACGTCCAAGATGCAGTATCTTCGATGGATTAATGGTCATCTTGTCGACCATCTCATCAAGACTCAGGTATCCAGGTTTGACCAGATAAGTATACCCTACACCGAAGGCAGTTTCAAAACCGATGATACCGTTATTGGCCAGAGAGAATTCAATATCCTTCTCGTCAACATGGTGCGGTGCATGGTCAGTAACGATACAGTCGATCGTTCCGTCTTTCAGACCTTCGATTACCGCCTTACGGTCTTCTTCCGTTCTAAGCGGTGGGTTCATCTTGAAGTTCGAGTTATAGGATTCACATGCATCCTCAGTCAGCGAGAAGTAATGCGGGCAAGTTTCACAAGTCACGCGTACACCGCGCTTTTTTGCCAGGCGGATGATGTCGATGCCTCTTTTGGTGCTGACGTGGCAGATGTGGATCGGCATTTCAAGATATTCTGCAGTCAGGATATCTCTTGCGATCATGATCTCTTCTGCGATCGCAGGGATTCCGCGAAGTCCCAGAGAAGTGGCGACGTCACCATCGTTCATCGCACCTTCTGCGATGGAAAGATCTTCACAGTGGTTTAATACCGGCAGATCAAAGTCAGAGGCATATTCCATGACTTTTTTCAGAAGGTTGGCGGTGGCAATCGGTCTTCCGTCATCGGAAACCGCTACGATTCCGGCTTCCTTCATGAGGCCCATTTCAGCGATCTCTTTTCCCTCGAGGCCTTTGCTGGCTGCACCGATTGGGAAAACATTTGCGGATCCGACCTGCTCGGCTTTTCTTAAGATGCCTTCTACTACTGCGGCATTATCGCAGACCGGCTTGGTGTTCGGCATGCAGCAGACGCTGGAAAAACCGCCCTTGGCAGCACTCCTCGTACCGGTTTTAATATCCTCACGATATTCAAATCCTGGTTCGCGAAGATGACAGTGCATATCGACAAGACCCGGCATTACAGTAAGTCCATCTGCCTCGATCACTTCATCGGCCTTGTCAGAAAGAGAGTCTACAAAGACACCGTTTTCAATAAAAATGTTGATCTTCTCACCTGTTTTATAATGCGTTGCATTTACGATCTCTATTCTTTTCATTCTTGATTTCTCCTTGCCATCAGTAAGTAAAGTACAGCCATGCGGACCGCTACACCATTTGTGACCTGCTCATTGATCACGGATTGCGGGCAGTCATATACGCTTGTAGGTAATTCAACACCGTGGTTGCAAGGACCCGGATGGAGCAGATATGCATCCGGCTTTGCCAGTTTCAGCACATCTTCGGAGATGGAGTAGAATCTTGCATATTCAGCTACCGACGGGAACAGGGATTTCTGCTGTCTTTCCAGCTGGACGCGAAGGCCCATGACTGCATCGGCATCCTTTACTGCCTCGGATACATTGCGGCAGACTGTGCATCCCATCTTTTCCAGTCCGATCGGGACCATGGTCCGAGGACCGGCGACGGATACGGTCGAGCCGAGTTTAGTCAAACCGATCACGTTGCTTCGTACGACACGGCTGTGATAGAGGTCACCGCAGATGGCCACTTTCAGCCCATCCAGATGGCCATACTTCTCATACAGCGTGAACATGTCAAGAAGTGCCTGCGTTGGATGTTCGTTCATGCCGTCTCCTGCATTTACGATCGAAGCCTTTACTCTTGGTGCAAGATAATGCGGTGCGCCGGATTGGCTGTGACGCATGATAATGATGTCTGTGGCCATCATGTCGATCGTTCTAGCCGTATCGAGAAGCGACTCACCTTTATTTACCGAACTGCCTGATGTCGTGATGTTAGCACTGGCCGATCCCATGTATTTGGAAGCCAGTTCAAATGACAGTCTTGTTCTTGTGCTGTTTTCGTAAAACAGCGTTACTACTGATTTACCCTGAAGATGTGATGTTTTCTTATTTCCTGAAGTCAACACCAACTTCATCATCTTGGCTGTATCGAGGATCTCCATGATCTCCTCGGCAGTCAATTGTTTTAACCCTAACAGATCCTTACTTCTTAGTCCCATTATTTCACCTCTTCGCAAAGCACTACACGATCTTGTCCGTCGATTTCAGTAAACTGGACGGAAACCATCTCCGTATTGGAAGTAGGTACATTCTTTCCTACATAATCCGAACGGATCGGTAATTGCCTGTGTCCTCTGTCAACCAGAGTCGCAAGCTGGATGCAGGCCGGACGGCCCATATCAAAAATCGCCTCGATCGCTGCTCGTACCGTTCTTCCGGTAAATAAGACGTCATCGATCAAGACGATTTTCTTATCATTGATGTTAAAATGGATCGCTGTTCCATTGACGACAGGATGGGCGGCCAGTGTGGAGAGATCATCACGATAAAAGGTAATATCCAAAATTCCTACATTCGGCCTTGTTCCTTCTACTTCTTCCAAAACTTTGGCAATGCGTTCCGCCATTGGGACACCTCGACGCTGGATACCGATCAAAACAACGTTTTCGAGTCCCTTGTTTTTCTCGATGATTTCATGCGAGATACGGATCAAGGCTCGGTTGATCGCCTGTGCGTCCATCAATAAGGTCTTCTCATGAAAATCTTTCAACTACACCACTCCTTCCTGTTTTACACAACAAAAAACCGACTCTGCGGCTGTTCTTTCGCACCCTTCAAAGTCGGTCTAATATCTAATTGATCCGCGCTTTCTGCTGAATCGGACTGATCATCGAAACACAACCTTTCTACTCTCTCTGGAGCAGATTAAAGGATACGTTGTTAAGATGATAATCCAATATCAGGTAAAACGCAATATGAAATTACCAAACTGGTTCTTCATCATAATACCAGTTCCAGTCATTGTTCTGCGCTTCATTCTTGCGTCTCTCATTCTGGCGGTTCTGGTTGGCCTGCTGCATCATGCTTTCCATCTGGCTCTGGATCTGGGATTGTCTTTGCTGATCCTGATCCATGTTATTGCTCTCGTCGCTTCCCTGCTGATCACTGCTTTGCTGGTTCGACTCGGACTCATCGGAAGATTCAGACTGATCCGAAGGATCGTTCTGCTGCTGTTGCTGCTGCTTTTGCTGTTCTTCTTCCGCCTGCTGCAACAATTCCTTGATCTCGTCATACAATCTCTGCGCACGATTATCATGACCGTTTCCGTCATCCGTAGCACATCCATCTTCAGAAAGGATATGCAGGCAATCCTGCAGAAGTGCGATCGTATTCTCAATATTTTTCTCGGAGAAACAATCTTTGTCCAGAAGGCCGAGTTTTGCGAGAGCAAGGTTTATACGTATCGGACATTCCTTTCCTTCCGGCGGATCTTTTTCCAAAGCCTGTTCATAGTATTGGATGGCATCATCGTAGTTATGAAGCTGGTAGGAAACGTTACCGTTGTTGTAGTAAACGATGTACTGCTCAGTTAAGTTCATCATCTCCAAAAGACTGAAGTTTTCTGAGTAATCCTCCTCATCATATCTGGTAATGACCCACTCGTTATACATATAAGTGAATACAAATTTCAGCAATATGAGGCCAGCTATGGTAAAAGCAGCAATAATAATCTTCTTCTTCATCCTCTAAGCCTCCTTTTGTAATAGATCAGATCATAGATCAACAGTCCGACCATAGGAATGGCGAACCAGTAATAGGTCTCGGAATAACCTTCATCACCCAGATGCTCGGAAGTTGCCATTTCATTGAGATAATTGGTAAGGTCAATGATCATGTCGCGTACGGCATCCTGGTTTTCAGCAAGATAATAATTCAATTCAAGATCTTTGGCAATCTGCTTCAGATTGCTTTCATCGATATAGGAGATCGCATCGACCAGTCTTCCGCTCTTGTCTCGTGTCTGCATGTAGAAAGGATCGCCGTAGTCACCTTCGTAACTATGTACCTTCATTCGGCCGCCTTCTGTCGTGCCATAGCCGAGTACGGCACCGCCATCGATGTAATCAGCCGCGGATGCATATGAATCCAGTTTTTCGTTTTTGGTCGTGATTTCTCCATCACTGAAGAAGAACAAT
Source organism: Clostridiales bacterium (assembly GCA_017545245.1). Classification (GTDB taxonomy): domain Bacteria; phylum Bacillota; class Clostridia; order Saccharofermentanales; family Saccharofermentanaceae; genus Scatonaster. The sequence continues at coordinate 96,792 of JAFWPB010000063.1, forward strand.
ACCTGCGTTCTGTCTGGATTGTTCTCACGGTTTTTCTCCAGTACTTCTTTTACCGTCTCATAAGGAAGATTGAGGGATGTACCTGTTGCATAGTACTGCGTCTGTCCTTCCAGAGAATTGATCGCTGTCTGGATGGCGGTAATGTCACTTGTATACGGTGCAAGACGATTGGCGTAGTTACCGAATTCGATTACGGAGAACCTCGCGCCGGTCAGCTTGTCCATGATATATTCGCAGTCGCTCTTCACGGCATCGATCCGTCGACCGTCTCCGTTATAGTCTTCAGCAAGCATACTCATGGAATTGTCGATTACAAAGAGAACATCGATATCTAACTGGCGCTTCTCCACATCGTTCGAATAGACCATGATACGAAGATTCATGGCAAACAGCAGAACGACGATCAGGATCTGACGGATATAATTCCAGATGCCCTTTCGCTTCAGGCATATCATACCGATGCACAGTATACTCATTATCCATATTGGTATTATCGGATGTATCTTCATGCTTTAATCCTTTTACTGATCACAAAATATAAGCAAAGAGCCATTGTAGTGATAAAAACCAGTTTTTCCGGATATTCCACTACATATACCTCGGTTTTCTCTAAGATGGAAGTATCGGTCTTATCGATTGCGCGAACCAGATCCTTCGTCATTGTTGTAGACTTCAGTGTGAAAAGGTCTCCCCCCGTAAGTCTCATACAACGGGTGAATTCGTCGATATCTTCAACTTCAGCCGGAGCAGCACCGAAAACGATGATTCCGAGCTTCTTGCAGAGTTCTGCCGCTTCATCCAGCTGAACGAACGGTGTGCCGTATAACTGGTTATCAGTTGCAAAGACGATGACACGGGTTCTCGAAGGGTCTTCCATAACATCCGGGAACTGGAAGATCGTGGAAGCAAGACCATCACCGATCAATGAGGAACCATTCTGATCATAAGTCTGGGTACCGTCAATGATGTACATGTACTTTGAAAAATACCCCTCGTTGAGGAAATACGTCAGGTCATCGCCGGCACCGATTCGGCAGGCTTCTTCGATGTTGTCCAGTACTTCCATGACATAGTCATAATCCGAAGTAAGCGGAACCAGGGTTACTGTCTGGCAGTTAAAGATCGTAATGCCGAAACGTTCGCCCTGAAGGCCCTGTACGAGTTCTTTCATCTTCTTACACAATTCCAGGTCCAGTTTGTACATGGATCCGGATGTGTCCAGGCACAGGAAAATATCGCGGTTATGGATCTCTGTTGTCTCTTTATTTGTCTTGGACGGACGTGAGATCAAAATCAGAAGTGTCGAAAGCGCTGCGATCAGGCAAACGATCATGGCCACTCTGTAGAATCGGAAAGCCATCAGCTTTCTCTTGAAGTACGGAGTTGCTTCGAGATAGTCTGTGTTCGCTACTTTCTTACCGCTCTTATATTTCTTGGAATAACCATATCCTATCAAAGCAAGTACAACGATGACAGGAATACCAATATACAGAACATAAGGATTCTTTAGTTCCATGATTCGATCACCTTCCTTGCATCATTGATTGAATTAATCGTATCTTTCTCAGAACGCTGTGCGAATTCAGGCGCATAGAACTCTTCGATCAGTCCGCTGATGGAAGTGATCTTATGTGCTTTCAATTCGGTAAGCGAGAAATTCTGAGTGTTGATACCCGTCATTTCATGTACAAACATACGAATGATTGCAGACAGCTCCTGGTGGGCGGTACGGACATCCATGGCTCCGGATGAATATGCCGCACGGATCTTCTCGACTTTCTCGAGATACTCTGCCTTGATCTGCGTCTTGTCTTTCGGTTTGAAAACGACCGGCTTTGGTTCTTTGACCTTGATCGGGGCGTTCTTATTTCTCCGATAGATCTCGAAAAGGATCAAAGCAGCCGCAGCGAGAAGGATCACGATTCCTATTATGATTATTGGAGTAAGCATATAGGAAAACGGGTCCTGCAGATCCACAGAGACGTCAATATTGGGTGTTTCAGTGGTTTGCGGCATATCTGTGTCTCTCCAGTAATTCAGTTAACTTGTAAGTGATCTCTTCCTTGCTTCCAATCTTTGTCGAAAGGATCGCATGACGAAGCAGCATCTTCTCATTTTTCTCGTTGATCTGCTGCTTCATGCTTTTTTCCATCTGGGCCAGTTTCTTGTTGCCCGTGATGAATTCAGGAAGATATCTTTTGTTTTCTACTTTAAAAGAACTTCCACCTGTCAGATCGATATCGTTGATGTTGATGAAAAGCAGATCGTGCTGACAGATCAGCTTCTTCAATACCACTTCCGATACAGAGTTGATTCCCATCATATCCGTGACAACAAAGACAACCATCTTCCGACGAAAGTTCTTCATAAGATACTCCAGGGTTTTGTTCAGGTCTGATTTGGAAGACTTCTGGACATCCGAATCATAACAGGAAAGGAAATGTTCAATATCGTAAAGACGCGTACGCAAAGGATAGTAACGCATCTTTCCATCCACATTATACAAAGCTCCGCAGAAATCACCGTTGGAATACGTAAGGTAAGCCAGCGTTCCGGCCGAAAACAGCGCGACATCCTTCTTGATCTCCATCTTGTCCGTATGCGCACTCATCTTCGCACCAGTATCAAAGACGATAAGGATATTGTGCTTCTTCTCTGCGATATATCGCTTTACCAGAAGCGAACGGCTTCTGGAGGAAGCTTTCCAGTCGATATCACGGATGCTGTCCCCCGGAATGTATTCACGAAGATCTTCGAAATTCAAGCTTCGACCCATAAAGACAGATTTATACGATCCGTCCAGGATACTTGTCGCTTTGATCTTTGTATGTATGGCAATATTCGCTTTTATTCTTGTAACGTAGTCAAGAATCATGGTGTAGCAATCGCTCCTACAATCTTATCAATGATCTGCTCTTCTGTTACTCCATCAGCAACAGCGGCGAAGTTCAGGGAAATACGGTGACGCAGTACACTGTGGATCAGTGTCTTTACGTCGTCCGGAGTTACATAGCTTCGGCCATTGATCAGGGCAACAGCTTTGGAAACTTCCATCAAGGCAATGCAGCCACGGGTACTGGAACCAAGGGTGATGTATTCAGCAAGCTCTTTGCCGATCACCTGTTCAGCATGACGTGTGGCATTTACGATACTGATGATGTATCTCTTGATCGCATCGTCAAGGTAGATTTTCTTAGCCATCTGCTGTAAGAAGTAAAGATCCTCAAGTTCCACGACAGACTGGGTATTGGAGAATACATCACGCTCGATACGGTTCAGGATCTCAAACTCTTCGTCCTGAGTCGGATAATCGATCTTCTCTTTGATCAAGAAACGGTCAAGCTGTGCCTCGGAAAGAAGATATGTACCTTCCTGCTCGATAGGGTTCTGCGTAGCGATAACCGTGAAGATCTTCGGCATGGCGTAGTTTAAGCCGCCGATAGTTGTCTGGTGTTCCTGCATGACTTCGAGCATAGCACTCTGTGTCTTCGCACTGGAACGGTTGATTTCGTCGAGGAGGACAAAGTTTGCATAAACCGGACCAAGCTTTGTCTCGAAAGTGTTTGTTGTGTAATTGAAAATCTGTGTACCGATAATGTCACTTGGCAGAAGGTCCGGTGTACACTGGATACGGGAAAACTTTCCGTTTACCGCGTCGGTAAGTGTTTTTGCAGCGGTTGTCTTCGCGAGACCCGGGACAGATTCAAGAAGGATATGTCCGTTTGATATGATCGAGATCAGGAGCGACCAGCCAAGTCTGGTCTGACCGACCATTTTTTCGTAGTAAGATGTGGTGATCTTGGAAATGATGTCTTTACTTTTTTCTAATTCGACATTGGTGATTTCTGAACGATTCTCCATTTCTGTTTTTTCTCCTTGTGTATGCTTATTTCCAATAGCTAATATATATTATTTCATATCGAAAGAACTTGCAAATGACAAATTTTTCATAATAGATTGTTTTATTGCGAAAAAGTAACCCCCATAGTTCATATCGATAAGGAACTGATGGGGGAAACTTATTTAGGCTTGGTGGGGCTGATGGGACTTGAACCCATACGATTTATGGTCGGCAGATTTTGAGTCTGCTGCGTCTGCCATTCCGCCACAACCCCGTTGCGACGAAAAACATATTAGCACACTCCTAAAATGCTGTCAATTAGCGGTCAGAGTATTCTTCGCGAACCGGAAAGCGTCCAGACACATGCGGTCCAGATCGTATTCAGCGACCCAGCCGAGTTCTTCTTTTGCCTTGGATGGATCCGAATAAGAAACCGCAATATCACCCGGTCTTCTCTCTGCAAACTGATACGGGATCGTGATGCCATTGACCTTTTCAAAAGCATGTACGATATCCAGAACGCTGTACCCTTTGCCGGTACCAAGATTGTAGATATATACGCCGGATTCATCAGCCAGTTTCTTCAATACGGCCACATGACCCTTTGCCAGATCGACTACATGGATATAGTCACGTACTCCGGTTCCATCCGGTGTGTCATAATCGTTGCCGGTCACGCGCAGCATCGGAAGTTTGCCTGCTGCGACCTGCATGATGTAAGGCATGAGGTTATTCGGGATTCCGTTCGGCTCTTCACCGATGATGCCGCTCTCATGACATCCGATCGGGTTGAAGTAACGCAGAAGAACAATATGCCAGTCCGGGTTCGCTTTCTGGAAATCCGTCAGGATCCTCTCCTGCATCTTCTTCGTCTCGCCATAAGGGTTTGTCGTCTCTCCCAAAGGACACTTTTCCGTGATCGGAATAAACTCCGGTTTACCGTAGACCGTGGCAGAAGAGGAAAAGATGAAATTCTTCACGTCGTGCTTTTTCATGACCTCAAGAAGGTTCAATGTACCGCAGATATTATTCTTATAGTACTCAAGCGGCATGGCGACACTTTCCCCTACTGCCTTTAATCCAGCAAAATGGATCACGGCATCTATACTGTTCTCGGAAAAGATCTTCTCCAGATCGTCCTCGTTACGCATATCGGCAAGGTAGAACTTCGGTCTTTTGCCCGTGATGGTTTCGATCTTATCGAGCGTGTTTTCTTTTGAGTTGGAAAGATTATCGAACACGATAACATCATGTCCGGCGTTAATGAGCTCAACACATGTGTGGGAACCGATAAAACCTGTACCGCCGCTAACTAATATATTCATATATACCTCCGTATATGTTTTCATCAGATTATATGTAGATTGTAAAACAGTTTGAAAAGTTAAACAAGAAAAAAGAGAGCTGATCAAAAGATCAACTCTCTTGGTGGGAGAAGGTGGATTCGAACCACCGAAGTCGGTGACAACAGATTTACAGTCTGCCCCCTTTGGCCGCTCGGGAATTCTCCCATGTATATATAAGATTTTCAAGTTAGCTTCTAAGTGGTGGGCCTTCAGGGACTCGAACCCAAGACCGACCGGTTATGAGCCGGTTGCTCTAACCAACTGAGCTAAAGGCCCGCTTGTTTGAGTTTGTACCCATTTCTCAAAGCGCAAGAAAGATTATAGCGATAATGAAACGACTCGTCAACACCTTTTTGAAAAATCGTGTCAAATTCCCTTTTCTTTAATATCGCTCAGAGGGTCATTACCGCCATTTTCTCCATTTTTAGCATTTTGGCGGTAATGTTGTTTTTTAGGAGAATAAAATACTCTCAAAGCCAATCTTAGAACAAAAGCAAAAGAGGCGTCTCAAAAGCGATTCACATCACTTTTGAGACAACCTCCATCCCATTTAGCTTGATCAATCTTTTGCGGACAGATAGCCCTTCTTGTAAAGAAGTTCTGCAGTCAGCATCGCTCCACCGGCAGCACCACGGAGAGTGTTGTGGGAAAGGCAGGTAAACTTGTAATCGAAGATCGAGTCTTCTCTCAGACGACCGATCGATACGCCCATGCCGTCACCAAACTTTGCATCGAGAGCCGGCTGCGGACGATTGTCCTCTTCCAGATACTGCAGGAACTGCTTCGGTGCGTGTGGAAGCTCCAGCTCCTGCGGAACGCCCTTGAAGTTCTTCCATGCTTCGATCATCTCTTCCTTTGTCGGCTTCTTCTCAAAGGAAACCGAAACTGCAGCAGTATGACCTTCCTGAACAGCTACACGATAGCACTGTGCAGAGATAACAGGTGCGTCAGCCTTTACGATCTCGTTACCCTCGATGTGGCCCCAGACCTTGAGCGGCTCCTGCTCACTCTTTTCTTCTTCACCGCCGATATAAGGAATCATGTTCCCTACCATCTCCGGCCAATCTTTGAATGTCTTACCAGCACCGGAGATCGCCTGGTATGTGCAGACACTGATCTGCTTGATACCGAAAGAACGAAGCGGGCTGAGGGCTGGAACGTAGCTCTGGATCGAGCAGTTCGGCTTAACTGCGATAAAACCACGCTTGGTGCCAAGACGCTCTTTCTGCTTTTCAATGATTGCTGCATGGTCAGAGTTGATTTCCGGAACCATCATCGGAACATCCGGAGTCCATCTGTGTGCAGAGTTATTAGAAATAACAGGTGTCTCGAGCTTTGCGATCTTCTCTTCCAAAGCACGGATCTCATCCTTCTTCATATCAACTGCACAGAATACGAAGTCAACCTTCTTGCAGACTTCTTCGATATTATCTGTGCTTTCAACGATCATATCCTTAACATAGGAAGGCATCTCACAATCGATCTTCCAACGGCCTTCAACAGCCTCACTATACTTCTTACCTGCTGAACGTGGAGAAGCAACGACCGTTACGCATTCAAACCATGGATGATCATTCAGAAGCGAAATAAAACGCTGTCCGACATAGCCTGTAGCTCCAATTACGCCAACTTTTAACTTATTCATAGTAATCACATATCCTCTCTACACTGTCCGCGTACCGTGGACATTTGTCTTTGATACGTGCATTATAACGCAACAACTTTCTAAAAACAAGTCATTTATACTAATTTTCTAATCAAATTATGTTAGTATAGTTTTGAATAAAGCCGAGGTAAGAAAATGGGACGTCCTAAAGGAAAATCTTGTGGTGAAAATGCAACCTTTCCGATCCTGGAACAGTATCTGCGTTATATGCAGGCCGTTCAGGAGAAATCTGCTCTGACAGTAAAGGAATATAAGTATGACCTCATCCTCTTCTTCCGTTTTCTGAAGAAAGACTGGGGATTGGTCAAGCTCGATGAGAAAACCACTTTCAACGACATCGATATCAGTGACGTGGACGAAAAGTTTTTAAACCGCATCGCCCAGGATGATCTCTTTGCCTTCATGATCTACCTTTCCCGCGAGCGCAATGCCTCTGCCTCCACCCGAGCCAGAAAAGTCGCCACACTCAAGTCCTTTTTCAAATACCTCTTCCAGAAAAAGAGAATCATAAAAGACGACCCTGCCTATGAACTCGAGACACCGCGTCGCCCAAAGCGACTTCCGAAATATCTGAATCTTGAACAGAGCATGCAGCTCCTTAAGACCGCCGAACATCAGGAACGACCAAACTCGGAGCGGGATTTCTGTATTCTTACGCTCTTTTTGAACTGCGGCATGCGTCTTTCTGAATTACAGGGCATCAATCTTTCCGATATCCGTGACGACACTCTGCGCGTTGTCGGTAAGGGCAACAAAGAGCGCACGATTTATCTGAACAACGCGTGTCTTCAGGCACTTCGTGATTATTATCCTGTCCGCGAACAGATGAAAAGCAAAGATGACCAGGCGCTTTTCCTGAGTAAGCGTGGTACGCGGATCAGTACCCAGATGATCCAGAACATCATCAAGTCGCTCTTCTCTGCTTCCGGCATCGATCCTTCTGTCTATTCCGTGCATAAGCTCCGCCATACCGCTGCCACGCTGATGTATAAGTACGGCGAAGTCGATATCCGAAGCCTGCAGACGATCCTCGGACATCAAAGTGTCGCCACCACACAGATCTATACCCATGTTGATGACGACACTCTGCATGAAGCTGTTTCGAAAAACCCGCTGGCAGGCTATAAGAAAGAATCCTGACAGCTTACTTCAATTCATTCTTATAAATATCGAAGAAACGTAGCGCAACTTCCTTTTTGTTCTGCGGATGCAGGTCGTTATACCAGCCCAGATCCTCGGTTTTGATCAGGTAAGTATTCGGAATGCGTCCGACCACTTCCTTTTGGGCATTACGGATATCAGTAAATACATCTTCTTCGTAGACCGGACCTTCACCCTTCCACATTGTGATCTCTGCCATAAGGAACGGAACATCCTTACCGAAAAGCACTCTCCACTCTTCGACCATCTTCACAAGAAGATCTCCGTAATACTGGGGGTACTCGCCATTTGATTCACCTTGATAGAAAAGCATCGCATCGCAATTATAGTTACGGATCGGATAAAGCATGGAATTATATAATGCAGTGGGTCCCCAGATGAAAAAGGTCTGTGGAATAAGTGGCTCGTCTGCCTCAATTCCCATTCTGACTTTCCAATCACCTGCCAAAGAGATTTCCTTCTCTCCTTTTTTCAGGCAGAATGGAGTATCAATGACAGCGCCGCCAACATTTCCGTTCGTCATCACCAGTCGGATAGAGATTACATTCTTTCCCGGTTTCAAGATACCTTCAGAAAGCCAGTAACGGCGCGGAGGATATTTAAAACCGATACCACCAACTTTTACGCCATTCACATATGTATCGTCCGAATCGATCAACGTACCAAGACGAAGCTGCACGCGGCTATTACAAAACTCTTCAGGAACATCGACAATTCTCTGCATCCATACCGAGCCGAAACCAATATTCTCATATTTCGTCCCCATGAAAGTTTCAGGCATATTGACAGTATCACCGATCGTCTCATCCCAGAGATTTTCCCAATGTCCACTTGTTCCGGGATCTTTGGCGGCAAGATCGTCCCGCCATTTAATCTCACGATCAAGGTCTGCTTTCTGCGTGCTTGTCACATAATCCATGTTACGGTTGCTCTCAAGCTTTTCCTTATAGCACCACAGGCAGCACTTACTCTTATCGTTGTTGCACTTTCCGGAATCCTTATATTTTGGATAGATCTCTTCAAAAGTACTGACAAGTGTTTCTTCACTCATCAGGCTTTCTACAGGCGCTCCACCTACAGCAGTCTGTACAAGACCGACTGGAACACCGTCCTGCAGGTATTTTTCTTTCGCAAAATAAAATCCAATCGCACTGAACCCGAAGATATTCTTCTGGTCTGCGTTCACCCAGCGGCCGCCTTCCAGAAACTCTTCTTTTCTTCCGAAAAGCGGAACCTTCGGGACTTCGAACTGGCGGATCTTATCGAAATCAGCACTCTCGATCTCATCAACATGCATATCGGCCGTGAGAATGATCGGCAGCTCCATATTGGATTGACCGCCAAGAATATATACATCACCGAAAAGCACTTCCTTAATTACAATTTCCGTACTTTCCGACTTGATTGTGATCATATGCGGTCCACCCGCCTCCTGCGCCGGAATCGTAACGATAGACTCATCGTCGCCGCTTTTGGAGACGGAAAGAGATACATCATCCAGCATAGCAGAAACAACTGCTGTGCCTTCATTCTTTACGGAAATCGTGTTCTCCTTTTTTCTTTGAAGGATCATACCATCGCTGTAAATACTTGAAATCTTCATGCTTGACCTCCCAGGAATAAATAATCGATAAAACTGTCATTAAGGTCTTCGTGTTCACCTGAATAAACGAATGTGAAGATCAACTCTTCTTCTCCAAGATATCCGATATTCTTCTTCTCCTGATCCGAAAGGCGGATACCCAGGGACTCCCCTGAAGATGTCTGCACATAGTCCAAAGAAGCATATTTGTCTGATGAACTATAATCCGATAGCGGAACGAAGAATTGATATCCGGAAAAATGCTCAAAACTTGCCTCAGTTAAGATCACATACTGATACATCCCGGTTGATACCTGTGATGTAAACGCCAATTCAATCGACATATTGTCGTATTTGGCGCCATCCGAAAAAGTCGCGGTAGTATCTCGTGAAAGCTCAGCTTTCTTTCTCTTATACTTTGAACCAAGACTCTTGATGAAGCCTTCTGTCAAATACTCGTTTCCACTGTCGGTGATGTCAAAGCCTACAGTGGCACCGGAATATACCGTCTTCTTCGATGTAAACACATCAATGGCAAACCAGGCGACAGCAATAATGAGAGCGAGAGACAATAAACAAGGCACAAGATAATAATCCCGAAAATAACGTTTCTTCGTCGAAGCGTCCATTTTAGAGAATTTTTCTTTCTCCTTAGCTATTCTCTCTTTTAAAGGCAGTTTCTCATTCATTGTCGTCTTATTTCGAACTTTCTTCTGTTTTTTCTTCAAGATCCATCACGGGTTTGGTTTCCTCATCTTCCTGCGGATAGATCGGTTCTCCGGTCTCAGGATCGACAAACTTGCTTTCCAGTTTCTTGAAGCCTCGTACAAAAATAAGGCACAGACAATAAACGATCGAGATATGGCTCAGTGCAAGTACAGCCGGCAGCCACTGCATATATTTGATGCAGGCATAAATGGAAGCTCCGATCAGGATCACGATCGCAATCAGGCTAAAGAAATACAACATGGAAAACAATGCTGCTGTTTTGAATGCTTCATGGACAGTCAGCTCAAATCTGGAAATGATTGGAAAGATGGTCAGTACGATAAAAGAAACGATGATAGTGACAAATACTGCGCCGCCGAAATAAAGGGGCTGAACATTATCAAAACCTTGATCGATCATCCATGACCAGTCCAGCCAAACCAGAAGTATCACGGCCATTAATATCAGCCACGCGATGAGTGCCTGCTTGAAATTATCTTTAAACGCCTTGAAAAAAGGCTTTACGATCGTTGGATCTTCGTGACGTACGATACGCATAGCTACCGCATATTTGGCCGATAAAGCCGGACCGATCGTTACGATCGGAATACAGCACAAAAAGCACAGGATATCGAGGATCATCAGATCCGCGACTGTACTCATAAACAGCATAAACGGACTATCATGTTTAAAAATATTCATTTCATCAACCTTCGATATAAGATTTGAATAGCATTTTTTCTGAGTCTCGCATAATCAGATCTCTATTCACGTCATTAACTATAACATCATACTTGCCTTTTGGGGTATCGACAATAGTTCTTTCCAAAAAAATACTACCTGCCCCCGTATTTCGGGGACAGGTAGTAAAAGATAAGCAATGATTACTCTTTTACACCACCGATTGTCAAACCAGTTACAAAGTATCTCTGCAGGAACGGATACAAGCAGATAATCGGCAACATTGTGGCGATGGTTGCAGCGGAACGAACGGTAATCGGAGTAACCTTCGAAGAAGAAGCTGTCTTACCATCACTAGATGCTGTACCGGACTGCTGCATTACGCTCGAGAGGAGTTTCTGCAACTCGTACTGCAGTGTTGTATATTCTGTCTTTGTACGGTTATACAACATTGCGTCGAACCAGGAGTTCCAGTGACCTACGGCAACGAAGAGAGCAACGGTCGCGTAAACAGGTTTACAAAGTGGAGAAATGATTCTGGTGAAGATCTTCAGATAACCTGCACCATCGAGCTGAGCGGATTCTTCGTAGGAGTCCGGGAGGCCTTCCATGTAAGTACGAAGAACCAATACGTTAAAGGCACTAACGAGACCAGGAACGATGTATACCCAGAAGGAATTGGTGAGACCCAGTTTCTTCAAGAGCATGAGTCCAGGAATCATACCGCCGCTTGCGTACATTGTGATAACCCAGAAAAGCGAAAGACTTGAACGGAACAGGAATTTCTTTCTGGAAACTACGAATGAGAGCAAAGCGTTTGCAGCGAGTGCAAGCAATGTACCCAGAACTGTACGGGCAACTGTTACGATAGCACCTTGACGGATACCCTGAATGTTAAATACTGTCGTGTAAGAGTCAGTAGAGAACTTTCTCGGGATCAGGTGGATACCACCCTTAACTGCATCGAGACCATCATTGAATGAAAGAGCCAGAGTGTTCAGAACCGGATACAGTGTAATGATACAGAACAGAACCATGAAGGTTGTATTACAGATGACGAACGCCCAGTCCCATTTGCTCATTTGGACTTTCTTTTTTGTTTTAGAATTCATAGCACGTCACCTCCTTAGAACAACCGCTCATCGCCTGTCTTCTTAGCGATGAAGTTGAAAATTACGATCAAGGTCAGTGATACGAATGTCTTAAATACACCACCAGCTGTACCAAGTGAATAGTTCATCTTACCAACACCGTAATTCAATACGTAGATATCGATTGTTTCAGAAACCGGCTTAATAAGACCATTACCGAGCAAGTACTGAACTTCGAAACCAGCATTGATAACATTACCGATGTTCATGATCAAAAGGATGATGATTGTGGAACGCAGACCAGGCAATGTGATGTGCTTGATCTTCTGCCATCTGCCGGCACCGTCCATAGCAGCTGCTTCATAGAGAGCAGGATCGATAGACGTGATTGTAGCAAGATAGATGATTGCATTCCAACCTGTTTCTTTCCATACATGTGAAAGAGCAACGATTCCCCAGAAGTACTCTTTGTGTGAGAAGAAACTGATAGGCTCCTTAAAAATATGTAAGTTAACAAATAATTCATTGACGACACCGTTAAGAGAAAGTGCATCATGAACGATACCTGTTACAACGATCCAAGACAAGAAGTGAGGCAGGTAAGAAATTGTCTGAACTAACTTTTTACCAAATGTATTCTTTACCTCATTCAAAAGAATTGCAAATCCGATAGCGGTTACAGTAGTCGCTACGAGATTGATAACACCCATGCAGAGAGTGTTTCTGATGACTCGCAAGAATGTGTCATCATCGAACAGAAACTTAAACCATTTCAATCCTACGAATTCGGAACCAAAGATACCATCTTTAATCTTATAGTTCTGGAACGCCATTATCCAACCGAATAAAGGCAGATAGTAGAAAACAATACCATAGATAACGAACAACGCTGCTATGATAAGAAGAACGCTCTGTCTCTTCATCTCGGCTTTTGAGTTTTTCTCTTTTAAAGCCGGAGAACTTGTACCCATAAGGCTCATAAATTTGCCTCCCCTAAAGTTTAGAAATGGCAACCACAGTCATTTTGTAACTGTGGTTGCCACCACTTAATTGACTTCTATCTTTCAAGATTTGATAAGATTGTCGAGAGTCTCCTGCATGTAAGCGAGGAATACTTCCGGCTGGCAAGCAGCATAAGCTTCCATGTACTTGTTCCACTCAGACTCGAAGTCCTTAGCAACAACGATCTGCGGCAACCATGTGTGCTTTGTTTCACCCATCTTTGTCCAAGCAACACCAGCTTCTGTGTCTGTCTTCAGGTTGTTGGAGAACTGATACATAGGATACCAGATACCTACGACACCGTCAGTAGAACGGAGGAACTGGTTGTAAGCTGTGTAACCATATCTCTCGAAGCACTTCTTGAGCGGTTCAGCCATTCCTGCGAAGAACTCGTCGTTGGAATCGCCAGGCTGCATCGTGTTGATACCGTCACGGGACATACCGCCGTACTGCGGGAAGTAAGAATACATGCAGCAGTGAGACTTGGTGTAGTTAGCATCTGCCCACTTGTCACGCATTTCCTGTGTTCTATAGAACTCACCTGAATCTTTCTTCAGGTAGTCAACGCCCTCAATACCCCAGAAGCGCAAGTTGTGCATATCCTGGTCGAGCATACGGTTCAGGAACTTAAATGCCTTATCCGGATCCTTGCAGCTTGTTGTTACAGCGATACCGGAAGCGGAGTTCAGAGTATCTGTAGCACCAATGTACCAACGGTTTGTCATACCCTTGTCAATCGTCGGTCCGAGAGGTACATAGTTGTAACCCTTCTCATCCAGCTTGTTAGCCTTGAAGTTCTCGTTTACAGTACCAGCAAAATCCCACCACTGGTCGCACATACCAAGTACAGCACCTGTGGAAAGCTTAGCCATATACTCATCGTATGTCTGGATAGCAAATTCAGGATCCATCAAGCCCTTGTTGTAAACTTCGTTCAACTTAGCAAAATATCTCTTTGCTGTAGGTGTTGTGTTGTAGTCTACGATCTTCGGTGCATCCGGATTGTCAAGATTTACGATAACGGAACCATCGTTCGGATAACCATCGAGGAACTCAGGAGCGTTCTCAATACAGAAATATCTCCAGTCTTCGCAGAGAGCTGTATAAGGAATGATCTTTGTTCCATCTTCGTTTGTCTGGTTCTCTTTGTAGTATCTCTCGAGAAGATCGAAATACTCGTCAAGAGTTTCGATGATCGGGTAGTTATCCCACTCAAGAACTCTTACCTGGATCCAGAAAGCCTCATCGTTGTAACCATGAGATACAGGCTTGCCTTTATAGCTGTTGTTGAAAACGTTAGCCCAATAGATGTGACCATCGTGCTTGAACATTTCCCACTCTTTGTCTGTGTACATTTCCTTCAGGTTTGCGAATTCCGGCTTTGCAAGATAGTCATCCCAAGCTACGAGATAGCCAGCCTTGTAAAGATCTTCAGATCCGTCACCACCATCGATGAACTCAGGAAGATCACCGGAAGCAACGATAGAACCGATAGCTTCGGAAGAAGTTTGACCTGTGAGCCAAGACTCCTTAACACGGATACCTGTGTCTTTCGCGATAAGCTCTTGAATCTCGTTACCATCATTGATCTCACTACCGAACATAGCAGCGAAGAATTTCCAGTTCAAGATCTCATCTTTTTTCTTTGCGCAACCTGCAAATGCACCAAGACCCATCATGCAAGCCATTGTAAGCGCGAAAATCTTCTTTGATTTCATTACATAACCTCCTCAAATTTGTTTTTTGTCATTTTCATGACATTTTATGATTTCATTTTAGTTTTGTATGTAATTTTCAACAACCCGAAAAACTCTTACTAGATACCCGAAAAAGTCTAGGTAAAAAAGTACAACAAACTCGAGTCGAAATACTAGTTGTTTATGCGATTTGCATCAATTCTCGCGTTTCATCTTTCTGTACTTGGAAGGCGTACAACCCTTGGTTTCAATGAATTTACGGATAAAATAGTCACAATCCTTGTACCCTACATCGTAAGCGATACGGTTGACCTTCTTGTCCGTACTGATCAACTGTTTGGCTGCCTCATTGATTCTATAGTTTGTCAGGTAATCTTTGAATGACTGGTTATACTTTTTCCGGAAGATCTGTCCGAGGTAGGAACTGTTGATGAAAAACTTCTCCCCTAGATTTCTAAGACTGATATTTTCAGCATAATGATCCCGGATCTCCGCTTCGATCTCAGCCAGGATGCCACGTGATACATTTTTCCTCAGGCCCATCAGATAATCCGCATATTCGATGGCAAATCTTTCAAAGTGCTGCGCACTGCCGCGGTTGACTGATTTTTCGAAAGACTGCTCGGAAATATACTGGATGACTTCTTCCTGGTTAACATTATCATCCTGCTCCGATGCCAGATGGATAAGCTGGAACAGGAGATAGTTGATATTCAGGTCAATGACATTATTCATGTCTTCGGCTTTGTTCATTTCTTCGTAGAGCTGTTTGACGGCAGCTTTGATCGCATCATGATCATTTGACTGGATTGCGGCAATACAGGCATCCAGACTGTTCTTACAAAGAACGATACCATTCTGACCGACCTGAATATCATTTTCATAGAAATATAGGTTCTTCTGATTATGGAAACCCTTGATACTGTCGATCCTTGCACAGGAACTATACGACTTGGATAAAGAAGAAACATCCGGAACCAGTTTTCCGCACATGATACGGACAGGCTTGGTAAATACCACTTCCAGTTTCTTAAGGAGCATCTGGAAGAATTCTTCTTCTGTCAGATCCCGGCGTGTTGCCATGTTCTCACAATAAATAAATCCGACGTCGTAATTGTCTTTTTCATAGGAAACATCAAAGATGAAATGATTCACATTCTCTTTCAGGATCTCTTTCAGCGCGTTAAACAGCTGCTTCTGGAGTACACGAAGATCATAATCGTCTTCGTCATCGACGATACCTTCCGTCATGATCTCGATATCGACAAACCTAAGACCACCGGCCAGCTGAAGATGATTCTTGACGTATTCGACGTTGGTGTCATCATATTTCCCTTTAATGATCGAGATCAGGTTTGACGCAAGGTAAGCATCTTCCCTTTTTCTCTGCTCTTGCTCAACGATCGTCTTTTCGTGGTTCAGATTCGCGACTTTCCGCAGGATGCCTAACAGATCCTCTTTGCTTACAGGCTTCAAGATATAGTCAAAGCAGCCGTTACGGATCGCAGACTGGACATAGGCAAAGTTGTCATAGCCGGTCAAAATGACGAATTTGGCATCAGAAAGGTGGTTCTTGTTGATCTGTTCAAGAAGCTCCAGACCTGTCATGACAGGCATCTGGATATCGGAAATAATAAGATCGACCTTGTGGTCTTTCAGATATTTCAGCGCATCCATACCATTACTCATCAGCGCATCGATATCAAATCCTTCGTTATTCCAGTCTACCAGTACCTGAAGGCCCTGCAGGATATAGGGCTCATCATCAATGATCATTACTTTCAGCACAGTTCTATTACTCCTTATTTATAGTCAGTTTATTCAGCGGCACACGGATCAGTACGCACATACCTACACCCACTTCACTATCGATCGTGATCACCGCTTCGTTTTCTGAATGCATCTTTAATCGGAGACAGGCATTCAGGATACCAACGTGTTTTTTTCCTTTGATCTGTTCAATACTTACATTATCTATATTTTTCACTAAAGAAGCAATTTCGGCATCACTCATGCCACCGCCGGTATCTTCTACCTCCATGCAAAGGTCATCATTTTTCTTATAAACACGTACGAAGATCCATCCGGCGGAAGATTTGGATTCTATGCCATGGACACAGGCATTCTCAACAAACGTAACCAGAGTAAGCTTCGGGATCATGTAGTTTTCACAGTCCTTTTCGATATCGATATCGAAAGACAGTCGATCACCAAAACGGTAACTCTGCAGATACAGATACGCTTCGATCGACTCGGTCTCCTTCTTGATCGTTACCAGGTCATTGCCCCATTCTACATTCTGACGCTCCAAGACAGCCAGTTTCTCGACCATGTCAGCGGTCTCGTCTTCACCACGAAGCAAACTGTGCATGCGGATACTTTCCAGTGCGTTAAAAAGGAAATGCGGATTGATTTGACTCTGCAATGCAAGAAGTTCCGCGTTCTTTCTGGCAAGGTCATTCTCCTGTTCACGAAGCTTGTCTTTATATAAGGTATTTATAAGGTTGTTATTGATCTTAACGATATTGTTGTAATTGGACATCAACAAGGAGATCTCGTCGTTGCCCTCGATATCGGAGATCGGCTGGAATTTGTCTGTGCTGTTTCCGCTAAAAGCTTCGCCCAGCTTGTTGATTCGTTTATCGATCGTTTCCTCGATCAGTTTCATGATTACGACTGGTAATACTAATGTGGCGATCAAAAGTCCGATGATGATCAGAAAGTTATCGGCTAGAATGCCCGAGATCAAATAGTCGTCACTATAAATATGTATATCGATCCTTGTTCCGGCTATAGTGAAGGAATGATGAACAGAATGGCGATGAAGCGCTTCCTGTTCTTCTACATTTAAGAACGTAACGCCTTCACCATATTTGGTGATTGCAACATAATTGCCGCAGCAGATATACATAGGAAACACGTCGGAGAACTGAAGGATCTCACTTTGGAGATTGATGTTGTTGATTTCGACCGTAGCCACTTTGTCGTACTTACTGTCATACATATTCTTAAAGCGCTTGACGAACATGATCTTCTTATTCGATTCAATTCTCGCGTCTACATCGTTGTCATAGTAGATCAAGAGGGTTTCACTCCTCCCGCTTGAAATAAAACGATCGTACCATTCCATGGTTTTTGCCGAAGAAAGACGTTTAAAATATTTACCATTATAAATCGTGGGGTTATCTGAATAGACAGTGATTTTTTCGTTTCTCATGCCCGTCAGGGTCTGGAAAAATGAGTCCACGATGAAATCGTTATACGCGATCATGTACTCGCCGCTGTTCTCGTAATCCCGGTCAAGGAATTGGCGGAGAGCTTTGTTTTCACTGATTGCGTTGATAATATTGATATCGTAATTGATCATGCTCGACATGACGTTCTGATAACCGATAGCAACGTTATTCATTTCGAATCGTCTGTTGTTGTACTCTTTGGAGAACATGGAATAGAAAACGATCGTATCGGTAATGACAAGAGGAATGATAACGCAGAAGATATACATAATAACGAATTTATTATGCAGCTTCAGATTATTCAAAAAACGTAAAAGCGAACGCTTAAACACCCGTTGACCCCTTTAACCGAAATGTCGATGAATACACACTATTATACCAAATAAAAGCACTGCCTCCCACCCATAAGGTGAAAGGCAGTGCGGATAAACCCAGAATTAAATCAAATCAGGATCAGTTAAAAGGATTCTCTGTCTTGTACAGGTCTCCAGCCGGCTTGTTGTAGCCGATCTTGCATGGGCAGATGCCGAGGAGCTTGAATGTCTCGAACATCAGCTTGCCGTAGTGACCGAATGCAACTGCACCGTGGTGCGGGAATCTGCCTTCGATAAGAACGTGACGATAGAATCTAGCCATCTCAGGAATAGCGAAGATAGCGATACCACCGAAGGAACGTGTCTTAACCGGGAGGATCTCACCTTCAGCGATGTAAGAAACGAGTTCTCCGTCGCTGTTGCACTGCAGACGATAGAATGTGATATCGGAAGCAGCGATGTCGCCCTCGAGAGTACCACGTGTGAAATCCGGATCAGAACCAGCTGGCTCAAGGAGTCTGTGCTGGATGAGCTGATACTTGATTGCACGATCGGAGCACATCTTGCAGGACGGTGTGTTACCACAGTGGAAGCCCATGAATGTATCTGTGAGCTTGTAGTCGAACTTGCCCTTGATATCTTCGTCATAGATGTACTGCGGAACAGAGTTGTTGATGTCGAGGAGTGTAACTGTATCGTCTGTGAGGCAGATACCGATGTACTCAGAAAGAGCACCGTAGATATCAACTTCGCAGGATACCGGGATGCCACGGCTAGCCAGCCGGCTGTTTACGTAGCAAGGCTCGAAACCAAACTGGGACGGGAATGCCGGCCAGCACTTGTCAGCGAATGCAACATACTTTCTGGAACCCTTGTGAGCTTCTGCCCAGTCAAGGAGTGTGAGCTCGAACTGAGCCATACGTGCACTCATTTCAGGATAGTACTTGCCTTCGCCCATTTCCTTAGCCATATCTTCACAAACAGCCGGAATACGAGGATCGTTCTCGTGCTCTTTGTAGGATACGAGCAGGTCGAGCTCAGAGTTCTCTTCGATTTCTACGCCCAGTTCGTAAAGACCCTTGATCGGAGCATTACAAGCGAAGAAGTCCTGAGGACGTGGACCAAATGTGATGATCTTGAGGTTCTTTACACCGATGACAGCACGAGCGATCGGGACGAATTCAGCGATCATGCCTGCGATGTCTTCAGCAGTTCCTACAGGATACTCAGGGATGTAGCCCTTCAGATGTCTCATACCGAGGTTGTATGAGCAGTTAAGCATACCGCAATAAGCATCACCACGGCCATTAACCATATCTCCGTCACCCTCTGCAGCAGCAACAAACATACACGGACCGTCGAAATTCTTAGCGATAAGAGTTTCAGGTGTTTCTGGACCAAAGTTACCAAGGAATACAACGAGAGCATTGCACTCAGCCTTCTTTACATCCTCAACAGCCTTAAGCATATCGAGCTCATTCTCAACTGTTACCGGACACTCATAAAGTTCACCCTTATAAGCCGCCTTGATCGCAGATCTTCTCTTCTCGGAAAGAGCGATCGGGAAACAGTCACGGGATACAGCAACGATACCTAATTTGATTTCTGGAATGTTGTTCATATCAAAAACCTCCTAAGTTGATTTTTCTATTATACCATTTTTATTGACCATAATAAGCATTTTTTCCATGCTTTCTAAAATAATGTTTGTCCTGTAATTCTTGTGGAGCCGGAAGCACATCTTTGTTGATGATTTCAGTTCTGTATGCCATCTTGGCCACCTCTTCCATTACCACAGCATTATGCACGGCTTCGTGTGCATCTTTGCCCCATGAGAAAGGTCCGTGGTTCTTGCAGAGTACGCCTGGAACTGCCTCATAGTCACGTCCTTCTGCTTCAAAAGAATCGGCGATGAGGATACCTGTGTTTGTTTCGTAATCCGCTTCGATCTCGTCTTTTGTCAAGCAACGGACACATGGAATCGAACCGTAGAAATAGTCAGCATGTGTCGTACCATAACACGGGATATCCCTTCCGCTCTGCGCCCAGGATGTTGCATAGGAAGAATGGGTATGTACGACTCCTCCAATATTCGGGAAACGCTTATACAGGATAAGATGTGTCGGCGTATCCGAAGACGGTTTGTATTTGCCTTCTACACGGTTGCCGTCGAGATCCATGACGACCATATCGTCAGCAGTCATGGTTTCATAAGGAACACCGCTTGGCTTGATGACGAAAAGTCCGCTCTCCCTGTCGATCGCACTGACATTACCCCAGGTAAATGTCACGAGACCATATTTCGGAAGAAGCATATTCGCTTCAAAGACTTCTTGTTTCAGTTGTTCTAACATCTTTTAATCCTCACTTAATTCAAAGTCTCGACCGCTGCTTTTTCAATGGAAAGACCAGGAACATACTTATCCATGAAAGCCATAAAGCCGTTGATATCTTCAGAAGTTGCCATGATTTCACTTCCTGTCGAACCAGAGTAAATCTCATTGTCAAGATAATCCGCCAGAAGCTCGCCGTCCTTTTTTGCCACCATGAAGAGTGCCAGAAGCGCGATACCCCAGGCACCGCCCTCGCCTGCTGTTTCCATGACGCAAACCGGAGATCCGATGGCTGCAGACGCAATCGTCTGACCGGCCTTAGGCGTCTTGAAGAATCCGCCGTGGCCATACATCTTCTTTACTTCCACTTTTTCTTCCAATGTCAGGATATCGAGACCGACTTTCAGAGCAGCGAGTGCCGAATAAAGATGCATACGCATGAAGTTAGGCAGAGTAAACGAAGCTTCTGCATTTCTGACAAACAGAGGACAACCCTGCGCAAAACCGGTCACCGGCTCGCCAGAGAAATAGTTATAGGAAACAAGACCGCCACAGTCCTTTTCGCCCTCAAGAGCAATGCTATATAGCTTCTCGAAAAGCGCTCCGCGGTCGAACTCCTGACCCATGGCCTTGGCAAACTCATCAAAGAGCTTGACCCATGCATTGATCTCGGAGGTGCAGTTATTGCAGTGTACCATCGCGACCGGATCACCTGTCGGCGTAGTTACCATATCGATCTCTTTATGAAGCTTCTTCATGTTTTCCTTAAGAACGATCATGGCGAAAACGGAAGTTCCGGCAGAGATATTACCTGTCTCAACACGAACGGAATTCGTGGCTACCATGCCTGTTCCTGCATCACCTTCCGGCGGACACATCGGAATACCTGCTGCCAGGTCTCCATCCTTATCCAGAAGCTTTGCGCCTTCTTCGGTCAAAGCACCTGCATTCTCACCAGCGGAGAGAACCTTCGGAAGAATATCTTTCAGCTTCCAGTCATAGTTCTTTTCAGCAACGAGAGCGTCAAACTTGGAAAGCATTTCTTCATCGTAATTACCTGTCTTATCGTTGATCGGGAACATACCGGAAGCATCACCGACGCCAAGTGCTTTTACACCGGAAAGACGGAAATGCACATAACCTGCAAGGGTCGTAAAGTGACGGATCGAAGGAACATGTTCTTCACCGTTCAGGATCGCCTGATAAAGATGGGAGATGCTCCATCTCTGCGGAATGTTGAACTGGAAAGCGTCAGTCAGCTTGTCTGCAGCTTCTTCCGTGATGGTGTTTCTCCATGTGCGGAAAGGAACCAGGAGAGTATCGTTTCCGTCAAACGGGAGATAACCGTGCATCATGGCAGAAAAACCAATAGCCGCAAAGCCGGTCAGAGTGACACCATATTCTTCTTTTACATTCTTCTTCAGATCCTGATAGCAATCGGAAAGTCCGCTCCAGATCGCTTCGTCCGAATAGGTCCAGATACCATCGACAAACTGGTTTTCCCATTCCTTGCTTCCAGATGCGATCGGATTGCCCTTCTCATCTACGACAACCGCTTTGATTCGGGTAGATCCAAATTCGATTCCTAAGACGGCCTTACCCTGGCTTAATAGTTCTTTTGTATCCATACTGCACCTCACCACTTTTTCTCCGGGCATCTGCCCTTTTTCATTGCGGCCCTGATCTCAACATAACATCCGCATGCTAAACAGGTTCCACTAATTAAGTTATCACAAGACTGGCACATTTGTAACCGCTCATGACAGATTTTTTCGCCAGATCTGTCTTTCTCGGAAATAGCCGAAACCGCCCGAAGAATAACTTCTTCGTAGCGGCCCTGGTCCATCTGGCTCAGAAGGCATCTTCGACAAGGTTTCTCGTCGCTCATGCAAGTTCGACCTCAATGTGCATGACGCTGCATGCCGGGATCGTAAAGCAGATCTTGTCCGCTTCTGCTTTGATGCCGGTAAACTCTTTTACGGCGACATTTTCCGGCTCCTCGAATGTATTCTTATCATCCATCTTACCGGTCAGGATCTGTGCTTTTACTGAAGCAACATTATTGCCGGTAAGCGAAGTCTCGATCTCATAAGAATCGGAACAGGAAAGATTGGTCAGAGTGATGTGGTACTTTCCATCCTTATCCTTGGAACAGGACTCATGGAGATTCGGAACCATGTACTCTTTTTCCAGACCGATTATTTCAGAATTGATATGGCTGTCAACCAGCGTTCCGTCCTGATGATACTTATAAAGGTTGAATGCATGATAGGTCGGAGTCTTGATCATCTGGTCGCCTTCAGTAAGAATGACAGCCTGAAGTACATTGATCATCTGCGCGATGTTGGCCATCTTTACGCGGTCACAGTGTTTATTGAAGATGTTCAGATTGATACCGGCAACCAGAGCATCACGCATGGTGTTCTGCTGATACAGGAAGCCTGGGTTCGTACCTTCTTCTACATCGTACCAGGTACCCCATTCATCAACGACCAGAGCGATATTGTGATCCGGGTCAAAAGCCTCGATGATCGCAGCATGCTTGGTTACAAGTTCTTCCATGAACAAAGTCTTAGAAAGAGTCATATACCATTCTTTCTCATTAAAACCGGTAGCCGCACCCTTCTTTGCCCAGTCATAAGGCAAAGTATAGTAATGCAGGGAAATACCATCCATAAATCCATGAGCATTGTTCCAGGAACCGGCAAGCTTATGGCACTGACGGAGAACGGTCTCGGTCCACTCATAATCCTGGGCATTCGGACCGCAGGCAATCTTGTTGATCTTCTTGTTCGGATCGTAGTTCTTTACATAAGACTGATACTGACGGAACTGGTTGGCATAGTACTCAGGAAGCATGTTGCCACCGCATCCCCAGTTTTCATTTCCGATTCCGAAATAGTCAACAGTCCAGGGTTCTTCATGGCCATTCTTCTTTCTTAACTCAGCCATAGGAGAGACACCGTTGAATGTCATGTACTCGATCCATTCGCTCATCTCCTGCACGGTTCCGGATCCGACATTGCCATTGATATATGTCTTACAGCCGAGCTGACGGCAAAGCTCCATATACTCATGTGTACCAAAGCTGTTATCTTCTACGACACCACCCCAGTTGGTGTTGATCATTTTCTTGCGGCTCGCTTTTTCGCCGATACCATCTTTCCAGTGATATTCATCTGCGAAGCATCCACCCGGCCAACGAAGAACTGGGATCTTCAACTCACGAAGCGCTTCGACCACGTCGTTACGCAAACCGTTTGTGTTCGGAATATCAGAGTTTTCGCCGACATAGATTCCACCATAGATACAGCGACCGAGATGCTCGGAAAAATGTCCCTGTGTTTCCGGTTCGATGTGTCCTAATTCTCTCTGTGGATCGATCACTAATTTAAACATAATGTCTCCTTTCACATTTTAGTGAAATAAACAGGCCTTTTGTTTAAGTCATATCTAAAATGATTTACCTTGCGCTTGATTTAAAGTTTACCCGTAAAAATGGAAATATCAATAGTGAAATTATCACATATATAGTTTTCAAGGATTATTTCTCGACTTTGTCATGTTGAAGAGAAAAATAAATTTGTCTATGATGAAATAGGTGTTTAGTTTAAGTATTTCATCAAAGAATTAACTATTTCCAGGGGGTATTATCTATGCTTTGTCTCCATTCTCTCGAAGAAGCAGCCGATATTTTCAAAGCATTAAGCACAAGCACCCGTATCCAGATCATGGAACTGATCTATCAGAATCAGAACCTCAGTATGAACGATCTGGCGAATCTTTTGGGCATTACCAACAGTGCTGTCACCCTTCATATCAGCAAACTGGAAAAAGCAGGATTGATCCATATTTCAACCACTTCCGGCAAGCGTGGCATCCAGAAGATCATCCTCCCTCTTTATGACCGTATTATTATAGATATGTTCAAGCCGCAGAGTAATACTCCGCTTCCTTATTACGAAGACAGTATCGCTGTCGGCCAGTATACCTTTGCGGACATTCATCCGACATGCGGTATCGCGACAAACAAGGCCATCATCGGCGAACTCGATGATCCTCGTGTCTTCTCTTATCCTGAAAGATTTAAAGCCAGTGTTCTCTGGTTTGGTCATGGATCGATCGTATACAATCTTCCTAACCGCCTACGTGCCGGGCAGATCATCCGCGAGCTCCAGATTTCTTTCGAGATCTCTTCGGAATGCCCGTCTTTTAATAATGATTATCCAAGTGATATCCACTTTTATATTAATGATACTCTTCTTGGAGTCTGGGTCAGCCCCGGTGATTATGGTGACCGCAAGGGCTTGATTTCCCCGAACTGGTGGCCGGCGCCACTCAATCAGTATGGACTTCTGAAGACGCTTCTCATCAATGAAAATGGAACGTTCATCGACGGAACACATAAGATCGGTGATATCACGATCAACGACCTCAATATCGACTATAACAGTGAACTGAATCTCAAGTTTGCTGTTCCAAAAGAAACGACCAACTGTGGTGGCTTGACACTTTTCGGAGATGAATTCGGCGACTACAGTCAGAATATTAAGATGAAATTATATTACATGAATAGACAGAACAAGGAGGAACAAGATGCTTAAATTAGTACAGACCGAAAACGGTATGGTGCGTGGTTTCCAGGGAAACAACACCAGAATTTCCGTTTTTAAAGGTATTCCTTTCGCCGCTCCGCCGGTTGGCGAGAACCGCTGGCGCGCACCGCAGCCTTGTGCGAACTGGGAAGGCGTAAGAGAGTGTAGCAAATTCGCACCGATCTCCATGCAGGATCAGCCTGGTGTCGGAACAGATATTTACTGCCGTGAGTGGCATGTGGATAAAGATATTGAGATGGATGAAGACTGCCTTTACCTGAACGTCTGGACTCCGGCCAATTCCACAGAAGATAATCTTCCTGTACTGGTATGGTTCTTTGGAGGTGGATTCCAGTGGGGATATCCTCGTGAAATGGAGTTCAATGGTGAAAATATTGCCAAGCGTGGCGTGATCGTTGTCAGCGTGAACTATCGTCTGAACGTATTCGGTTTCCTGACGCATCCTGATCTTTGCAAAGAATCCCCTGACGCTCCGGCTAACTTCGGTAACCTCGACCAGCAAGCTGGTATCAAGTGGGTCGTGAATAACATCAAGAACTTCGGTGGTGATCCGAAGAACATTACGATCGCAGGTCAGTCTGCCGGCGGCGGAAGTGTTCTCACTCACCTCACTGCTCCATCCAGTATCGGCCTCTACCAGAAAGCAATCGTATATTCCGGTATTATCGAAAGCCCGTATATCAAGGACAGTGTCATTACACCGAAGCCGATCGCAGAAACCTGCAAGATGGGCGAAAAGTTTCTGGAAACGCTCGGCGTAAGTTCTATTGAAGAAGCAAGAAAGATCGATGCAAAGACTCTTCTGGGAAAAGCATCGGATTTCAGAAACCAGAATATGTTCTTCTTCACACCTTGTATCGACGATGTCTATCTCAAGGGCGAGCCGTTCCAGCTGATGCTGGAAGGAAAACAGGCAAATGTACCGATCCTTGCCGGTAATACCTACGATGAATTCAAGAGCTTCATCTTTGCCGAGTCGAAAGAAGATTTCGAAGAGAAAGCCAGAAATGCATTTGGCGACCGCGCTGAGCAGTTCCTTTCCTTCCCGGAATCCCATCTTGTCGAAGACGGAAACAAGTATGCGAATGTCCGTGGTATTGAATGCTCGGTCAAAGCCGCACTGGATAAGACGGATGCGCCCAGCTTCTACTATAGCTTTGAGGTTGATATCCCAGGTGAAGACAATCCTGGTACGTTCCATTCTGTTGATCTCTGGTTCTTCTTTGAGACACTGGCTGCCTGCTGGAGACCTTTTGTAGGAAGACACTATGACATCGCAAGACAGATGACCAACTACATCACTAACTTCATCAAGAACGGCAATCCAAACGGCCTGGATATCGATGGTTCAGAAATGCCGAAGTGGCTGGCATATAAGAATAATGCCCAGAACGAGATGCACTTCACGGCAGATGGCTGTGTACCGAAAGTTCAGGATTCCGCGTTTATCCAGTTCTTTATCGACTGGCTGACCGATCGTACTTTGGGTACGGTTTCCACTTCTGCCCGCCCGGATGCAAGCGTTGCCGCACTGCAGATCCCGATGAAAAAGCAGGCATTTAACCCGTATCTTCCTTCCTGGGAGTATATTCCGGATGGTGAGCCGTATGTATTCGGCGACCGTGTGTATATCTATGGTTCCCATGATTTCTGGAACGGCGATTTCTTCTGCCCGGGTGACTATGTAAGCTGGTCTGCACCGGTCAATGACCTCGGATGCTGGCGTTACGAAGGAGTTTCCTTCCGCCGTTCCGATGATCCGGACAATGGAAACGATCAGGGCTGCCTCTACGCTCCGGACGTCACTGTCGGTCCGGACGGCATGTACTATCTCTTCTATGTTCTCGATAATCAGAGCGTAGTGGCCGTTGCCAAGAGTGACAAGCCACAGGGCCTGTTCAAGTTCTATGGACATGTTCATTACGAAGATGGCACGCTTCTTGGTAAGAAAGAAACGGACGAACCGCAGTTTGACCCGGGTGTTATTACGATCGGCGATACGACCTATCTGTATACCGGTTTCTGCGGCCAAACCGATGCTTCCCGTCATGGCGCGATGGTTACGGTAATTGGTCCGGATATGTTGACGATTAAAAAAGGACCGGCGTTTATCGTTCCTGGAACGATGTATGCAGGTGGTACGGATTTCGAAGGCCATGCTTTCTTCGAAGCTCCTTCCATCCGTGAGAGAAATGGAATCTTCTATTTCATCTATTCCTCTCAGGTCATGCACGAACTCTGCTATGCCACATCCAAAGATCCGGAAGGCCCGTTTACTTATGGCGGCGTGATCGTCAGCAACTGTGACATCGGCATTTCCACCAACAAGGAAGTCGACAGACCGATTGCTTATGGCGCCAATAACCACGGCAGCATTGTCCAGATCGGTGATGACTGGTATATCTTCTATCACCGTCATACCAACAACACATGGTATTCCCGTCAGGGCTGTGCTGAGAAGATCACATTCGAAGAAGATGGAAGCATCAAGCAGGTTGAGATGACATCCTGCGGCTTAAATGGCGGGCCGCTTCGCGATACGGATGAGTATCCGGCCTATATCGCCTGCAACATCTTTAATCCGACAGGCAAGAAAGATCCGTATGTGGGTCAGCACAATGTCGCAAGAGTCGTGCAGGACGGAAAAGATGGAGACCATAACACGGCTTATGTATCTGAGATTTCGGAAAACACCGTGATCGGCTTTAAGTATTTCGACTTTAAGGGAGTTACGGGTATCGAGTTGACTGTAAGAGGTTACGGTAATGGTACATTCGAAGTCAGAACAAGCATCGATGGTCCGGTACTTGCTGAGATTCCTGTCCGCTTCATGACAGTCTGGGAGAAGTATACAAGTAATTGTAATATCGAGGATGGTATCCGCCCGTTGTATCTCACCTATAAGGGTGGCGGCAATGT
The DNA here is from genome assembly GCA_017545245.1 of Clostridiales bacterium. Lineage (GTDB taxonomy): Bacteria > Bacillota > Clostridia > Saccharofermentanales > Saccharofermentanaceae > Scatonaster. The sequence continues at coordinate 124,985 of JAFWPB010000063.1, forward strand.
GAAGCTTAAGTCATTCAAGTTTATTCACGGCTAATACCGCTGAACAATATATTTTTTTCACTCCTCATTTTTTATAGATGGAAGGCCGGTCAACTTGACCGGCCTTCTTCTTTTCAAGATATTGTAATTTGTAAAGAATCAGATCTATTAGGAGAACAGTCCCTTTACCTTATCTACGAGTCCGCCAGCTGCATCTGCGGAAAGCTTCGCCTTAACACCATCTACTACGTTATTGATAACGTCATCCGGAAGATCAACACCGATAATGCCCTCTACAGTCTTAACCGGCTCCTTCTCAAAGCTAGAAGCGATAGACGGATCTGCCTGCACTTTCTTTACTACTTCTTCTACTTTTGCCTTAATATCCATGAAAAGATACCTCCTTTGACTTTATAATGATATTTTAGCACAAGAAAAGAAAAAACTCCGATTTTTTGATAAATTGCCTTGCATTTTTCCGAATCTATTGGTAATATAAGTAAGCGTTTTGCGGATATGGCGGAATTGGCAGACGCGCTAGCTTCAGGTGCTAGTGATCGCAAGGTCATACAGGTTCAAGTCCTGCTATCCGCACCAGCAAAGAGGTTGATTTAAAATCAGCCTCTTTTTTCTTTTCCTGATTCTGCTTCAAAAGCACTGGCACATAAAAACTGCCCCACCGCGGATCACGATGAGGCAGTGCTTTTCAATGATGAGTGAAAACTTAGGATCAAACCAGAGTCTTTCTGAGTTCTTCATCAGACAGAGGGCTCAGGTAGGACGGTGCAATATCTAGTACGGTCTTGCAGCCTGTCACGCCTTCCTTGGAAAGACGGTTGATTGCACGAGCATAAGCAACCAGAACGCCAGCTGTGAATTCCGGGTTGGAATCGAGCTTCAAGCTGTACTCGATGATGTGCTTATTCTCCTTTTCAAAGCCGGTCACACCGGAACGGAAGCAGAAACCACCATGCGGGATACCGCTGTGATTCTTCTGCAGTTCTTCTTCTGTGATGAAGTGAACGGTTGTATCGTAATCTGCAAAATAGTTCGGCATGTTCTTGATATCGGACTCGATCTGAGCAAGATCTGCGCCTTCTTCAGGAACGACGAAGCATTCACGTGTATGCTTCTGTCTTGTGGTAAGTTCAGGCTGTGAACCGGAACGTACTGCTTCCAGAGCGCTCTCTACAGGGATCGTGTACTGCTTGCCGTTCTTTACGCCCGGAACACGACGGATCGCATCGGAGTGACCCTGGCTGACGCCCTTGCCCCAGAATGTGTAGCTCTCGCCTTCAGGCAGGATGGAGCAGGAATAGATACGTGCCAGAGAGAACATACCCGGATCCCAGCCAACAGAGATTGCACCAACTGTGCCAGCCGCTTTGGCAGCAGCATCAACCTCAGCAAAGTGCTGCGGGATGGTCGCATGTGTATCAAAACTATCTACGATATTAAACATAGAAGCAAGTTGCGGGCCCTGAACCGGAAGATCTGTAGCACTACCGCCACAGAGGATCATGACATCGATCTCATCTTTCATGGAAGCAACATCGTTAACAGACATTACTTTCGCAGTCTTTGTGCGGATCGTTAAGGATGAAGGATCACGACGTGTAAAAACAGCAACCAGTTCCATATCCGGATTCTGCATGATGCTGGACTCGACTCCTCTACCAAGATTACCATATCCATAAATACCAATTCGAATAGCCATTTGCAATTTTCTCCTTTTCGATATTCAGATTTCGAAATAACTAGTCGAAGTATAACACTCAATTCGGCATTATACAATGCAACTATGAAATTATTTCTTTTTGAAATTGCATTTTGTCGGATTGCAGTAAGAATCCGCCTCATTTGCAATACTCTGCTCATTTACTTACTCATTATATTATAATATTCCTATGGAAAAAGCACTTCACAAGATCTCTGTCCGCGCGCTGAGTGAGCGCCTCTACCGCACCGGTTCCATGTTCGGGGCCGGCTTTGGCGGTGTGTCCGGACAAGAAGGCACGAGAGTGCACCAGCGCGTCTTTCAGGATTTAAAGAAGCAATACGAAGCGGACGATGTCCTTACCGAATACTCCCTTTCCAAGGAGATCGAATTCGAGCTCTTCCGCCTCCAGATCACCGGCCGCGCCGACTGCGTACTCGAACAGGAAACCGAAGAAGGCCGCAAGGTAGTGCTTTTTGAGATTAAGACACATAACCGTGTCGTGGACGACGTCAACCAGCTTGTACTGCCGACGCACGAAGCCCAGGTGAAGATCTACGCACACCTGTATTATGAGATCCATCCTGACATCGAGGACCTGACGATCGACCTTCGATATGTTTCCGCGATCACGTACCAGTATCTCGAGAAGACGAAGGTTTTCACGCGCCAGGAGGCTAAGGAGTTCTTTGACGAAGTTGTCTCCCTGTACTGCGCTGAGGCGACGCGTATTCATGAGTATACTGATCAGCGCAATTCGTCGATAAAAGAGCTGAAGTTCCCGTATCAGACAGTACGTTCAGGGCAGAAGGATTTCATGCAGGCCGTGCTCGCAACCATGAAGCACAAAGAAACACTGATCGCTGAAGCGCCAACCGGAATCGGCAAAACGATCAGCACCCTCTACCCTGCCGTCAAGTGGCTGCCTAATGCCCAGGACAGCAAGATCTTCTATCTAACCGCTAAAACGGCGACCCGCGAAGTGGCCGACAAAGCTTTGAACGACATGCGCCAGCAGGGCCTGGTCATCAAGTCGATCCTTCTATCAAACAAGGAAAATATGTGCACGGCCGGAGAGGATTTCTGCGACAGCCGTTTCTGTAAATACGCCGAAGGATACTATTCCCGACTGAATGCGGCTTTGGAGGACCTGTATACCCTCGATGCGATCTATCCGGAAGATATCCGTCGCACTGCGCAGAAGCACAAGATCTGCGCCCACGAACTCCAGCTCGATGCATCGTATATGTGCGATGTCATCATTTGCGACTATAACCACGCTTTCCACCCCAGGATCCGCCTGCAGAGATATTTCGTCGCCAGTGATTTCTGCCACACACTCCTGATCGATGAGGCACATAACATGATTTCGCGCTCCCGCGATATGTTTAGCGCCGATTTTTCACGAAGCACCCTTCTTGCCGCACTGCCGCTTCTCACGGAGATTTCCCCGAAGACGGCCAAATACGCCGGTCAGATCGCCGACTATTTCTCCGTTCTGGACTATGCTTTTGAAAAAGAATCGGCGGGCTTGAATATTGTGGAGAGTAAGATTTCCGAAAAAGAGATCCTGATCGGTGAAGATTTCCGTGCGGCCAAAGCCGCGCCGCAGACGTTGTATCAGATCCTCTGGGCATTGTGTTTCCATATCGCTAACATATTGAGTGATCTCGAAGACCGTGCCAAGAGACGTATCCTTTCGGAGTTCTATTTTGAAGCCCGCTTCTTCCTGACGATCCTTGAGTGGTATTACGACGACGCCTATATCCTGGAAGTCACGCGTTCGGGCGTGTGTGAAAACGAACAGTACGATGTTACGATCCGTCTCGACTGCCTCGATGCATCCGAGAAGATCTGCAGCATCCTGAAAGACACGCATAACGCCGTATTCTTCTCGGCCACGCTCTCCCCGTCGCAGTATTATCAGAGCATGATCGTCGGAAAAGACACCTCCTTTTCCAAAATGATGCAATTGCCAAGTCCTTTTGCACCAGAAAACCTGCAGGTCATTGTGATCAAAGACATAAAGACCACATTTCAGGAACGCCATTTCACAGCTGACACGATCAGCAGCACGATCCTCCGTCTGGTACAGGGGCATCATGAGAATTTCATGGTGTTCTTCCCGTCTTTTGCCTACATGGAGATGGTTTATACCAAACTTGTGAAAGCCACGCAGGGACATCCGGACATCGAGATCATGCTCCAGAAGCCATCCATGGATGCGGAAAACAAGAAAGAATACCTCGCCCGATTCGATAGGCACGGAAAGAAAACACTTCTGGGTCTTGCGGTGCTTGGCGGACATTTCGGAGAAGGCATCGACCTCGCCGGCGACCGCCTGAAAGGTGCATTTATCGTGGGCGTTGGCCTCCCGCAGATTTCGAAAGAACGGGAGATCCTGTCGCAGTATTATCAGAACAAATTCCACGATGGATTTGCTTATGCTTACAAATTCCCGGGCTGGGAGAAAGTTCTGCAGGCTGCAGGCCGCGTTATCCGAAACGAGGACGACAAGGGCTTCATTGTTCTTATGGACGAGCGCTATGCACGCGAGGATTATGTCGCGCTCTATCCCGAGCACTGGCGGACCGCGGAGTACACCCACGACCAGGCCGAGATCTTCTGGGATGAACTGGAATAGCCGTCAAATCGGCGGCAGACTGTCGATGATCGACATCTTTTCGTAGTTCTTTTCGAGACGCTCGCAGAGATACCGGTGCGTTACATTGCAGAGGTCATCTAATACGTAGTCTGCTGCGTGAAAAGCACTTAACCTTTCAAGCTGTGCGTCTCTTATATATCGCAGTGCCTCGACGCAGCCAAGCGACACAAAGCAGTAGTCCTGCGCTTTCGCCACACACCCGACATTAGAACAGTAAAGACGGCATTTGGAAAACGAAAACGCTAGAGTCGGCATATCGCTGGGCTTCCCACAATCACAGTTATTGAGATCAAAGGCAAATCCGAGAATATCCATCAGTCGCCATTCAAAGGCCGCCACGATCTGGCGGTATTTCTCATTATGCTTGGAAAGATCGTAAAGAACGTAAAGTAAAAGCGTGTAGATCGGCTGGGCCGACTCCTGATCCACCACCGTATCCTGAACTACTTCGAGGATATGTGAAGCTGAAGTCAGTGCTTCAAATGATGAATACAAGCCTTTGAAACTCTCGACCGCTTCGCCTTCTTTCAGATAATAGAATCCCTTGCTGTCATTCAGGACGAAATCTCCGAGAAGCGGCGGCGTAGCAAGCGGCGCCAGCCTGGACGAATGCTTCTTCGCCCCCGGGACTACCGCTTTCAAAAGACCGTGTTTAGGTGTAAGGATCGTGATGATGGCATCCTGATCTTTATGCGGCCGGCTCGATATCACAACTCCCCGTATCGAAATCGTGGCACCCATGATCAGTCATCCTTCTTCGTGTAGCCGAATTCATTCAGGAAAACCGGCTTGTTCTTCCAGTCCTTTCGCACTTTTACGTAAAGATCGAGGAAGACTTTGCAATCCGTCATCTTCTCGATATTCTGGCGTGCCGCCGTACCGATGCGCTTGATCATCTGGCCGTTCTTGCCTAGAAGGATGCTCTTGTGCGAGTCCTTTTCGCATATGATCGAAGCATGGATCTTGATCAAAGAACGGTCATAACTGTCGACTGCATCTTCTTTTAATTCCTCTTCAAAAGAATCGATCTCCACGGCTGTTCCGTGCGGAATCTCTTCATTTGTGTAATGCAGGATCTGCTCACGGATCAATTCCGCCGAGATCTCGCGCTCGGACTGGTCCGTCACTTCCTCGATCGGGAAATATCTTGGCTGGGAAGGAAGCTTGCTGATGATAACATCCATCAGTTCTTCGATTCCGTCTTCTTTCAGAGCCGAGATTGGGATGATTTCTTCAAAATCTGCCATCGCCGAATAGTTCGCGATCAGCGGAAGGAGCGATTCTTTGGAAACCGCATCGGCTTTATTTACAACAAGAAGCAAAGGCTTCTTCAGTTTCTTTGCTGTCTCTACCGCCTTTTTCTCAACGTTAGCAGGCTTGGAAAAACGACCGTCAACGATCAGGACGACGACATCCGCCCCTTTTGCCGCACGGAAAGAAGAATCGACCATAAACTCGGAAAGCTTGGATTCCGGACGATGGATACCAGGTGTATCCACGAAGATCACCTGCGCGTCGTCGCGGTTATAGATCGCAGAGATGTTATTACGTGTTGTCTGCGGCTTATGAGAAACGATAGCCAGCTTCATGCCGGAAATCGCATTCAGAAGCGTGGACTTACCGACATTCGGACGTCCGATCAAAGCACAGTAACCGCAGTGCGGCAGGATCTCGCCAACCGGATGCTCCGCTTCAAGCGATTCCGCCTTAGAAGACTTCGCTTCGCGCTTCGAAGAAACCTCAGAAGCCTCTCTTGGAAGCCCGATCTTCTGCATGATCTCTTCCTGAATGGAAAACATCTTCTCTTCATCTCTGCCATTCTCATGGTCAAAACCCAGAAGATGCAGAAAAGAATGCACAGCCAGGAAAACCATCTCGCGCTCCATCGAATGCCCGTATTCCTCGGACTGCTTCTTTGCACACTCCGGGCAGATGACCACATCACCGATCATGAGCGTTTTCTTGCCCTTGCTATCGATCGAATAATCGTACGGCATCAGGTCTGAAGAAAGCTTGCCGTCTACCATATCGAGAACCGGAAACGAGAGAACATCCGTGACTTTATCGAGTCCTCTGTGCTCGGCATTGAGCTTTTTGATCGCGGCACTTCCGACAAGTTTGATATCTGCACTGACATCACAATCGCCGGAACTTAAACGCTTGTCAATATACGAAGAAGAAAGCAGCACGGCCAGCGCTTCGCTTACACGTGCGCTGAAAGCCTTCTCTTCCTCTTTACTGTATGAACGTGTCTGGTTATAAATTGAAATACTCATTCAGGATACTTCACCCTTTCGTGGAAGAAGCCCGCATATACCTGTATAAAAGCACTTACGATCAGCTCGAGATCGTTGAATGACAGGTCGGATTTAACCAGCTGGTCTTCTTCGATTTTTGCTTTGATGATCTTACGGCAGAGGTCTTCTGTTTCTTCAAGATCACGTACACCCTTGGAACGGATCGCCGCTTCGCAGGAGTCAGCGATCATGATGATTGCCGATTCTTTTGTAGTAGGAACAGAACCCTTATAACTGAAATCCGCCTTATTCGGGAGCGGCTCGCCTTTTTCTTCTGCTTCCTTCTTGGCTTTCTGGTAGAAATAGCCCGGACAGGTCGTACCATGATGCTCCAGAATAATGCTCTGGATCGGGAGCGGCAGGAACGCCTTCTTCGCCAGTTTCAAACCATCCGACGGATGCGCGGTAATGATCTGGATACTCTTTTCGATCGGCAGTGAATCATGCGGGTTCACGCCATCCTGCTGGTTTTCCGTAAAATACTCCGGACACTCGAGCTTACCGATATCGTGATAATACGAACCTACCTTGGCAAGAAGTGCATTGGCACCAATTGCTTCAGCAGCGGAGTCGGCGAGGTTCGCGACCATGATGCTGTGCTGGTATGTACCCGGTGCCTCAAGGAAAAGACGTTTCAGCAAAGGATGGCTCTGCTGCGCCAGATCGAGGAGTCGCATCGGGGATGCCGTATTGGAGATCAGTTCAAACAGAGGCTGACATCCGATGGCCGCGATAACGGAACAGCCGGAACCTACTGCACTCCAGAGTATGGAATTGAACGTATCTGTTTTGGATGCCTGGTTGACCAGGTTATACGCAAAGGAAGCAAACACGGAACCGAGAGTCGTAAAGATGATCAAGGTCGCGGAATTATAACGGTGATTGCGCTGACCGGTGATGACACTGCTGATGAAAATACCGATCAGGGAAACAAATACCAGTTCTGTATTAAAGTCGCTCATCGGGAGTATGACCAGCATGGCCAGAGTACTCAGGATAATACCGCTTCGGATTCCGAGATACATGGCGAAAATAACGCTCGTAAATACGATCGCACTGAAAAGCGGATGAATGTTCGAAAGATAGATGCCTGCTGCTACAGGGACTACAAATGCAAGCAGCAACGAGATACCAGTCTTTGAATCGATTTCGAACTGCTTATCCCTGTGAAGCATGTAAAAAGCTCCGGCAAAGAATATGATGAATACATAAACAATGATACCGAGAAGCAGCTTCAGGTCGAAACGAGAACCGGAAAGAAGATCGAGGTCTTTCAGCTGGCTGTAGATCTTCGGCGTGATCGTTTCCCCGACACTTACGATACGCGTACCCTTCTGGATCATGGCCGGCTCGTTGATCGCATTGCTGTACGCCGTCTCTCTCGCCTGCTCCGTCGCTTTTGAATCATAAGTAGCATTTGGCTTGAGTAACGCATTCAGGATCACTTTCAGGAGATCCGATTTCATAGCATAATCATCGTTCACACCGATCCGGAAGTCATCGAACTCCGAAACGGCATTATTGATCTCGATCGGCAAGGTCTGCACATCGAGCGCATACATGCACAGCATCTGTGTGATGGAAACCGCGTCATTTTCCAGATGGGAAAACTCTACGAAAGAAACATTGGCGAGCGTGTACGCATTCTTCGGTGAAAGCTCAAGGCTGAACGATTCCTTGATTGCCTTCTTAAAAAGGTCTGCCACTTCCTGCTTGGTGCGGAGTACCGTGCCGAATTCATCGACATTGTTATCTCTCAGCTGCGCACAATACTTGAAGAATTCCTCGATCGTTTCTTTGTTGGTTTCCGAGATATCGTCGGAAATCACATAGATCGGGGCAACTTCCGTCTTGGCGACAAGCGCACGTCTCTCGGTCTCGTAAGTATCGATCGCGGAACGGGATGCCGTGATATCGTATTCACTGACAGAACCCTGGGAAACGTTATAGACCATCGGCAGAGAACCGATATAAATGATTGCAATAAGAAGGGCAGCAAAAACCGGCATCAAAGAATAACGGATGACCTTAAAAAGCTTCTGGTTTTTCTTGTTATTCTTCACTCGCTCTTCCCTTCCTTTCTTCTTGCATTATAAGCCATTATGATTCTTTGTACCAATGGATTACGCACGATATCCGCTTCTTTCAGAGACACCGTCGCGATTCCCTTGATATCTTTGAGGATACTCATGGCATCGTCGAGACCGTTTTTATATCCCAAAGGAAGGTCAATCTGCGTTGTATCGCCGCAGACACAGACGCGGGAATGCATGCCCATACGGGTCAGGAACATCATCATCTGCTCGATCGTCGTATTCTGGGCTTCATCCAGAAGAATGAACGAATCATCGAGGTTTCGGCCACGCATATATGCAAGCGGAGATACTTCAATGATCCCTTTATCGATATTTCTCTCAAAATTCTCACGGCCCATCAGCTCCAGCAGCGCATCGTAGATCGGCCGCATATACGGATCGACCTTTTCCTCGATATCGCCTGGAAGATAACCGAGCTTCTCGCCTGCTTCCACAGCTGGACGTGTCAGAATGATCCTCGACACGGAACGGTTACGTAAAGCGAGGACCGCCATTGCCACGCCAAGGAAAGTCTTACCGGAACCGGCAGGGCCCTTGCATATCACGACATCATTTTTAGAGATAGCATCGACATATACACGCTGGCCAAGTGTCTTGGCGCGGATCGTACGACCATTTGGCGTTGTGAAAAGGATCGGCGCGTCTTCTTCAATAAACTCAGCAAGAAGGTTTTCTTTCTCGAGAAAAGACAGGTAACGGACGGTAGAATCGTCCAGTTCCTCTTCTTTATCCAGAAATGTATCGATGGCAGAAAACAGCGAAGATACGTGATCGAGATTACGGACGTCGCCCTTGACGGACAGACCCGAATCACAAGGTACGATCTCGCAGCCGAAGATATCAGCCACAATAGAAAGCCAGCTGCCGTTATTTGCACAGATCTCAAAAAGATGATTCACATTTATGAAGATTTCGTCTTTCAAGCTGTTTCTCCTCAACAATCGTTACGTAGTAATTCCAGTAGCTTCTTATAATGTTCCGGCACATCGACAGTAAATGATATGATCTCTTCCGTACGCGGATGTACGAATCGGATCGAAGTACTGTGCAATGCCTGTCCACTTAGATTATACCTTTCTCTCTTCGGCGCATAAAGCGGGTCGCCGATACAAGGATGGCCGATATATGTCATATGTGCACGGATCTGATGTGTACGTCCTGTCTCGAGGCGGCAAAGAAGATCCGTTCCTTTACGGAAACGCTCAATTACTTCGAAATGCGTGATGGAATCTTTTCCGCCTTCACAGACCGTCATCTTTCTTCGATCGTTCAAAGCACGGCCAATTGGTGCATGGATCGTTCCTTTATCGGAATCAACGATGCCATAGACACAGGCACGGTACTCTCTAACCACTTCGTGATTGGCGATCATCTGCGCCATGGCCATATGCGTCTCATTATTCTTGACTGCAACCATAAGTCCGGAAGTGTCCATATCGATTCTGTGGACGATACCCGGACGGATGACGCCGTTAATATCGGAAAGCTGTCCCTGACAGTGATATAACAGCGCGTTAACAAGTGTTCCGGAATAATGTCCCGGAGCAGGATGCACGACCATGCCCTGCGGCTTGTTGATGATCAGAAGATCTTTGTCTTCATAAACGATATCAAGTGGAATGTCTTCCGGCTTTGCATCCGTATCGACCGGTTCCGGGAAATCGATCGAGATCTCTTCCCCGCCGAATACTTTCAAAGATGCTTTTACCGGTTTTCCATTAACCAGAACGGCGCCATCGGAAATCAGCTGGGCCGCACGGGAACGCGAAAGATCCGGACACGCTTTTGGAATATACGCGTCGACTCTTCCTTCAAAGTTTTCTACTGAAAAAGTCTCAATCATGCTTTTCCTCTTCCGATTTATCACTGCTAAATGGAATCTCCGGAATGAATCTGTCACTGAAGATCAGTAAAACTGCCAGCACGATGCAGGATACGGTAACACAGATATCCGCAACATTAAAGATCGGGAATGTATAGCTTCCGAAATCAAAACGCAGGAAGTCCACAACATAGTTCAGGCGGACTCTGTCGATCAAGTTGCCAAGTGTGCCTGCAGCAAGGAAGATCAGACAGGTGCAAAGACGTGTACTCTTAAACTTCGTCAGTACGAAGAACGCAATAAACAGAACAACGACCAGCGCGATCGCAGATACGATCGACAATACCTTTACGCCCCAGCTCTGGTTGGCAAACATGCTGAAAGCGCTTCCTTTATTTCTCACATACATCAGCGAAAAGAATCCGCCGATCACAGGTTTGACCTGCGCGATCGCAAAAGACTTGGTGATCAGATCTTTTGTAAACTGATCGATACCGGTAAGCAGTATGAAAAGCTGCACATACAGTACGTATGTCACCCAGGTCACCTTGTGTTGTCCGAATTTACTCATAAAGTCGTACCCTCTCTATTTTTAAGCATTTTCCTGTATTTGTATCCAGCTCGGCCAGGATCGCATTCATCTCTGCTTCGCCTTCCGCCGGAAGATATTTCGATGGGAGCTTATCCTTAAGGCGCCGCAATGACGCATCCGGATTCATTCCGATAATACCGGCTCTTGTACCGGTCATGCCGACATCGGTGATATACCCCGTGCCACATGGAAGTATCGTCTCATCTGCCGTAACGACATGGGTGTGCGTGCCAAGTACCAAGGATACTTTTCCGTCGGCAAAAGCACCGAAGGCGAGCTTTTCACTTGTCGTTTCCGCGTGAAAATCGACGAGAATATTGGTAGGTGTGTATTCCTTCTTCCAACGCTCGATATTCTTCTCAAAATAGGAAAAAGGCGAATCCGCATTCGGCGTGATAAAGATCTGTCCCATCAAGCTTATGACGAGAAGCCGCCCCTTTTCGCCCAGATCGATCAGATACTCATCGAATCCCGGCCACGCATCACTGACATTGGCAGGTCTCACGATCTTCTTTTCCGAATCGGCGAACCTAAGATAATCTACGCAGGAGAAAGAATGATTTCCCAAAGTCAGGCAATCTGCACCATATGAGAAAAGATCCTTGGCAGAACTGTAGTTGATACCAAGCCCGGCGGCCGAATTCTCCGCATTTACGACACAGGCATCTACCTTTCTTTCCGCAAGAAAGGATTTCAGGTTATTCTTTAGCATGCGTTTGCCCGGATGGGCGACCACATCACCTACAAACAGTACGCGCAACAGTCATTCCTCAATTCCATAAAAATCTGATATGTATTCTACCACAAAATCATCTTTAATCCTTATAAAAATAGAAATTCGTCTTCTTGCACAGAAAAAGGACTGTCTCCATACGGAAACAGTCCTCTTGTCCTCTTTACTTTGCTACGTCCGAAACACGGGTCTCACGGATAATATTGACCTTTATCTGGCCAGGATAATCCAACTCTTCTTCAATCTTCTTACAGATATCACGAGCACGAAGGATCATCTCGTCATCAGAGACCTTCTCAGGACTTACCATAACACGGATCTCACGACCGGCTTGGATAGCAAATGCTTTTTCGACACCATCAAAACCTGTAGCGATCTCTTCCAATTTCTGAATTCTCTTTACATATGTTTCCATATTTTCACGACGCGCACCCGGTCTTGCAGCAGAAATAGCATCTGCAGCGGCAACCAGTACCGAAATCTCGGATGTCGGTTCAACGTCGCCATGGTGCGACATGATCGCATTGATAACCGTATCATTTTCTTTATAACGGCGTGCGATATCTGCACCAAGTTCTATATGAGAACCCTCAAGTTCAAAGTCAGCAGCTTTTCCGATATCATGTAAAAGACCTGCTCTTCGAGCAAGTATTTCATCCAGACCTAATTCCGCCGCCATCATGCTGGCCAGCCAGGCGACTTCGATTGAATGTTGCAACACATTCTGCCCGTAACTCGTACGATAACGTAAACGTCCGAGATACTTGATGATCTCCGGATTCAGACCGACGATGCCTGTATCGAAGGCAGCTCTCTCGCCTTCCTGCTTGATCGTCTGGTTGACTTCCTTACGGGCTTTATTACACATTTCTTCGATTCTGGCAGGATGGATACGACCATCCAAAATCAATCTCTCGATCGTAAGACGCGCAATCTCACGTCGAATCGGGTCAAAACTCGATAGGATTACGGCCTCTGGAGTGTCATCGATAATGATGTCAACTCCTGTGCTTGTCTCAATTGCACGAATATTTCTTCCCTCTCGGCCGATAATACGTCCCTTCATCTCATCATTCGGCAGGGACACCACCGATACGGTCACTTCGGAAACATAGTCCGAAGCATAACGCTGAATCGCATTTACAACGACTTCGCGTGCTTTCTTATCCGCATCTGCCTTCGTCTGTTCCTCCATCTGCTTAAGCATAACGGCCATATCGTGACTGTATTCCTGCTTCGCAGCATCCAAAACCAGGTTTCTGGCATCACTTACGGATAATCCGGATACCTTTTCCAACTCAATCACTTTCTGATGTTCGAGCTCCTTCGCCTTTTCTTCCATGGCCATAACGTCGCTCACACGGGATTCCAAAGCCTCTTCTTTCTGTTCCATGGCTTCGATCTTTCGATTGAGGGATTCCTCCTTCTGATCCAAACGGTTTCTTTCTCTGGCTATTTCCGATTTCTTCTCACGTACATCACGTTCCAACTCCAACTTGGCGTTGGTGATCTCTTCCTTAGCCTGTAAAAGAAGTTCTCTCTTTCTACTTTCTGCAGTCTTCTGCGCCTCACCAATCACTTTCTCAGCATCTTCTTCAGCCTTGGTCATGTCCTCTTCAAGCTTCTTCTGCTTTGCTGACATACCCTTGCGATAATATAATACAGAAAAAAACACACTGATGAGAGCACCAACTACGAAAGCAATTACGATTAATAGAATTGCTAACCAAAGTTCTATGGTACTCACCTCCAATATTTAATTTTCAAGATTCAAAAAAGAGTGTTCAAAAAGAACACCCTATAATTTTATATATAAATTACTTCGATTGTCAACTTATTTCCGAGTCGACTTCTTCTTCGTAGAAGAGCCTTTTCCCTTGGACTTAGCAGGCATTCTGCGCTTTAAAGCTTCTTTGGAAGCGACCGAATATCCGAAAAAGCCGAGGATGTCTCCAAGCTTATAGTATTCACCGTGAGAATAAGCCACCAGGCCCGCTTTTTCCAGGCAGATCTTGCCCTTCTCGTCGATCAAGGACTCGTCAACCGTAACACCAACAACCTCCGCCAGGAACATATCGTGCGAACCAAGCTCAATCACGTCGCGGACCTTGCAGGCGATGGAGACCGGTGCTTCCTCGATGGACGGCGCATAGGACAGATTCGGTGTCTCTACAGCATGAAGACCGAGAACTTCAAACTTATCTTCTTTTGCACCGGAACGCACACCACAGTAATCGCAGGCCTTTACAAGCTTTTCATTTACGAGGTTGATGACGAACTCCTGCGTTTCACAGATCAAGCCATGGGAATGACGGGATTTTCTTACGGAACAGGAAACCATCGGTGGCTCCGAATTAACCGTTCCGGCCCACGCCAGCGTAATGATGTTCGGGCCCTTACCCTCTTTCTTCGGTTCTTTTCCCGCACAGGAAACCATAATGACCGGAACCGGGTTCAGGATCGTGGATGGTGACATAGAAATCTTACTCATTTTAAATCTCCTCTCAAATTACAATATATGAATTCCAAACATTTCGTGATCAAGCAGATATCCTTTATACTCCAGACCGCTCGAGAAACCGACCAGTTTACCGTCTTTACCGATTACCCGGTGGCAAGGAACCAATATTGGAAGCGGATTGTCACGACATGCCGAGCCGACCGCTCTTGACATGTTTCTTGCGGCGATCTTGTCGTTCCCAGTAAGGGACAAAGCGATATCTTCGTAACTTCTCGTGACGCCATACGGAATCTTTTTGATTTCGTCCCATACTTTCTTTTGAAAAGGACTGCCGTATGGTGGGAAGGTGTGTATATTAAATGTCGTTCTTCTTTTACTGAAGTATTCCGACAATTCCTGCATACACTTTTTGACTTCGTCCGGGAAATCCACATCGAAGATATCCTGATATTCCGGCGCGCCAAGCGGTTTCAGAACACCGTAGCTGTCTGCGATGCCCGTTCTTATCGCAACATTTCTATCCAGATCGTCATCGATCTTGCTTTCGTAAGCATAGAACTTCGTAGACTCGACAGTCTGGTTATCTCCTCTTACAGCAATGACTCCACGCGGATACGGAACAAAGCCGACAGAATAGTCCGGATAGTCAGAATCGAGTAAAGAAAAGAGCGCAGCATCGATAAAGACATCATTAACAAACAGCGCCTCTTCCAAGATCGCTTCCTGCTTCATGGAACTCATCTCCACGATCTGCGCCATGATCTCGTCATTGACAGGAACCATCACGCTGACACGGTGAAGATGCAAATGGAAAAATGCATAACGCAGCAAGTGGTCCCACGCCGCGTGATAATACGAAAGCGCCGTTTCTTCAGTATCTTCGAGGAAAGACAGTTCCGGAGCTCTGTACATGATTGCATTGGCATTTCTGTTTTTCTTTGACATCTGCTCCAGACCCAGAACACCCAGGATCTGCTCCCCCGCCGTTGCTTTTACCGAAGCAACAAAGAAACACTTATCCGCATGATTCAGGAGCGCGCGGATGAAAGAAGGCACATCATCGGTAACACCACTCAAAAGAGAGGTTTCCCTGATACGGTCTGCATCCATGACCCGAATGGGCGACAAGGCAATATCCAGCATATTCGCTCCTTCCTACGTAGTCTGCGTCTCCTCTTGCTCTTCTTTCTTCTCAACAATAAGTGTGTCCAGGTGGGTGGCAATATAAAACAAATCATCCGAATACTTCGTACTTGATGTAATGGACGGGATAAACACTGCTTCCGAAACCAGATTCTGGAACTGGGAAAGATACACCCCGTATTTCTGCGTGGAAACGATCGTTTTCCATACATACGAAGAAGAAATGCACGGCAGGAATCCTTCTCTTTTGATCTGTCTGGAAGTAAGAAGCAGTGCGTCTTCATCCAAAGCCATGAAAGTAGCAAACTTGGAAGCTTCCGAAGGATGCTGGCTTGTCGAAGAAACACACAGTGGATAGACCGAAAGCATTGCCGGTGAATACTTCTCTTCTTCCATCGATGGGATCTGCATGATGCTCAGTGTATTTGGCATATATACGTCATATCTGGAGATCTCATCGGTTGAACCCGTCCAGATTCCGACTTTTCGGGAAAGAAGCGGCGAAAGACCCTGGAACATCTGCTGGACCTGCTCCTGATCGAGGCTCTCATACGTATAGCCACTCGAAACCAGACCTTTTAGATAAGAAAGAGAATCCTTGAAAGCCTTTCTGTCACGCACAACAGCAATGGAAGCAGACAGATACTGCGAGCCGTAAAACGTGATCGGCAGATACGGGATCAATGTCTGCGCCTGATACAGCGGGATGATCTGCTGTTCTTCCGAATTCACGGAAGCCAGTTTTGCGAGAAGCTTTTTGAAAGAATCCTGGTCCTGCTTAAACGAGAGTTCTGTGATCTCAGCCTTGTTGAGCACTTCCATATCACAGAAAAGAACATGTGCGGCCGCCTGATACGGGATGCCGTAGTGATCATTCTCGATATAGAACTGGCGGAGCATCTCCGGATAGACGATATTCGGGGCCAGGAGCTTTTCGGAAGAAATATAGCGGTCCAGCGGACTTGCGTAACCAGCCTCCATAACGGCATCAAAGCTGTCTGTCAGGAAGATATCCGGCATGTTTCCATCGGCCTGCCAACGCGAAAGCGTGTCCGCATTACATCCGGTCTCGGAAGTCGTATATACATTCAATGCAAAAGGAAGATCGATGCTGTCGAGATAATCGAACGTGATATTCTCCCCGTTGATACCCTCAGGAAGGTTGCCCTGCGTCTTCAAAACATAAAGTTTGGCCAGATACACGCAGGCTTCGTAAGAAAGCGGAGATGCGACGGTCAAAGTATAAGTCGTGGAATCACCTTCGGACGGAACGACAGTAGTTTCTGTGGTTTCTGTCGCGCTTACTTCTACGGATGGAAAAGAACTCTTGACTTTGCGGCAGCCTGCTACCGGGAGCAGGAAAGATACGGCCAGTAACACAAAAAGCATGCGAAATCCTGTTGATTTTGTCATTGTCTTCTGGGATCGGCTTCTCATTCTCCTCGTTAACGCTCCTGATCAAACTATATGAATATTATACATGAAAAAGAATAAAAAAAGACACGGTCCGAAGATTTCGTTCCGTGTCCTGGAGCCAATGGTGGGAATCGAACCCACGGCCTATTCATTACGAGTGAATTGCTCTACCCCTGAGCCACATTGGCATTGCTCTAAAGCAAAACAAATATACCGATTTATTACTAATATGTCAAGCGGATTTCATTGACTCTTTGATGTATCCATGATAACGTATCAACAGAAATGTCGCCTGACATGAAGTTTTACTGAGTGAAAGATCTGACAACCATATCGCTTTTGTCTGTTATGTGTTGCCATGTCTTGAGGACGTGGTTTTTATTTGCGTCCGGAAAGGAAGATATGGATACAAGAGTCGCTGTGATCAGCATTATCGTTGAAAAGAAAGATTCCGTTGAAAAACTGAATTCCCTTCTCCATGAATACGGCCAGTACATTATCGGCAGAATGGGTATCCCCTATCGTGAAAAGAACATCAGCATCATCAGCATCGCGATCGACGCACCGCAGGACGACATCAACACGCTCTCCGGTCGTATCGGACGTCTTGAAGGCGTGACCAGCAAGACCGCTTATTCCAACGTGGTATCTTCCCATGATGACAACTAAGAACGGATCCTGGAAAACCAGATATATCCTGTTTCTTCTGCTGCTTCCGGTAGTGGCTTTGATTCTGTCGCTCTGTATCGGAAGATATGTCGTATCCGTCTCGGATGTTTTCGGTTCGATCCTTTCCCGCTTTGATGAAAGCATCGACGTCCCGAAACTCGCCTACATCACGGTCTGGAACGTACGCCTCCCGAGAATCCTTCTGGCATTCCTTGTCGGAAGCGCTCTGTCTTGCTCCGGACTTATGTTCCAGAGCCTTTTTCAGAACCCGCTCGCTACACCTGACACGCTTGGTGTCGCAGGAGGAAGCAGTTTCGGTGCCGTGCTCGCCCTTCTTCTGGGATTCACGCTGATTCCGCTGCAGCTTCTTTCCTTCGGATTCGGCTGCCTTGCAGTGTTTCTGACAATCATGGCGGCAAAGGGCAAAGAAAGCTCCATGAGTACCATCGTACTATCGGGTATCATCATGGGCTCGCTTTTCTCCGCGCTGGTTTCCCTGGTCAAGTTCACCGCTGATCAGGAACAACAGCTCCCTTCCATCACCTACTGGCTGATGGGAAGCCTGCAGAGCGCGACCTATTCCTCCCTTCTGATCGGTTTCATCCCGATCTCGATCAGTATCCTCGTGCTTTTCCTTCTGAGATGGCGCCTGAACCTTCTTCTTCTGTCCGAAGAAGAGTCCTGCTCATCCGGTGTGAATATGAAGCGGCTCCGCAAGATCGCCATCCTGTGCGCGACCGTTGCTACTGCTTCCTCGATTTCCATGTGCGGCCAGGTCGGCTGGGTCGGCTTGATCGTTCCGCACATGTGCCGCATGATGTTCGGTAACGATCACCGTCACCTCATCCCGGCATGCATCTCCTTCGGCGGCACCTTCCTGATCCTCGTCGACACGCTGGCCCGCTCCATGAGCGCCGCGGAACTCCCGATCTCGATCCTGACCGCCATGATCGGCGCACCTTTCTTTATCTTCCTGATGCGTAAGAAAGGAGGCTGGAGTCTATGAAACTGGAAATCAGAGATGCTTCTTTTGCTTATAAGTCTGGAAAAGAACTGTACAAGAACGTGAATTTCTCTATAGAGAGTGGCGAGATGATCAGTATCCTCGGCCCAAACGGCGCAGGAAAGACGACACTTCTTCGTGCGGCGATGGGTCTTCTGAATTGGAAATCCGGCGGTAGTTATCTCGACGGAGAAAATGTCGCTGACATGCTGCCTGCCAAGCTCTGGTCCAAGATCGCCTATGTTCCGCAGAACCATGGCAGAGCCGGAAGTTATACAGTACTTCAGTCCGTACTTTTCGGCATGACGAATCAGATCGGCATGTTCTCGGTGCCGAAAGAAAAAGAGATCCGTCTTGCGGAAGAAACACTGGAGAAACTCAATATTCAGCACTTGAAAGACAGGAAATGCAACGAGATCAGCGGCGGCGAACTGCAGATGGTCATGATCGCAAGAGCTCTTGCTTCCCATGCAGGCATCCTTGTTCTGGATGAACCGGAGTCCAATCTGGATTTCAAAAACCAGATGATCGTTCTGGATACACTCAGTAAACTCAGTTCCGAAGGCGTGGGCGTCCTCTTTAACACCCATTATCCGGAGCATGCGCTTAGAAGATCCACGAAAGCGATCCTGATCGACCATGAAACCGTAAAATTCGGACCGACCACCGAGATCATCAACGAAAAGAATATTGAAAGTGCTTTTGGCGTAAAAGCATATATAGGACAATTCGAGACCGAACACAATATGATCGCCAACGTCATCCCGGTCGGCCTGACCTCGAAGGATGCCACTAAATCCGAAGAGGCCGAGGACACCGATGTCCTGGCTACCCTTTCGATCATATGTGGTCAATTCGAAGAATCCGAACGGATCAACGCGATCCTTCATGAGTTTAACGACATCCTGTTCGGACGGATGGGTATGCCGCACAGGAAAAGAAATCTGTATCTGATCAGCGTCAATCTGGACGGAAGCAGAAAAAGAATCGAAGAACTGGCACATCAGCTGTCATTGATACCGCAGGTTAGCTGCAAGGTAACGTACGCAAAGGAGGAAATCTTATGATCAAAATAGCCATTTACGGAAAAGGCGGAATCGGAAAATCGACCACCGTTTCGAATCTTTCGGCCGCACTCGCCGATCAGGGGCTTCGCGTCATGCAAATCGGATGCGACCCGAAAGCCGACTCGACCCTCTCTCTTCACGGGCAGAAGCATGTCGACACAGTCCTGGATCTTGTCCGTCAGAAAGGAAAAGCACTTACCTTGGACGATATGGTGAAGATCGGTTATAAGGGCGTGATCTGTGTCGAAGCAGGCGGTCCGACTCCTGGCCTTGGCTGTGCGGGTCGTGGCATCATTGCGGCGCTGGATAAACTGAAAGAAAAAGGCGCGTATGACGTATATAAGCCGGATGTCGTACTGTACGATGTTCTGGGTGACGTTGTCTGCGGAGGCTTTTCCATGCCGATGCGTGGCGGCTATGCAGATAAAATCTTTGTTATCACATCCGGTGAGAATATGGCCATTCATGCTGCAGCCAATATCGCTGTCGCACTGGAGAACTTCCAGGGCCGCGGATATGCAACTCTCGGCGGCGTGATCCTCAACAGAAGAAACGTAAAAGACGAAGAAAAGAAAGTCCAGGAGCTCTGTGAAGATATCCATTCCCAAATCGTCGGCACCCTCTCCCGTTCCGAACTGGTCACCGATGCTGAAGACCTTGGTAAAACCGTCATCGAAGCTTTCCCGGAAAGCGAAATGGCACAGGAATACAGAAATCTTGCTTCTGCTCTACTCAAGTGCTGCGAGGAATAACATGCTTAGAAAAGTAAACGGTCACGAAGTAAATATCGAACCCATTAAGATCAAAGACTGCGACTTCCCAAGTCCTTTTGCCGCAGGACTCGAGTTCTCCTCCCCTGCCAGAGGAACCTGGAATATCGCCCATCAGGGCATGCTGGTCCCGGAAGCACACGAGATTTTCGTCTGCGCAGCAAGCTGCCTTCGCGGCGTCGTACTTACAGCTTACGAGATGAAAGCCGAGCGTCGCTTCTCTACTGTTGCTGTCGAAGAACAGAACTTGATCGAAGGCAATATGGAAGATCTCATTATTGACGGTGTTTCCGACATTATCGACCAGCTTCCCGAAAAGCCCCCGTGCGTTCTTGTCTACACAAGCTGTGTACACCATTTCTGCGGCTGCGACCTGGATATGGTCTATCGGGAGCTCCGAGACAGATATCCGGACATTGATTTCACCGACTGCTACATGAACCCAATCATGAGAAAGAGCGGCCGTACACCAGACCAGATCATGCGAAGCCGCTTTTACAGTCTCCTGAAACCAAGAGACATCGTCCCGGGCACCGTCGCTTTTCTCGGTAACGATTTTGCCATGGACAAAAACAGCACCCTTTATAAGCTGCTCAATGAAGCGGGTATCAAGATCCACGAACTCGCCAGCTGCACGACTTACGACGAATACCAGGAGATGGCCGAAGCCGAATACTATATCGTCGATTATCCTTCTGCCAAGGTCGGCGGCGAGGATCTGGAAGAGCGTCTTGGCGGAAAACTCCTCTATCTTCCGTTCACTTTCTCCTACGACGAAATACGGAAAAACGTAGAAACCCTTGCCGAGCATCTTCCTATCACACTCCCGGACTTTGCTTCCGAAGAGCAAGCCTGTGAGAAAGCACTGGAAGAAGTCAAAGACGTGATCGGCAACACACCAATCGCTATCGACTATACGGCATTCTCCAGACCACTGAGCCTGGCACGTCTTCTCCTGACACACGGCTTCAATGTAAAGAGCGTATACGCAGATGCATTT
This sequence comes from Clostridiales bacterium, assembly GCA_017545245.1. Lineage (GTDB taxonomy): Bacteria > Bacillota > Clostridia > Saccharofermentanales > Saccharofermentanaceae > Scatonaster. The sequence goes on from JAFWPB010000063.1 coordinate 146,415, forward strand.
ACAGGTGAAGAAAAGGAAGACTTTGACTATCTCTGTGAGAATTATCCGGATCTGGAAATCTGGCCGACCCTGGATGCGCAGATGCGCTTTGCTTCCGACAGAAAACAAACGGATCTTCTCTGTATCGGGCAGAAAGCGGCGCACTTTAATTCGGCTCCGCATTTCGTCAATCTCGTTGAGAATGCCGGATTCTACGGATATCAGGCGATTACGGATCTTTGCCGTCTCATGATCGATGCCTGCCAAAACGAAAAAGATATCCGCACATCGATCCAGAAGAAAGCATGGGGGTGCGAAAGCTGCATATGAAACAAACCAGTCGAATCCTATCTACATACAGCGCCGATGCTTTTGGCGTGGCCTCTTCCCTCTTTGAACTGGGAGGAATGGTCATTATCCACGACGCATCAGGATGCAACTCCACCTATACGACCCATGACGAGCCGAGATGGTTCGATATGGACAGCATGCTCTTTGTTTCGGCGATTTCCGAACTTGAAGCGATCATGGGCGATGACCAGAAACTGATCTCCGATATCGTCAAAGAAGCCAACCGTTTCCATCCGCGATTCATCGCCATCGCCGCAACACCGATCCCGGCCATGACCGGCTTTGATGCGGAAAGCGTAGCCATGCAGATCGAAAATGAGACCGGCATCCCTTCCTTCGGTTTTAACACCACCGGCATGAAGACTTACGTATCCGGTGCATCCCAGGCTTTCCTCAAACTCGCAGAGCGCTTCGCCAGAAAAGAAGTATCCAAAGCCAACAACCATGTCATGAATATCCTTGGTCTGACCCCGCTTGATTTCTCTACGAACGGCCAGTGCGAAAGCTTATGCAAACTGTTCACCGAGCATGGCTGGACCGTAAATGCCACGCTTGCCATGAATACAAACTGGGAAGCCATCGAAAACATGGGCACGGCAGATGTCAATCTCGTTGTTTCCGCAACAGGACGCGAAGCCGCGGAGTACCTAAAAGAAACCTTCGGCACGCCATTTGTGGAATGCGTCCCGTATGGAAAGGCCCTGACCGAAAAACTTCTGGACGTGATGGAACAGCTCTCCCAGGGAAAAGACGCCAGCATCGATTTTGCCTTTGAAAACGATACAAACGCACACGACTTTATTATCGGCGAAGAGATCGCTTCTCTTTCCTTGGCAAAAGCACTTGAACTTGAACATAACAGGCACTTTAAAGTGCTCTGCCCGACGAACGAAGGCTCCCTTCTTCGTCCTATCGACCGTTATACACCTTATGAAGAAGACATCGTCGATGCTCTTGAAGGTGCGGAAACGGTCATCTCTGATCCTATTTACCGGAACATCCTGACCGATCAGATTCGCTTCATTCCGCTTGCGCATGAAGCTTTCTCGGGAAGGATCTACCGAAAAGATATTCCAAACTTGATCGGCGATATTTCCTATATCTCCGAAAAACTTTAAGAAAAGAAGGTAAAGAAATGAAAACCAAACGTTATGTATCCCTGTTACTCGCCCTGCTCCTGTCTTTCAGTGTTCTTCTGAACACGTCCTGCAAGAAGAAAGACACGAATAGCGCATCCGGAACGCACATTGTCACCGACCACAACGGCAATCAGGTGGAAGTCAAAAACAAGATCGACCGCATCGTGGTATGCGACATCTTCCCTCTTCCGTCTGTCCTGACCGTATTCTTCGATTCGGCAGAAAAGATCGTCGGCATGAACGAAGCCAGCATGATTGCGGCTAAGAATGGTCTTCTCGGCCAGCTGTATCCGGAGATTTTGAATGCCAAAACCAACTTCATGGATGGTTCTAACGTCAACATTGAAGAACTGACCAAGCTGGAACCGGACATCGTTTTCTACAGTGCGACAAACAAAGAACTTGGCGATCTTCTGACAAGCCGTGGTTTTACTGCCATTGGTGTTTCCGTTAATAAGTGGCAGTACAACGCCATCGAGACATTGAACAACTGGTTCTCTCTCCTTGGTCAGATCTTCCCGGAGAACGACAAGGCCGATAAAGTCGCCACGCGTTCCAATGAGATCTATAAGAAGGTGCAGGATCGTGTTTCTTCCCTTTCCCAGGAGGAAAAGCGCCGTGTATTCTTCCTCTTCCAGATCAGCGATACGACGATCACGACATCCGGTAAGCAGTTCTTCGGTCAGTGGTGGGCGGAAGCCATCGGTGCCGTCAACGTAGCGGAAGAACTCTCCACAGATAACTCCGTCGCCGTCAATATCGAGCAGGTCTATTCCTGGAACCCGGACCTTGTTTTCATCACAAACTTCAACCAGGCCTATCCGCAGGACCTCTATGAGAACAAGATCGGAAACTACGACTGGAGCGAGATCGATGCCATCAAGAATAAGCAGGCATTCAAGATGCCTTTAGGCATGTACAGAAGCTACACACCAGGCGCCGACACACCGATCACCCTTCTCTTCCTGGCCAAGTGTGCATATCCGGACCTTTTCTCGGATATCGACATCACGAAAGAAACGAAGGACTACTACAAAGATCTGTTCGGCATCTCCCTTACCGACGAGCAGGCCGCTTCCATCTTTAATCCGGACAGTGCCTCTGGTAACGTATACATCTGATCTTAAGCAAAAACGAACCAAAAATGAGGTTGCCCCCGAAGTGACGAAATATCACCAAGGAGGCAACCTCTATTTTTGAAATGCTATGCCTTAACGATCTTTATTACTGAAGTATTCCTTCCACGCGCGGATCGCCATCACAAGGAAAATCAGGCCCCCGATTGAGAAGAGGCTGATCGGTCCATATTTCGTCAATGCATCCACGACATCTCCGGTCTTGATCAATCTAGATAATTGAAAAGCACTTTCACACATAGACTCCCCTCCTACGTGAATGAATGTATCTGCTATTAGTATATCACATTCGGATGATCTTAGTCAGAGTGTTATTTCAGTTCATGCCCTCTGAAAACGCCCGTCTCCCCGAACATTCCTAAAGAAACGGTATAGTAATATGGTGTGCCGTCCGAGATGGAAATGACTGTTCCTTCTTTCCCTGTACGTCTCACCCGCACACGCTGCCCGATACTGAACTGTGGCTTTGAACTATGATCACGCATGCGCGCCCCGACACTTCGAAAAGCACCGAAAAGCAGAAGTTTTGATATCAGCCCTGGTTCCTTCCCGCCGTAATCGGAATAATCGTAAGAAGGATCGTCTTCATCAAGAATCTCTTCTTCCTCAGGTTCTTCTTCGGGCTCTTCGTCCTCGTCGAAATAGTGTGTCCGGTTCTGTTTATCCAACTTAAGAAGCGTATTGTATTCAACAAGCCCATCAAGTCGTTCGATATCACTTTTGGTGAGCTTTCCTTTCCAACTCAGAAGCATTTTCGTCATCGTCTTCTCATCGACCAATCCGTCAATTTCTTCGATCTGCTTTGGAGAATACTGTGCCCCATGCGCCAAGGATTGCAGTGCGATCTGCTTCATTGTTTCATCATCGACAAGACCGTCAAACTCAAGCATATCCTTCGAAGTAAACACATTCCCGGCAGCTAACGACTCCAGGACTCTTTTACACATCTCCGATTCATCCAGGATATTCTCCATCGAGAGAAGCTGCTTGGGCGTAAACGCACCACTTTCATTTGCCGTCTTCTTAAAAAGCTCTTTTCCTAGATCTTCATCAATGTAATCCGCGATATCTGAGATCTCCTTCGTTGAAAAAGTAACACCATTATCTGCAGAATGCCGCACCATCCTGATCACAGTCTCGTCATCGACACATCCGTCAAACTCCATGATCTGTTTAAACGTTAAAACCGTGCCGCTCTCCATAGCCTTGTTTACCAGCATGCTCAAGGTCTTCTCATCCACTAAACCATTCAGTTCGTTTATCTCTTTCAAGGTAAAAGCATTTCCAACAGCTAATGATTCCTGTACTCTCTGGCTTATTTCTTCTTCGCTCAGGATATCCTGCATGGTAAGGATCTGTTTAGGTGTAAAAGTCCCGTTTTCCGCAGCCGATTTCCGGAACATTTCTTTGGCCAGGTCTTCATCAAGATAATCACCGATTTCCGCGATCTCTTTAGCCGTAAACGTCTTACCATTCATCTCGGCATTACGGATCATGTTGCCCAATGTCTTCCGATCGACAATTCCGTCAAACTCCATGATCTGCTTAAAAGAAAACACAACGCCGTTTTCCATGGCATAGTTCACCATCTTGCATAAGGTCTTTTCATCAACAAGACCATAAAGATCAGCGATCTGTTTCGGCGTAAACTTGACACCTTTTTCCAGGTGATATTCGACGATCTCCAGGGCTGTATTGTCGTCGACAAACTCACATATATGTTGGATCTGCAGCGGCTTAAAAACCATTCCGTGTTCAAAAGCAAGATGGATCAGTTCATTCATGGCCGGATCTTCTGCAACGTCAGTCATTTGTTCTATCTGTTCGTAGCTAAAAGAACTTCCGTTCCGATATACTCTGCGGATCAGGTCGAGTAAAACATCCTGAGACAGTACATAGCCGAGCTCAAGAACCTGTTTTGCGTCGAAAGATACTCCCAGTTCATGCGCACGCTGGATAAGTATTTTGTCCAGGTCCTTTATATCATGATAATCAAGGAAATTCCCCACCTCATCGTCAGACCCGATATTCTCCAGCAAGGCAATATTTGACAGGATCTCACTTTCCGACCACTCTTCCGAATTCTCATAGAATGTTTTCCAATCCATGACGATCCCTCCTGTCAAAAATATCCATAGAACGAAAAGCGTTCTTTATTACCAACCCCTGTTATGTTTATCTTATAATTATCAGTACGAACAAGCAACAATCACCAAAGAAAAATGGGGTCTCAAAAGTGATATGGATCACATTGAGGCGCCTCGCTTTTAGCAACTTTTGAAAATTCCGACTTAAATGACTCATATTGTTAGCGCGAAAAGCACTTTCTCCCGATTCGTGCTAACGCCAGAAGAGCCATGTTAGCGCAATTACGAAAAATCACGATTTGCGCTAACAAAAACAGCACTATTTTGATTTATTTCCGCGTAAGTCGGGAAATGGGAAATACCGCTTTCCGACTGCTTTTAAGTCGGAAATCCAATATTCCCAAAAAACGACTTACTATTTTAACGCCGCGTAAGTCGGAAATTGGAAAAAGGCACTTTCCG
>JAFWPB010000064.1 GCA_017545245.1 Clostridiales bacterium
TGTGATGATCCTGGTCGTAGCATTTGTTTTCGCAGGTTGTGTACGCTATGAAGCGAAGATGTCTGTCGGAACAAACAAGAAAATCAATATTGATCTTCTTTATGCGGAGTATTCCGGGCTGGGTTCTACTGATTCCAAACAGGATCAGATCGATGCAATGAAGGCGAACGGATGGCAGATCGCAGATTATAATGACAACGAATATTCCGGTTGGAGAATGTCGAAGCAGGGCATTGATTTTGCAGATCTGGAAAAAGAACTGCAGGCGACCGGGTTTGGTTTCAGCAGTTTAACATTTGAAGAGAAAGACGATGTCTACACATTGACCTGGGACTTTTCAGATGCTCTCGATGCAAGTTCAACAAAGGGAAGTGATCTTTCCACGATTGGCAGCCTGGGTGGGTTCCTGCGGTTCTATCTTTCTCTTCCAAACAAGGCGATCGAAGAGAATGCAACCTCTGTGACGAAAAACGGATCGCATCTTGAATGGGATCTGACGAAACTGCATGAACCAATCATGGTGAAGTTCGATCTGGATTCAAGTAGCGGAGGTACTTCTGACGATACGGATGAGACAGACGATACGGATCCAACCACTGCACCGGTTACCACGTCGGGGAAGAGTACGCCTTCGGATCAGGATCCATCTGAAAAGCCAGGATCCGGATCTTCATCGGGAGAGAAGGAATTGTCGGATGATGGATCGGGTTCGTTTTTTGATTCAATCAGCTCTTCCACATGGAAAATCATCGCAATCGTTGCCGCTTGCGTGATCGCCGTGCTTCTTATCGTGATCATTATTCTTCTGGTAGTTCTTTTGAAAAAGAAAAATAAGAAAGATCCGCCGCCGGAGAAAAAGGCTGTTCCTGTTCAGAGCGCACAGCCGGCTTTTGCTCCGTCTGCTTCGAACTATCAACCGGCTTCGTACCAGCCGGCCCCGAATACCATGTCGGGCTCGTATCCTCCGGTTTCGAGCGGACTGCCGAATCCGATAAGCTTCAATCAGAACGGAACGCAGAATCCGAAGCCGCCTACGAATCTGTTGTGATCGTTGGAATTAAAGGAGTTCACCCCAAATCGCACCAGATGTGGATTCGAACGGAACCGTATCTGAATTTGGGAAAACGAAGTTCCAGATCATACAGGGAGAAGAGCATTCCCGGAAAATACTGGAAAATCATAATAATCGTGAACAAGAGGTCGTCTTCACAGATGACCTCTTCACTTTTATAAGCGATAGGACTATAATGGGGTGGTGTTCATTATTTTGATGACGCGCGCTAAAAATGAACAGAGAAGGAGAACTCCATGAATCGAAAACAATTTGACCTTCTTGTGGCACTGGAGAAAACGCGTGAAGCGATGACGCAGCGCGAACTGGAAAGTGCGACAGGGCATTCTCTTGGAACGATCAATAAAGTGATGCGAGAGCTTTCTGATGAGGGTCTGGCACTGGATGGAAAGATCACGGAGAAGGGTATCGAAGCCCTTGAACCATATCGCGCCAAGCGTGCCGTGTTTATCGCCGCCGGTTTTGGATCAAGAATGGTGCCGATTACTTTGAATACACCTAAACCGCTGGTACGCGTTCATGGAAAGCGGATCATTGATACACTTCTGGATGCATGTCTGGACGCCGGGATCGAGGAGATCTATATTGTGCGCGGATACCTTGCCGAGCAGTTTGACCAGCTGCTGTACAAATATCCGAATCTGCATTTCCTGGATAATCCGATGTTTAATGAAGCAAACAATATTTCCAGCGCAATGCTGGCAAGGCATCTACTTTCGAATTCCTATGTCTTTGAGGCAGATCTTCTGCTTTCCAATCCGAAGATCATTACAAAATACCATTATGCTTCGGATTTCCTTGCGATCCCGACAGAACGTACCGATGACTGGTGCTTCGTGGTAAAAGACGGCGTGATCCGTGAGGAAAAGGTCGGTGGAGAGAACTGCTGGCAGATGGTCGGCATTTCCTACTGGAACAAAGAAGATGGCGAGAAGCTTGTGGAGGATATCGCTTCCGTTTACTCCGGCCCTGGTGGCCGAGAGCGTTACTGGGAGCAGGTTCCGCTCGTGTATTGCAAGGATCATTACAAGGTGTCTGTACGCGAGTGTAAAGCAGAAGATATCGTTGAGATCGATACTTTCAGGGAACTCTGTCAGATCGATCCGGCGTACGATGTATGAGTCTGATATTTGAAGGAGAAAAACATATGGAACCAGTAAAGAGAAATATATTGTTAAACCCGGGCCCGTCAACGACGACCGATACCGTAAAATATGCACAGGTCGTGCCGGACATCTGCCCGCGTGAGAAAGAATTTGCAGGCTTGATGAAGGGCCTTCGTGAAGACCTTGTACGTGTCGTCCATGGTGATCTTCAGGAATACACTTCAGTGCTTTTCTGTGGGTCGGGAACAATCAATATCGATGTCTGCATCAACTCGCTTCTACCGGAAGGAAAGAAGGTCCTGGTGGTCAATAATGGTGCGTATTCCACACGTGCAGTCGAGATCTGCCAGTTCTATGGACTTCCGCATGTTGACCTGCGTTTCCCGGTAGATGAGAGACCAGACCTTGCAAAGGTCGAAGAAGTCCTGAAGAATGATCCGGACATTGCTTTGGTACATACCACACACAATGAGACCGGTACAGGTATTCTGAATCCGATCCGTGAGATCGGCGCGCTGGCACATAAGTATGGCGCGATCTTTACCGTTGATACGACAAGTACCTACGCGATGGTGCCGATCCATATCAAGGAAGATAATATCGATTTCTGTATGGCTTCTGCGCAAAAGGGACTGATGGCCATGACGGGCGTCTCCTATGTGGTGGGTAACCGTGCGTTCATTGAGAAATCTGCCAACTACCCGAAGAGAAGCTACTACTGCAACCTTTTCCTGCAATATGATTTCTTCGAAAGAACAGGTGAGATGCACTTTACTCCGCCGGTTCAGACGATCTATGCATTGATCCAGGGCTTGAAGGAATACTGGGCAGAAGGGGAAGAAGCGAAGTGGGCACGCCATACGCGTGTATTTAACGCTATCAACCGTGGACTGGATGAACTGGGCTTCCAGCAAGTCGTGAAGCCTGAGTGGAGAACAGGACTGGTTTCTTCTGCCATCTATCCGGATGATCCAAACTGGAGCTTTGAGAAAGTACATGATTACTGCTATGAGCGTGGTTTCACGATCTATCCCGGCAAAATCTCTACAACAGGTACATTCCGTCTTTGTGCACTTGGCGCAATCGACGAGAAGGATATTGAGGACTTCTTCGTGGTGTTTAAGGAAGCGTTGCAGGAAACCGGCGTTACGGTTCCTGTAGTGTATTCCGAGAAGCGCGGATACTGATTTCGTAAGTGTAAAAACGATAAAGACAAGGAGTGTATGAAGATGAAAACTGTCTATACTTGCTTTTGTACAGACGTGATCCATGATGGACACATGAATATTCTGAAAGAGGCACAGAAACTTGGTAAGGTGATCGTAGGATGCCTTTCTGACAAAGTGCTGATCCGCTATAACAAATTCCCGACGATCTCCCAGGAGGAACGTGTGAAACTGTATCGTACGCTTCCTGGCGTAGAACAGGTCGTGATTCAGGAGCAGATGCACTATGATGATGTCATTGCTTTGATCCATCCGGATTATGTGGTTCATGGCGATAACTGGAAGGAAGGGCCGGAGAGCTCGATCCGTGCGCATGTGGAAGAACTGCTTTCGGAATATGGCGGACAGCTTGTCGATATCCCGTATACATTTAATGAGCGTGTAAGAAAGATCGATCTGCAGCTTCGTGAGAAACTGGCGATGCCGGAATACAGAAGAAAGCGTCTTCGTCAGTTAATCGAGATGACACCGATCGTAAAAGCCATGGAAGCACATAGTGGTCTGACAGGACTGATCGTGGAGAAGACAGTTGTTGAGCACGAAGGAAAGCTCGACCAGTTTGATGCCATGTGGATCAGTTCCCTTTGCGACAGTACGGCCAAAGGCAAGCCGGATATTGAACTAGTTGATATGACTTCCCGTTTCAGAACGATTGAAGATATTACCGAGGTAACGACAAAGCCGATCATATTCGACGGAGATACCGGAGGACTTACCGAGCACTTTGTGTATACAGTCCGAAGCCTCGAGAGAATGGGTGTTTCTGCGGTCATCATTGAAGATAAGAAAGGCCTGAAGAAGAACTCTCTCTTTGGTACGGAAGTGAAGCAGACGCAGGCTACGATCGAAGAGTTTTCCGAGAAGATCTCCGCGGGTAAGAAAGCGCAGTTGACCGACGACTTCATGATCATTGCTCGTATTGAAAGCCTGATCCTCGAACAAGGAATGGAAGACGCACTCGCAAGAGCAAGAGCTTTTGTAGCGGCAGGCGCGGACGGAATCATGATCCATAGCAGAAGAAAAGAGCCGGATGAGATCCTGGAGTTCTGCGACAAGTTCCGTGCAGAAGATGCGAAAACCCCGATTGTGGTCGTTCCTTCCAGCTTTAATACGATCACGGAAGAAGAACTCTCGCAGCATGGCGTAAATATCGTAATCTACGCTAACCAGCTCACGAGAAGTGCTTTCCCTGCGATGCAGAAAACCGCCGAGGATATCTTGAAATATCACCGTGCAAAAGAAGTAGACGACAGACTCATGTCCATTAAAGAGATCATCACATTGATCGACGAGATTTAAGGAGAAGCAATATGAAGGTAGAAAAACTTGTTGAGATCATTGGTTCCGATTTTTATACCGGTGTTCCGGATTCTCAGTTAAAAGCACTTTGCAATTACCTGATGCATACATATGGTATCGATGCGCATCACCACGTGATCGCGGCAAATGAGGGCAACTGCACGGCTCTGGCGGCAGGATACCATCTGGCGACGGGAAAAGTGCCGGTCGTCTATATGCAGAACAGTGGTGAGGGCAACATTATCAACCCGGTGGCGAGCCTTCTGAACGATAAGGTGTACGCGATTCCAACCGTGTTCATTATCGGCTGGCGCGGTGAGCCCGGCATTCACGATGAGCCGCAGCATATCTATCAGGGTGAAGTCACCGTGAAACTTCTGGATGATATGGACATTGCTAACTTTGCGATTGGAAAAGATACGACAGATGAAGAAGTGGAAGCGAAGATGGAGGAATTCAGAAAGATCCTGGATTCGGGTAAAGATGTCGCTTTCGTGATCCGTAAGGGTGCGCTTTCCTACGATGAGAAAGTGGTCTACAGTAACGAAAATACCATGACCCGTGAAGAAATCATCCAGCACATCGTGGCAGTCAGTGAAGAAGACCCGATCATCTCGACAACAGGAAAAGCATCGCGAGAGCTTTTCGAGACGAGAGTGGCAAACGGACAGAGCCATAAGTACGATTTCCTGACAGTGGGTTCGATGGGCCACAGTTCCTCGATCGCACTTGGTGTGGCAATCAATAAGCCCAACCAGAAGATCTGGTGTGTAGACGGTGATGGCGCAGTCCTGATGCATATGGGATCGATGGCGGTACTTGGTGCAAACAAGCCGGGTAACCTTGTCCATATCGTGATCAACAACGGCGCACATGAGACGGTAGGCGGAATGCCGACGGTCATGGGTGAGGTGGATTTGGTTGCGGTAGCAAAGGCTTGCGGATATCCGTATGCGATCCGTGTTGACGATTTCTTCTCGCTGGACCGTGAACTGGCGATTGCAAAAGAGATGGATGAGCTCTGCCTGATCGAAGTCATGTGCTCTATCGGTGCACGTGACGATCTGGGCCGTCCGACCACAACGGCGCTGGAGAACAAGCAGAACTTCATGGAGTATTTAAAGAGTTTGTAATTACTTATCTCGCTGCTGGTCCTCGGCGCTGCGCGCCTGCGGAATCGCAACTCAATAAGTAATTACAAACTTAGTGGACTGTAGCAGTTTGTTTCTGCAAAAATAAACCTTGTTTCTCTTCGATTACGCGAGGCGTTTGCCAGTGGACTGAAAGGAAAACAAGGTTTTTGTTTATTGTGCAGCTTTTAATTCTTTGTATTTTTCCGTTATGTAGTCGGCTGCGAGCTTAGCGCCTTCACCACGATGTGTCCAGGTCTCGTCGCGTACGGCGTGACGGCTTTCCTCGAAGGACTTATCCTCAATACAGGTATCGATCATATTCTTGATTTCGGAGAAGTTTTCCTTCGTCAGGATCTTGCCGATACGCGGAATCGCGGTCTGGCCCCAAGGGAGACGTCCCAGCCACCATGCGTCATATGGAGAGGAGTCAAACTCGGTATCGGCGCAGATGACAGGCTTATCGAATACGAGTGCGAACTCGAATATAACACCGGAGAAGTCCGAAATCATGATGTCGGAACGGTTCAGACAGTCGAAGTTGTCGTTGTCTCTGTTCCACTCGAGTTTGTCGCTTGCCGGGAATTCCTGCATCAGTTTGTCCATCAGTTCTTTTTCAGAAGTAAAAGACTGCGGGTGAGGACGGATAATAACGTGATAGCCGGTATCGAGAAGACGCTGGATCATCTCTCCGCCATAACGCTTCAGGATTGCGCTCTCGCCCCAGGATGGTGCAAGAAGGACGGTACGCTCGTGCTTGGTGTCCTCGCTCGAAGATTTCTCGGCCTGAAGTTTTTCCAGACGCTTTGCTTTCTCGTCCAGGAAAGGAATACCCACGAGGGTCAGTTCTTTTGCCGGAAGACCACGAAGCTTCTCGAGGTCTCTCGCATCGTCGATCTGATACTGGCCGGAAAGCATCATCGCATCGTAATAGTCGGTACCGAACATTCTGTATGTAGTAAGCTCGGCAGGCGAGTGCGGGATGTGAATGTAGTACTTAATGTCCTTGGAACGTTTCCACTGGTACACATCAAGACCAGGTGTGGTCGACAGAAGCATCGTTGCTTTGGCAAAATTCAGCTTGGCAAATGCGTGGTTGCCGGGACCGATACACTCTGCTTTTACGTGGGTGAGTGTGGTCTTAAGTGCCGGATCATCTTCTGATGCCGTCATATAGACGACATCAAAACCACGTGCATCGAGTTCGCGAAGGACCGGCTCGAATACCGACCAGTACCGCTTGTCATCGGAGAAGATGGCCAGCGGGATCATGTCGTTGTCCGCGTCAGTCTTCTTACCACCGCTGAACAGGAAACGGATCTTCACCCAGAGTCCTTTGAACACGAAACGGCCAACGCCGAGAAGACCAATGAGTACGGCAAAAAGCATGCTTCCCGTACCCGGGTCGATATACAATCTCACACGGGGAGTATTGCATACGATTTGACTGAGTTGTTGTAGTGTAAACATATGCATTCCTCCTTATGCGTTCTCCGCGCGGCTCCAGTTTTCTTTCTCGAAGATGTTTTTGTTTCTCAGGCTGAACCATGTGCAACCGGAGAAGGCATTACCATTATTGAATTCTACGCTCCAGTTATCGGTGTACATAACGAGCATCGAGTCTTTCTCTTTTTCTTCTGGACGATTGATCGGCTTTTTGGTGAACGGATTGACCGGTGAATCGAGAAGCCCTTCCATCGCCAGAGAAGGTGTATCGGCATTCGTCATAAATGTATAATCCGTGTTGAATCCGGTACTGTTAAAGTCCTTGACGAGAAGAAGCGGGTTATAACCCATGGCGTCTTCTGGATTGTAGTAGGAAGTATCCGCCAGGGAAGTGCCGAAGATCATGTTGTCAAAGTGGCCCAACGTCCAACCGTGGTCCGCTACGATGATGATTCTGGTGTTATCATACACGCCCTGTTCGCGCAGATAATCGAGCCAGTTGCCCATCTGGATGAGCGCCGCCATATTGCACTGGTAATGTACGATCTTATAGGCGTTATCCATTTCCAGTGTCTTTCCGTCATAGGTAAAGCGGTCTGAATGCGCAGCTTCATATTCGGTGTTATCTACGGTCTTTGCCGGCACGTAACCCGGCTCCTGAAGCATCATGACGTTGTGGGCTGTACCATTCTGCATCATGAGGAAAGTATTCTCATTGCCATCCGAAATCTTCGTCATTTCAGGAAGTGAATTGAGTGCCATGTACGCATTCATGAAAGGATTCCAGACACCGACGGACGGCGTGGATGTCAGAATGTCATTGGACTGCATCAGAACTTTGTTCGTGCTGCCCGGGCTGAAGTAGGCGCCATCCTGATAGATGACATACTGTACCGGAAGCGGCATCAGCTTCATAAAACTGTAGCAGAAGAAGTTGCGCTTCCACAGTCCTTTTCGCAAAGCATTACTCTCGGTCTGGTCGCGGAACTGACCAATTTCGGTATTAAATGCACGGATGTCCGGGTAGTCGCTATAAATCGAGAGATCCGGGATCCATCCATATCCGGCGTAAGGCGGGTCACAGACTGTGACGTCGTAGCCTGCTTCGTCGAAAAGCACCGGCATGACTTTTAACGCTTCATTGTGCTTGTCTTCCAGAAGCTCATCCGATCTGGCGTTGATCTGGTCCGGCGTGTAATCGTACCCACCGAAAAGCGCTGGCGCCGCAGTGTTTGTTCTGACACCGAAGGAAAGGGTGTTCGGATACCAGGTGAATCCGTCGAACTGTTTTGCCAGTTCCGGGTTTTCCTGGAAGAAGTATGGAACATAGCAGCTGACTGCACGGTCGAGCATGAATACGACGACATTCTTTCCGTTTCTGCTGAACTCGAAGTTAGCCAGCTCGGTGGACTGGTTCTCGATAGCCGTACGTACACTCTTGATCGACTTCTGGATGCCGATCATGTTGTAGACAGACATACCGAAAACGGCGATCACGACGAGCGGCATGACTTTGTTGACGATCTGCTGTTTCTTGAGATAGATCAAAGGCAGGATCACACAGAGAACGACGATGGCCAGAAGGTTGATGACGATCTCTTGCGTGGAGAATGACATACCGCCTTCGTATTTCAGGTCTGACGTCAGAGAAGTCAGATGCTTGGCAAAAAGCATGTAGTTCATGGTGCCGCAGATGGACAGGATTAAAAATACGATGCTGAAGACTTTTCTGGACTTGGGCTTGGACAGGTAATAGAAGAGGCCGCACCACACCAGGAAAAGACCTGCTGCCATAAGGAAGGTCAGGAATACATAGCGGAGCGGGGAGTGGAAATCTGTCGTCAGGACAAATTCAGCCGGTGACGAACGGATAACTGCGGCCGGAATCAAAAGGCCGGTCATGACTGTCATAAAGATCGCGCCGAAAAGGAAAAGTTTGTTGTCTTCCTTTCGGGAAGCTCCGTCAGTGTTCTCTTCCTCAGATTCCTTCGCTGTCTTCTTGCTTGGGAAACGGAGACGGAAGAGGTTGATGCATGTCGGAAGATGGAAAAGAAGACCGATCAGGATGATCGCAAGTTTATATGTGGATGGTCCGCGGTAGCAGAAGAATGCGTAGAAGAACGCGAGGAAACCGACGAGAGACATGAAGATGCTGACGAAGAGTTTCGGTCTCTTGCTGCCGTTAACGATGTTTTTCACAAGAGAGAATACGTTGTTGAGTGTCCAGTAAAGAACGAGACCGGACGGAGAATCGTAAAGCAGTACGAGGAAGATCAAGGCCATAGCATGAAGCTGGATCTTGTCTTTGAATTTGTGACCTTTCATGTAGATCTCACTGGAAACGACATTGATCAAGGTCATCAGGATCGGAAGTAAATTGATTGAAAGACCGGCGATCTTGATTAGTCCATCCGGAGAACTCAAGTCGGAGAAACAGGCGAACCTTGTACCTTGAAGGTCCGAAAGATTCGAAAGAAAGTTGTATGCAGAGATGAAAAACGGAACCTGAAGGAGAAGCGGGATCGAACTTCTGAGAGAATAGATCGGCTTATAGTGGTTCTGGCGGTAGTAGGTGTTGAGCATCATGAAACGCTCATCGCCTTTAAACGTCTTCTTGATGTGGGCGACACCATCTGCAAGTTTTTCCTGCATGTCTTTTTCTGCTTTCTGGATCGCATCGGCCCTCTGATAAAAGGGCAATAACAGGAAGTTTACGGCCAGACTCAGTGGGATGATCGCTGCACCATAATCCTGCAGAATGTTGCTGGCAAAATTGTAGACCAGCTCGTATATCAGCTCCAGCGGAGCCAGTAGCAATTGATACAAAGCTTGAGCAAAAGACATATTCGTTCCTTTTTTCCTTTTCCTTTTTACCTTATTTCCTTATATAAGGCGCATGCCGAAACAATCTTATCACTAGTGTTTCGAATACTCAATAATTATATGGGGAATGTTATATGTGAAAAAGCACAAAAATCAAGAATTTACCTTTTCTTTAACTTCTCTAGACGATGGTTTTATAAATGATTCCTAAAATGATATCATTGACAGCGGAAAGGGCTGAATATAGAGGGGCC
This sequence comes from Clostridiales bacterium, assembly GCA_017545245.1. GTDB lineage: Bacteria > Bacillota > Clostridia > Saccharofermentanales > Saccharofermentanaceae > Scatonaster. The sequence goes on from JAFWPB010000064.1 coordinate 10,357, forward strand.
CGAATTAGATCCGCAAATCCATTGGACATGAAAGAAGAGGAGAAATTATGTTAGATGTGAGGGAAGTAACGAAAAAGTACGGGAAGAATCTGGCCTGTGACCATGTTTCATTTACACTTGAACCAGGAAGTCTTACCGTACTGCTTGGGCCGAACGGTGCCGGAAAGAGTACGATCATTAAATCAATCATCGGTTTCCTGAAATACAGTGGTTCGATTTCAATTAATGGTCTGCCGAACAAGTCGACACAGGCGAGAAAGATAATGGGTTACATTCCTGAAATGCCTTCTCTTTATCCGAATCTTACCGTCGTCGAGCACATGGAATTCATCGCACGTGCTTACAAGATGACGAATTACAAAGAACGTATCAACATGCTTCTCGACCGTTTCGAGTTGTCCGACAAGAAAAAGAAGTTCGGCGACGAGCTTTCCAAAGGTATGCAGCAGAAATTGAATCTCTGTATAGGGCTTCTTCCTGATCCGGATATCATCCTCATGGATGAGCCGCTTCTCGGTCTTGATCCTCATGCGATAAAAGAACTGAAGAACTACATCGAAGAGATGCGTCAGGCGGGGAAGACCATGCTGATCAGTACGCACATCATCGACAGTGTGGATATGCTTTGGGACAGAACGATCATCATGCAGAAGGGACAGGTTCGTGCGAACGTTACCAAGCATGAGATCGATGGTGCCGGAAAATCATTGGAAGACTTGTTCTTCGAGGTCACAGAAGGTATCGAGAAGGAAGCAGTCAGCTCCAGTTCTCTTTCGGAAGAGGAGTCTTCTTCTTCGGGTAAAGACGAAGCGAAGGGAGAGGAAGCATAATGAGACTCTTTTTATACTACGCTTCCCACAGCTTCATCAATGGCATGAAGAAGCTTCTGAAGACCTGGGTCGCGATTTTTCTGGTACTGATGGTTTTCGGTGGTATCGTTGGTTTTGTGATCGGCTCTCTGATCCCGGATGACGATGACAAGAAAACCTCTGCTGAAACAAGTACAACTGAAACGACCGTGCAGGAAAACGATGAGGATGACGATATCATCAGTTTTTCATGGGGAGAAGATGGAGATGTTTCTTTCCTGGAAAAGCACGGTATTTCCAAATATGAACTTACGGATATGATCGTCGCTATGGCTTTCTTCCTGGTTATTGCCATGAATATAGCTACCTCGAAAAATGCCGGCAACATTTTCCAGCCGGGCGACGTGCCGATGCTTTTTGCGTCGCCGATGAAACCACAGTCTGTCATGCTTTTCCGCCTGATGGGGCAGATGGGTATGTCCGTGATCATGTCCTTATTCATGCTGTTCCAGCTCCCAAACCTGATCAATTCGGCAAAGTTCAGTGTCTGGGGCTCCATCTCGCTGATCATTGCATATGCATTCCTGTCGGTACTGGGGGCGCTGATTCAGGTAACTTTCTATACAATCACTTCCAATATGAAAGGTGAGAAGAAGAGTATCAGTACATGGCTGATCGTATTCTTTGCGATCCTTGCCGGTTCCTTCCTCGCTTATAAGTATGCAACCAATGACAGTGACTGGATCCACTGTGCCTGCCGTTTCTTCGCAAACAAGCATACATTCTGGGTCCCGTTCTGGGGCTGGATCCGTGGTTTCTGTTTCCATGCTCTGGCTGGAGACGTTGCAAAGTCTCTGATCTATCTCCTGCTGTTCGTGCTTGGCTGTGTGGCTGTCATCGTATTCATCTGGAAGATGAAAGCCGATTTCTACGAAGATGCGATCGGTGCTGCAGAGAAGAAAGCAGAACTGTTCGATAATGCAAAGAGAGCTGCGGCCGGTGGTGTCATGACCAGAAACAAGGAGAGAAAGAACGAGAAACTCGAGCGCGATGGTTTCAAATTTGGTTCCGGTGCTTCGGTATTCTTCTTCAAGCCCATCTATAACCGCCTTCGTTTCGGTATTCTTAAGATCTTCTCCAAGACTTCGATCGTGTTTACACTCGTTGCCGGATTTGCCGCCTACATGGCCCGAAGCTATGACAAAGGAAATGGTTTCTTCATTCCGGTCATTGCATTGACAGTACTCATGTTCTACCGGACATTAGGCAATTCTCTGCAGGAAGATACATCAAGAGAATTCTTCGTCCTGATCCCGGATTCGCCGTTCTTGAAGATGTGGTATTCACTCCTCGGAAGCATGATCGTAAATCTGATCGATCTGATTCTTCCTATGATCGTGGCAGAAGCATTCCTGCTTGAGAACCCGCTTGTTGTAGTCGGATGGCTCCTGTTCATCCTTTCGGTCAGCTTCTTCGGTACAGTTGTCGGAACATTCATCAATGTTTCCCTTCCGGAACATGCGGGCCAGAACATCAAAGCCGTGGTTCAGATGATATTCCTCTACTTTGGTATGATGCCTGCTGTCGGCGCGATTTTGTTCGGTGTATTTGCCCACTGTGAACTGATTGCCATTCCGGTCGGAGCGATCGTAAATATCGGATTAGGCACACTGTTCTGCTGCTTCACACCGCATTTCCTGACAAATAAGTGAGAATAAGCGATTACCGCCAAGATGCCTGTGAACGGCAGAAATGGCGGTAATTTTCACTGCTTTTTTGGAGATTTTTTTGACATTTACCGCCTCCAAAGCACTTTCCCTAGTATTTGGCGGTAATGGGTATTAAATTTTCACAGATTTTACCGCCTTCCAGCCAGTTTCTAGGCACTTTGGCGGTAAAGCCTTTTTTCGGCGGATGAAATGTGACTCTTTTCTTAGTTTCGAACGCGTGGAAAGAAGTATACTTTCTTCATAAGTGAGAGAGTAAAGGAAGTGTACGTATTTGAATAAGCGATTGATTGCTGGTTTTCTTCTGTTTTCGATGATCTTGTCCTGCTTGGTTTCCGGCTGTAGTGACAGAAAAGAGATTTCTAAGACAAAAGCACTTGTGACAGATACTTCAGCATATGTTTCGGAGTCAATGACGGAATATTCAGCTAAACCGACAACAGAAGCAACAACGGAGCTGACTTCGGAGTCAACTACCGAAGCACATTCTGAGACAACTTCAGAACCAACGACAGAATCTACTACTGCTGAAACATCCGCTGAACCGACAACGGAACCGACTACCGAAGCCCCCGCGGACACAACAGTTGAACCGACTACGGAGCCCTCGATTGAAACGACAACTGAATCGGAAACAGAGCCAACGACCGAGTTGACCACAGAACCGACAACCGAAGTGAACTTGTCGGAACCAAGTGCGGCACCGGAAAAGAAGCCGATCCCTTCCGATGACGGAAGTGATTATTTAAGCCGTATCCATGCGTTGCGCGACAGTATTATCGGGAACGCTGCCTACTATGATTCTCTTGACAACAACATGAAAGAAAGCTGGTGTTTCCAGAGAAAGAAGGATCACACGCCTTCGGGCACATATGAATTTTTCGATATCAGAGAGTATAACGGCGCATACCGTGACTACAACGTGGCAGAAGGCGATAAGGTCATTTATCTGACTTTCGACTGCGGCTATCCTTCCGCGAACACCGAGTCAATACTGAATACATTGGCGAAGCACAACGCCAAGGCGAGTTTTTTCGTTACGAAGATGTACCTCAAAGAATGCAGCGGCTATGCCAAACGCATGAAAGAAGAAGGACATATGGTCTGTAACCACACCGTGACGCACACGGATCTGGTAACAAAAAGCGTTGAAGAAATTGCGGATGAGATTTTCGATGTTGCAGAATACTTTTATGAAGTGACGGGATATACTTTTGATCCGTATTTCCGAACACCAAAGGGAACATATACGAAGAAACTGATGACGATCCTCACGGATGCCGGTTATAAGACGGTCTTCTGGAGCATTGCCTACAATGATTACGAACCGGACAACCAACCGGCACCAGGCTATGTTACGGACCATTTTGCAACCTACCATCACAATGGAGCTATCGCGTTGATGCACAACGATTCCTCCTCCAACGTGAATGAACTGGATGCAGTTTTGACCCTGCTCGAAAATGAAGGTTACCGTTTCGGATTGCTTGATGAACTGGACTGACAGGGTGTGATAAAATTGTATTTAAAGTCACGGATGAAGTGAGTCCAAATACAATGAGGTCATACTATGAGTAGGATAAAGAGTTCAGCGGATACCATCGTTTTTGATGCACCTGCTAAAGTGTGGGAAGAGGCGTTACCTGTTGGTAACGGTAAGCTTGGCGGTATGGTTTTCGGATTACCATATTCTGAGCGGATCCAGCTGAATGAGGATAGTGTCTGGTATGGGGGACCGCAGGACAGGAATAATCCGTCAGCGCTGGAAAAACTACCGGAGATCCGCCGCCTGATTTTTGAAGGAAGAATCAGAGAAGCGGAAGAACTATGTTCATTCGCACTCTGTGGAATCCCGGAAGAACAACGTCATTATGAACCCCTGGGAAACTTATATATCGAATTTGAAGAAGAGGAGTTAGACTTTTCTAACTACCGTCGTGAATTGAATCTTTCCAATGCTGTTGTCACGACAGAACTGACCCGCAATGGCGTATATTTTACACGTGAAGTGATCACAAGTTATCCGAAGAATGTGATGGTGATCCACTTAACAGCCGATCAACCCGGAAAGCTGAACTTCCATGCGCAGCTTGGCCGGAGTGGTGGTAAGCCTTGGGAAGAACTTCCTTATAAGAAACAGGTCGTGCGCCGGCAGTGTTATACAGGCTGTTCCGACAGCATTACTGCAAAGCCTGGAAATGTCCAGCTTATGCTGGCCACCGCCGGAGGCGCTGGTGGCGTGAAGATCGCCTGTGGCGTGAAAGTGATGGCTAAGGGCGGAAGAACGGAAGTGATCGGCAATACGACACGTGTGTTTGAAGCCGATGAAGCGATCCTGCTTGTTGCCGCCGATACGACTTTCCGTGAAAAAGAACCGGAATCTTCAGTACTGGCACGGCTTGAGAGGACAAGTGCTTTTGGCTGGGAAGAATTGAAAGAAGAGCATATCCGGGATTATAAGAGTCTGTTTGACAGGGTGACGCTGAAAATCGATGGTCAGGAGGAAATCGAGCGGTTTTTCCAGTATGGACGATATCTCCTGATCGCGTCTTCACGTCCGGGTTCACTTCCCGCGAATCTTCAGGGCATCTGGAATCAGGACCTTCTTCCGATGTGGGGAAGTAAATTCACGATCAACATCAATACGGAAATGAACTACTGGCCTGCACTGGTGACGAATCTTGCCGAGTGCCAGGAGCCGTTGATCACGCATCTTGAACGTATGCGTGAAAACGGGCATATTACAGCAGAGAAGATGTACGGGTGCGGTGGATATATGGCACACCACAATACCGATATCAGGGGCGATACAGCACCACAGGATATCTGCATGAGTGCGACGTTCTGGGTCATGGGCGCGGCATGGCTGTCGCTTCATATCTGGGAGCAGTATCTCTTCACGAAGGACGTGGAATTCCTGCGTGCAAAATATCCGCTTATGCGTGATGCGGCAGTTTTTGTGATGGATTATCTTGTTGAAGACGGTGAGTATCTGGTGACATGTCCGACGCTTTCACCGGAGAATACGTATATTCTTCCAAGCGGGGAAAAGGGCGTGATCTGTAAGGGCGCATCCATGGATAACCAGATCATCACGGAGCTTCTTTCTGCATGTATTTCTGCGGAAAAAGAACTGGGGCCGGGAAGGTCAGGGGCGGGTGATCAGGAGGATACTCGTATATCTGAACGAGCACAGGAAGTACTGAAGAGGATTGCTCCGATCCGGATCGGGAAACATGGTCAGATCATGGAGTGGAATGAAGACTATGACGAAGTGGAGCCGGGACACCGCCATATTTCGCAGCTGTTTGCACTTTATCCGGGATCCCAGATCACGTCGGATACACTGGACCTGATGGAGGCAGCAAGGGCTACGATCAAGAGAAGACTCTCTTTCGGAGGTGGTCACTCAGGCTGGAGCCGTGCGTGGATCATTAACATGTACGCAAGATTGGGAGAGGGAGATCTCGCCTGTGAAAACTTGAATAAATTAATCTCTGATCAGACGCTGCCGAACCTTTTCGATAATCATCCGCCGTTCCAGATCGACGGGAATTTCGGTGCAACTTCAGGTATTGCTGAGATGCTGGTACAGAGCCATGAAAATGAAGTGAAACTCCTTCCTGCACTTCCGGAAGCATGGAAGAAACACGGCCGGGTGGAAGGACTCTGCCTTCGCGGAGGCAAAATTCTGAAGGTGCTGGAATGGGAAGACGGTAGGATCACACGTGCAGAGATCGGACAAGACCCCTCTAGCATTTGAGACTTTTCTTTGCTACTATAGAATTGTTGTGGAGGTAGAGGGCCACAGCAAATCTGAAGTTATTCAGATTGGGGTACAAAAAGAGTAAATGTTAGCCGAATGGCGAGGGCAAGTGCTTTTGGGGAAGTAGCCTGGTCTGAAGGTTAGGGGTTATTATGTCAGTGACAAATGTTGTCATTCTGATTGCGATCGTGCTGTATCTGTTGTGCGTTGTCGTGATTGGAGCTGTTTTCAGTAAGAAAAACAAGAACACAGACGATTTTTATCTTGGCGGACGCCGTCTTGGGCCTTTGGTCACAGCGATGAGTGCCGAAGCTTCGGACATGAGTTCCTGGCTTCTGATGGGACTTCCGGCGGTAGCTTTGATGACCGGTATTCCGGAGGCTTTCTGGACTGCACTCGGACTTGCCATCGGTACGTATCTGAACTGGCTTTTCGTAGCCAAAAGGATCCGCGTGTATTCCAGCAAGATCAATGCCGTAACGCTTCCGGATTTCTTCTCCAAGCGTTTTGGTGATGACAAGCACATCATCACGTTTATTGCGGCGGTTTTCATTGTGGTATTCTTCGTGCCTTACACAGCTTCGGGATTTGCCGCATGCGGAAAACTTTTCTCGTCGCTTTTTGATGTTCCGTATGTCGAGGCCATGATCATCTCAGCAGTCGTCATTGTTGTGTACTGCACACTTGGCGGATTCCTTGCCGCATCTACGACAGACTTTATCCAGTCTATTATCATGACGGTTGCACTTCTGGTCGTTGTGGGTGTCGGTGAAGGCGTGCTGCACGGCTTTGATACGGTCTTCGATAATGTTAGAAATTTCGATGGCTATCTCGATGTATTTAAGGGATACGATGTAGCAGGCAAGTCCACGATGAGTTATGGAGCGCTCCCGGTTGCATCTACTCTGGCATGGGGCCTCGGATACTTCGGTATGCCGCATATCCTTCTTCGTTTTATGGCTATCGAAGATAAGAAGAAACTCAAGATCTCCCGTCGTGTTGCTTCCGTATGGGTGGTCATCTCCATGGGCGTGGCAATTCTGATCGGTATCGTTGGTTACTCGCTCATGAAGGGTGGCATTGTTCCGACTTATGAGAATGCTTCCGCAGCAGAGACAATCATTGTTGATGTTGCCAAGTGGATTGCTTCACATGGTTATATCCCGGCCTTTGTCGGTGGTGTCATTCTTGCCGGTATCCTTGCTTCGACCATGTCAACCGCAGACTCCCAGCTTCTCGCTGCGGCTTCTTCCGTATCCCAGAACCTGGTTCAAGAAACGTTCAAGGTAAAGCTTTCCGAGAAAAAATCACTGTGGGTCGCTCGTATCTGCGTATTCGTTGTTGCAGTCATCGGTGTATTCCTGGCACTTGATCCGAGCAGCTCGGTATTCCGTATCGTTTCTTTTGCATGGGCAGGATTTGGTGCCGTATTTGGACCTCTCGTTCTTTTCGGACTCTTCTGGAAGAGAACAAACAAGTGGGGTGCCATCGCTGGCATGATCTCCGGTGGTGCGACGATCTTCATCTGGAAGTTTGTTGTACGTGAAGTCTTTGCTGATACGATTCTGAATATCTACGAGCTTCTCCCGGCATTCATTATTGCCAGCATCTGCATCGTGGTCGTAAGTCTTGTGACTAAAGCACCGGAAGAGAAGATCACAAAGGTCTTCGACGAAGTCAAGGTGGAGTGCAAGTCGTAAGGATTTAAACAGATTATTTAAAGCGTGCTTTGCGCTGGTCCTCGGGTTAGGAATCGCGCATCAGCACGCTTTTTTTATTTTGTTCAAAAAAACGAAAGACCTTTGGTTAGACAGCACTTACTCAGAACCATTGGCAAATGATTTACGATGATTCACTGAGGTTCATCAATGTCTTCAACTAAGCGGAAATTGCCAGTCAACGGATCTCTGTATTTGAAATCAAAAAGTTCCCTGGCTGGTACGTTTTTTACAAAATCCGGTTTTTTCTTCGGGTCCTCGCGGAGATAGTAATCCATCGTGAGTGCCTCGAGGATTTCTTCGCAATCGAGTGTCGTTTTTTCGTTTGCAAAAGCGATCAGGATCTCATACTTTTTCGAGCGGGCTGGTGTCTGGATGAAGTAACCTTTTTCTTCATAGAAATCTGCCAGCGCGGCAAAGAGATCAAACGGCGAATCAAAAGCAGAAACAAGATAGGGAAGTGCTTTTGTAAATTGATTACTGTTATAGTAGAGCTCGACCATTTCCGCAATCTGCTTGAGTTTCTGAAGCTCTTCGAATTTGAGCCAGCGGGTAGCCAGGACTTCGTATGGCGCACTGTCCGAATGCAGAATGTTGAATTTCTCGCAGTCCTTTTCAATCGGGGAACCTTTCAGGACTTTGAGGAAGCCGAGCTGGAGCTGGGTCGGTGCCATGTTATATACGTCGTTAAAAGAATTGCGGAAGCTTCTGTAGCCTTCGTACGGAAGTCCTGCGATAAGATCGAGATGAATGTGGATGTTATGTGCTTTGGTGAGGTCTTTTACGACTTCAGTAAGCTTTCTTAAGTTCACGGAACGGTTGACGGCAATCAGCGCGTCCTGGTTTGTTGTCTGGACGCCGATCTCGAGCTGGACCAGACCCGGACGCATCTGACGAAGAATATCGATTTCTTCTTTATCGATCAGTTCTGCCGCAATCTCGAAGTGAAAGTTGGTTTTTCCGTTATCGTGTTCGAGGATATAGTTCCAGATGGCCTTTGTTCTGGCTTTGTCACAGTTGAATGTCCTGTCGATGAACTTGACTTGCGGCACTTCCTGATCGAGGAAGAACTGAAGCTCTCGGAACACGAATGGAAGGCTGCGGAAACGGGTGGTCTTATCGAGTGAAGACAGACAGTAACTGCAACGGAATGGACAGCCGCGCGAGGATTCGTAATAGACGATGCGGTTATCAAAATCCCTCATGTCATCTTCGTAGATAAAGGGAAGAGCATCCATGTCAACTAGCGTGTGCTCCAGTACTGTCGGACGTTCACGAAGGGCGAGGTTAGAAATCGAAGAGAAATCCGGCTCGATGCGCTCTTCTTCGGTGCTTGCGTTTTCCGCCTGTACATATGCGCCGATGATGCGGGTAAATGTAGTTTCGCCTTCGCCTACGATGATGCCTCGGATGCAGGGAAATTCGTTTAGAAGTTTGTCGTAGTCATAGGAGACTTCCGGACCTCCGAGCCAGATATCCGTATTGGGAAGGATCTTCGGCAATTCACAAAGAAGCTTTCTCACAGACTCGATGTTCCAGATGTAGGTTGAGATGCCGATAGCATCCGGGTGGTGAGAAAAGATTCCTGCCAGAATATTATCGAAGTTATGGTTGATCGTGTATTCGGAAACGCTCGTTACCCCGGGATAGACACGGTCCGCAAAGGCCTGCAGTGAGTAGACTGCCGGGTTTGAGTGAATGTATTTCGCATTGATTGCAACAAGAAGAAAGTTCATGGTATTAGTCCGTCCTTTCTTAGATGTCTTTTTTTTATTATATGCTAAAAATGTGTCTTAAGTATTTCTTAACCATTTTAAATTCTTCTTTTACACTTGCTTTGCTTTTACTTATAGACAGATCAGTATCATAAAACCATAGTCAATCAAGAAGAGAGGTACGAGACATGAATACTTACGATGAAAAAGTGAAGACAATGGCATTTACAAGGATCATTCTTTCCATTGTTACAGGCATTGCAGGCGCAGCTTGCTTCATCGGAGATAAGCTTCTTCTTGGAGCTGTTTACCTCGGCATGGCACTCTTCTTCCTTCTTTCGCTCGTATTCAGCGTATTCCGTTTCAGAAGAAGAAAAGTAACTGAATAAGCAATTTGTCGATGTGACGAAGACAATTGGTTCCTCCTAAATTTTTCATCCAAACAACTACCCCAACAACCACCCCAAGAGACCATTTGTTCTTCACCCACATATTTGCATAAAGGCAGCATCCGTCAAGTGGCGGAGGCTGCTTTTTCCATTTCAGAAAAAAGAAAAGGGGAAAGTGCTTTTGGAAAAGAAAATGAAAGGAGTTATCCCAATAAAGAGATAACTCCTTCGACATTGATATGAACGTAGTGAAATCAAAAATGCGTTTGTAAATGGACTGCGTCAGCGCAAGAAAACTACATTGCTGTGTAACCACCGTCAACTGCGAGGTTAACACCTGTTACGTAAGAAGAAGCAGGTGCAGCGAGGAAGATAGCAGCTGTATCGAGTTCGCCTTCTTCACCATAGCGCTCTTCCGGGATCATGGTCTTGGCATTCTGCTGGAAGAAATCGCTGTTCAATGTGTCACGTGTGAGGTCTGTATAGAAGTAACCCGGGCAGATTGCGTTAACTGTGATGTTGTACTTGCCCCACTCAGCAGCGAGTGCACGTGTCATGTTGACTACGCCGCCCTTTGCAGCGTGGTATGGAGCAGAACCGCAGATCTTGTTTCCAACCAGACCGTACATGGAAGCAATGTTGATGATGCGGCCATACTTTGCGCCGATCATGTACTTCTTGGCAACCGCTCTGGCTACGCGGAAAGAACCGAAGAGGTCGATGTTCATCTCGTTTTCGAACTGCTCGTCTGTTATATCTTCAGCAGGAGCAACGGCACCTGTTCCGGCGTTGTTGATAAGAATATCGATACGTCCGAACTTGGCAAGGACCTGATCTACCATGGAATCAACTGCTTCTGTGTCTGTGATGTCACAACGGATCGCCAGTGTCTCTACGCCGAAATCTTTGGCAACCTTAGCTGTGAATTCATCGATCAATTCCTGACGGCGGGCAACGGCAACGATCGCACATCCCTGATTTGCAAGAGCGCGGGCCATCTGTGTACCCAGACCTGTCGAGCAGCCTGTGATAATTGCAACTTGTCCTTTGAAATCAAAATAATCCTTCATAATGTCGTTCTCCAATCTTGTGTTTTTCCGTACAAGAGTATACCATTTGACAACCTCAAAGACGGAAAAAACTTCATTCGTTATTTATACAAGAAAAAAGTGTGTTATCCTAAAAAGACTAAACAAGAACACAAGCTTTTTCTTCAATTGATTTTCATATGAAAGGATCAATTTTCTTTTCTTCGTGAAAAGAACTTGTTTCAGGAAGGAATGAAAGTGAGTAAAAACGGCACTATGAACAAGATCGAGACGACACTTTGCTATATCTATGGTCCGAAGGGTGTGCTGATGCTGCATCGGACGAAGAAGGAAAACGACATCAATAAGGATAAGTATATCGGAGTCGGAGGACATATCGAGCAGGGAGAATCGCCGGAGGAGTGTATCCTTCGCGAAGTAAAAGAGGAAACGGGCCTTTCGATGAAGTCGTTCCGCCTTAGGGGAATCATCACGTTCGTGATCGACGATCTGGATGAGTATACTTTCCTTTATACATGCGATTCTTTCGAAGGTGAGATCAAGACATGTGAAGAGGGCGATCTCGAGTGGATCGAGGAAGAAAAGATTCAGGATCTTCCGCTCTGGCCCGGGGACAAGATCTTTTTCCGCCTGCTGAAAGAGAGAAACGATGTGTTTTCACTGAAACTTCACTATGTGCACGATGAACTCGTCGATGCCGCTTTGGATGGAAAAACGATAGAAATTGTAGTATAACTATTAAGTCTGACGGATGGGCGTCGGAACAAAGACAAGGATATTTACAGAGAATATGGAAGAGAAAAAAGAAGAAATCAAGGGAAAAGGTCCGGCGAACGATCGGGAGAATGCCCGTGCTTTGGCCGAGAAGAGACTTCGCAATCACAGGATCCGTGTGGCGGCTGCGATCATCGGAGTGATTGCCGTTCTGGTAACTGTGTTTCTCGTTTTCTTCGCACACTATGATTTTGGAAAGAAAGCCTGGATCGTGAAGTATGATCCGATTCATGGCTATTCTTATACCTGGTACACCAAACAGGAATATACGAACTCGCGTATCGTCATCAATAAGTGCTTGAAAAAAGGGGAGAGTCAGACTGTACCGGATACGATCTGGGGAGTCCGTGTAGAAGAACTCGCCGATCACAGTTTTGCTGACAGTGTCACGAGTGTAGCTCTGGGCCAGTATGTGTATCTTGTAGGTGAGGGCTTTTCAAATAAGACGATTACGGTTCCGTACGGATATGACGCGCTTTCGACGAATATCGCGATAAAAGATAAGGAAAGATCCGGTTTTTACTATAAGATCCTCAAGGACTCTACGTTGATCGCATATGCCTATTTTGGTACTGAGGACGCGTATCAGATGCCTTCCTCCTGTGCCGGACTGAAGGTTTCCAAGTGCACAAAATATTATGTCAACGATGATTACCTTTCTTTGATGGCAGAAACCTTTGCCACACACGCCAGCACCGTTCCTTTTAACATGGGACAGGTCAAGCTGATCATGAAAAATGCGATCAATCCCTATATGCGTTATCTGGTGAATAATGACAGCCGGAACAACGTGAAAAACAGGCTTTATCAGCTTCCGGACAACTACGATTTCCTGCCGGACGGATCACCTGCGAACGGGGAAACGGCAATCAAGATGGCGTTAATCAATAACGGCGACGGAAAGGGCAATAACTGTGCGATGGTCATGGCAAAATACCCGCCGCTCGACTTTATCTCCGCGATCCAGTATCTTTCGAAGAATACAGAGGCCTGCCTCGAGGGGAACGAGATGAATATCTTCGAATGGATGCAGGCCGGTTTTGAAGAAATTGCCTGATGTTTTCAGATCGCGCTGGTGGCGATCACGCCTGCGATGACCTCGTCACCGACTTTTACAGGTGCGTCAATGATCGTGTGATGAATCTTTTCCGCCAGCTCGAAAAGCTCTTCCTTCGGGATTTCTCCTTTGGATTTGACACTGATACGGCTGAGCGTGCCGTCGTCTTTTCGGATGCGGATCGTAGTGGTCAGCGTGCGCATCGGATGGGTGACTTCCGCGATAGCATATTCCTCGCCACGTGGACAGGAGTTCCCGGAAACAACCGGAGGGTCGCTTAATACTACGCTGAGCTGACAACCGCGGGGACAGATGATACAGGTCATGCGTCTGGCGGCGAATTCGGCATCATTATCGATCATGCTATGACTTCCAGAGTTCGAATCGTCAGCAGGTTTCACTACTTTTCTCGGGAATTCTTTCGGGTGTTCAAGCGCTTCCTGAGCAGTCGATGCCGTCTGTCCGGAAACGAAAAGCGCCGCCGCTTTTCCTGCTTCGATGGATTCTTTTGTGACATTGTCGGCCAGATCGTGCACGTGAAGAACATTACCGCAGGCGAAGATGCCCGGTACACTTGTCTCCAGAGATTGAGATGCAAAAGGACCGCCGGTCTTCGGATCGATGGCCAGACCGGCTTTTCTGGACAATTCGTTTTCCGGAATCAGACCGCAGGAGAGAAGAAGCGTATCACATTCGATCTCTCTTTCTGTGCCGGGGATCGGTGCATAGTTTTCGTCCACTTCCGATACGGTAATGCCGGTTAGTCGTTCCTTACCATGAATTGCAGTAACGGTCTGACGGAGATAAAGCGGAATACCATAGTCTTCGAGACACTGCGTGATGTTTCTTGCCAGACCGCCGGGCTGTGGGGCAATCTCGATACAGGCCAGGACTTTCGCACCTTCCAGGACCATGCGTCTGGCCATGATGAGTCCGATGTCGCCGGAGCCTAAGATCACAACTTTTCTTCCGACCATGTATCCGTCGATGTTGACATAATGCTGGGCGAGTCCTGCGGTCATGACGCCTGCCGGACGTGTGCCCGGGATCGCAAGTGCGCCACGTGCCTTTTCCCGACAGCCCATTGCAAGGATGATTGCCTTTGCAGAGATCTCAAAATAGCCATCCTCTTTGTTCATGGCATAGATCGTCTTATCTGGTGTGATCTCCATGACAAATGTATCGAGGAGGATATCTACATCTGATGCAGTTTCTCTCATTTCTTCAATCGCGCGGTGCGCATATTCCGGACCGGTCAGTTCTTCGCCGAAATGCGCCAGTCCGAAGCCGTTGTGGATGCACTGGTTAAGGATACCTCCGAGCTTGGTATCACGTTCGATAAGAAGTACGGAATGACAACCATTTTCGTATGCACTCCTGGCCGCTGCAAGTCCTGCCGGGCCACCGCCGATAACAACGATATCGTAGTTTCTCATGATTCCACCTCCGTTTCGCGAGTGAAGAAAAGGTTCGAACCCTCTGCATCCTGCAGGATGGAAAGGTAAGTGGGTGGAAGCTTCGTGCAGCCACACGGACAGGCGGCGGAATCAGCATATGAAATCAGCATTTCTACGATTCTCGGTCCGCAGAATCCACCCTGACAGCGTCCCATACCTGTTCCGGCCCGACGCTTCACTGCGTCGAGAGAACATGGTCTGATTGGGCTTTCCAGAGCATCGCGGATCTCGCCTTCGGTAACTCCCTCACAGCGGCACACGATACGACCATATGCAGGATCGGAAGCCACGAGCCTGGCTCGTTCTTCGTTCGTCATGTCGCTGAAATGGATCTTTTTTCTTGTCATGTCGTAACTGCCGGTTTTCTCAGGAAGCGGGACACCGCTTGCTTTCAAAAGTTCTACCATATACGGGCCGATCGCTGGGCTGCTGGCGAGGCCAGGCGATTTAATCCCTGCCGCTTCGAATATGCCTTTGTTTCCGGGGATCTCGCGGATAATGAAATCATCGTTATCAGAATTGGCACGGATGCCGGAAAAGTTTCGGACATTATCGCGCCAGGAGATATTATTGACGGAACGTGCCGCCTTTGTTTTGATCTCGGCAAGTTTGGCTGAAGTAGTGGCCGTATCTTCAATGTCTTCTTTCAGCACCTCGGAGGTTGGTCCGCAGATCATGTTCCCGTGTACGGTCGGTGCAACGAGTACACCTTTTCCGAACTCATTTGGACACTGGAAGATCACGTGATTAACTTTACTGCCTTCGGATTTGTCGAGAAGGAAATACTCGCCACGTGTCGGTATGATCTGAAAGTCCGTTTTAGCAATAAGTCCATGCACCGAATCGGCCTGAATACCACATGCGAGAATCACAGTTGACGCTTCAAAAGACCCTTTTGAAGTATCGATAGTGTAGACATCTTTTTCGTGGCGAATGCCCGTGACTTCAGCACAGTTTTCAAATGTCCCGCTATTTCTCACAAAGACTTCTGCCTGAGCGAGGCAGAGTTCCCAAGGATTGACGATACCGGCAGAAGGGGCATACAAGGCAGCGACTGCTTCCTCACCAATGCCGGGTTCCATTTCGCGAAGTTCCTCGGCATCAAGAATACGAAGATCCGGTACACCATTTTTCTCGCCACGCTCGAATAGTTCCTGAAGAGTATTTTTCTCGTCGTCAGAAAAGGCGAGAACGAACGATCCGCAACGCTTAAAGGGAACGGAAAGATCTGCGCAGAGTTTCTCGCAGAGCCGGTTTCCTTCCACATTGAGTCTGGCCATGAGTGTTCCCGGCTTCGGATCGTAGCCGGCATGAATGATCGCGCTGTTGGCACGTGTGGCCCCCATGGCGACATCGTTATTCTTATCGAGCAAAAGAACGGAAACATCGTAAGGAATGAGGTTGTAAGCGATCGATGCACCTACGACTCCGGCACCTACGATGGCAATATCGTATTTCATAAGCCGCCTCTTTTCCGCCTGAAATCAGGCCGCAGTTGATACATTCATTTTACTATACTGCCTGAGAAAGTGATATGCTGATAGAAAAGTGAATGTGAAATTGCGGGAAGTGAGACGTAAATTGACATTGCCCGCCCAAATCATTATACTTTTGAGTGCTTATATATTTATATTATAGTGAGGAAATCATCATGCGAGTTTCGAAGCTTTTCATGTCAACACAAAGAGAAGTACCTTCTGATGCCGAGATCGTGAGCCATCAGCTCATGCTGCGTGCAGGCCTGATGCGTAAGGCTGCTGCCGGTATCTATTCATATATGCCGATGGGCTATCGTGCTTATCGCAAAGTTGAGGCAATTGTCCGTGAGGAGATGGACCGTGCCGGTGCGCAGGAATTGATCATGCCTGCAGTACTCCCGGCTGAAACCTACATGGCTTCCGGCCGTTGGGAAAAGTTCGGACCGGAAATGTTCCGTCTGAAGGACCGTGGCGGACGTCAGTTCTGCCTGGGCCCGACGCATGAGGAGCCTTTCACAGAAGCAGTAAGAGATACGATCCGTTCTTATCGTAATCTTCCAGTTACTCTTTACCAGATCCAGCACAAGTATCGTGATGAGAAGCGCCCGAGATTTGGTGTTGTCCGTTCCCGTGAGTTCGTCATGAAGGATGCATACAGCTTTGACGTAGACGAGGCAGGTCTCGATAAGTCCTACCTCATCATGAAGGATGCATACTGCAAGATCTTCGACCGTTGCAACCTTGACTACATCCTCGTAGATGCCGATTCCGGTGCAATGGGTGGTTCCGGTTCCCAGGAGTTCATGGTAAAGTCCGCAGTTGGTGAAGATGCGATCGCATACTGCCCGGATTGTGATTATGCCGCTAACGAAGAAAAAGCACCGTGCCCGGAACTGCCGAAGGCTGAGGGCTTCGAGATGCTGCCGATCGAAAAGATCGAGACACCTCACGTAAAGACCATTGAAGAACTCATGGAGTTCATGCACTCTGAGCCGACAGCATTTGCTAAGACGATCCTTTACAACATCGATGGCAAGATCGTAGCTGTTATGGTTCGTGGTGATCGTGAGATCAACGAGACCAAGCTTGGTAACCTCTTCGATGCAACCGAGATGAACCTTGCAAGCTTTGAAGAAGTAGAACGTGTAACCGGTGCAGCAGTTGGTTTTGCCGGCCCGGTAGGCCTGAAGGAAAAGGTCGAAGTCATCGCTGACTACGAAGTTGCTGCCATGCAGAACTTCATCGTTGGTGCAAACGAGACAGATTATCACTTCAAGAACGTAAACTTCGGCCGTGACTTTACTCCGGACCGTGTTGTGGATGTACGTTGTGCAGTTGAAGGCGATCCGTGCCCGAAGTGCGGTAAGCCGCTTGCTATGTGCAGAGGTATCGAGGTTGGTCACATCTTCAAGCTCGGCACCAAGTATTCCGATGCACTCCACTGCATCTACCTTGATAAAGATGGTAAAGAGAATTCCATGATCATGGGCTGCTATGGTATCGGTGTTTCCCGTACTCTGGCTGCGATCATTGAGCAGCACTACGATGAGAACGGTATCATCTGGCCGATGTCCGTGGCTCCGTATCAGGTCATCGTTGTTCCGACTACATCCCAGGATGAGACAGTCGTAAAGATGGCGGAAGAAATCCACGATGCACTCGAGAAGGCCGGTGCAGAAGTTCTGATCGACGACAGAGAAGAGCGCGCAGGCGTGAAGTTCAAGGATGCTGACCTCATCGGTATTCCGGTTCGTATTACGGTTGGCCGTAAGGCTTCTGAGGGCAAGGTCGAGTATAAGCTCCGTGCTGGTTCTGAAGTAGTTGAAATGACTGCAGACGAAGCTATCGCCGCAGCACTCAAAGAAATCGAGACCGCCAAGGCTTGATCTTATAACGCAGTAACAAGTAAAGATTAAAGGGGGCGTCTTTGTAAGTAAAGACGGCCCCTTTTGAATCTTGGAAAAATATTTTGGAAATCTTGTAACGAATCTTTATTTTTCAGCATACACATACGAGAAGCAAAGGAGGTGAGAAGTTGCAGTCTTTTGATGAAATCTATCAGCAGCACGCAAAGACCGTGTACAAGTATCTTCTGTCATTGACCTATCAGGCTGATCTGGCAGAGGAACTGACGCAGGAGACCTTTTATCAGGCGATCCGGACGATCGACCGGTTTGACGGTACATGCCGGATCTCGACGTGGCTTTGCGGCATTGCCAAGAATGTACTTCTTACCTATCGGCGAAAGCACCCGCAGCACGAGGATATCGATGATCTGGCCATCCCCGTGGAGTCGGCGGAAAAAGCACTTGTCGAGTCGGCGGAGCGCGTCGAGCTTCTCAAGAAACTGCATGCGTTAGCGGAACCCTACCGGGAGGTGATGTATCTTCGGATCTTCGGAAATCTTTCCTTCCGGGAGATTGGAGCGATACATGAAAAGACCGAAAACTGGGCGCGGGTGACATACTACCGCGGAAAAGAAAAACTGAGAAAGGAGTTGGAAAAATGACGAAACTACCTTGTGAGATCGTACAGGATCTCCTGCCGCTTTATATCGACAAATTAACATCAGATGTATCTAATGGCGAAATCGAAGCACACGTTGCAGAGTGCAAAGCTTGTCAAGGCGTTTTGGAAACCATGATAAAAGACGAGTCAGGTGCTTTTTCTCCTAAAGAAGCGGCCGCTGAGAAGAAGCAGATTGACTTTCTGAAGAAGTACCGCTCGAGAGTGAAGACCATCGCGTTGGCCGTGATCCTTGCTGTGATCGTGCTGATCCTTGGCGTGCTCGTCACAAGAACGTATCTGGTCGGAGAAAAGAGTGCTTACGGAAAGGTCACGTACAACATCGAAGTGGTGGGAAAAGAAGTGCATGTCACGGCGGTCCCGGTTGACGGTAAGGATGCTGTATCGGAATTGAAGTTTGAGGAAAGCTCGGACGGATTCCTGTGGATTACCAGCCGTATCGTAAAAGAAAGTCCTTTCCATCAGGGAATGAAGATGGCGACGTACATGTGGTCTTCTGATGAACCCTTGACCATGATCTTTGCCGATGAAGAGAGGGAGATCCTCTGGGAACAAGGCGATACGATCCTGGACCAGACGTGGCGCGTATGGAGCACAAAGAATGCATACGTGGGTGATATGTCTGGTAATGTCAAGATCGCCCGAGCATTGGAGCTCCAAGACAAGATCGGTGCTTTTACCAATGAATTGGAGACGGAAAAAGAACCCTACGGATGGACGATCATTTTCAGCGAGCCGCTCAATAAGAGACCGGAGAAATACTATCGTTCCGAGATGAGAAAAGCGGGCTATAGAATTCTCGCACTGGTCCACAATCTGGATCATGTGTCTTTCCGCTACACGATCGATAACGAGGCGTTTGAGGATACATACTTTGCCGAGGAAGCATCGAAGGGATTCGGTCAGGATGTGAAGGATTGCTGGACAAGTGTAAAACTGTTCCAGGATTATGTATGCTGGCTCGATACACTAGACTAAAAACGGTTTTCGAAAAAGCTTTATACTATGAAGACAAGCCGCATGGAGTGAATCCATGTGGCTTGCTTTTTCGGAAATGATATAATACTTCTACGCAGAAGAAAGGAAGTGAGGACAATGGAATTTCGCAAAATCTTTGACACGATACCGGACCAATTCGATCAGTACAGACCAAGATACAGTCAAGAGCTTTTTGACTGGCTTTTGGATTATGCCAAGATCGGCCCGGGAAAGACAGTTTTAGAGCTGGGTCCTGGTACAGGTCAGGCAACAGAGCCCGTCCTCAATTCCGGGTGTGATTACCATGCCATCGAGCTGGGCGAGCACCTATACGCAAAAATGAAAAAGAAATTCTCCGACCGTCCGAATTTCTCAATCGTCAATGATGATTTCATTACCCATGATTTCGGGGAGCAGAAGTTTGATATGATCTATTCTGCGGCGACAATCCAGTGGATCCCGGAGGAGATTGCGTACAAGAAGACATTCGAACTTCTTAAGCCGGGCGGAGTCCTTGCCATGATGCTCACCAGAGAAGACTATCGGAGTTATAATGAAGCGCTCTATGAGAAGATCCAGAAAGTGTATGATCAGTATTTCAAGCCGGAAATCCCGTACAAGCAGGGCGGTTTTGGTTATACAAAAGCACCTGACTACGGTTATGGACCCGTCGAGATGCGGGAGTTCTACGGTACACGCGAAATGACGGCAGATGAGTTTGCTGCATTTAACGGAACACACTGTACGCACCTGGTCATTCCGGAACCCTATAATACGAAGTTCTTCGAAGGCCTTCATGACGCGGTTCTTGAGTCAGGGAACAAGATCGTATATAAAGATACCTATGTGCTTTATGTGACCAGAAAGCCGATTACAGATTAGTCATCTTATTCTTTCCGAAACATTATATAATGTTCATGTTGGTTGAACAGGAGGATATTGTTGCCTCCTGAGATATATGTGGAGTAGGAAATGAATAAAAAAAACAAATTGTTGTCGGCGTTTGTTGCCATGATGGTATTTGCAAGCCTGGCTTTGAGCGGATGCTCGATCTTTTCGAGAAAACCGGCGTATTCCATTCAAGATGCAATTGCATACATGGAAAACCGGTATGACGATACGTTTACCTATCTTGAGGATTACGATGATCACCAGCCGACGGGCGGGTCATACGATCTGTATCTGAAAAGCAAAAAGTTCCCGGATCAGAAAGTGTATCTTCGTATCATACGAAGCGGTGACGGATTCCGTTATGTCGATAACTATATTGCCGTAAAGTATTATGACGAGACGCGTGATTCGATTGAAGAGATCGCGACTTCTGTTTACGGAAGCAATTTCAATTTGCTCTGTGAACCAGGCCCATCGAAAGCCATGAGTTCGGAGCATGATCCGGATATGTCACTTCAGGAATTCTGGTTGACGAAAGAGGCAGATCTTACCTGTTGTTTGAAGATTGCTCCGGAATATGGTGATACGAACGCGGAAGCGGAACTTGATCAGATCGAAGACCTGATCAAGGAAAAGAAGATGTGTATCCGCTTTTCCATCTACTATACAAAAGATCAGGATTTTTATGAGGCAACGAAAAACAGAGATGCAAAATGGAATGAATACAGCACGCATATGTTGATCGGAATCGGCCCGGATATGAAGACAGAAGTAAAGACGCTGTCTCAAAAGTGATGTGAATCACATTAAGCCGCCTCATTTTTGAGCAACCTTTGAGAAGCGCAGAAGAACCCATGTTAGCGCAATTTAGAAGAATCCCTCGTAAGTCGGGAAACGGGAAATACCGCTTTCCGACTGCTTTTAAGTCGGAAATCCAATATTCCCAAAAAACGACTTACTATTTTAACGCCGCGTAAGTCGGAAATTGGAAGAACCCGTTTTCCGACTGCTTTTTTGGCCTGTTTTTCAGTGATTTTAAGTCGGAAAATGAAAATTGCCGATTTCCGACTTACTTTCTCAAAAAAAGAATTCCAAAATGGCGCGATTTGTGGTTCTTCACGGAAATCGTGGGAATAAGTAATTGAAAAAGGAGCATAA
>JAFWPB010000065.1 GCA_017545245.1 Clostridiales bacterium
AAGATTGACCTGAGCCATTTCTCATACCTCCTGTTGTTTTTTGTGTGGTAACAAATATTATACAGGATGAGATGTGGCTCATCTCTTTTTTGAATTTACACCATTATACGGACATAACTTACGCGGCGTCAAAATAGTAAGTCGTTTTTCGAAAATATTGGATTTCCGACTTAAAAGCAGCAGAGCGGCTCGCATTTTTCACGGAAAACAGCAAATGCGCTTCTCAAAGGTTGCAAAAAAGCGAGGCGTCTCAATGTGATTTGCATCATTTTGAGACAGCCCCCCTCTTTTTCACTTACTTAATGAATCGCCAGCAGTTTGCCTGTTCAGATCGTTCCCTGCTCAATCGCATACTTCTTGCAGATACTTGAAAATTCCGCAGACTGTCCGAAGAATTCCAGTGTACTGTATCTTGTCTGCGTACCTTTCTCGATTTCTCCGACCCAGAAAGCAATCTCATCCTTTGAAGGTTCTCTTCCCATGAAGGTCTGATAAAGCCTCGTGATGTACTCGTCATTCTGCAGTTTGAGATTCTCGAACTCCTCACCTGTAAAGAACAGTTTCGCTGCTGAGCATCCAGTCTGCTCGAGATTCGTCAATGCCATGGACCAGTACAGAAGACCCTTCTCTTCTGATTCTCTTCCCAGACAACATGTGTACAAGCGCGATGCAAAGTTGATCGCGTTCTTCGATGCGAACTCGGACTTATGGCTTGTCGCTCCAGAACGTACGCCGTAGGTAGCACAAACATTGCACCACTCTGTCGACTCAATAAAGTTATTCACAACTTCCGCCTTTGACATGCCATCTTCCAGTTTCTTCAGCCAGAATGCCTTGCCATCCGGTTCTCCTTGACGGTCGAAGAAAGTTCGGTACAATGTCTCGACGAAATCCTCATCGTTCAGATTGCGGTTCATAAACTCCGGTGCATCAAGCAGGAAGAATCTGGCACAATCCGCACCATTGAATTCGCCGCTGATTACTTTTTCAATCCAGAAAGCTTTTCCTGCTGCTTCCGATATACGGTTCAGAGCAATCTCGTAAAGTCTTTCCACAAAATCCTCGAACGTCGGTTCTTTCTCCGGAGCCGATGTCGGCTTGCCCGGCGTTGGTGTTACTGTCGGCTTACTCGGCGTTGGTAATACTGTCGGCTGGCCTGGTGTTGGCGTACCCGGAACCGGTGAAACGGCAGGATTCGTTGTTGGAGCCGGTGTGGAAGTCGGCGTTACCGCCTTGGTCGGTTCTACTTCGGGCATCGTTGTTACGGTCGGCGCAATCGGCGGAATCCCGGTCGGAGACGGAGCAGAGGAAGGTTTGGAAGTCGGCGCAGTTGTTGGTGTTACTGACTTGGTCGGTTCGACTGTCGGCTTCGGCGATACTGTCGGCGCAATCGGCGGGATCTCCGTCGGAGTCGGCACAGAAGTTGGTGTAGAAGTCGGCGATACTGCCTTGGTTGGTCCTGCTGTCGGCTTTGGTGAAACTGTTGGTGTTACTGACGGAATATCCGTTGGTTCCGGTGTTGGTGTACGCGTCGGAGCCTGTCTCGTAAAGGATGCCGTGATGATCAGATCACCATTTTCATCGATTTGGAGTGGTACTTCTTCACCATTCAGTATTACTTTCGTTTTCACATTTTTCGTATTTCTAAAGAAGTAGCCATCCTTCGAAGTGACTTTGACCGTAGCAGTAAAAGTTTCACTATGCTGTTCCAGTTTGTCACGCTTCCAGCGGACAGAAAATGTAGCGACACTCTCATCAAGATTACAGGTGACCTCTTCTTCCACCAGTTCTTCATATCCACGCAGATGCAGACCGGAGATCTCTACTTTACGGATAAAGCCGCATTTCCGACAGGTATCTTTCCCCTCATCAAATTCATGTTTTTGGGCATGTCTTTTGCGTCCGCAGACATTACATGCAGTATCGTCACAGTCATCGTAAACATGTGCATCAATATGTACACACTTATTGGTCCAGTCGATACTCCCTGCCTTAGCAACTGTAATCAGCGAATCAATAGAATCGCCTTGATAAATCGTAAAGGGATACTTGCTTTTGATGTTTTTCGCCAAAACCCTGACATTAATACCATCTCCGGTAACGATTCCGCCATTGCAGGAAAGCGACAGTTCAGAATGGTCCTGCATGAAAAATTCAAATATCTTACCACCCGTGAGGTTGTCGTCTACTGCCATTCCCTCACCACCGAGGTTAAAGACAGAGTTTCCTAACATGTTTGCACTGAAGACGACTCCGGGAGCATTCACTGGTCCATCGCCCAAACAATGAAGTGCCGCTGAGGTTTTTGACCCTCTTGGAACATAGGGAACCTCAATATTCAGGCCGCATTCTCCTTCCACAAAACAGATTTTATTTGTAAATATTCCTGCTGTAAGTAAATCCCACGAATTGGATGTCAGATCCAGGTCAATATTCGAATCTTCGACTTCCAGATAATCTGTTTCAAGGCCTGTTCTTCGCGACATTACACCACCAATAGAAATCTTGATATCGGAATGGCCGTAGATATTGATCTTGTCTTGAGATTGGATTCCCTGTATGGTTAAGACCCTGCAATCCTCTTTTTCGCGATCCATATTACCGATCGACAGATCCACTTCAGATTGATTGATCTTCAGCTCAACTTCATCGCTGGATGGAACTGATCTCAGGAGTCTGATACCATATATATCGCCAGTCGTATAGGTATTGGTATCTGTGGTGATCACACCGGTGATCTTGCTTCCATTATCGATAAGCACACTATGGTATATGAAAAGGCCGGAAGAAAAACCTGCCACATTATTCAGTTCGAAATCATAGGTTGAATTATCGAATGTGACCGCGTAGATATCTTCTGCAACCTCCGGGCGAGCTTGTATTCCTACAATACCACGCCCCTTGGCATCCTCAACTTTGATTGAAATGGAAGAATCCGTTGCAGAGAAAAGGTTTTGCGCAACGATTGCATTAAATGTTTCGTTTGCCGCTTTTTCAAAATCTACTTCGAGGGAAACAGCAAGATTTTCGAACGAAAGTCCTATATGCGAAGAGATAAACGGCGTATTCCCTCCTTCCGTATATTTCAACTCAAGGACATCATTTTCCCCGCTCACGCCTTCGAAGGCAAGGTATTGTCCCGCGAACGGAATATAGCCGGCGCTTCGTATGAAATTCAAAGAATTCTTTCCGTTGATCCGTACCTTTACCGGATATGGAAGATACCTGCCATCGACCCTCTGCGTGGCATATGCCTTAAAAAAACTCGATGCGCCTGTACATCCTGAAAAATTGCAGTTTCGGAATTCCACCGCAGATTCATCCGGGTAGAATGCAAAATTCCAGTCCTCGTATTCAAACACTTCTTCTGTTTCGAGATAGACACAAGAATTTCCATAATCTCGTTCAACGATCTTGTAGAACTGATTTCCTCTTATTTCTGCCAGATTCACTGAATCTAACAACCTTAACTCAGTCACCTTCGGATACTCATCGGCTCTCACTTCGGGGATGAAAAAGCACGCGGATCCGATAAACACAGCCGCAACGGCGAGCCACGCCGCAATCAATTTTCGGAACATAGCAACCTCCTACACATAATTTCCACTGCCCGATTGAACGGGCTGACACACACACAAGCACATAATAATCGAAAATGTTCTGCATTTCAATGGTATTTGACATTTTCTTTTCAAGTGTGTTTTTCAGAGGTTTTGCCACTAATATTTAATATTATTTATATAATATATTATAATACGCGCGATTTATATTGCACAGATTCTTTTACTGGTTTTCGGAAGGCAGATAGAACTGTGGCTCGTCAAAAACAAATCCGTTATCGAGCAGGAGATCGATCAAAGTGCGATAGTATTGTGGCACCAGTTCTTCTGTTTCATCATGCGCATGAATAATGATCAGGTGACTTCCGTTTTTATCGGAAAGAAGTGACAAACCAAGGTCAGGATTCACCTGTGTAGTTCTTTTCAAGATGTCATCCATCGTCACGCCACTATCCGGACGGATCATGTATTCGGCAAAATCATATGTCCAGAATGTATCAATGTCCTTATCCAGCCCCATCTCTTTCCAGACGGCATATGGGATCTGATCATCCTTCACCTTGTGAAATCCGTGTTCACGAAAGTATTTCTGCAGCGCATCTTTATTCTCTCCACCTTTATCACCATACGGGAAACGGAATGGACGGTACACTCTCGGCACACCTGCATCCTGATAAAGCTTATCCAGGATAGCTTCATTTTTCTCGATCTCCTCGATGGCTTCTTCCATGGTAAGTTTGGAAAAGAATGGATGCGAGTAGCTGTGGTTTCCTACGATGATTCCATTCTTCACCGCATAAAGAGCATTCTCATAGTTTTCTTCCACTCTCTTTCCCCAGGCAAACATAATGGCCGGGATCTTCTTCTCAAGGAGATAATCTACGAACGGCCGGGTATTCTTTGAAGCGATATCATCTATTGTCAGGACTGAATGTATCATGTAAATTCTTCCTTTTTATTCATTATATATATCATAATTGTACCATGTCTTATTCATCGAAGAAAAACATCCCTATTAATAGAATCTTCTTTTTATTTTCACAAAGCGATGATTAAGCTCAGATCTCATCATGCTATAATCGCACTATGGAGATGAATTATACTTTTTTCTATATAGAGGCAAATGTCGTGTGCATCATTATCTTTTTTATGATGCTAGTAAGAGATTTGGGCTCAGTAGGCCGCCAGGCAAAACAGATCATCTTCGTCAACATTACGATCAGCCACATGCTCTACTTTATCAGCGACTCGTTGTGGGTCCTGATCATGTCAGATTATATTCCTCATACGCGGTTTTCTGCATCGTTGGTAAACATCACCAATGCGATCTTTCTATGTGCCATTACCGGATTCTGGTTTGTCTACGTTGAGCTTTCACAAGGAGAGCAATACATCACAAATGCCAAAGCCAGGATCCTCGCATTGATTCCGGGCATGGTAGAGATAATCGGAATGGTGATTCTTTTCACTGCATTTCCGAGTGTGGCGATTGATGAGAATAATAATATGACATATATATATTATATATTCTTTATAAGTATTCCTGTTTTGTACATCTGCGTAAGTGCAGGAAGGTCTTTTTTCCGGGCATTCCGAAAAGAGAACTTTGCCGTTAGAAGTCAATATCTGGTCTGCGCCATATACCCGATCATCATCTCCGTATTCGGTGTCTGGCAGACGCTCTGGCTCGCCGCTCCACTTTTCTGTTTCGGCTGCACGATCATCATGCTCTATGTCTATATCGTTTCCCTCAACGACCAGGTTTCAATTGACGAACTCACCCGCTTGAACAATAGAACGCAGCTCAAAAAGTATATTGTAAATGAGCATTCCAGGCCAAGCGACAAGATCACTCGCTACATCCTCATGATCGATCTGAATAAATTCAAATTCATCAACGATCAGTTTGGCCATGTCGAAGGTGACCGCGCATTGAAAAGAACTGCGGATGTGCTCAAATCGGCCTGTGGTGAAAACCCTCTGAAACCGTTTATCGCCAGATATGGCGGTGATGAATTCATTATCGTGGCCAAGACCGAAAATGAAGATCAGATCATTGACCTGTGCAAATGTATCAAAGAAAAACTCATTCAAAAGAATGAAGAGTCCGGTTCCAAGTATGAACTTACTGCCAGCATAGGATATTCAAAATACTGTGGTGACATTTCAGACTTCCAGCTTGCATTGGCCAAGGCCGATGAAGCGCTCTATAAAGATAAGGCAAAGAGAAATCAGGAAGTTTCCGCGCAGTGATCTGCACAAATTGACATTGCGCAGTCTGTCTCTGATGAGATTATTCTTTTCCAATGGAAACGTCACAGTTTCCCGTTATTAATATCACGGTATTTTTTCGGTGTCATTCCACAGCTTGCTTTAAATGCATTGGAAAAAGCACTTTGTGATGAATACCCTAGAGACATCGCGATCTCCAGAATGCTGTATTCGGAATGCCGCATCATGTTTTTCGCAGTCTCGATCTTCGCTTCGGTGATAAAATCGCCGACTTTTTTCCCGGTCTCATTAGTGAATAATCTTGAGAAATATACAGGATTCAGATCTTCAAGTGCCGCCAGTTCCGTTACTGTCATTGGCTTGTTGAGATTGTTATAGATATAGTCGATCGTTCTTCTTACGTGGTAGTTGATGACATTGGTTCTTTTCAGATCACGCATCCGGGACGCATAATCGATCTGCATGGTTGCGATCAGATCCAGAACCTGCTCGACCGTTTCTGCTTCATCTGCTTCATTAATATATATATCACTTAAAGTATATGCCGTATTCATGTCCATGCCGCCGTCAATACAAAGCCTGCTGATGATTGCGGCAGAAGAAACAAGATGATAGATACTGTTTCGCAGCGGATCCTGTGACAGCATGCCACGGCCGTCTTTACCATTAAGATAGTTGGGACGAACCTTCTCAAACCGTTCTTTTACGGCATCGACATCCCCGTTTCTGATCCTGTTATATTGTCTGAATTCAGCAAAGTAATCTGCCCGGATGAATTTTTCTTCCCGCTGTAAAAACAGTCTGTAGTCAAGTATTTTGTCTGTATTCACCATGTTACACTCCCTTTAATAGTAGAATATCATGGATTCTTCCGCCTGTATACGTGATGATTTACATCAAACCTATCACCGTGTTTACATGTTGTGTTACTTTCTCGTCTACTTAGTGTTACTTTTCTATCCGAAAGCTCCTCGTGACTCTTTCCCTTCCGAAGTTCGATATCTCTTCGTCCCTGAAACTGAAAGAGCCCCTTGAAAAGCTCGGCATCACGGATATCTTTGATTCCTCCCGCGCCAACTTTTCCCCTCTGGGAGAAAACACGAACGAACTGTATGTTTCTCAGGCAGAGCAGGATGCACGCGTCATGATCGATGAAAAAGGATGCAAGGCCTCTTCCGTGACGATAATGGAAGCGGCAGGTGCTGCGCTTCTTCCGGATGAAAGGATCGACTTCGTACTGGACCGTCCATTCATTTTCGAGATCGTCAGCAACTCCGGTGCTCCGTTGTTTATTGGAATCGTCAACCAGCCGGGGAATTGATCCTCTATCAGAACATCCTTCCAGCGGTCAGTTTGCTAATTATGAAATCCACCACGTGCCGTCAGTACCGTGGTACAGCTGACCGATTTCTTCGGAGATGGTATTTCCCTCGAAGTCCTTCACAATGAGTTTGTGGTAGAACTTGTAATCGCCTTTCGGGCAGTCGTTTTCGCAATCCCAGCCTTCTTCGATCCAGGCTTCGAAGTAGACTTTTCCATCTGCGATCAACTCCACTGTTTCATTGGACGCCAAGTCAAACGAAAACTCCTCCGGATAATATCCTCGGACCTTCGTGTCCTGACTGATGACTTGTGCTTTCTCGCCGATGATCTTTAAGTTCAGAAGATCTACTTTCTCCACATCCAGCTGTGTCACGGCTGCAGGTTCCAGCGGCGATGTAAAAGAATACAGCGTGATCTTTTTCTCATCGAAATCTCCTTGCAGGAAATAGTATTTCCCTTCCAGAAAAACCGGGCAGCCGTACATGACGTTTCTCTTTTTAGGGAAAGGTGTAAACACTTCTCCACTTCCGAGATCGTAAAACGAGATCACCGCACCCTGGTATCCTCCCTTCTCCTGCCACTCGAGCATGTCGTAAAAATCTTCCGTGTCCGAAAGCGAGTATGCGAATCGCTCCTGGCCTTCGATCCTTTCAATATATCTTCCTTGTACTTCGTTAAACTTTTTAATCATAGAACATTCCAATCTGTATTCTGAATAAGCTATCATAGTTAGATTATATATCTTTTTTCTCCTTCTTTCAGAACACCCGGTAATGTGACATGATAGTCACGCTCTCCTTTTGAGATTCTGCTATAGTCAAACTGTGTTGTTGTAGGTGAATTTGGCAAATAGGGAATATCAGGGGCGGATCATATGTATAGCAAAACGTTAAGAAGAATCATTGCAGCAAGTCTTTGTTTTTCAGTAATAATCGTAAACTGTTCATGCAAGAAGGAAAAGAAGAACGCAGATAATGCGATCCTCTCTTCTGATCCTTTTTTCAATTCAGATATGCATGAACTAAAGCTCCCCGTAAACGAATCGAAAAAGCTTGCCAACATCTATGTAAAGTCGATCGATTATCTTGGCGAACAAATTTCGATCCAGTACGATATACTTTACAACGAATCCAAAGATCCGGCAGACTATTCCATGACACAGGAACAAGGATCGGCCGTATTTGACCTTGAAGGAAATCTGCTGAGCAAAAACTCTGAAGAAACAAGCGCGACCGGTAGTACTTATACCACCAACGACAAAGATGGAAACACCATCACTCTTTATTGTGAATACAATGTGGAAACGCGTGCCTATCAGACTTATTGCATCTACCAGAATGCATCCGGAGAAGAAGTGAAGCGTGTAGATTTTGAAAACCTACCCGGAGCTTCTGCACTGGTGTTTGAGCATCTTCTGCTTCTTCCGGATAACCGTTATATTCTTCGGGCTTATGACGAAATCGGCTATTGTTTCAACGTATATAACGAGTCCGGTAAATACCTCTTCAAAATCCAGTCCTTAGACTATGCTGCAATGAGTGATATCTTCCTGCAAGATGGAAAATGCTATATGCTGACATCACGGCGAGGTGACTGGCAAGCCACCATGATCAGCGAGATCGACATGGAGAATGGCAATATTCCGAAAGGAACGGAACTGAAGCAATTTCTAAATCCACAAACTATTGTTGCCGGAGAGGATGGTCTTTATAACTGCACGCCCAACGGAATCTCCAAGTATGACATCAAATCAAACGAGATGAAAGAAATCCTGAACTGGAATCAGACAGATGTTGACCACGGACTTATGAACGAAGTCAAGTGCTTTCCGAAAAATGAAAATGAGGTCCATGCTGTAGCAACGGTATATGACAGCAACTACACGTTTGAAGCCATGTATGTGATCAATCTGCAGCGCGCGAAGAGTAATCCACATGCAGGAAAGCAGATCCTGCTTGCAGGCGGAATCTACATACCTCGCAATTTCTATCAGTTTGTGCAGAAATATAACTCCGATAAGAGTCATCCTGCCAGAATCGAAACGATCGATTATTCCTATTTAGAAGGTGCAGGAGAAAGCGGTTATAACAGTATCCAAAACAAGATCTATCTTGATGTGGTCGGTGGCACCGGACCGGATATCCTTATTAATTTCTCCGCATACGCTCAGTTTGCACAAAGTGGTCTTCTCGTTGATCTGAATCCCTATATTGACGGTAAGAACGGACTAAACCGTTCCGAGTATTTTGACAATCTGTTCCGCGCACTGGAGAGTGACGGTAAACTCTTTTTTGCTCCACTTACGTTCATGTTAAACGGAGTCATGGTCAACACGGATCTTATGGATGTTGACCGGACCCTGACTTTTGATGAACTGGATGAGGCCGCTTCTAAACTACCTTCCGGATCATCCGTCTTCCCCAAAACAGAATACACTTCCCTTCTGGATTTCTTCATCACTCAGTCACTAACCGAATATGTCGATTATGCAAAAAAAGAAGTTCATTTTAATTCAGACAGTATGGTACGGTCTCTTGAAGAAGCAAAGAAATACGGGTGTCCGAAAGAAGAAGCAGCCGCACCAGGCGCGACACGCTATTTTGCACTCGGGGACGAGTATAAGAATGTAAACGCATACAATCCATTGGAAGGCGCCGAAACGAAATCGGTAGAAGATCTATTCTATTTAAAACAATGTGCCATGATCGACGTCAAAATTCCCTCTACATATGAGTATGCTTATTATCAAGGACTCGTTGACGGGAATGGCCGGCTTGCCGGATATCCGTCAGTTGATGGGAAAGGTGTCGTTGCCGCACCACGGTTCTCTCTTGCCATCGTCAATACGTGTTCCCATCCGGAAGAGGCCTGGGATATCGTGAAATCGTTTTACAGTAAGGAGGCCCAGGAGCTGCTGACACAGATCAATGACTGGACCGGTTCCTCCTTCCCGATCAGGATCAGTACTTTTGAAGAAGAAGCAACGGATGCGCACGAGAAGATCAACGCAGCCCGTGAGAAATTTAAGGAGAATCAAAGCAAATCTGCCTTTCATGCGTCGCTGGTGTATTTTCCTGTCAAAGAAAACCTGGTTGACGAACTCAAAGAGCTGATTTCCGGAATAACCTGTACATCGCTTTCTGATTCTACGATCATCGATATCATCAACGAAGAATCTAACGGGTATTTCCTCGGGGCAAGATCCGCCGAGGATGTCCTGAATATCATCGACAAACGGGCCAAGCAGGTCATACAGGAATCATAACAAAACTCAACATACTAAAAGGCTCAGGCGTCCATCAACACGTCTGAGTCTTTGCATAGCACTAACATAG
Source organism: Clostridiales bacterium (assembly GCA_017545245.1). Taxonomy (GTDB): domain Bacteria; phylum Bacillota; class Clostridia; order Saccharofermentanales; family Saccharofermentanaceae; genus Scatonaster. The sequence goes on from JAFWPB010000065.1 coordinate 10,451, forward strand.
ATCCACGAACTCTCAGTCCCGGAAACGATTAATGAGTTGCTGCATGGTATGCTCCTCATCCGAAAAATCACAGTATACCCATTCGATCCCCAGAGACGCAAGCGGGGTAGAAGCATCGTATTCTTCATATTCTGCGCTACTACAATCACAGGCCACCACAGCAACGATGCCAATGTTGGTCCACAGATTCCAACCCGGATTATCATGAGTCATCGGAATCCACCATGTATTGCCGTGACCGCCATTTGCAGCCGCATCTACCAGATCACGGAGTAACGCATCATCGGGAAGTGAAATAATATATGTACCGTTTTGCATGTCATCGCCCGCGCTTATGGAACGCCGACCATATTTGATTTGAATCATACTCACTACCTCGCTTTTGTTTTTCTGTATTATCGAAAATGGGTCAAAGTACCGCAATCACTGCCACCAGAGCTAGGATTCCCAGAATAGCAAGAAAAATGCCGAACTTGATTGAGGCTTTTTTGTGCTGTTCTTTATTCATCTTTCCAGTAAGCTGACGCAGTTTGATAACACTCATTATAGAATAGATAAGACCGACCGTCGCCAGAAACGCTGCCATACCCTGGAATGCGCCATGTACTCTTGTCAGATTAAATGCGATGATAATTCCGATCAATGCGAAAAAGAGTACCGAAGCAGCGATATAGGTCTTGAGGGATTTGATAATCTTCTCTTTTTCTGCATTTGTATAGTCGGCTACCAATTCCAATGTTTCTTTCATATCTGTATTCATTTCGTCACTCTTCCTTTCTCCGTTCAACAATTCACGGATGTCCACTTCATAGAAATCAGCGAGTTCAATGATCACGCTGATATCCGGCAATGTGTTACCATTTTCCCACCTGGATATTGTTCTTGTAGATACAAAAAACTTTTCTGCAAGTTGTTCCTGTGAGAGGTTCTTTTCTTTTCTCAACTCTTTGAGAAATGTTCCGATCTTGACTTGATCCATACTGGCCTCCTTTCAAGAAAATGGTATCAACACCATCTGGATCTGACCACGACAGAGAGTGACGGATGCCGTGATTTCAGTACCAGACAGGAAGTGTCTGGTTGTATTTTACCATATAATCAGTGGGTTTTCGGCACAGGATAAAGATACAGATCACCTTCTTGATCTGTTGTTTTTCCGCCCGTATTTTTCCAGGATCGAATTTTCCTCATCCTGGATTTCCTTTAAGATATGCTCTTTTTCTTCTTGCAGTTTATAGATCCTGGCAAAGATTCCATCCACGATCGATTTCTTTATATCGATCAGTTCTTCTTCAGCTTTGAGAAGTTGCCGCACCTTATTACAGTATGCATTTATATTCCGGGGGATCCGGCACTTGGGAAGTGCTTCCTTATATCAGTCATGATCCTACCTCGTCAACAAAAAACCGACCATTCTCAGGAATAATTATATCATCCCGTCGTTTCCAGAAAATGGTACATTGATATAATTAAAACGGGTAAACTCTTGAGAAAAAAGTATTTGTTTCCGACAGGATCACTCTTGTAACGTTTTTCTTTTTCAATTGTTTAAATAGTAGAGTCATCCAAGACAAAGGATAGGAGGGAAGACCACTTGAATACCGAGTATTCTTATGAACCATCTTATACAAGGACATCTCAAGAGGATTCTCCCTCTTATTCCATGGAAGAGCAGGAGCGCATCCGGCAGGATCTGATCAGGGCGGAGAATAGCAAGAGAAGGAAAAAACGCATCGCAGTCACCGCTGTTTGCTTGATCGTGGTCCTGAGCTTTGCGACATATCTGTTCATGACCAAGGTATATATTCCCAAAGCAAGACGAGAAGCGGATTTCAGCAAGCTCATCCATCAAGAGGTAAAGATAGGAGACGTCGTTGTCTTCGGAGAGTATGAATGGGACAACCATTGGACCGTGGCAGACATTCAAGGTTCGAAGATCCAGCTGGTCAATGTCGGAGGTATCAGTATTGGCGATTCCGACGGGTTCAATTACGATGCACCACGTGCGATCGAATACTGGTTGAGCAACGATTACTACGAAGTTGCTTTTGGAGAAGAAGACAAAGCCTTGATCATCGGAGAATGGAATAAAAGGATCACTTATGATCCGGACACAGCCAAGATGTACGTGATAGGCGTAGTCAAAAGAACCGTCTATGCATCACTATGGATCGACGTCGGTCAAAGTGAAAACCAATAATGCAAATATCTTCTTTCTAGTTGGATCTTTCGGAGATATAGGACATATCACTCATCCTCTTGATACAGTGATAGCCGTTATCGAAAACGAGAAGATAAGACACACCACCGGCTAGCCCATGAATATCCCCGTGATCGTATGTCTCCACTTCAAGGCCTAGAAACATAGCGTAAAAAGAACTGAGTATATCACCATGTGCTACGACGAGTATGGTCTCATGTTCGTCTTTCAGCACCGCATCGAAGAAAGGTTTAAGCCGGTTCCATGCATCGCGCCGGCTTTCGCCATCCGAAAACAAGCGGTCATCGACGGTCACCTCCGGAGTTTCTATATTCTCCCGAAGCCATTGCACAGACTTTCCGCAGCACTTTCCAAGATTGCGTTCCCGAATCTCCTGCTTCAGGATCGGATCGATACCCAGATGTTTTCCGACGATTTCTGCGGTCTGTCTGGCTCTTTTCAGATCCGAAGAATACATGATTATATCTTTGCCTTCGAGTTCTGGTTTCAAATTCTTTCCGATATTTTCTGCCTGCTGACGGCCAAGTTCGGTAAGGTCCCAATCCGTCCATGAACCTACCATGCCGTTAGTATGGTGGACCGACTGTGTATGTTGAATAGTGATAATCTGTTTCATATGTGATCAGCCTCGTTTATTGATGAATTTCCGTACCCGGTTTTCGATTCTGCTATGTGGTTTTGAAAAAGCCTGATTCTTCTTCTCTTATTTTGCTTTATCTTCCGAAATCTTCTTGAAAAGGTTATATATACCGCTCTTGATCGCATTGTTATCGTGATCTGCTCCCTCGATCTCATACCAGATATGCTCTGCTCCATTCGTCTTGAGCAGTTCGTGATAGGACTCAGGATATGTTCCAACAACAGAATCACGAGATCCGCAACAAAGGATAAACACTTCTGGTACGACCGCATCATCCGCAAACTTCATCTCGCTCTCCTCGAGCTGACCTGGATGCGACATAAACTTATCCTTGGTGGAAACCACACCAGGTGCCGCCGAAATAGCACATACATACCCGAAAAGCTCTGGTCTTTTCAGCGTGATAAAGATCGTCTCGCGGCCACCCATCGAGAAACCTGCGAGATAAGTGTCTTCTCTTCCGACACGAACGGAATACTCGCTCTTGATATATGGCATAAGATCATTCACCAAATCATTGATAAAATTGTCATATGGGAGGCAAGCTTCCGCATCAAAGCCGGGTTTCTGGCTCGGATCGGTCGCTGCAAACATATTCGGACATACCACGATCGTCTCCTCGATAAGTCCATCTGCCGCCATATTCCCTACGATTTCTTTGATCTTGTTACTTGCATCTCCGGAGAAGGAATACTCATCACCGAAAATACCGTGCAGCAGATATAGAACAGGATACTTCTTTTTGTCACTATACCCCGCCGGAAGAAGGATAGAATATCCTCTTTTCATACCGCATGTCTTAGAATAGTATGTACCGTGCGTAAACTCACCATATTTCACATCAGAACGTGTGGAAGAATACTCTTCCGGACACTGTTCTTCAATTCCGTCAGCTTGCACACCTTCTGATACGGCATTCTTCTCTCCCGCTGAAGATGTACTTCCTTCCTCTGCGGAAAACCCAGTCGCAAACTTTCCTTTTTCTTCCTCACTCATTACATCGGTCGTTCCTGAAATATAGTCATTGCCTGTCATATGCTCTCCCTGATTCGTCTTTTTTCCACATGCGCACCAAGATGCTGTCATCAGAAGCGTCATGCAGATCAATATGCTCTTCTTCATTTTTCCCTCGATCCCATCTTAATGCATCGATTACTTTCATATCATCATATCACTTTCCAAGGATCCTGATAATGTGCTAGTAAAATGACACTATTGTCATCTTGCATTTGCCCCTGTTGACATCTCCAGACTATCGGAGTAGTATGGACTATAGAAATAGTCTGGAGGTTATCTTATGAAAGAGAAACTATTTGACAGCGAAGCCAAAGTCATGGAAATCATCTGGGAGAAAGGCCCTCTTCCGGCCAAAGAGATCAGCCTGATCGCAGGAGAATCCATCGGATGGAATAAGAACACGACCTATACAGTCATCAAGAAACTGGAAGCAAAAGGTTTTATCAGCAGAAGCGAACCCGGGTTCATCTGCACGCCTTTAGTCTCTCAGGAAGAAGTACAGAAAACAGAAGCAAGATCTCTTCTGGACAAAGTCTTCGGCGGTTCCCGCCGGGCGCTTTTCTCTGCACTTCTGGAAGATGAAAAGTTGTCTGACGACGAAGTCGCAGAACTGCGTGAACTAATCGATAAAAGGTGATCACTATGCTGGGAAGTGTGTGCTACTGGATCTTTAACATGAGCATCATCGCCTCATTTATGGGGCTTCTGGTGCTGCTCATCCGGAAAATCAAAGGGATTCCCCGAAGGGTATTTGTATTCCTGTGGGCTATCCCCTTCCTTCGCATGTGCTTCCCGGTCTGGATCAACAGCCGCTACAGTCTTATGACCCAGATATCGAAACTGACGACGAGAACTGTCACTGTATATCAGCCCACAGAGGATATCGAAATGTCCTATTCCAATGTGCTTATGCAGGCAGACAGTTATTCTCCCCTCACTTTCAAGGAAGACCTTCTCAAGAACATCTTTGAGATTGCCGGCCTGATCTGGCTGATCGGCGCGGTTTCGATCCTCATTGCATTGATCATCATTTATGTATCTACGAAACATGAAATCAAGGATGCCAAGCTTCTCAGCAAGAATGTGTATCTGTCTGAAAAGGTCGATGGCCCGGCTGTTTACGGGATCTTCCGTCCAAGGATCATACTTCCTTTTTCCTATTCTGAGAAGGATCTGAAGTATATTATCCAGCACGAAAAGACACACATCCGTCGAGGCGACAACTTGTGGAGACTCCTCGGTTTCCTTGCTGCGGCAATTCACTGGTTCAATCCATTCTCCTGGCTGTTTCTGAAGGCATATCTTTCCGATCTGGAGCTGGCCTGTGACGAGTCGGCTGTTGCAGACTACACCAAGGAAGAACGTAAAGATTATGCAAAAGCACTTCTCGATTGTACGCAAAGCAAGAGTCTGTTCGTCTCTGCCTTTGGCGGAGCAAAAATCCGCACACGCATCGAGAATGTACTGTCCTATAAAAAGATGACTTTGGTTTCGTCAATCGGATTCACAATACTGATCCTGGCGGTCATTTACACCCTGCTTACGAATGCAGGTTAAAGAGAGGAAGATGAAATATGAGAAAAATAATCACAGTATTACTGGTAATTTGTATGCTCATGACACTCGCTTCATGTGCGCATCAGAAATCCGTGTCCGCAAACAAAATAGACACGAGTACAGGAGTTGATATGGAAAAATTACAAGAGCTTTATCCTGAGTTTTTCAATCTGAAAGGCGATCCTTTTAAAGGCGTAGAAGTGTATGTTTGGCAAATGAGCGAGGATAGCTATTCTTGCGGTCTGATGCTTGGAACAAACAGAAGCAAGACTGACGAAGAAATCTGGGATCTTACTAAAAAAACACTCACGATCGATGAAGCAAAAGCGATCCTGGATCAATGTGCCAATAAAGATGAGGTATTCATTATCCCGGTCATTCAGCCGATTTCAAGCTATTCCTATACCATTGATGAAGAATACGTGAAAAAAGTGCAAGCCCTGTTTTCTGACAGCAGTCCCGCTATTGTCTCCACACTCGCATCTTACGGCACCCCTGTTTATGTCAGCAATCCCAAAATGGATGAACTGTTTAACACGGTCTGCTCCGCAGATGAGGCACTGAAAAAAGCGAAGGAGGAAGGCATGGTCGTAGTAGAAGATGCGATCACCTGCACATCCGGCAAAGAAGATATGGAATCTTTCTATGCAACTGTTTCTGAGGGAAATGCAGCCTCTATTCTCATTGCGCAATATCATGGACCGCTGGATAAGAGCCATATGTCAAACGAGCTCTATGAGCAGGAGAAGGATAATTATCCGGTACTGTACTTCTATCTGGTGGAGTTCGATGGAAAACAATTCACGACAAAAGTACGGGATAGTTCCTCGGAAAAAATAGAATCGGAAAAGACCTTTACGTATTTGAACCACTATACGGGCGATGCCCCCAAGACCGCACTGATTGCCAAGTACGAATACTATGTACTTGTAAATAGCAAAGATGTGACGTGGGAAGACATCGAAAAGGGAATGTTCAGCTCGCAATTAGGCGACTTTATCGATCACACCACGATCTGCTCGGACTGCAAATAATCATTCGGAGTTGTTCACACATTATTTGCTTCGAGAATGCGCTTCACATCTGCTTCAAGATATGGATTCATACGGGGGACTAGTCCCCCGTTTTTTAATAGTTCGGCCAGATCATATCCGATGTCTTCCGACAAGGAGACGATGCGGTCTTTGAAGTTCTGCCGGTTCGGGTGGTACTTCGTATCTTCCCATGCTTCGAGGCGGCATTTCTCATCAGCGAGTTCCTGGATCCGGGAAGTAAATTCTCCCTTCTCATCGATGTCCTTGAGCGCGCGGAATGTCCACTTATAGTATGGCGGATAAGTTCTCTTCAAAAGGAAAAACAATTCCATTGCTGCTTCCATTCCACGCACTTTGCAGATCTCTGCCGATACAGTATCTTTTCTCGTCATGCATCTGGCGTAATTAACCTGCAGTGCCGCGGAATATTCGTGCATCTTTTCCGCGATCCGGATCCTCCAGATGCGGTCCGGATAGTATCCGAGAAGAAGTTTTCTGAACCTGGTAAAAGCACCTGCGTCGTCACGGAATACTTCTCCATTTACTGAAGTTGCAAGGCAGGCATGGTCAAGCTGCATCCACTGTCTTTCGCTCATGGTGCAGTTTTTCGTATCGCAGTCGATCCGAAGGATATTGGAGTAAAAATCGTGGATCGACATGACCCCTCTTCTCTCACGAAGCCGTTCGGTCAGATACGATCTCTCCTTCTCTGCCACAATGGCATCGTAGGCCGCCTGGAGTTCTTTTCCAAAGAGAGGCATATCCTCATCCATAAGCCACAGGCATACGCCTGTTCCGAAGTCATGGTCACGCGAAATATCGTCATCAAAACCGAAACAGTCCGAACCCTCTCCGGAAAGTCCCACCGCGATCCGCGATTCAAACTCACCAAATCTCTCATGGATCATCGGTGCTACTTTTTCTTCATAAAACTGCCGGCTGTTCTCAATCATGTGTTTTTCTCTCTCTTGCGGATAATGGCGCATACCTTGACCGCATCTTCAAAATCTTCGTTAGTTATATCTAACTTCTTAATACCGTCCGTGATGGTTTCTTTGTAGATAGCAAGACCTTCCTGCGAGAATTCATCGAAGATCACATATGTCCTGGCATAGTCGAATACCGCCGGTGCGATCCGGCTGTTCATCCAGTCAATGATCACATACTCAGGGTTCCCATCCGGTTCTGTGTTTTTTCCATTCGGAAGCATGATGTTCAGAAAATGCATGTCCAGATGGCAGATGCAGGATGGGTATTTTTCGGAAAGACGGGTAATAATCGATAAAACCGTATTCTTCTCTTCCTCGCTTAATCCCATACCGGCTGTCGCGATCAGTGGAGGTATAGTGACACCCTCGATCGGTGCTGCATGCACTTTCCGAAAAGCATCTGCCAGAATTCCAAACCCTTCCAGATATCCTTCCAAAACTCTTTTTTCGAGTTCTACACCTTCAATGAGATCCATCTTGATAATGTGCGCATCGTCGGTATCGTAATATCGGATCGGGCAGAGGCCTGCCTGGTTGACTGCTCTCTGTTGGTCCTTCTCAAAAGAGATCCATTCAGCCGGATACGTCGGCTTATATACCTTATACGCATAGCCTTGATAGCGGAACACATCCGCCTGCGCACCCTTTCCAATCAGGACCTGACTGCCGTCAAATTCCATACATGCTCCCATCTTTCTGTTTCGCGTTTTTCTCGCTCTGTCTATACTTTCTGTTGTGCGTTACATCGGCCGGATAACCAGCGGCATCTTGAAAGCTGCTTCATAACCATAGGCATTCAATTGTGCAATGACGACCTTGTTTAATCGGTTTGCTTCCAGCATCAGGAACTTAATGTCTCCCATAGAATCGATCCTGGGTGTGAGTTCTCTCTGAAGAGTTTCCCGTGCGATGCTCTTGATCTGTTCCCTCTGCGTACTTGCATCAAGTGAACTTGTTCCCATTGGCTTAGCATGGATCGTGCCGGAAATCTTTACACTGACATTCAATCCGTTGGAATTCGTGCCGAGCGGAATCGGCTCCATGTCCATAAGAGAAGCCATCACTACACCTTCCGGAAGTCTGCTCTGCGGACGTGCCTGCGGTCTTGCCTGTGGTCTCTGCGGTCTCTGTGCTGCTTCTGCAGCCGCCTTCTCCGCACGCTGTCTTTCGATATTTGCATTAGCGGCATCTACACCTCTTTGCATCGCTGCTTTGAAATTGTCCAGAAATCCCATTTCGTTTCCCCTCCTCCGAAAGATTATTCATGCATGATTATACCATTTTTCTCTCAATATACTGTACCAGCTGGCATCGCAGATACCCGTATTATTTTTGTCTGAAGCACGAAGCGTGCCTAGAGTACTTCTGGTATAAAGAGAAAAGAGCTCTTCATGCTATAATGAAAAGTACGGGGATACCTCGAAAAAGACTACGGTCACTGATGCGCCTGGAGGGAAACATGAAGATCATCGACATCAAAGGAGAAAACTATTTCGGACACTGGAAAGAATCACGTGCAGGCTGCCGTGCAATCATTATCCAGGATGGAAAGATGCTTCTGTCCTACGAGACGGTAACGGATCAGTGGATGCTGCCAGGCGGCGGACTCGAAACCGGGGAAAGCGGCGAAGAATGTGTAGTCCGTGAGGTAGCCGAAGAGACGGGATACATCGTAAAACCTACATCCGGCTGTGCCCTCGAAATCGATGAATACTATGAAGATTTCAAGTGGCTCAATTACTATTTTGTATGCGAAATCACGGGGACCACGGAATTGAATCTTACGGAGCGTGAAAAGGAAGTCGGCATGGAGCCGAGATGGCTTCCTGTAGAAGAAATCATCCACATCTTTTCCAGACATCAGGATCATGCCGAAACCGACGAGATGCGTCGTGGCATGTATTATCGTGAATATACGGCTTTAACAAACATACTGGGAGCGCAGGAAAAAGAGTCATGAGCAAAGACAAGAAAATCAGCAAAAAACGTCTGGCACTTCGGATCACACTTTGCACGGTCGGCGCACTTCTTCTCATCGTCGCCGCCTATGTTATCTATGTATTTGTAAGTTACCACCGCCTGCCTGATAACATCGAACTGGATCCCCTGCCGAACCCGATCAGTTATATGTCGATGGACAGACAAACACCCGAGCAGATCTTCATCGAGCCCGGGGAACAGACCTACACGATCATGACATACAATATCGGATTTGGTGCATACACGCCCGACTACAGTTTCTTCATGGACGGCGGCAAATTCTCCTGGGCAAGATCAAAAGAAGGTCTGACTGAGAATCTGAAAAACATCGGAATGATGGTCAGAGATATTGATCCGGATTTCGTTCTTATGCAGGAAGTCGACGAGGACGGAACCCGCACCTACCACTTTAATGAGATGTCTTACATGTGTACCCTTTTGGACTATTTCCAGCACGTCTATGCCAGGAACTTCGATTCGCCGTTTCTTTTCTGGCCGCTTCTTGAACCACACGGTGCAAACAAGTCCGGCATCCTGACACTGTCCAAAGCGTACATCCAGTCTGCGCTCAGAAGAAGTCTTCCGGTCGCCGATTCTTTTTCCAAGATCGTAGATTACGACCGCTGCTATTCGATCTCACGCATACCACTGGACAAGACGTCGGCAATCATGTATCTGTCTCAGGCACGTCCTGATTCCGATGCAAAAGAACTGGTCATTTTCAATGTCCATCTTTCGGCCTACTCCACCGAATCCGTCCGCGAAGCACAGTTGAGCATGCTGTTCGAAGATATGCAGAAAGAATATGGAAAAGGCAACTACGTTATCTGCGGCGGAGATTTCAATCACAACCTGAGAAAGAATGGGGAAGGAAGCGAGAACGCACCTGGATGGGCACAACCTTTCCCGAGAGAAGCAATTCCGCGGACATTCTCGCTTGGTACTGAATTTCCACTTTCGCGGATCGTCACTCACGACCGTGCAACCACAGAGCAAGAAAAAGAATACATGGCCAGACAAGGGTTGATACACGAAAAACTCGAAGCACAGGGCAAGTGGCCGGCGGTCATCAATATCGACCACAACTCTTGCCGTGATGCCAATGAACCTTATGATCCGAACACGACTTTCACGGTCCTGGCGGATGGATTCATCGTTTCCGACAACATCGAAGTGATCCGTTATGAATCCATGGATCTACAGTATGCGTACTCCGACCATGACCCGGTGATCATGGAATTCCGTTTAATGGAATGATGCGGGATCCTTTCAGTTTTATACCCATTCCAGACGTCCGTGGAACGCGATCTTCTTCTCGCCTTTTTCAATGCGGCCGATCTCGTAGCAGTCATATGTCTGGCGGATGTGCCGGATGACCTCTTCTTTTCTGTTCTGCGGTACGACGACGTTAAAACCGACACCGCAGTTGAAGGTACGGAGCATCTCATCGTCGCTGATATTGCCATTACTCCGGATATACTTGAAGATGTTGAGGATCTTGATCTTCGAAAGATCGATCACGGCAGAAAGGCCCTCCGGGATCACACGGCAAAGATTGCCTTCTATTCCGCCTCCCGTGATGTGGGCCATACCATGGATAGCATCCCCCTGGAAAAGTGCTTTTAGCGCAGGATAATATGGTGTATGCGGCTTCATGATCTGTTCAATGAATGTCATGCCATCGATCTTATCGAGCTTGATCTGCGGCATCTTATCCATGAGAAGACGGACCAATGAATACCCGTTCGTGTGAAGGCCATTGGAAGCGATGGCAAGCACACAGTCGCCCTCTTCAATCGCAGAACCATCGATGACTTTACTACGTTCGACGATGCCGGCAATGCTCGATGTCAGAACATATACCCCCGAGTCGACGACCAGAGGCTGGATGGAGGTCTCGCCACCTACCAGTGCGCATTCATTCTCGCGGCACGCATCGGCAACTCCTTTGACCAGAGTCTTGATCGTGTCTTTTTCCGCATTCCCGCAGACGATCGTGTCGAGAACAGCCAGAGGCTTGGCACCCATCACGATGATGTCATTGACCAGATGGTTGATCATGTCATGGCAGATCGAATCGGTGTATCCGTATTCCATCGCAAGTTTTTGTTTCGAGCCCGGCTCTTCCGACTTTAAAACCAGGACCGGATCTTTTATTTCAGGAAAGTTGATATCATATAACGAGGCAAAAGGACCGAGGCCGTTCAGGACGCGTGGATCCTGGGTCTCAAGATGCACGGCCATTTCTTTCTTGATGGTATCGGTGTAGGTGATGTCAATGCCGGCTTTGCTGTACGAAAGGCCATCCGTTTCTTTCTCGCTTCCCGCAAGGATCTCGTCCACAGAAACATCAAGCACGACGGCCAGGTCACGGAGGATTTCGATATTCGGGTAACTTGTGCCATTCTCCCATTTTGAGATCGCTTGAAAAGAAACGTTCAGGCGGTCAGCCAGTTGCTGCTGGGTCATGCCGAGATTCTTTCTCTTCTGCATGATAAAGTTTCCGATCTTCGTACTGTTGAGCATAACGGAACACCTTCCTTTCCCCCTTATCATAACCGAGGGACAGGCGCTCGGGCAATAACCGCGGGATTGAGTTTTGTGGTCTTATTCAACCAGCAGTTGAACTTGTTCTCTACTCTGAAGAGCCGTCGTGGCGCCGGGTTTTGTCGTACAGACCGCTCCGCAGATATTCGCAAAGCGAAGGGCTTCTTCCAGATTCTTTCCACGCAGGATCTCAGATACGAATCCGGAAAGGAAACAGTCTCCTGCTCCCGTCGGATCCACCGCTTCAACTTCAAAAGCTGAAAGTGTGATCTCCTTCTCGGCGTTTTTGAAATAGCAGCCTTTACTTCCAATCTTAATGATCACATTTTTGACTCCATAGGAAAGAAACACATCCGCCATTTCAGACGGATCTGTCTTCCCTGTGAAGTACTTCGCTTCGTCTTCGTTCGGCGTGATATAGTCGATCAGAGGAAGGACTCTTTTTAAGTTTTCAAGCGTGAGCATCTTGAAGTTCGGAATCTTCGTATCCGCAAAGATCATCACGCCCGACTTGGAGGCTACAGAAAGCACATCGAAAAGAAGCGGCTCATCGGCAAAAGGTGCGCGGAAAAGCGAGCCGAGCAGCCATGCGCGCGCATCCGTGAATGACAGCAGGTGCTCTCTTGAAAGGGAGAGCTCACGATGGGCAAGATTGGTGATCGATTTTCTCGTTCCGTCTCCTTTCACGAAGATCGTGGAAATCGGTGTCTGCCTGGAAGGATCCCTGAGAATACCGGACGTGTCAACGCCATCTTTTTGAAGAGAAGACAATATCAGTTCTCCTGCAGGATCTTCACCAAGTGCACAGACAATGCCCGTTTTCAGACCAAGCCGTGCACAAGCAACCGCTTCATTCACCGCTTCGCCGCCGACAGAAAGAACGCCGGACTTCGCGCGGTATCCCGATGCGGAGACCGGTTCCGGATCAAATCCCTGGATGATCGAATCTACCAGGGCCATGCCCATACAGATGACGTCCTTACAATCCTGCATGTCGAACCTCCTCTTATACCAGATAGTTATGTGCCTGGCGGTCAAACATTTCTTTGTACTTGCCACCGAGCGTCATGAGTTCTTCGTGTGTGCCTTGCTCAACAATCTCACCATGCTCGAAAAGGTAGATACGGTCAGCCATGCGGGTCGTAGACAGACGGTGCGAGATGAAGATGACCGTATTCTCTCCGGCATTCTCGATCAGGTTTTTATTCAGTTTATACTCCGAAACCGGGTCAAGCGCCGAAGAAGGTTCATCAAGGATCGAGATCGCACGGTCTTCGTTTTTCAGGAACACACGCGAGATGGCAATCTTCTGGCTTTCACCTCCGGAAAGGTTGACACCGTTATCGTCAAATTCACGTGTCAACGGAGTCTGGATACCTTCAGGAAGTGAGTCGAGCCTTCTCCCGAAATCTGCTTTCTTCAAAGCATGGATCACGTCTTCTTCGTCTTCCTTTTCAGCTTTCCGGAGCAAGACATTCTCTGCCACTGTAGCCGCATAGATATTGAAATCCTGGAAGACCGCACTGATTTTCTTTCTGTACGCATGCGTGTTGTATTCTCGGATATCGTGCTCACCGTATTTGATACTTCCTCCTGTTACATCGTAGAGGCGCATAAGCAGTTTCACGAATGTCGTCTTGCCGGCACCATTTTCGCCAACGATCGCGATTTTCTCACCAGGATGGATTTCGATCGAGATGTCCTTAAGTGTATCTTTTTCCGTATTCGGGTAACGGAACGACACATGAGAAAGTACGAGCGGCGCCGATCCTTTTTCCGGAGTAAAACCATCGGCGACTTCAATGTTCGGTTCGTATTCGAGAAGCTTGATAAGCTTATCCCCGTACATGCCGATCACCTGAAAATCCACGAGACAGTAATTAATCTCGTTGAGGTTTCTTCTTACGTAGTTTGCAGCGTTATTGGCCGAAGCAACTTCTCCAAGTGCGATCGATTTCACAACTAATGCGAGGTAGCCAAGGTAGGCCGGTATCGCAAAGAATGAGAAGACGGTAAAGACAGAGATCCAGTTCACGAGCGAAACCCATGTCAGTGGCGGTCCGTAGATCCTTCCTTCTTCCGAAGCTTCATCAAGTGCTTCATCGAACTGCTTGCGAAGCGGATCACGGACATCGGTAAGCTTGCATTCTTTCGCAAATTCCGGCTGGTAGAAGACGCGCTTGCTGTAGTCTGCTTTCCTGAGTTTCTTTCTATACTCTACCCACCATGTGTGGTTGATCTTTTCAATCTTGAAACGGGTCAGGAGATTGACGATAAAGCCGGCGATCGGGAATACTGCCAGGATCGGATCGATGGTCAGGATCATGGCCGATGCGACAAACAGGGCGACCGCACCGCCGATGATCTTACTTACGATCGTTACGGCATCGGCGATCAGTTCATCTGCGCGCTGGGACACGACTGCATAAGTATCGAAGGTCTCCGGATCATCGTAGAAAATCAGGTCTTTCAGGCTGTTCTTCTCTGCCAGGTCTCTCTGGATCCGGCCGCTTAACGGAATCAGTTTTGCCTTGGCCCATTCATTCAGCAACTGGTGGATCCACTCGAGGAACACGACCAGTACAAGGGAGATCAGAAGGAGAATGACGATCTCCTTAAACTCCATCTTGCCGGTCAGGCGGTTGATGATCATCTTCAGGATAAATGTATCGTTGACGGCCATGCCTGTCAGAAGCAGGATGTTCAATATCATGATCTTCAGGATCAGCGGCTTGTCATATCTGGCCGCATACTTCAAAAGATACATGACGTTACTGATCATCTGGCGGACGGTGATCTTGTTTTCTTTCTTTTTATCTAATCGTCTGGAATCGTTCTTACTCATAGAATGCCTCCGCTCCCTTCAGCATTTCCTCAGGCAGGCTGTCCTGATAGTTCTCAGCCTGAAGCATGAACATCTCGTAGTAGTTCTGTTTTTGTTCCATCAGTTCTTCGTGCGTACCATGTTCGACGACCTGACCATCTTTCATCATGAAGATCTTATCTGCCATTCTTGCCGAAGAAAGGCGGTGGGAAATGAAGACCACTCCACGCCCCTCTGAAAGACGCATCATGTTGTTATACATGTTGTACTCGGCCAGAGGATCGAGTGCGGAGGAGGGTTCATCGAGGATGACCATATCCGGCTGCTGGGCAAATACTCTCGCGATGGCGATCTTCTGTGCCTGACCACCTGACGGGATAAAACCGGTCTCATCAAATTCACGGCTGACGATCGTATCCAGTCCTTTTACCAGACCAGGATGATGTACATCGAACTGCGCATTCACAAGTGCTTTTTCCGCCTTATCGTAATCCTCCTGACCGTCCGGACGGCGCATCAGGACATTCTCGACCAGCGGCATGGCGAAGACCTGCAGATCCTGGAATACCGTACCGAATCTCTTTCTGTACGCATTGCCGTCGATCTCGTTGATGTCTTTCCCGTTGACAAGGACTTTTCCTTCCGTAACAGGATACAACCCCATGATCAGCTTGATCAGAGTGGTCTTGCCGGCACCGTTATAGCCGACGATCGCAAGTTTTTCTCCCTTGTTCCAGGAAAATGTCACATCGTGGATCGTACTCTTCTCTGCACCCGGATAGGTGAAAGATACATGCTGAAGTTCGATACTTCGGATCTCTCCGGCATCGGGCTTTTTCTCTTCGACCACGCGGTCGGCTTCCAGGAACTCCTGAAGATTTCGAAAGAGTCTCGACTCATTATTGAGATAGATGCGGTTCTCGACAGCATGCTTGAGCTGGTCGGTCGAAAACGCCATCGCCGTGATCATGGCAACATAGCTGGAAATGTCTGAAACATCGCCGTTCTTGATGCGGAAGGCAACGTAGAAATACGCGGCGATACCGGCTACCACCGAATAACTTCCTTTCATGAGAAAGGAGTAAAAAGCGGACTTCATGCGGTATTTCAGTGAGATCTCACCCATGCGTTCCACCGATTTTTCCTGCTTATCGAGCATGATCGAATTGATATCGAAAAGGCGGATCTCTGCTGCATATTTTTTCTCATAATAGACGCGCTTGACGTAGTCGGCAGTACGCTTGTCTCTGGTGATTGCTTTCTCACGGTCATAGTTGCACTTGCCGTTTTTCTTTCCAAAATAAAGACTGACGGCCATCGGAATGATCATAAAGACCAGAAGGACTGGATCGACCGTCACCACAATGACCAGTGACATGATCGTCGCACCGACATTTCCGATATATACACCCGTCTGGATCGACAGGTCGATGGCCTGCTCCGCGCATCGGTCCAGAGCCCGCGCATATCTGTCGTAGAATTCCGGAGATTCATAGTCCGAAAGTTTCAGACTATCGGATATGTCCATCACGCGATGAAAGATGTGACGGTAAACTTCCGGCATCTTGATCTTTCTATAGGTCTCGTACCAGCCGCAGATAAAGTGGACACAAACATGGCCGGAGCACGCGATGATCAGGAACCAGAACAGCTTGCTGTACTCGATATTTCTTTCGATACAGTTAAAGATATACTTTGTGAGATAAACAAAAAAGAATACGTAGAAGATCTGCTCGATCGAGTTCTTGAAAAGCGTAAAAACCAGAAGCAGTTTATCCGCTTGCCAAACTTGTTTCAATGCATATTTCAATTGTTTGAACGTACTTGGTTTTTTCCGCATGTTTTTTCTCCCCCAAAATGATGTAAATATATTACCACTCTTTACTGAAAAAACACGTGCATTATACCAACAGGACAACAATCCATTACACGTCTATACGACCTGCGATGATCTCCTTATAATCCGCAAGATTCTTCCTAAGAAGATTCGGTGTATCAAGTCCATATGGGCATCTCGTTTTACAAAGACCGCAGTCGATGCAGTCCTCGATTCTCCCCATTTCCTTCTGCCAGAATTCGCCTTTGAAATTCTCGGATGGTGCACGCCGGATCAATTGGGACATTCTTGCACACTGGCTGATCTGGATCCCTACCGTACAAGGCATGCAGTATCCGCATCCGCGGCAGAAATCGCCAAGCAGGTTCTTCCTGTCTTCTTCGATAAAAGCACTGATCTCCGGCGTCATCTCTGCTTCTTCTTTAAAGAAAGAAAGCCACTGCGCAAGCTCTGTTTCTCTCTGGATTCCCCAGATTGGCAGCGCTTCATACTGGCTCATAAACGCCATGCACGCCTGACTGTTGGTAAGAAGTCCGCCCGCAAGTCCTTTCATCGCGATAAAGCCCATACCGGCCTCTTCACAGGACTTCACCAAAGAGATATCCCTGTCCGATGCCAGGTAGGAAAATGGAAACTGCAGCGTCTCATACAGTCCGCTCTTTACGATTTCTTCCGCCACGCCGATCAGGTGTGCGGTGATACCAATATGACGGATCTTCCCCTGCTTTTTAGCTTCCAGCATCGCTTCATACATACCCGTACCGTCATCCGGCGCGAAGCACTTCTTGACACAGTGGAACTGATAAATATCCAGATAATCTGTCTGAAGATTAGTAAGGGTCGTATCCAGATCCTCACGGAACTTTTCCGGCGTCGTCGCCATTGTTTTCGATGCGATGAAGACTTTGTCGCGCATGCCGTAAAAGGCCTCGCCCACCTTCACTTCACTGTCTGAATATGCACGGGCCGTATCAAAGAAAGTCATGCCTCCTTCGTAGGCGCCACGAAGAAGTTTCACTGCTTCTTCCTGACTGACGCGCTGGATCGGTAATGCTCCAAAAGCATTCTGCGGTGTAGTGATTCCTGTTTTTCCCAGTGTGATCTTTTTCATAGCCGTACCCTCAAAGCTGTTGCACAAAAACTCGTCTTTTTTATTGTAACACTTAACTCATCAGGTCAAAAAGACTCGGCTGTGTGTATTTTTCCGGTAGGTCCATAAGATACCGGAAACAATCCTCCGCTTTATAAAGGATCCCGTGTTCCTTGCACGTTGTAATAAAAAGCTCCATCAGTTCAGGAGAATTCGGGCTGGCCAGTTCATAGGCATTTCCGTATGTCTTTATATATCTTTCTTTCATTCCGGGGAAGTGTTTATCCAATGCTGCATAGAAATACTCGCGGTCACCTTCGCGCATGGTCACACCCATTCCCATGCAGATGATTCCTTTGACGCCGAGCCTCACGCATGCATCAAGAAGCGGCCGGATATTCTCGATCGTATCGTTAATGAAAGGAAGGATCGGGGTCAGCCACACGACCATCGGAATGCCTCTCTCCTGCATCTTTTCCAGCACCTCGATGCGGCGCTTGGTATTACACACATTGGGTTCGAGGATCTTGCAAAGGTCGTCATCGTATGTGGTCAGCGTCATCTGCACCACACACTTGGCAGTCTGGTTGATTCTATCAAGAAGATCGATGTCCCGCAATATCCGGTCGGACTTGGTTTGCACGGCCGCGCCGAAACCATACTTCAATATAATCTCCAGACACTTTCTCGTCAGGCCGAGTTTTTCTTCACAATGCATGTACGGATCTGACATGGAACCCGTACCGATCATGCACTTTTTGCGCTTGCTCCGAAGTGCTTTTTCCAGAAGATCCGGCGCATTCTGCTTGACTTCAATATCTTCAAACTCATGGGTAAATTGATAACAGGTACTCCGGCTGTCACAATAGATACAGCCATGCGAACACCCGCGGTAGATATTCATACCGGTCCCGTTATTGCTGGTCAGTATTCCCTTGGCATCAACGAAATGCATCGCGTCTCCTTTTTCCCATCACAGAATCACCAGGTCACGTTCTCCATGACATTATGTCTCTTCTTTCCGCCCTCAGAAGCCACACTGATCGACTCCACGCGGTGTTCTTTGTTCATGGTGAGATGGTAATAGCATTCGCTTTCCTTGGCAGCATCTTTTGGCTTTTCCGTACAGCAATAGATGGTGATCAGGCAGATCTCGTCTCTGTCTTTGGCGATGTCGAGCATCTTCCCGGCCATCTCCTCCTCCAAAAGGAAGTTCCCGTCTTCTTTGATCAGCGTGACCTTCACCTGCCTGAACTGCACATACTCTTCAACATATTCTTCGGCGGAGTAATCTCTGGCCGGCGAATACGGATCGATGGGATCATACTCGATCTTGAAAGAATCACACTCAAACAAGCCATCAAAGTACTCTTCTATGTATTCTTCCTCATCCTCCCGATAGCGGATATGGTTATAGTTCGACATGAGAAGACCATTCACTTTTTTCACCAGGATCTCTTCGTTTGGATACTCTTTTGATTTGGCACGGGCAACGTCATATCGCTCACCATTTTCGCCTGTAAGAGGTCCAATATATTCGAATTTATCATCCGAATACACCTGGCCAAGCTTATTGATCCATAGCTTCTGCTGCGTTTTTTCCTGTTGTGACATGCATCCGCAAAGCAGGCATGCGACGAGGCATATTGCCGTGGCAAAAGCACTTGTCTTTCGAGTAAGTCTTGTCATATGTTTCTCTTCCTTGCTTTCTCTTCTTATAGGCCCTGGTAGAACGCCGTTTTTGTCTCCCTCTCGTAGCCGGCTCTTTCATAGAAGCGAAGCGTCGTTTCTTTCTTTGAGCCGGTCAGAAGAAAGATCTTGTAGCAGTCTTCTTTTCTCGCCAGGTCACGTGCATAGTCCAGGCACTCGGTCGCATATCCTTTTCCGCGGTAATTCTCATTCGTCACCACGTTTTCCACAAAAGCGTACGGGCGCACACCGTGCGTAAGGTTAGGAATAATAAGACATGTGCAGGAAGACACGATCTTTCCATCGATCTCGTTAACGATGATATGATAGTTCGTATCGTTCATAATGTAATCCCACGTCTCCTGAAGTTTCGCATTCCTTTCCGGAATACACGTCTCATGCAGATAAAGATACAACTCCAGCATGCCATCCAGATCTTTCTGATTTGCTTCACGTACCATATGCTTTTCTCCTATCGGATCGTATCGATCCAGTACCGCTTCATGATGCTTCCGTCCACTTCGATCGTCTTTTCGAAAACACCACCGTTACTTAAGATCGTCTTCTCACTGGCCAGGTTGTCTGCATCGCAGGTGACCAGCATTTTCTCTATTCCCAGTTCACGGGCTTTTTCAATATTCAGGCGAAGTATCTCCGAAGCATATCCTTTTCCACGCTCGGAAGGACGAACGGAATATCCGCAGTGTCCGCCCCAGGTGCCAAGGATCGGGTGGTCAATGTGATGACGAAGATCGATCACACCCACTACCCTTTCATCTTTTTCCCGAACAGCAAGAAACATATGCGAGGGCACTTCCACGCCCGTCTCTTTGCACGTAGCTTCGTCCTTTCGGAGCTGACAGATCCGGATCCACTCTTCCGCGGACGATGCAGTATCCAAAGACATGCACCCGGCAAAACGGTCCTCATTGTCGGCATCAAAATCAAGGATCTCCTGACGGAAATCCCATATCTGCCCGGCAAAATGATTATTCGGTTCAATCAGTTCGATGCTGTCCATTTTCTCTATACTTTCAGCCTTTCAGAATTTCCGCCACCACTTTGATCACGTGATTTGCCGCATCCATGGTCCCGCAGGTTGCCGACACGGTATCTTCACTCATCTCCGTGACATCTTCCATGTTTCCATGATCCTGGGCGCCACCGATCTGACCCGGCTTTGGCGCCATGCTCACGATGATCTTCTTGGGCTGTGCATCCACATACACATAGTTCACGTCATGCGCCAGAGGATAGACAATGACCTCTCGTTCTTTTCCAAAAGCCCGAATCCATCCCATCTTCGGCTTGCCATACGGCAGGTCTTCCTGAAGAAGACGTGCAAGCATCTTCTCATTATCCCATCCCTGCGTATTCTTAAAAGATTTATACCCGTATGTCGAGTCCTGACGATCAAGTAAAAAATCCAGTAATCCCATATCTGCGCCTCCATAGCTTTCTGAGAGCATTATACTCTTCTTTTTATCTCCTGATTGTCTATTACGTTACTCTCTTTCCTCGCAGAAAATTCCGGTCAAAAGCGGCGCGGAAAAGCGATTTGTGAATAACTCACATTTGCAAAGAAAAGAGAAGTAGATGTGTCTTCCCTGGCGGCTCAAGGATTCATAGTTCCCCTGTCCTTTTGCCAGGATGACATCTGCCTGATCTAATGCCTGTTTTGTTTCGTCAGGAAGCATCGTATAGACAGTACCCGCAATCGGAAGACCATTCCCGATGACATGGGCTACGCGGTCAAGACCGACAGTTTTCGCATCTTCCAGAGTTGCATCGTTCAGTACTTCTTCACCGCGCACCAGGACCGTAACAGCAAGATCCGGGAAACGCTTCCTTAGTTGCTCGAGGAAGAGCTTGTCCAGGACGATCTCGCCGCAGTTATCCGCGATGAGAAGAAATCTTCTGGCCTTCTCGCAATCCGCAAGAAAATGGCAGATCACCTCTTCTTCCTCCGGACGGTTCTGCACGTTTTCGAAAAGCTCCATCAGTGTCTCTTCTTTTATGACGTTCATGGCAGCCACATCGATATAGTTGCCGATCCGTGCATAAAGCAGCGCCTGAAGAAGCGGATCCTTCGCGGCCTCGATCTTTTCACGGAAAGACTGCTCCATGGAAAGCAAAAGGTCATTGTATTTCTTCTTGACCTCGCTGTAAGAAGATTTCTTCCCGAAGCGTTTCTCGTATTCGAGATTGAAAAGATACACCAGATACGGCGATGTATCCTCCGGCTTTCGGGTCTCGATGATCTCCTTCACTCTCGCAAGATAAGAAGAGTCACTGCAACGGTGCGCCTGCTTATCGTAAAGGCATTCTGCGCAGCTTTCAATGATTCGCATTTCCATGTTATTCTCCTGATTCACACCATTTTTCCGTCTTCTACACGAACCGCGATCTGCCAGTCGTCTTCGTACACGATGTTGCCGACGAAGTTGGTATAGACGATATCGTAGGGCTGCTCGTATTTATCCATAAGGGCCTCTGCCGGTGCGATCTTTTCGAGCATCTCTTTCGTGGTCTCGGTCTTAAAGAAAGTAATGACCGTTTCTCCATTCTGACATGGAACCGGTTCCGGAAGGTTCTCCTTAAACCAATCGTCGATGTCGCGGAAAAGCTTCTCGTCCTCAGGGGACATGCCGCCATTTTGAATCAAGCGCCAGCCCATAGCAAAGATTCCTCTCGGGTACTGGGTTCTATACGCATTTTCTCTACCCTGGATTCGTACAAATTTACACGTCATTTTTTTCCTCCTATTTTACAAATCAAGATACCAGATAAACTGGATCTCGTCTCTCGTTTCCGGATCAGTGTAGTAGGCATAGGCATCCATCTTACCCAGCAGCGCGCCCTGTTTCTTATAGAAATAACAGGCTGTAACATTGTTATTCTGGCATTCGATGATCATCTGCTTATAGCCGTCCGCCTGCGCTCCGGCCTTCGCCATATCGAAAAGCTTCTGCCCGATCCCCTGATGCTTATATCCATCCGCCACACGGATGTCCCACAGGACACATGCATCTGTTCTTCCATTCAACATGTAGTTATTCTCGGTCGTACCTGCAACTGTCGCCGCACCCACCGGGGTTTCTCCGTCAAATGCCATATAGAAGCGCCAGTTACTGATATCGAACATCTTCTCGTACTCTGACGCGCGCTCATAGACACTCAGGTCTTTGACATGCGGCGTAACCGGTACTTCCTCCAAAAGCAAGCCTCCCAGACCGTTGTCCACGCGCTTGATCCGGTATTCTGATTTTACTTCCACATTCTGTGTGACCTGATCGTACATCTCGAAACAGGTCTTATCCATCTCTTTAAACGTTACCATAAATCTTTCTCTTTCTTCGTAATCCGGAAGCGGCACCTCTCGTGTCCTCCAAGGATCGTCTCGATTTCTTCCACCAGGATCTTCTCCTCCGGCAGAAGCTGTCCCAGCCAGTACGTGATGCTCTGTCTCGAACACTCGCAGAGTTTGGGGGTATTTACATTCATTTTGGTGTGCAGATCGCAGTCGCAGGACAGAAAATGGATCTCATATTCTTTTCCCGGAATGACCACAACACCGTCTACTTTCTTAAGTTCATGCAGTCTTCCGAAGAAACGATCCAGGTTTCCATCGCACTCTGCATACAAATCTGCATACAGATACTTCAGCGCATCTCTTCCACACATGGAGGCACACCCCTGAAAAAGCCGTCCCCGCTCTTCACGCGACATCTTCTCCAGACCTTCTCCAAAACCTTGAAACCATCTCTCCATAAACGACATGATCTTCTTATTCTCCCTTAAAAGAATTGAACCAGGCGCGGTCCGAAAACTCTTTCTTATTCGGCATTTTCACTTCGTCTTCCGCGATACCTACTGGTAGATAGCAGATGAGTTCGTATCCTTCCGGTACGCCGAGGATCTCCGCCATCTTCTCTCCGATCCTATCCTCGTCAGTGATATGGCCTTCGTACCAGCAGCTCTGATATCCCAGTTCCACGATAGCCAGGAGCATATTCTCGATCGCCGCAGAATAATCCTGGATGGCGAAGCATCTGTCACGGTATGCGTTGATCCGCTGCGTCAATACACAGATTGCGGCAGGTGCAGTCTGTGCAACCGGCGGATCGATCACTGCCTTGAGTTTAGAAAGCACCTCCGGATCATCAACCGCAATGAGGGATGTCGTCTGCTTATTGCAACCGGAAGGCGCGGCTAATCCCGCCTCCAGGATCTTTCGGAGGTCCTCCCTCGGAACAGGTGTATCCTTAAACTTCCCACGATAACTGCGTCTTTGAAAAAGAGCTTCGAAAACATTCATGCTTATTTCCTCCATTCCTCTTTGCTGATCTCCAGCTCTATGATGCGAAGTGTCTCTCCCTCGATTTCTTCAAAAGAATCCTCGCATACTGTCGACGCTCTAAACCCGGCGGAAAGATAGCACTTATATGCGGAAGTATTACACTCAAAAACACCAATGGTAATGGTGTCCACCTGGAGGATCTCAAAAGCGTATTTAAGCGCCAGCTGGATCATCTGCTTCCCGTATCCCTTTCCACGCTTGGAACCGTCCACGACGACCCATCCGAAACGAAGGATCTTGTTGTTCCCCTGAATATACCGCATGATCAGATGTCCGACTACGCCGTCTTCGTCAAAAGCACTCATCGGGTAGAAGTTATCTTCTTCCACGCAGTCGCCGTTATTCTTCAGATACTTCTCATTCATGTCCTCCGCCTTTAACGGATAGGCGCCAAAGCGGGCACCTCCCCACAGCGCAAAAGTTCTCTCGTCACTGATCCAGGTTACGATCTTCTCAGCATCACATGGCTTATATGGTCTTAATCTCAACATCACTCAATTCCCTTCTTTCTTCGGATTCGCATTATAGTGTTCGCGAATCGCTTCGGTTTCTTCTCTCATATCTGTTCTCCTTGAACATTCCCGGCCTTCATTCCAGTCCGAGTTCCTTATAGATCCCTCGGATAAATGCCGTTTTGTATTCGATATAACCATCGATATCATTCGGGAAAAGAACTGCCCCTTCTTTCTTGATCCGGCTGTACTCCTGTACTGCTTCCGGGTGAGTACGAAGATAATCGCGGAAAGACACATGTCTTTTCAGTTCAGCTGCATCCTTTGCACATACGTACAAGTGATGATTCCGAAGATGTTCTTTGCCCTGATAATGGAATGCTTCCCGGCCGGGAATCCCTTTATCGCCTTCGTGATGATAGCCGATTTTATCCAACGCTTCGATCGCAGGAGCGAGGTTCGATTCTTCGACCACTACATCGATATCAATGATCGGTTTCGCAGAAAGTCCTTCTACCGAAGTACTTCCGACGTGCTCGATCCGAAGTGCCAGATCGCCCAGTGCAGCATCGATCTCGTCACGGATCGCTTCAAAATCCGCTTTCCACATCTCGTTATATGGCTCGACCACCACTCGTTTTGTACCCATGAAATCTATTCTCTCCTGTTTCTTTTCGTAATCGTTCTTATCGGTCATCTTTGGTTCTTGTAAAAAACCATCCTGTGTCAATTATATTCCAAGAAGTCGTACAGAAATAGTGGATTATACAAAGGGTATAACTAACCCCCGGAATCTCGTTACCGAGTCTTCCGGGGGTCCGCGTTTTTTTGCTTATCAATTGTCAGGATCAGATATTGATGCTTACATTTACATCAGAACGCTTGATTTCTTCTGCCTCAAAGAACGGTTCTCTCTGGATGCCCATGCCACCGGCTACGATGCTGGTCGGGAAAGTAACGATCCTCTGATTCAGCTCGGATACACTTGCGTTATATGCACGACGTGCGCCTTGCAGATGCTCTTCGACATCCATGATAGCAACCTGCAGCTGACGGAAGTTTTCATTCGCATGAAGCTGCGGATAATTCTCAGCCAGGAAATTCAGTTCCTTATGTACCTCACCCATCGCGGAAGCCGCCTGGTTCTTCTCGGAGATGGTCATTCCCTGACGAAGCTTGATCGCATCAAGGATGGTCTGCTTCTCGATCGTCGCATAAGATCTTGCAACATCAACCATCTTGGTCAGCACATCATAGCGCTTGGTCAAAGCAACATCGATTCCCGAAGAAGCCTCTTCGATTTTCACTTTCGTTCTTCTCAGGCCATTCATCGTGGCGATCCACCAAAGAATAATGACCACTACTAAAAATACAATTGCTCCAATAACATACTTCAACATTTTCGTTTACCGTACGGGCTGGATTAGTCCGTACTTCTCCTTTCCTCTTACGTTATTTAAAGATCTTTCGATCGAGGTTTAATCCTTTTACAAATGAGGTCACCGCGTTGATCTCATTTCTTACCTTCATGATATCATCATCGTTCGGACTGTGATAGATCGGCGGTTCAAGGTAGTCCTTGTTCGAATTGATCGCCACGTGAAGCTGATTATCCACAAATCCGATCATGACCTTACCATCACTTTGCGCTGCGAGCTGCATCAATCCCTGCATCAGTCCCGGAGTCAGAAGATAGAATGCTTCTACTTCATTCTGGCACAGGCACTTGAACATCCTATTGAACTCCGCATCTTCCGTCTTAAAAGCATGTCTTCGCTCTGTCTTCTTCGTAAAAATGCTCGTCCTTTTTCTCGCGTACCCGAATCCCTGCTGGATGATCTGAAGATCCGCCTCAAAATCCTTATTCGATTCGAAGATCATCCATCTTCCGCGAAGGTATGTCGTAGTGTGCGTGTTTCCATCCGAATCACTTGATTCATTCTGGATCAGGATATCCGATCTTTCAAAAGCAACATTGTTGTATGTTCCCCGGATATAATCCTCACTCTTATAAATGTTTCCCATCTGCATAAGGCCGGTCTGCGAGATCAGCTGGCTCGGAAATCCGTATTCCGGCTGATAGACCGCATCCGGAATGACCTGGCGTACCATATCATACACATAATGTGTTTTGTAATAGTTCCGGTATTCATTCAGTTTCTTTCTGTAAACAATTAAATAGAAGATTGCTATAAAAAAGATTGAACCGAAAAATGCGAGAACCAATGGAAAAGGACCTGCGTCAAAACTACTCGAACCAATCATCATTATCACGGAAAGAATCATCATGCCGAGTGGGATTGCCCACATACAGATGCGAAGGACCATAACTCTTTTACGCATCTTTTCTATAATCATCATCTGCTCATTCATATCGAATTTCTCCTTGTGCCATCATTCTACCTTTTTTCCAAGTACGTGGCTACATGAAGAAAGCAAAAATAACATAGGATAAACCGCATTTTCTTTTTTTTCAGGTGACAGAATACTCACCTTGACGTCATCTCTATGTCATTTGCGAATGCGAGAATAAACTTGTCAGAAGGTGATACCCAAGCCAATCACCAAGAAACAAGAAACCTTCTGACAGGGGCTTCCCCCTCCATAATATCTTCTTATTTTGTTTCATATCGTGGGAGCGGACATAAGGCTCCGCTCCCACACCCCTCCTCACAAATGAAACTTATCGAAAAGAACTCGCAACTCAACTTCGGTTGAGTATTTTTATGCTATTTTTTCCTTTCTGAAATGTCACTATTCGTATGACACTTCTTTCACTCAATTTTTTAATACATCTCTTACAATGTGAGCATACAAACGAAAACATGACTTTTTAGGAGGTTGACAATGAAGAGAGTTTTACGAAATTTACTCACAGTATCACTGGCTGCCGGAATGGTCCTTCCTTTTTCAGGATGCGGATCCAAAAGCAGCTCAAACAATGCAGAAGGCACCAGCAACGCTAAAGGGAACACGTCCGGGGCGGTCGCAGTAGCGAAGAATACTAAAAAAGGTTCGGGACGCATCATCGCGGAGAGTGATCCGTTCTTTGATGCGAAGATCTCAGAACTGAAAGTGAAAGTCCCAACCGGAAAAGACATCCTCTATACGGAGTTTACTTCGGCATATGCCGTTGGCGACCGCATCCTCGCAAACGTCCATATTGAATACAAAAAACCGCTCGAGGTCGAAAAGGAAATGAATAACCTCAATTTAGATGACGAGAAGCAACAGAAGAGATATATGGATATCTGGAATGAATATTCCGTCAACAGCATGCAGCTCTTTGATCTCGAAGGTAATAATATTTCTTCAGTAGAATTGGACAAAGGATGCGAGTTCAGTAATGCTTACTCACTGGATAATGGCGAGATCCTGGTCGTAACCACCAAAGTGAATATGAACGACTGCACAGCACAACCGTCTTTAACCGTCCTCTCCTCTTCCGGCGAGAAACTCCGCGAAATCACCCTTGATGCCAACGAAGCCCTTAGCGGTGCCCGCGTCTATGTTGCCGATAACGGTAAAATCCTTCTTGCCTCGAACAAGAAGATCAGTGTAATGGATCCACAGGGCAAGCTGATCAACTCTATAGAAAGCCCGAATTTCGACGGGACTATGCTTTGCTCCGGCGGAAAGTGGTTTGCCGTGATGCCGCAGTATGAACAGGAAGACCTGGCCGTATATGTTCAGGAGATCGATTTAAACGAGGGAAAACTGACTGGACAGAAAATCAAATCAGACAATGTCGTACTGGGTCTGGTTCAGGGGAAAAGCGATTGCTTCCTTCTGAACAGCAATGGCATAGAGAAATATGATCTTCTCGACGGAACACGTACCACAACTTTTTCATGGAAAGATACAGACTTGAACTCCTCCGCTATTCAAATGGAAGGCGGAAGTATCGAATCGGAAGACCATCTTGTTTTCTTCAAGATGGAACTGGATAAGGAAATAGCCCGTACAGATATGGACCAGAAAGCCGGTATCGGAAACAAAATGTCCATTGTATCCCTGACACGTGCTGATAAGAATCCGCACGCGGGAAAAGAAGTGCTAAAACTCGCCGTGAACGGCATTGATGACGTGTCCTTTATCGACAGGATCATACAATACAACACCGACCCCTCCAACCATGCCCGTGTCGAGATCTCGGATTACTCTCCGGATACAAACGAAAGATGGTTTTTCTCAAATGACAGTTCCAAACAGCTCGAAGGAGTGGGAAACCTCACACTGGATATGTTAAGCGGAAATGGTCCGGACATTCTCGTAGGCTTTTCAGACTTTTCCCAGTTCAATAATGAGAATTCCCTTATTGACCTGAAAACATATCTGGATTCCGATCCCAGCCTGAAAACTGACGATTATTACCAGAACATCTTCAGTGCTTTTGAATTGGACGGAAAGCTCTTCACAATGCCGATCACCTATACTCTTGAAGGAATGGTCGTCAACGGAAAATTCCAAGGTACCAAAGAAAAGCTGACCTATTCCGATCTCGACAAGATCGCTTCCTCATTGCCTTCTGATATCCAGCTTCTGGATTCCCATGATTACAATGATCTTTTGACCAAATTACTCTATGTCTCATCGGACAGGTTTGTAAACAACGTAGATAAGACCGTAAACTTCGATTCGGACGAATTCCGTGAAATGCTCGAAACTGTAAAGAAATACGGCAAGACATCGCAAGATGGACAGAGCAGCAATCTTCCTTTGGGAGAAAGCGGATTTATGAATGGCGAGGTGCTCTTTGGAATGGGCATGATCGCTTCCAGTAATGTGCTTCTTAGAGGATTGACCGATTTCACTATCCTCAACATAAAAGACAGCGCAAACTATATTTACAGCGGTTATCCTACTAAAGACGGAATGGGCATGACGGCTGTGGGAGATATCACTATGTCCATTACCACTTCTGCTGCCAATCCAAACCTGGCCTGGGAATTCATCCGCTTCTTCTTAAATGAAGATATACAGCAGGATCTATGCTTTAATATGGACAAGCTGCCAGTCAACAAAAAAGCATTCGACTCAAAATGCAAAACAGAAATTGAAGTCAGTGAAGAAGCCTTTGAATCCTACAAGAAAAACCACGGAAACAGCGCAGATGACGACTATATGCCCTATGTTCTGACGCAGCAGGATAAAGATAAACTTGCTTCCTTGATAGCTTCTGTAGAAACAGCACAGCAGTTTGACAGTGATGTCCTGAACATCGTACTTGAAGAAGCTGCCGGTTTCTTCGAAGGACAGCGCACTGTTGACGATGTATGCAAGAACATTCAAAGCCGTGCATCGATCGTAGTACAGGAAAGATAATTCTCACTTTCCGGCTTATTCGAGAATCCGCCCGATCTGTTCTGAGATAAATTCACCTGTGGAAGAGATATCACTATTGATCTCGGAAACGAGAAAACCGTATATCTTATCCTTGCAAGATACAGGAAATACGACATTCTCATTACACTTGGGCGGAATCTCTCCACGCCGGAACATATCCCGGGTCAGGCCCTCCTGCCGTTCCTTCGGAAGAACAAAGAGTTCTCCATCCTTGATCCCGCAACGGAAACGTATCGTTTCCGGGAAGAGATGCTTTTCATTCTTCTGAAACCTGACCGGTTCTGAAAACAGGAAAAGCACTGCATTCTGAAGTCCCAGAAGAGGCAGCCTGCTGACCATTTTCTCCTCTTTATCCATGCTGTCGCCCTGATAGTCTGTCGTCTCGATCATGAAATCCTGAAGGCTCCGTCTCGAAACAAAAAGCATTTCCCTCTCATGGACCATGGCTTTCGCCTGCGCCGTGATTGCATCATCCTTGATCCTTGTAAAAAGGCGGTTAATAAACATGTTCGCAACTGCATTGACCGCAGTCTGGGTGACATTCATACTTGCCTGAAGTTTCGCTACACTTTGGAGAAGCTTTCCGGCATCGGTATACTCCATCGCTCCGTTTTCAAAGAAAATATCGATCAGTTCGCATGTTTCCTGAAACTCTTCCCTGCCCATATACCGGTTCTTCAGAGCATTCAGGATACGTGATGTGAATTCATAAAAAAGCCGCTTCAGATTGACGGATTCCCGTCCGACATGTTCATAGCGGTACCGATAGAAACAGTCATCAAACATCCTGTATATGAACGCCTCTTCCACATTCAGCATTTCCTGTCTGGAATAATCATACATCTCATATGGAAAGGACTCACGTCCGTAAAGACGCGTCGGAATGCGGACCGAACCTACCTGCTCCCCATTCATAAGGGCAAGAAGAAGCTCCAGTGATTTGCGCCCCATAGTTGTCTCATCGGCACCGATCGATGACAAGGTAGGGATCATGTGCCCGGCCATTTTTGTATTATCGAAGCCAAAGACATAGATGTCTTTTCCAGGCTCGAGACCACGCTTCTTCATCGCAGCGAAAAGGCCCATTGCTACAGCGTCATTTACACAGAAGATCGCCTGCACCTCCGGATTTCTGTCAAGAAGCTCTTCTGCCTCTTCCTGGCAGTAGAGCGACATATCGGTCACCTGATAATTGTCATCCGTAAAACCAATTCCGTATTCATTCAGACAGACGGTATAGATCCTTCTTCTTTTTCTGGAGTCGACATTATCATCACGACCACCCATCATACAGAACTTCGTAAAACCATGGACGTTAACGAGGCACTCCACCGCTTCCCGTATTCCGGACTCATTATCATAATTGACCGAAACCTGATCTTCGTTCTCGGTAACCGCAAAAACCATCGGAACATTACGGATATGACTGAAAATCCGGCGGTTCTCATCTTCGTCTTTCGTCTTCGCCATACTTCCGAGACATACGATCAGTCCGTCAAAACTGCACTCTTCAGAAAGCTGATAAATCGAATTATAGACCAGTCTGTGGTAATGCTGGCTGTGGATGTTATCCTTATATCCGTCGTATTTTCCGGAGATGACAGTCAGTTCCAGGTCCTTTCTCTGCCGGATGCCGCTGACCACGTTCTGAATGAACTCTTCAGCAAAATCCGTCCAGATGTTTTCCAGGACCAAACCAATCTTCTTTTTGTTATTTCTACTGATCATGCTATGCCCTGACCTTTCATGCGAAGCCGAAACTGTTCTCTCATCCTGTTACTGGCTTTCGTCTTTCTTTTCCTCACTTTCCATCAGATCCGGCGAAGGTCTGGAGAAAAGATAGCCTTGGGAATAATCCACATCGTACATTATCAGTTTCTTCTGGATCTCATCGTTTTCGACAAATTCGGCCACGACCCGGATATTGTTGGAACTGAGTTTTTTCCAGCTCATGATCAACGCAATGATGTTCTCGGATTGCTTACTATTGCAGCAATTCACAACGATCGAACCATCGATCTTCAGAAAGTCGGAACGGATACTCATCAGATGCTTCAGATTGGAAAAACCGCTTCCAAAATCATCGATCGAGATCAAGCCGCCAAGTTCATGGACACGGTCCACAAACGCGATCAGTTCATTGTAATCGGCAATGTCCTCGTTCTCCAGGATTTCAAAAATGTAGTTTCCCGGATGCGAGACTTTGGACAGTTCATCGTAGATCAGATCCGTGATCTCCTTATTCTTGATATCGCGGATACCAAGGTTGATCGAAACACTCAATTCGGCCTCATCACGGAAGCGGTCGAAGACTTTCCGGATCATGATCTTGGAGATTTCATCATACAGAAGACCGAAGGTCCTCGCGATACTCAGAAAACTATTCGGATAATAGATCTTCCCGTTCTCATCTTTCAGTCTCATCAATGCTTCATAGTGATGGATGCGCATTCTTTTGTTATCGTAGATGCCCTGGAAATACGGGACAACTCCATCGTTTGCAATCGCATAGTTAATGACATTGACCATGTGGTACCGTTCCCGGATGCTGCCCTCATCAAGGTGCTCTTCCGAAGAAGCTTCGCTGACGTAGAACTGGATGTTTTTGTTTATCATCTCCACTCTGGCCGAATAGTATGTCGAATCCAGTGTCTCAATCGTACATCCATCGATCACGCAGAAGATCGGAACGATAGCAATGAGATCTTCCGAATACTCAAAAAGCTCTCTCTGCAGCGTCTCCATATCCTTTACGAATTTCGACAGTGCCACTCTGTAGGATGGCTCCGCAATCGCTATATGCCACTTATCGATCACATACATGTGATACTTTCTTGCTGCGGCAAAATTGGAACACTTCGAAAGATAGTTCTTATATGTCAGATCGATCACATGCTTGGAGAATACTGTCTCCATTTCTGCCGTCTCAGTAACGTCGATCATACAGACGCGGTCATATCCTCTGACCTTGATATCCATATTCATGGCAGCGGCATTCGGCATCTCCTCACTTCCGGAATGAAGGAGCAGCGTCTCACATTCGTGAACAAAGGCCTTCATGTTTTCCACATCCGGTGCGTTCGGATTCTTCTCGAGTTTTTCCTCGACTTCAAGAAGATAGTTCAGAAGCTCCTGATTATCGTATGTCAGCATATCCGTATGGGAGAATGCATATGGGTTATATTCCTGGAAAAACTTCTTTTCTCCGGCAGCGGCAACAACGAAAGAACAGTTCGAAAAAACGTGTTTTCCTTCATAATAGGAGATTTCACCATTCGTAATGCATCCGCTGATATTTGACTTATCGTATGCAGAAAGTTCCCATTTCAAGCAGTTGGCGTAGATCCTGGTCCTCGAAGCGTCCGCATATCCGAACAGAGTCTCTGCTTTTTCAAAACTCTCGACCCGGCGGAACACATCCCGGTTGTCCTGCACGATCTTCTTGTCATAGATAAAGCCTTTCTGGATCAGCAGTCCCTTCTTCAGGCAGCAGTTCGTGTAGATCCGCTTCTCCTGCGCATCACTCTGGAGATATACAGGAATATCGATGGCTTCTGAATAGACGAACGGGAAAAGCTCGGAAAGATACTCGATATTCGTAAGTCCTCCAATCGTTCCAAGCCAGAACGTCTCTTCCTGATTCTTACCATCAAGAGAAACAATATCCGATCCTTTCAACTCTGTGATCTCGCAATCTGATCCGATCGCCTGCACCCCCGTTGATCCGGAACAGAACGACTCCAGTTCTTTTCCAGAGAAAGAAGCCATGATGCATGCTTTATCAGACCATCCTTCTTCGTTGAATACGAACCCGGCGATCTGTGTTTTTTCCTTCACACTGTCCGTGATGCCGCCGATCATCTGAACACCCGGGAAGACCTCATTACTCTCCACCACAAACCAGGAAACATCCTTATAACTTGGTGTGAAAAAGGCAAGGATCATCTTCGTGTCTTCGTCGATCAGGTTCTCTTTGACGCTCTCTGCAAGCTTTCTGCCAAAAAGATTCTTCTCTTCGTATTCCTCTTCAAGCGGGGACATCCATGTCTTCACCGTGCCCTCGTTCATCTGGGTGACAGAGACGATGCACTGGTTCGACAGACACTTTCCTTTGTAGATTACCGCGGAAGTACTTGTTCCCAGGATCAAGGCCTGCGGAACGATGCGCTTGATAAATCTGGCCAGATCCACCGCCTCATCAGGAAGATGGATCGCCGTATGGATACGCACAATCACGTTATTCTCTTTAGCATTCAGATTCAGCTGTTTGAGTGTCTCCGTCAGCCTGACTTTAGACATATATTGGAAATTCCAAGTAAACATAGTACTTCTCCTTCCATACCCTGCAAATACTGTTCCTGCGTGAGATCCCGCCCTTGTTTCTGAATACGGGATGGATACACGTATATGTCTTATCTGCTCTTGTTACAAACGCTAAACTCTCGATATTATTATATATCGCGTGCCACCTGAGCAAAAGCAAAATGTATGAAATCTTTGAGAACAAATGGAAAACAAAACCTTTCTTCTTGAAAAGCACTGGCGGAAACCGCTATAATATGGCGTAGACGTATTATAGCGGAAGTGGGAAACAGATCCTACTCATTGACATCATTTTTGGAGGGTATTTATGGCTTGTTTTATTGTTCCAGCAATGGAAGCGATCGTAACCACGATTGCTACAAAGATCGTTAAGACACGTGAGGCATCGACAGAGATTTCTTCTTCCGATGCCAAGGCTAAGGTTTCAGAAAATGTCAAAGGCCACTTTTCCAGAAAGCTCAGCTGGCTGAATAAGATGCTGTGGGGTGGATCGGCACTTCTGGCATTAGAACATGTATGGCATGGTGAAGTTGTTCCGTGGTATCCTTTCCTGACTGCGGCCAGCGATCCGGAAAGCAAAGCAGAGATGCTTCATGAAATGTCCACCGTTGGTGTAACGATGGCGGTTCTTGTTACCGTTACCTGGATCGCCATGGTGGTTGCTTCTTCCATTATTGAGAAACGTGCGGATAAGATCCAGCCTTCTGAGACTGTGAAGAACGAAAACTGATTTTCTGGAATGGAAAAGAGGTATAGACTATGACTTTACTTGTTACTGTATTTGCAGCGATAATCAGCTCGGTCGTATGGTATAAAAACGCACCGAGAGACGAAATGAAGGTCGGTACATTGGCCTTGATCTACTGGGGCGCTTCCCTGATGTGGACCGTTGATGCGATCTTCGAGTACGCCGAATTGAAAGAAGAATACTTCTCTCCGGCAGCAGCTGATATGCTGAATGATTTCTTCCTTGGACTGACCGTCGTCGCGCTGGGTCTCATCATCTGGCTGGTCACGCTCCTGATCAAGGACCCGAAGGGCGTCGTCAAGAAGGCTCTTCTTTCCAAGAAAAGCTGATTAACATTGTTACAAATGGCGGCTTCGCGGGATTTCCGCGGAGCCGTTTTTTAAAGGAGCATTTATGCACTCAGAAGTAAAAACTATTCTCGAGAAAGTCAGTCAGGGTGATCTCTCTGTAGATGAAGCACTCCTTCAGCTGAAACTTGCCCCCTACGAAGACATCGGATTTGCCAAAGTCGACCTCCACAGGAAGGTCCGTCAGGGCATGGCCGAAGTCATTTATGGTGCCGGAAAAACTCCGGAGCAGATGACAAAGATCCTCGATGTCATGATCGCCGCAGGACAAAACCGTGTCCTGATCACCCGGCTTTCGAAAGAGGCATATCTGGAAATTTCGAAAACACATCCGCTTACTTATTATGAAGAAGCCAAGATTGGATTCACAGGAGAGATCCCTCAGCCGGACGGCATCGGTAAGATCGTCGTGGCTACCGGCGGTACTTCCGATCTTCCGGTTGCAGAAGAAGCGGCCCTCACTGCAGAAGTGTTTGGAAATGAGGTCGTCAGACTGTACGATGTCGGCGTTGCCGGACTGCATCGTCTTCTGGATAAGAAGGAAGAGATCATGTCGGCAAGTGTCATCATTGCAATTGCCGGTATGGAAGGCGCGCTGGCGAGTGTAGTCGGCGGACTTGCTGACTGCCCGGTCATCGCCGTGCCGACCAGCGTCGGATACGGCGCCGCTTTTGAAGGATTATCCGCACTTCTGTCCATGCTCAATTCCTGCGCCAGCGGGGTTTCTGTAGTCAATATCGACAATGGATTTGGTGCCGGCTATCTGGCCAGCATGATCAACCACATGGAGGCAAAAAAATGAAAACGTTATATATCGACTGTTCGATGGGTGCTGCCGGCGATATGCTGACAGCCGCTCTTCTGGAGCTTCTCCCCGATCGTGACGCATTCCTTGCAAAATTGAATTCACTCGGCATCCCCGATGTTCTGTATTCCATCCAAAGCGTGCAGAAATGCGGGATCACCGGTACACACGTCTCGGTAACGGTTGCCGGTCAGGAAGAAGACGAGCATATGCACGACCACCATCACGAGTGCGGGCACGAACACAGCCATGAACATTCTCATGAACACGAACATGACCACGAGCACACGCATGACCATGACGATCATCATGCGCACTCACATCACCATAGCAGCCTTCATGACATCGAGCATATCGTGCGTGACCACCTTCGTCTTCCGACACTGGTTGCGCTTGATGTGATGGCTGTTTATGAAGAGATCGCCGAAGCCGAGAGCCATGTGCATGGTGTGCCGGTCAAGGAGATCCACTTCCATGAAGTCGGAACTATGGACGCCGTCGCGGATATTACGGCTGTCTGCCTCCTGATGAATGCAATCAAGCCGGATGAAGTAGTCGTCTCTCCGATCCATGTTGGAAGCGGACAAGTGCGCTGTGCACACGGGATCCTCCCTGTTCCGGCACCCGCAACAGCTTACATCCTGAAAGGCGTGCCGACATATGGAGGTAATATCAACGGCGAACTCTGCACACCGACCGGAGCCGCGCTGCTCAAGCACTTTGCGACACGCTTCGGTCCGATGCCTAAGATGATCACAAAATCGATTGGATATGGTATGGGTAAGAAAGATTTCCCACAGGCCAACTGCGTCCGCGCCATGCTAGGAGAATCATTCTCCGACAACTCTGCTCATGAAGAAACGCCTTCGAAAGTACTCGATGATAGTGTTATCGAGCTATCCTGCAACGTTGACGACATGACAGCAGAAGCAATCGGATTTGCGATGGAGCGTCTTTTTGAGGCAGGCGCAAATGAAGTCTATACTGTTCCGGCAGGCATGAAAAAGTCCCGTCCGGGCATACTGCTGCGAGTGCTTTGTCGTCCGGAAGAGAAAGAAAAGATGGTACGTCTTCTCTTCCAGCATACGACCACGATCGGGATCCGTGAACTGGTCTTTTCCCGATATGTTCTGGACCGCAAAGTGGAAACGATCGACACTTCCTTCGGACCTGTCCGCCGTAAAGTCTCAAGCGGATATGGTGTGACCCGGACCAAATTCGAATACGAGGATATAGCTCGTATCGCAAGGGAGAAGGGCCTCAGTCTGGCGGAAGTGGAGAAAAAGATTCTGGAGGATTCGTGAATCATCTGTCACCATGACATGTCAATTATCCATTATAATGATGTCATTAACAGAATCTACACGAGGTGACACACATGGCATTTAAAAGACTTTCCTGCATCGCACTTTCTGCTATGCTTCTTCTCAGCATGAGCGGATGCAGGACAAAAAACAGCGATTCTTCTACAAGGACAACATATTCTGCAACTACGACAACATCGGAATCAGAAGAAAGTTCGACAGAGCCTTCTGAAACAGAACCAACTACATCGGAATCTACTTCGGAATCCACGACAGAAGAAACTACTTCAGCAACCACGACCACTGAAACCACGGAATCGACTACACCTGCTTCTATCCCGTCTGATGCTTCACTGGAAGAGAAGCTGCGCCAGCTGGACCGGGTAAAGTCCGTAAAAGAGGTCACGACTCCGGATGGTATGAAGATACAGTATAAAGCGAAATACTCCGTTGTTTTCGATATGCCACTCGACTGGAAGAATCCGGACGCTGGTTCTTTTCCATTACGGACAACTTTCATCTATGTCGATGACAAGGCATCCAACACCTTCTTGTGTAACGGATACAATCTCTATGACATGGAAATCGACCTTCCGTATGACAACCGATGCGAACTTGCTTTTGACTACAATACAAACCAGGTCCTGGCCGAGCACCGCTTTTTTGGTCAGTCCGTACCGGACGGGCTTTCTATTGACAGTCTGAAATACTGGGATTATCTGACTGCGGAAAATGCTGCGGAAGATTTCCATTTTATCATCTCGCAGTATAAGAGTATCTTCTCCGGGAAGTGGGCCTTTACAGGCGCCAGTAAAGGAGGCCAGCTTACACATGTACAGTCCTATCTCCATCCGGAAGATGCAGATGTGTACGTCTCATTCGTAGCCCCAGGCGGTTCTGCGCAGGATGCACCCGGCTTCTTTGATTTCATTTATAACGAGATCGGCGATGACGATTATGGTAAGGACCGGGCAAAAAAATACCGCGACATGGTACTGCAGTTGCAGGTCGAGGCGATCAAGCACCGCGATGTGCTTGCACCAAAGTATTACCAGCAAGGCCTCTCCGATGGTTGCATCTTTTCCGATTATGTCACAGCAGATATTCTCTTTGACATGGCGGTACTGGAATTTGCCACTATCACCTGGCAGTACTATCCGGATTTCAGCGCGATCGAAGGTACACTCGGCGCGAAAGATGGTCCGGAATCAGAGTATCTGGATTTGATCTACCAGCTGATCTACAACGCCAATCATCCGGATGTCTGGGCACACAATTCCGAATATTTCGCCTACTACGTACAGGCTGCAAAGCAGAACGGAGAACATGAGTATGATTTCTCTTTCCTTCGTGAAGCGTTGGAAAAGGACGGTTCTGGTGCCAAACTTGTTATCACGGAGGATATGGAGCAGGGCCTTCTGTACCGCATGGTCTTCACTCCGGAACAGCTTGAAGCCTTCACTTTTGATGACACGTTATATAACAACATGGTCAAGTGGTCTCATGAAACCAAGAACACCGTGATCATGGTCTACGGCGGCCGTGATGTCTGGTATTCCATGCGTCTTCCGGATGTGACGGATAATGAAAACATTCACATCTTCACGATTCCGTCCTCATCGCACATAGCTAGTTCAGTATTCCTTTCTCCGGAGATGTTGAAAGAATATAATGACATTCTTACCCCTATCCTGAAATGGGAGTAAGATAACGCTGTGATGAATTCTTCGATGACTGCCCGTGTCGTAAATGCTTCTGGGATCTGCGTCATCGGATACACGTGGAAAAGCCCCTCACCTACGACCATCTGTACGTGATGCCCTTCCGCCTTCAGTTTTTCATAAAGGAGATTCGTGTCCGGGTACATGATCTCTTCTGTTCCGCAGATGAGAAGTGTATCCGGCATTTCTTTTTCGTTTCCAAAAGAACCGTAGATCGGGCTGACGCGGTAGTCTTTGACATCGAGGTCATCGGCCCACATCTTGCCGAGAAGAGTCAGTCCATACACGCCCAGAAGCCGGTCTCTGTCTTCGTAGTTTTTGATATCGGGATTAGACAGCGTGACATCCAGCCACGGGCAGATCAGGACCATCTTGTCTGGTGTCTTCATGCCCAGTTCACGGAGATACAAAGTAAAGCCCAGCGCCAGCCCCCCGCCCGCGGAATCACCCATGATCACCAGTTCTTTTCCCTCGGAAAGAAGATCCTGATACACTTCCAGAAGGAATTCGTAGGCGTCGGTGCAGGTGCCGTTATAGATCGGCCGGTAAAGGGGGATATCGACTCTCGCACGGGTCGTCATGGCAATCTCATCACACAGACGGGCCGTCGACTTCGGCATATCCATGATATAGCCTCCGCCATGCACGAAAAGCACTATTCTCTCGTAGGATTCTTTATACGCAGGAT
This sequence comes from Clostridiales bacterium, assembly GCA_017545245.1. Taxonomy (GTDB): domain Bacteria; phylum Bacillota; class Clostridia; order Saccharofermentanales; family Saccharofermentanaceae; genus Scatonaster. The sequence goes on from JAFWPB010000065.1 coordinate 49,970, forward strand.
CCGTCAGCGCATACACCTGATCCTCGCCATATTTGCGGATGGAGATCGTAGAACTGACTTCCGCATCTGCCGGCCATCCGGAGTATCCGCGGCCTTCGTAGGACTGTATGTCTTTCTCTACCACACCGGGCCGGTACGCAGCACGTCCGCGCGTCGTGTAGTCGACGGCATCGTAGATATCCTGCCCGAGGTCACTGATCTTCATGCCGATCTTATCCGGGTCAGAATAAGTAAAAGTCGGAACCGTTCCTTCGTAGTCTTCCGAAGAAGAATTCCGCCTGGAAACCGAGCGCGTAATCATCATGACCGCCAGGATCACGGAGAAAACGAGCAGCAGTACGAGTTCAGGCAAGAACCTTTTCTTCATCTTTGCACCTTACTTGATCAGATTATCGAAACGTTCCTTGAAGATCTTCTTATTATTCTCGAAAAGATTGTTTCCCTGCGTGTCGATGGAAACGATCAGCGGGCCAAACTCCTTGACCTTCATGATCCAGAGTGCCTCCGGCATACCGAAGTCCATCCACTCGACATCGACCAGTTCTTCAACTTCCTGTGCAGCCACGACCGCACAGCCACCCGGAAATGCGCAGTGGATCGCACCGAATTTCTTGCATGCTTCGGTGGTCTTTTCCATCATGCCGCCCTTACCGATCACGAGACGAACACCGGTCTTCTCGATAAAGTCCGCTTCCGCCGATTCCATTCTGCGGCTGGTCGTTGGTCCGACCGATACCATATACTGTTTGCCGTTCTCATCTTTTCCGACGATTGGGCCGGCATGGAAGATCGCGCCTTCCTTGAGGTCGACTTTCGTCGGCAGGATGCCCTCCTGTACGACACGGCGGTGGCCGCTGTCACGGCAGGTGGAAAGATAGCCTGTCAGATAGACGGTATCGCCGATCTTCAGGTCCTTGATCTGGTCATAGGAAATAGGAGTCGTCAGTACTTTTTTCATCGTCTTACACCTCCAAAGATTTCTTGTGGGACAGGATCTCAAAAGACAGATCCTCGTGGATGATCATCTCACCACGACGTGTTGCCCAGCAGCCGGTCGTAATACCCACGCCGAGTGTGGCCGGGTGATGGGCCGCTGCTTCGATATTGACGCTCAGCACGGTGTTGCTGCCACCGAAACCAAGAGGCGCAATGCCAAGGGAATTGAGACCATCACGGATCTCGTCCTCGAGCTTGGCCACTTTTTCATACTTGGAATGTGTTCCGATCGGACGGAGAAGTGCTTTTTTCGAAAGCATCGCGGAAGTTGCCGCACAGGTACCCAGACCGATACCTAAGCAAAGCGGCGGGCACGCATTCGCGCCCCAGTCCAGGATCGTCTGGTAGACGAACTTCTTGATGCCTTCCACACCTTCAAGAGGCATCAGGACTTTGCTTCTGCCCGGGAGTGAGCATCCGCCGCCGGCCATATACATTCTGAGGCGCAGATCGGTTCCTCCAGGAACCAGTTCATATTCGATATAAGGTGCACCATAGCCGGTGTTGTCGCCGGTATTGTGCTCCGCAAGAGGCTCTACTACATTTGGACGAAGAGGTGTCTCGAGCGTGGCTTTTCGAGCTGCTGTCACAATCACATCCTCAATCTCATCGAGATACGGGAACTTCGTTCCGACCTCAACAAAATACTGAAGTACACCTGTGTCCTGACAAAGCGGACGGTGTAATTTCTTCGCAAGAGAAATATCCTCGAGCATGCAGTTATACATCGTCTTTGCATTCTCGATCTTCTCTACTTCCGCCAGATGATGGAGCTGTGCTTCCACATCGTCCGGAAGGTAGATACCTGTCATCGCCGTAAAATCCTGGACCGTCTTGATCCATTGCTGCTTTTTTGCCTCGTCCATAGCGTTCTCCCTCAATTTCTCATTCTCAGCAGGTTGCCTGTACCGCTGTCATAGCGACAGTGTTTACGATGTCCTCGACAGAGCATCCACGGGACAGGTCGTTACACGGCTTGGCCAGACCCTGAAGTACCGCAAAGCAATCTGCGTTGCCGATACGCTGTGTGATCTTGTAGCCGATGTTGCCCGCCTGCAGATCCGGGAAGATCAATACATTCGCACGGCCTGCAACAGGGCTTCCCGGTGCTTTGGAAGCACCAACGGACGGAACCAACGCTGCATCAAACTGCATCTCGCCATCCAGAAGGAGATCCGGAGCCAGTTCGTGTGCGATCTTTGTTGCTTCCTGAACTTTGGTTACCAGATCGTGCTTGGCACTGCCCTTCGTGGAGAAGGAAAGAAGTGCAACTCTCGGCTCCTCAATACCGCAGAGGACTCTCGCCGTCTCTGCTGCCGATACTGCGATCTGCGCCAGTTCCTGCGCATTCGGGCAAGGATTGACGACGCAGTCTGCATACACCAGAAGGCCATCCTCACCGAGCTCCTTGTTCGGGCACTCCATCAGGAAGCTGCTGGACACGATCGACATGCCCGGCTTTGCCTTGATGATCTGCAGTGCAGGACGAAGCATATCGCCTGTCGTATGTACCGCACCGGAAACGAGACCGTCTGCCTCACCGAGCTTGACCATCATGATGCCGAAATACATCGGATCCGCTACCAGCTGCGCTGCACCCTCTTCGGTTACGCCCTTTGCTTTTCTCAGCTCGAAAAGCTCTTGTGCATAACCTTTTGCTTTCTCACTTGTGGCCGGGTCGATCGTTTCGATCCCGGAAATATCTACGCCCTGCTCGGCAGCAACTGCAGCGATCTTGTCCGCTGCACCAAGAAGGATCGGGGTAGCCAGACCCTCTTTCACGATCTGCGCCGCCGCTTTGACTGTACGAGGTTCATCGCCCTCCGGCAGTACGATCTTCTTCACGTTAGCACGTGCCTTGTTCTTGATTTTTTCCAGCATACTCATAGTTGATTCCTCCTTGTTATCTTCTTACAGATCCAGTCCTTCAAAGCCGTCCCAGACCGGTTTTCCGGTATAGGTCAGCGGAGTGATCTTACCCTGCATGACTTTCAGTGCCGGGAGTGCGAGCGCCTCCTGCTCCATCTCACCCGGATAATCGAAGATCGGAGCGATCCAGCCGCAGCGTTTCTCGATCGTTGCCTTGACATCGGCAAAGCGGAGAAGTCCGCCGGTCAGGAGAATGCCATCGACCTTACCGCACAGTACGCAGCTCATCTCACCGATCATTTTGCAGATCTGATACAGCATCGTGTTCCAGACAAGGTCTGCTTTTCTGTCGCCCTTTTCGAGCAAGTCATGGATCGTGTCTGCATTCGCTGTTCCGAACAGGTCAACAAAGCCGCCTGCACGGGAGCAGCGGAGACGTACATCGTCTACGGAATGCGCCTCGATATAATCGAGCAAAGACAATACCGGCACGCTGCCGATTCTTGTCGGTGTAAAAGCACCTTCGCCGTCAGCACCCATGTTACCGTCGACCATCTTGCCGTGATCGTGTGCGCTGACTGTAATGCCGCCATCGATGTGGGCAACAACAAAGTTGCAGTCCTCATAACGCTTGTTCAGAACATGCTCTGCGTGGTATTCCGCAACGGCTTTCTGATTCAATACATGAGAATGGGATACACGGTAGATGCCCTTGATACCTGTAAGTCGGGCATAATCACCATACTCATCCACATTGGTAGGATTCAAAGTAAAGGCAGGCTTGTTGAACTCCTGCGCGAATTTCCAGGCAAGCATGACACCGAGCTTTGCCGGGTGCTCACTGCCGCCGACAGCCGCTACTGTATCGTCGTAGAGCTTCTGGTCGATCTTCGTAATACCACCGGGCTGGGTGCAGGCAGAACCGCCACGGCCGACGAAAACGTCGATCTCCGAAGCTTCGTATCCTTCTTCTTTCAACATATTCAAGATGACTTCATAACGGAAGGGCATCTGGTCATTTACGTGCGGGAAGGAAAGCAATACATCCGCATCGTGGAAAAGACTCTTTTCAAATACCGAAGTTTCATTCTCAAAAAGGCTGACCTTGGTTGAGGTAGAACCCGGGTTAATGATCAATAACTTAAACTTCTTCTCTGTCGCTGTCATGCACATATACTCCTGTCAACTAATATCACGAAAAGTATTCTATACCGCCCCTCATGAGAATACAACGATTCGGCCGTCTTCCCGTAAAGAAAGGAAGAATTGATTCATGAATTATGCGCTTTTCTTCACAACGTTTTCTTCAGCTCGTCGATCTTCTCTTCCCATAGTGTCTTCTCCGGCCACTTTGCCGTATCGAAACACTCACGGATACATGAAGAATAGTATTCTGCCTTTTTCAGGCACTCCGGTGTGAGGCTCTCACTTCTCTGTCCTGCGGCCAGAAGGAGCAGTTCCGACATCAGCGTGGCACGGTCCATACGCGCAGAATTGGATCCATCAGAATTCACAAAGTAGTTCTGGTATTTCTGGTACATTGAGTAAAAATCCGTGTCGCCATTGTTTCCGAAATAGCTGAAATCATCCGGATTCAATTTCCTCCAGTTCTCTTCCGAATAGCGCGGTTCGAGAAGGTTCTGTGAAAAATCCTCAACCTGTATATCCCCGAAATAGAAGATCTCCCGAGTGATGTTTTCTGCATAATTCCCGATTGATTCCGAAGAGACATAATTGAGCATGATGCAAAGATAATACTTTCCATTTATGAAAAGCACTCCGCTCTCGTTGTCCATTGTGTGATTCACTAAAGATATCACGAGTCCGTCCAGGTTTCCGGAATGCAGGCCATCGAAATATCCTTCCGGGAACCAGGAAAGGATCTCATCGATCTTGTCCAGTGCCTGTTCTGCACGGTCAGGATCCACTTCACTGGACCCAATCACACCAAATTCTTCCGGAATCTGATCTTCCAGATAGAGATACACACCATACTTGTTTCCAATCGCGGTCGACTTCTTGTACTGGTCATCAAGGTCATGGAACATTCCGGGTTTCTCCGGCTGCTGATGTATCTCGGCAGGATCCTGCATTAAAGATGCACGCCGAGCTGCCAGCTCCTCTCCCGAAACCGGAGAAGGAACAGGGTTCGGCATAGGAAACTCAATGAATGTGCACCCGAGCACTTTATCATTTTCAAAATCATACTCGATCTGAATCGTTCCGTTATCGAAATAATCATCTATGATACTAAAGTAGGCACGTGGACATAAGAATGCCTTCCCGTCCTTGATCTGGACCTGCGGCTCCGAGTACAGGAACTGTACACCCCTGTCTCCGCTAAGCTGGCCAATCACTTTCTTTTCCCACTCTCTCCAGTATTCCTCATCATGTTCAGAACGCAGATCCTTAAAATCTTTATGTTCAAACTCCGGGATTGCATCCTCGTCATACCACGAATAGAAATCCTGGAGAATATAACAGAACACCTTGTCGTCTTTCCAGCCATCCCCTTTTTCGCTTTGATACATATCGATCAGCACATCTTCCCAAGACGCCACTTTTTCAGGTCTCTCGATACGGGACGGATAGGTGTAATAGTCGAAGGATCTCATCACATGGGCAATCTTCTGATCCTCGTAACCACACTTTCTCATTAACTCTGTAAACTGCCATGCCGAATCGGTATCGAAGAAAAGATCACGGACGGTTTCTTCGCCATAAATATACTCCATTCCGATAAGAAAATAGACCTCCATCATGTAATTAGAAGGACTTCCGAAAATATACTTTGAAGAATATAATTCCGCACCACCTTCAGTAATGAAATCCGCGGTAAATATTTCCGGAGACAACGCCCATTGCTCGTCTGTCGCATCCTCAATTTTGATCAGTTTACCGTCTCCTTCCCCGATCAAGCAGATTGCATCGTCTCTCTCTCCATGAATGCACCAGTCCAGAAAATGTGTGAATTCGTGCGCAATGGTGGTATTCGCAGCTCCGGGAGTATTTGTCATCGTCATTAACTCATCTATCCGGATCAGATTTTTCTCCCCATCATATTCACCCGCATGGTTTTGTCCTAACGGCATCGTTTCACATCGAAGCGTACTCAGCCTCGTAAAGAAGTATTCTTTATTTTCTTCGCTTATATTCTCTGCCACAATGGGGAAACAGAACACCATATTTTCTCTGTATCCACCCAGATTCGGGTTCTCTTCCAGACAATGCAGATACTCGAGGAAAAGCGCATATTCCCCGTGAAGGTCTTCCTCTTTCATGCCGATTGCTTCGGCCTTAGCCACCGCTTCATTCTTCGTGATCGTTTCCGGATCCGGTGTGGGAGTTGGTTCCGCCGGCCCGGTCGTGGCCTTTGTCCCCTCCGTCGTTGTCGTTTCTTTTTCCGACGAAGAAGTATCTTCCGTCAAAGCAGTATTCTCCAGTGTCGTTTCTGATGACGTTTCTTCCGTCTTTCCGGAAGACTCTTTTCCCGTTGTTTCATCCTTGCTCTTACAAGCAATACTGCCGAGCATCGAAATAACAAGTGTGCATCCAATAAGCGCACACATTATTCTTTTACTTTTTTTCATATTCCACTCCAACATTTTTAGTACTTCCATTATACTCAAAAAGCACTTTCGTGAGTGAGTTTCTGTAAAGCTTTAAGCTTATCCGATATTCGGATACAAAGTCCTAAAACACAAAAAATCCCTTGCGGAAAGGATACTTCGTAAAGTCCCTAAGACCACAAGGGAGTATTCTGATCTCAATCAAATGGCTTATTTAACCAGTTCTTCTGTCTCCTGAGCGATTGCCAGCTCTTCGTTGGTCGGGATGACGCAAACCGTTACGCGGGAATCGTCTGTAGAGATGATGCCCTCGGAACGAAGTCCATCGTTCTTGGAAGGATCGATCTTTACGCCCATGTACTCGAGGCCTTCGCAGGCATGTGCACGGATGTAGTCAGTATTCTCACCGATACCGGCTGTAAATGCGATCACGTCTACGCCCTGCATAGCTGCAGCGTAGGAACCGATGATTTTTCTAGCCTGATACTCGAACATATCAAGAGCCAGAGTTGCGCGCTCGTTACCCTCGCGGGAAGCTTTCTCCAGATCACGGAAGTCGGAAGATACACCAGAGAGACCTTCCACACCGGACTTCTTGTTCATGAGTACATCGATGTCATCTGGTGTCATGTTCTCGTTTGTCATCAGGAACGGAACGATAGCCGGGTCGATATCACCGCAGCGTGTACCCATGCAGATACCTGCAAGAGGAGTCAGACCCATGGAAGTATCTACGCACTTACCATGATCTACTGCAGCAAAGGAAGAACCGTTACCGAGGTGGCATGTGATGATCTTGATGTTGTTGTAATCCTTGCCGAGGAATTCTGCTGCACGGCGGGATACATAACGATGGGATGTACCATGGAAACCATAGCGGCGGATGGAATACTTCTCGGTCAGCTCATAAGGCAGAGCATATGTGTAAGCCTTCGGCGGCATAGTCATATGGAAAGCTGTATCGAAAACAGCAACTTGAGGTGTGCCCTCAGGCAGTACGGACTCGCAAGCCTCGATACCTGTCAGGTTTGCCGGGTTGTGCAGAGGTCCTAGAGGGAAGCACTCACGGATTACACGCTTTACGTCATCGTTTACGATAACGGACTTGCTGTAGTACTTACCACCGTGGAGTACGCGGTGACCAACAGCCTTGATCTCGCTGATATCGGAAAGAACGCCGTGATCCTTGTCTACGAGAGCATTCAGGATCATCTTAACTGCAACCTTGTGGTCCGGCATCGGATCGAGGCAGACAAAATCCTCCTGACCCGGTCTCTTATATGTGAGCTTACCGTCGATACCGATTCTCTCGGCATTACCCTTAGCGAGAACATCGCCGGTGGATGTTTCAAAAAGCTGGAACTTGCAGGAAGAGCTTCCGCAGTTGATAACTAAAATCTTCATTCAATTTCTCCTTCGATACTGTTATTTCAAAAGTAAAGCGGGGCAGTCTTTCCACCCCGCTTCGATTTGACTTAAGAATTCTGAGCCTGTACAGCTGTGATAGCGATAACGCCAACGATATCCTTCGCAGAGCATCCACGGGACAGGTCGTTGACCGGCTTTGCAATACCCTGGCACATCGGGCCGTAAGCTTCTGCCTTACCGAGTCTCTGAACAAGCTTGTAACCGATGTTACCAGCATCGAGGTCCGGGAAGATCAGGACGTTTGCCTTACCTGCAACGTTGCTGTTCGGAGCCTTGGAAGCACCGATGGAAGGAACCATAGCAGCGTCAGCCTGGAGCTCACCATCGATAGCGAACTGCGGATATTCTTCTTTCGCGATCTTTGTAGCTTCAACAACCTTAGTAACGTCGTCGTGCTTTGCAGAACCCATGGAAGAGTGGGAAAGAAGAGCAACGACCGGCTCTTTGCCAACGAGCTGCTTGAAGGATGCAGCAGAAGAACCAGCGATAGCAGCGAGTTCTTCCGGATTCGGGTTCTGAACGAGACCGCAGTCACCGAATACGAATACACCATCTTCACCGTACTCGCAGTCCGGAACGACCATTACGAAGAAAGCGGAAACGAGCTTGGTGCCCGGAGCTGTCTTGATGATCTGAAGTGACGGACGGAGTGTGTTTGCTGTGGAGTGGCAGGCACCGGAAACGATACCGTCACCATCGCCCATCTTAACCATCATGCAGGCGTAGTACATATAGTCACCGAGGAGAGTCTTCTCTGCTTCTTCCGGTGTCATACCCTTCGCCTTACGGAGCTCATAGAAACCATTGATGTATTCCTGTGTCTTCTCGTAGGTGTGCGGGTTGATAATTGTTGCCTTGGAAATATCAAGTCCTTCGCTGTTTGCCTTGACCTCTTCATCTGTACCGATGATGATCAGATCTGCGATGTCCTCAGCGAGGATCTCTGCGGCCGCCTCAAAAGTTCTTCTGTCCATGGACTCCGGAAGAATGACGGTCTTCTTGTTGCTCTTTGCTTTTGCTTTAATCTCGTCGATAAATGCCATAAATCAATCGCCTGCCTTACATATTATTTTTCATCCGCTTTCTTCTTCCCGCCCTCCTTCGGCGCGAAAAGAACCCGCGGCATTGAAATCACGCTGTAATAGTATACTCTTTGGGCCAGTGCTTTTCAATAAGAAGAGGGGGAAACCGATTCGGGATCATCGTTTCTTTGCCGCTTCCTGAACCTTCTCAAAGTCCACTTCCTGAACGTGTGGAGCGTATTTCTTAATCAGGGCAGCGCACGTTACGGAGTCTTTCTCTTCGGAAAAGGAGAGAGCGGTACCTTTCAATTCTCTGTTCGTAAAGCTTTTCAAATAAGACTTATCAAGCTTTCCGGTACATTTGAACTCCGGAAGAAGCGGCTTCAGATCCTCATCAAGTATGATGCAGTTATACCCGGTCGAGATGATCTGGCCATGTCCATAACTATTCACCATCTTCACGTTATACACATAAGTGGATACACATCTGATGTCGGAAAACTTGTAGATACGGGCAACATAACCAAGTCTTTTCTGCGCGCGTGTCATCTTGCTGGAGCTTTTGTTGATCGGTTTTCCTTGATAGTTTTCCGAGATCAGATACCCATCTTTGGTGAAGTGAACGCCCTTGATGGATTCAACAAAAGGATGCTCCTCCTGAAGTTCGGCAAGGAACTGATCCCCGATTTTTTTGCCTTTTTTCTTGCCCAGAATATTGCTTACGATTACGAGTACGATGATGAGTACCACCACGGCGATCAATATGATCATGGTAGTCATGCTTACATCATTCGACTGCTTGGCTGCCGCCAGTAGAAACGATAAACCTTTCATTTTTCAAACCCTCCTATGAAATAAACCTGAATCTATTTTACTCCATGGAGGAAAAACATCACAGACCGGCGACAATATCTCCGGATTCGATTCCTTCTTCAACATCCAGGATCAGCCAGGCATTTCCACCAGATCCCACTTCTTTTTTATGCATGTTCGCACTCAGTTCCGTCTGAAAATCCAGCGTTCCGTCATCCGGGATCACGTCCAGGATCACGGCATTTGCCTTCACAACACCGTCGCTTCCGAGGATAGCGACTGTCTCCTCCTTACTGAAACTGCCGCTTCGGACCGAGCCGCTCACGACCAGTTTGTTCTTCAGTTCTTTGGAACGCTTTACGCCGACTTCGATGGCTTTCGGCGCAATGGCAAAGACACACACGCAGCTAAATCTCGACTGGAATGCTACATCGGACGCACCAACCGGCGCCTGTTCCAGGATCTTTTTCGCCTTTTCCTTCAGTTCCGTCTTTTCTTTTGACCCAAACAAACCCATAAAAGCCTCTCTTTCTTACGGCGCTGTACCGTAAAGGATCTTTCCGCCTTTTACGACCACGATGTGGTCTTCGGCCTTTCTCGAATAGTCATCGGTGAGATTAAAATCAGACCAGTCTTCGTGGTTGATCGAGAACTGTACGATCAACTTGTCGCCCTTTTCAAGAGAGATCTTTCCAAAACCGCTCATTGTGCAGGCCGTGTCTGCATCCGGTTTCTTCGGATCTTCTTTGTCAAAAGCACCCGTAACAGTGTTAATTGCGTCGTATTTTCCGTCGCTTCGGGAAACGGCTGCGTGGTAGCAGCTATACTGGAGTTTGCCATCTTTTTCGTTGGTAAAGTAGTACAGAATACTTGCATCGGACAGGTCGATGGACTTGTCAGAGACGTTTTTGATCGTCAGGTTTCCGGAGATCGCATTAGATGCGCCACCCTGCACATACTCGATGGAAAGCTTCAGATCCGATTGCTCTCCCGGCTTGGCAGGTTCCGGCTTCTTTGTTGGTTTAGCAGGTTCTGTCGGCTTTGCCGTTTCTGTTGGTTTTGACGGTTCGGACGGTGCAGTCGTCTTTGTCGGATCGGAAGGCTCGCTCGGATCGGTTGGCGCAGACGGCAGTGTATCGATCGTTCCCATCGGTGTCGGGACCGAAGTCACCGTTGCGGTAGGTGCCGGTGTTGTAGTCACAGACGCGGAACCTGCCGGCTCTTTCCCGAAAACAACCGTATCTTCTTCGTAGAGGACAGAAGAAGCAGTATCCTGTGCACTTGGAGCTATGCCGGTGATACGGAACTGCACTTCCTTCTTATACTCTTCCTGACCACCCGGGTAACAGGAATACGGATCGAACCGGATCAAAACATACGCCCAGCCTGAAGCCCCGTCTGCATCGAATATTCCGAGTGTCTGGGCATTCTGCATATAGTTTGTGGAAAGAGAAAGTTCGGAAGCTTTCTTGCCTGATGTTTCGAAATAGTAGCGGAGCTCAAGCTTCTCCGGAGCTCTGGCCGGCCATGCTGTCATGTTATAAACGACGGCCTTGATCTCGAGGAAATCACTTCCACTTGCGTTCTCTTTCGCTTCCACCTTATACTCTTCTTCCGGCGTTTCGCAGCATCCGAAACCTGTCAGCGTCTCGCCGTGATAGCGGGTATAGAGCTTGGCCATCAGGCCTGTAAATCCGGCGTTGTAGTCACAGGCTACTTCGTTGGTGTTGAAGTTGCTGACCTCATCCGTATAGCCGTCCGAAGCATCCGGTCCGCCGACGAGCGCGCCAACCAGGATATGACGGCTCGTAGAAGGTGTATTCATGTTATCCGCATAGGAACCTTGCGCCGTTCTGTGATGCGGATGAACCGGGTAACTCTCGCCGAATCCGATCTGGTAGGAAAAACCGGTGTCACCCAGTGCGTAGTTTGCCTGCGAAACAGCGAAATCCCAATATGTATCTTTCTTTCCCGCAGGGCATCCGTCCCATTCGCTGAACATGCTGGCAATAAAGGCCGTCGTTGTCGCATAACGCAGCGAACCCCAGCTGTCGAGCCACGCCAGTCCTTTTGGAGTATAAGTAATGCGCTCTCCGTCAGAAGTACCCTTTGTCCAGAAATCGAGGTGTTTCTCCACTGCCGCTGCAAAAGAACTATCCCCTGTTTCTTGCGCGAGAAGGAGTGCGGCACCAATATGGACATCGTCCCAGCAGAAAGACCACTTGTGGTCCTGACTGGCCTTCGGGTAGTATTCCTTTGCTTTGTCCAGATATGCGCTGTCCTTGGTCGCACGATAGAGCCATACCGCTGCCCAGGAGAGTTCATCGTAGAAGCCGCTCCAGGAATTATAAAAACCGTTGGCTGCCGAGTAGCCCGCATCGCTCTTGTACTTGTCTGCGAAAGCGAAAAGCGACTTTGCGTGCTCGAGGCACTGCTGGCTGAAAGTCGGATCCACGTTCTGGAAGACCATGCTGCAAACCGCCAGAGACGCCGCCGTTTCTGCGGTGACTGCCGAACCTGGATTCTGTGCATCGACCTTGTAGGAAGGACGATCCATCTGGTAATTGACGCATTCACATGGTCCCCACCACGTGTGGTCCCGATTTCCGTCTCCTACCTGATAGTAGTAGACTTCGTCCTCCGGATGGCAGTGGATGAAATACTCATTTGCCCAGCGGATATTGCTGAGTGCATACTCCAGCTGGTTGGAATTCTCATATGCGTCCTTATCCTCGAGGACAGACCAGCCGAGAACGGAAGCCGAATATGCCATCGGGAGATTAAATTTGACGTTGTCTCCGGCATCGAACCAGCCGCCGGACAAGTCGATTCCCACATCCGAACCATCGTCCAGACAGGAATCCCCACGCCAGTTGCAGCGGGTCACATCCGGCAATGCACCGGAGCGCTGAAGCTCGTAGAAAAGAAGCGACTTCTGGAGTGCTTCGCCATAGTTGTATTTTCCTGTACCCTTCGTGCCTTCCCGGCCGTCTCCTTCCAAGGTTCCAAAAGCATAGTTCATCCCGACCGGCATGTTCGATCCGGTGGAGGAATCCTGCGAAGACTCCGAAGTTACTGTGCTTTCTTCTGAAGATGCAGATGTCGTTTCTGATGATGATTCGGAATCCGAAGAAGCCGAAGTACCGGCATCCGCACTTTCTGATTCCGGACTCACCACATCCGAAGCCGACGAAACGTCAGACGACAGTTCTTTTGACACGGAATGACGAACCTGATGAATCGTAAACCAGATAATTCCGCCTACAAGTAAAATGATCGCGCAAGGCACGATCCATTTCAGTTTTTCCTTCATAATTCGATCTCCAATTCTTCGGTAGCAACCTTGGTATAGTGGATGATGTCATCCATACGCGGTGACTGGCCATATGTCACAAAGGTGAACGCCTGGCCTGCGCGTCCGGCACGTCCGGTACGGCCGATCCGGTGCAGATAGTATTCGTTTTCATTCGGGACTTCAAAGTTGAAGACGGTGTCGATATCGGAAACGTCAATACCACGGGCCGCCACATCCGTCGCCACGAGAATATTGAACTTACCGGCGCGGAAGTCATCCATGATGTGGTTTCGCGCACTTTGCCCGATGTCGCCATGCAGGCACTCCGCCTTGTATCCCAGGCCTTTGATGCCCTCGGTCACGACACGCACGCGTGTCTTGGTATTGCAGAACGCCATGACACGGTGGCAGTCATACTCTTCCATGATCTTTCCGAAAGCCGACATTTTCTGGCGCTCCTCGATATGCAGGATGTACTGTCTGATCTTCGGCATATCCTCTTCTTTCGGCGCCACTTCGATTTCGTCGGCGCCTTCCATATACTCCCAGGTAATGTCCATAACTTCGCGGGACATGGTCGCCGAGAACATCGCAATTTGTTTATCTTTCGGTGTGAGTTTCATCACTTTCCGGATGTCCTTGATGAAGCCCATGTCCAGCATCTTGTCCGCCTCGTCCAGCACGAGTGTATAGATATTGGAAATGTCGATGTTTCTGTGCTGAACATGATCAAGAAGACGTCCCGGTGTTGCCACCACGATCTGGGGTTTCTTCTTCAACATCTGCACCTGCTTGTCCATCTTCTGTCCGCCGATGATGCCGCAGATCTTCAGTCCTTTGATAAAAGCACCCAGGCCCCGGAGTTCCGTGCAGATCTGAAGTGCCAGTTCTCTCGTCGGACAAAGGATCAAGGCCTGCACGAAATCCGCATCCATGTTGAGATATTCGAGGATCGGTATACCAAATGCGAATGTTTTTCCCGTACCTGTCGGTGCTTTGGCAATCACGCAGCGATTGTCCATCATGAGCGGGATCGCCTGTTTCTGTACGGATGTCGGTGTTTTCATGCCCATTTTGTCCAAGGCGCGCATGACCTCTACGGACAGGTCTAACTGATCAAAAGATGTGTACTCCAAATTTATTTCCCCTCTGATTCCTGACGTCTCTTTCTCTCGTATTCGTCAAATTCCGTAAGTGCCGGACGGTAGCTGACCTGATCGAAAAGCTCTGGTCTTCTGCCACCTTCTCCGAATACGTTGTTATACGCCATGATATTGTAATCTTTCAAAATCTTCGCCTCATCCATCCAGACGACTTCAGAAAGCGTGTTATAGCGGTTTCCCTTTGCATCCAGAACACCCATCGTGCTCAAGATCGGGTAGTTCTCGTATGCCTCAGCGATCAGGAGGTTATACTCCGGAAGCTCGATTCCTGCCGTCTGAAGAAGCAGTGTGGACAGGTAGTTGAGGCTGATCGATTCGACTTCATATTCCGGGATATCGTAGTTCGCCCAGATGAAGAAATCGGTCGTATACAGTTTCTGCATATCGCGGCTGGTAAAATCGACTGCCTCTCTTCCGAGGAGTTTCTCGTAGAAGCCATTGATCATGCTCGGCAGATGGTCTCCGAAGAAGCAGATCACAACAGGCTCATCGACATTCTTGAAGTATTCGATCAAATACTCCACCGCGATATCCGACTGTCTTGCCAGGGTCAGATACTGCTCTGTCTCCGGGAACATATCCGGGTATTCCAGAAGCTTGACATCCTGATTGAAATTCGGGTCAGTGCTCTTATAGGAACCATGATTCTGCATGGTCACATTGAAAAGGAACAGCGGCTTGCCTTCTTCTCTGTTTTCATACAATTCGATCAGCTTCTGATAGGAACTCTTATCTGAAATATACGTACGGAACAATTCCACATTATCGTCGAAATCATCGATCGAATAGAACTCGTCAAAGCCCATGTATTTGTATACTTCCGGACGGTTCCATCCGCTGGCCAGGAACGGGTGGACCGCATAGGCATCGTATCCCAGACTCTTGAGATATCTCGGAAGCGATCCGGTATCTGCAGTAATGTACTGCTGGTACGGAATACTTCCTTTCGGGAAGAACGTCATGGAATTACCGGTCAAAAACTCGAATTCCGAGTTCGCCGTACCACCACCATAGGTGGATACACTCAGATCACCATGCAGGATATTCTTTCCCTTGAACATGCTGTCCATGTAAGGATGCATCGGTAGATTCGTCTCGAATTCTCCGACAGAAGACAAGTCTGTATATGATTCGTTCATGATGGCAATGATATGTGGTTTCACGCCCTCCTGAAGTTCTCTTTCCGTTCCTTCTTCACGGATCGTCTTTTCATACTCATACTTCTCCACTACTTCATTCGGAAGCATTGTATATTCTTGATTCTGTTCGATATGCTGCTTTATCTCATCGATCTTTTCTTCACCATACTCTTCCGGGATCTGTACCGTGATGTGCTGGGCATTCATCGTCAAAGCAATGAGCATACCATTGTTGGTATAGTTGGACGGCTGGTTCCATTCATTATTCTGCACACCGATTCTATGCATGATACTGAACGCCGTGACCTGATATCTTTCCATATCAAAGAGCGAAGTAATAAAGATGGCCAGAAGGCCAAGACCGAAAGCACCCAAAGAAAGACGAGTTCTTTTTAAGACGAAGCGGTACTGGCACTTAAGTACGATCAGGATCGAAAGGATGAAAAGAAGGAACGATATGATCAGGATCGGCGAAAGCTCGATCTTGTAACTGTCCGAAACATTCATGGCAGTCTGCAGTGTCACTACGTCCAGGATCTGAATCGGCTCACCACGCCAGAGAAGCTTGAAATAATTGAAGACCGCCAGTGTCATGATGACCGTATTCGCAATGATCGTCGTGATGTGGAAGCGGTTAAACCCGACAAACAAAAGAACATAAAGGAGCAGGTAGAAAACGTAGTTGATCAGGTAGATCGGGAAAGTCTTTCTGAGCACCGAATTGTTGTTCAGAAGTTCGACGATGACGAACATCAGAACCGGCATCAGGAACATAACCGCCAGGGTCAGTTTCTCGTTATCTTTTTCAGAAAGATTCACGTTAACCAGCGCCGTTGCTGAACAAAGCAGAAGCAACAGGATACTGATGATCATGCCCAGATAATCCATCTGCGAATAACAGATCTGTGCGTTGCTCTGCAGGTGCAGAGAATCGTCGTATCCCGGATACGTTACGCTTCGCAGCGCATCCTTTACATTACCGGCCACCCAGACTGTTGGCACTTCTTCACCGACGGTATCGATTACCTGCAGGTTGATCCGGTAAAGAGTTTCGATATCCAGATCCATGTCGATCCAGAAACGCTCAAATCCATCCTTCATGTCCTTGATCTGGACGCGGTGTTCTTTCAGTACATCCTTCTCCGGAGTCAGAAGCTGGAAAAGAAGATAGCCCTGCGGCTCCAAAATATTACCCTGTTCTCTGTTCGTAGAAAACCGGATCTCGATAAAATCGACGTGGCTTTTTTCCGGTGTAAATGGTTGCACAAAAGGCGCATCACCATTCAAAACACCGATTGACCGGGAATTCTTGCCGAGATACGAAACCGTCTTTCTCGAATCAAACATGGACGTATCCAGTACAACAGTAAACAGCAGTGCCAACGTGATAATTACCACGATTGCCCACCGCCACTTATTTCTCGTAAAAGATATCGTCTTTTTCTTAAACTTGATCACAGTAAATCTTCCTCTGATTCCTGCTGTTCCCTGTCACTGATTTCGTTTCTTTTTTCCCATTCATGCCGGCGGAACGCATCTTTGCTGCCCCGCACCCGGGCATAAACTTCTGGCGAGCAAACCCCGCCATACTGTCCATTATATAAAGATTTACCAGAGATTCAATCTCTCCCAGATTGTAGAAATGCACAGAATTGCGCAAAACAAGCGCAAACAAGACCTCGCCTGGAAGCGTCTTCCGTGTCATCTGGTTTCACAGAAAACCACTGCTTTACAGGCATTAAAGCGTATGCTTACTTTTCGAATACAAAAGCACTTGGGAGCAGTTCGGAAAGGGTAACTGTTCGGACTTCACCCTTGTCTTCCACGATCACTTCAAAAGAAGACAAATCGACATGTTCACTCAAGACCTGCCGGCATACACCGCAAGGATAGCATGGGTCTACTGGTTCTTCGCCAGCGTTCGCCCCGACGATGGCGATTGCAATAAAATCATGCTCACCTTCGCTGATCGCTTTACTCAGTGCCACTCTTTCCGCACAGATACTTGGAGAAAAGACAGCCGATTCGATATTGCATCCACGGAATACTTTCCCCTCGGAAGTAAGGAGTGCCGCACCCACGGTAAACCCGGAAAACGGAGCATAAGCATGCCCGCGCGCCGCTTTCGCCTCATCTAAAAGCATCTTATAGTCGATCATGTTCCGCCTTCCTTTCCAAGAAGCCTCTGTCTGTCAGAAAGCTCCTCTTTTTATCTGTTCCGAAACGCAATTTCTTACTTCACCAGACGGCTGGTGCCCAGACGATCTGCACCTGCAGCGATCATGGCTTTTGCATCTTCAAAATCCTTGATGCCGCCCGCTGCCTTGACTTTGACCTCCGGTGCGGAATACTCACGAAGCAGACGCACGTCTTCCACTGTCGCCCCGCCTGTTGAGAAGCCCGTCGATGTCTTGATAAAATCCGCACCTGATTTACTTACCAGTTCACACATCTTAATCTTCTCCTCGCGTGTCAGCTGACATGTCTCGATAATGACTTTCAGTATCACGCCTTCACACGCTTCACGCATTGCAAGAAGTTCAAGATAGACACGGTCAAAATTGCCGTTTTTCACATCGCAGAGATTCACCACCATATCGATCTCCGAAGCACCCAGACGGATTGCTTCCTTGGCTTCAAAAACTTTCGTCGCTGAAGTGCAATAACCATTCGGAAAACCGATCACGGTACATACCGGAAGTCTTCCCTTCAAAAACTGTGCCGCATCATTTACATAACATGGTGGAATGCAGACACTTGCCGTACCCGCGTCCAGAGCCGCCTGGCAGAGTGCACGGATCTCATCCAAAGTTGCGGTCGTGCGAAGCAATGTATGGTCTACTTTACTTACGATCTTTTTTTCTTCCTCTGAATAGTTCATCTTTTTCCTCCTGATTAAGAAGCTTTCTTCTTTTTTACACCTTTCTCATTTCTTTCCAGAACGACTCTCCGTCCAGTTCACGGGTATTGATCCCGAAATAATCACCGATCGTTTTTGCGATGTCCGCCATACTCTTACGGACACCAAGATTCGTTCCCGCCTTCACCCGCTCGCCATAAGCAATAAACGGCACATTTTCGCGCGAGTGGTCGGTAGATGGTGTAGACGGGTCACAGCCGTGATCTGCCGTGATCATGAGGATATCGTCCTTCTGCATGCGCGACAGGATCTCCGGAAGACGGTCGTCAAAATACGTCAGTGCCTCGGCATATCCATGCACGTCATTTCTATGCCCGTAAAGCATGTCAAAATCTACGAGATTGACGAAAATCAAGCCGTCTTTCTGCATATCCAGCGCTGCAAGCGTCTGCTCGATCCCGTCTTCATTGCCACTGGTCCTTACAGAAAGTCCCACGCCACGCCCTGCAAAAATATCGTAAATCTTACCCACGCCGTAGACAGGAATACCGGCCTTCGTCAGAAGATCCAGCACCGTGTCACGCGGCGGTTCGAGTGAAAAATCATGGCGGTCCGACGTTCTCTCATAGTCCGGCCATTCGCCTCTAAAAGGTCTTGCGATGACTCTTCCGACCCCGTGTTCACCAACAAGCATTTCCCTGGCAGTCTTGCAATATTCATAGAGCTGCTTGACCGGCACGACATCTTCATGTGCTGCGATCTGAAACACGCTGTCCGCCGATGTATACACGATCAGATCTCCTGTCTTCACGTGCTCGCGGCCAAACTCACGGATCACTTCCGTGCCTGAATATGGTTTGTTGCAGAGGACTTTCCGTCCGGTCCGCTTTTCAAATTCAGAGATCACTTCATCCGGGAATCCATCCGGATACGTCGGCATCGGCTTCGGCGAGATCACTCCGGCGATCTCCCAGTGTCCGATCGTTGTGTCCTTACCCATCGAGGCTTCCTCGACCCGCGCCCAGGCACCAAGACCTGAACCGTACGGCTCATCGTAAGGCAGGGCATCTTTAATGCATCCGATACCGATTCTTTTCATGTTTGCTATGGAAAAAGCACTGTCCTTCGAGCAGGCGGCCAGTGTGTGCGACCCTTCGTCTCCGAATGCCGCTGCATCCTTCGCACCGCCGATCCCGCAGCTGTCCAGCACGATCAGTATGACCCGTTTACCCATGTTTTTCTCCTCAAGAATATTTTTCTTCATTATATCCCAAGTTACCGAGATTGACGAACTTCCGCCAACTTGTAAAATATGTATGAACACGCTTTACATCCGTCATGCACGGTGCTATATTGAAGAAAAGGTTTGATAATCAAAGTAATTCAAAATAACATGGAGGCTCCCTATGGATGCGCTATTGTTTATACTGATTTTGATATATGTCCTTTCACCGATACCGCTTCTGGTCCTGTTCCTGGTCCGGAATCACGCCGCTTCGTCTGCAAAAAAAGAACTTGCTGAGAAAAATTCTGAGATTTCTCAACTGAATAAAAAGATCAAAGAACACGAGGGTACCGAAGAACAGTACCGTCAGTACGTCTGCCAGCTTCAGAACCAGCTGCGTGCAAAAGATCCGGATGCAAAGATCGGCGTACTTTATTCCGATTCGGAAGAAAAGGAAGAATCCCGCACAACCCCGTCCGCGATCCCGGCTCCAGCCGCTCCGGTTCAACCGGAACCAGCTTACGTTCCGGCACAGGCTCCAGTTAAGCCGTCCTACGTGAGTGCACCGCTTCCTCAGCCGGCCGCTCCGGCCACACCAACACCTGCACCTCGACCGACCCCGACACGGGCCGTTCTCCCGACGCAGTCTGCTCTCCCGGCACAAACGCCGGAAGCTGCAAATCCGGTAAAAGACAAATCCCATACACCTCTGATCCTGACCACAGGCGTTCTGCTTCTGCTCCTCGCTTCCGTCGGCTTTATCTCCGCAACATGGAGCATGCTCACGATCGGAGTACGTGCGATCTGCCTCCTCTCCTTCAGCGCGATTTTCCTGGGCGCCGGCATCTTCGCCCGCCTCAAATTGAAACTTACAAACACCAGCATTGCCTTCTATTCGATCGGAAGTGTGGCACTGCCGATCACGATCATCGGATCAAGTGCTTTTGGATTATTAGGAACAAGCTTCGGCTTCAAGATGTTTGAGCAGATAACCAACACCATGCTGCTCTCCTTCCTGAGTCTTCTGATCCTCCTTTGTTTCGGCTCCGCTTTCTTCCGAAGCCGGGTATTCGCCACAGGTTCACTTGCCTGCGCAAGCCTCAGCATTCTGACGCTCGTCTGCATGTTCGACTACCCGTTCAACCTTGATGTGTTTACTCTTTCACTCTTTGGATCCGTAATGGTCTTCCTCGCACCTATCGTGAAAAAGATTCCCGAAACTTCGAGATTCTTCTGTTATTCCAAAGTGTTTGAGATCTACTCGATCGTGAACATCTACGTGATGGGTATTTCTGCTCTTATCTTCTCGTCATCAAGTGTATGGTGCGGCCTGTTCCTCATCATGTTCAGCGCCGTGTTCCTGCTTGCCGGAGTCCTGAGAAAAAAGACCGGTCTTCTTGCCCTTCCTTCTATCTTTTTGTTCCTGATCGGTCTTGTGCAGATCATCGATTCTGACGATCTTCTGTTCATCATTATCCGACTCCTGATCGCTTCGGCCTGCTTCCTGGCTCTTTCGTATATCAATACGCTCCCGAAGCCTCTGCGCTATACTTTCTTCGGGCTTGGGCTCGCCACGCTTTCCGGTTCGATCATCCCGATCCTGCTCCTGATGGGACTTTCCGATACATACAGCTTCGTACCCCTGGCTCTTCTCGTGGCAAGTGCTTTTATATTCCTGTCGGTCCAGAAAAAGCACCCGATCTTCTTTTCTGGCTCACTTATCCCGATCTTCACACTCTTGTGGGGTTTGTCTTTCCGACTCTTCGTCCAGAGCAGTACTCCCACATACGTGTCTCTTCTTTGGGGCACCATCATCTCCGGAGCGATGTACTTCCTGTTCTGCTATATTCCGCATCAGAAGTTCTTCACGCTCACTGGATTTATCATTACCTTTGCTACTTTCATTTACATGGCATTCGGACTTGCCGACTGTGGTATTCATCATTCAAATCTGAACTACTACAGTAATGCAAGCACTTTCGATCTGTTCCTCCGGTCCTTCATCACCTTCTTCTTCATCCTGCTTTGCCTCGTGAATGCAAACCGGAAAGACAACATGAACAACCGTGACAGGACCCTGACAACTACGCCAAGAACGATCACCGCTATGCGCTGCATCTATGCTTCCGTCTGGCCGTTCATGTACATGACAAATATTTCCATGTACAACATCTTTAACTGGCACGCGGGTCTCTTCCGGATCATCAACCTTCTCATCCTGATTGGTATCTGTTTCCTGAACATGCTGTTCTTCCTCTTCCGAAGCGGCACCGCAGGTATCTTCGCGACACCGAAAGACTATACGGATCCGGCAAAAGGAACACGTCTTCAGACTCCTTCCCGGATCACGGCTTTCTTCGTTTCCATGGGCATTGGTCTGTTTACTATCGGCACATTCTGCAGTCTGAATCTCACTACCAAAAGTACGTCCCGTGTCTGGTATGTCGTCCAGCATCTTCTCCCATTCCTGATTCCGGTCATGCTGTTCCTGGCGGCTTTCCGTCTGGAGCGTCTCTCCCGTCTTCCGTCCTGGAAGAACTCGTCATCGAAGATCTTCCTCTTCTGGCTTCGTCTGGCAGGACTGTTCAGTTGCGCCTTGATCCTTCCATATGCACTTGAGATCCTGTTTGATAAAGAGGGTTCTTCCTATGTGAAGATCCCGGATTTCTTCCTCTCTGCACCTTTCTACTATGCACTCTTTGCCCTCATCGGCATGGTGTATTTCGTAGTTCTCTATATCCGCCACGCTGGCAATCTGCCGGTACAAACCACCGAATCTTCCGGACAGAATACGCCGTCCCCGATCGTCAGGATCTTCGGCAGAAGCCTCTCTGCTACGCAGCTGGCCTTCTTCGTCTGGACGCTCGCTTTCAGCGGAATCCTTTATATGTTCCGTTTCATATTGCCAAGTCTTCAGGGCAATGTGCTCTTCGCGATCATGCTCGGCCTGATCCTGATCTCGATAACAGTGCTTTTCGAAAAGAACTACCGCATAGTATCTTTGGTCAGCGCCGGCCTTCTGACGATACATTACCTTTACACCATCAACTATTTCCTCGATGAAGCTTTCGAGCCGGCATGGGCAAAAGTACTGCTTCTCCAGATTCCTGTCGTGATCTTCCTGATCGCCACGCTTCTTAGAAACAGTTCCGACGAGGAAAAACCAGTTACTTCCAGCATTTTCTTCTGGAGCGCGCTTCTCTCCCAGGTCCTGGTCTTTGCGTCCGTACCGCTGCTGACAATTCGTGCAAATCACGTGTATTCGGCGGCTGCCTATTCCGTAGCGGACATCGCGCATACTTCGAACACGTTTGATTCGATCGCAAGATGGCTCCCGTTCTCCGTTGCCCGTTCGCATCTGATCTTCTTCGCGCTCCCGGGTTTCCTTCTGATCGAGCTTTCCTGCATCTTGCAGAAAAAATCCGAGAAGCTGTGCCATCGTGCTCTTGCGCTTCTTCTCTTCACGATCTCTTGCATCGTGTGGATGCCGATCCTGAAACTGCCGTCGCTCTCGATGATTTTCGAGCAGGCCTACCTCATTCCAAGCACCGTCTTCATGCTGGCCCTGCCATGGATCTTCCCTGCGATGGACAAATCGAATTCCTCGCTTCTGAGACTGATTTACAGCTGGATAGCCATGGGATCTCTTGCCCTCATCGCCCTTTGCAGCGATGACCTCTTCTGCCTGATCTTCTTCGGCGTTGTCAGCGTTGCGATCATGCTGTACGGCTATTTCACGCACAAAAAGCAATACCTCATCCTCGGCACAGTCTGCACGCTCGGCATGCTCGCCTACATCGCCAACCGCGTCTGGGGCAGCATGGCCTGGTGGATCTACCTCTTCGTCACCGGCGGCACCCTCGTGACCATCGCCGTTCGAAATGAGATGAAAAAGCGCTCATAAGGAAGATAGGCGCTTCCGCGAGCAGTATAGCAATCTCGCTTCTAAGTAAATAAACGTATTATCTCTGTACGCGGCCGGAAGCATCTCCGTTCATCAGTGTCTCGACTTCTTTTACGGAAACACGGTTAAAGTCGCCTGGGATCGAATGCTTCAGACAGCTCGCCGCCACGGCAAACTCCAGTGCTTTTGACTCGGAATCGTAAGTACGAAGTCCGTAGATCAATCCTGCTCCAAAAGAATCGCCGCCGCCGACTCTGTCCACAATATCGTGGATCTCATATTTTCGGCTTACATAGAAGCCCTCGCTTCCGCGGATGCAGGCCGCCCAGCCATTGTAGTCCGCGCTGTGGCTTTCACGAAGCGTGACCGCTACCTTGGAAACATTGGGATATTCCGCCATTAATGTTTCTGTGAGTTTTTCATATTTCGATGTATCCAGCGCGCCCGACTCGACTGCTACATCCAGCGTCAGGCCGAGCGACTTCTGACAGTCCTCCTCATTGGCAATGACTACATCCGTATATTTGGTGATCTCACTCATGACGCTCTTTGCATCCACGCCATATTTCCAAAGATTCTTTCTGAAGTTCAGGTCGCAGGATACTGTGATTCCACGCTTCTTGGCTTCCTTCACCGCTTCGATGGAAAGATCTGCACAGCTTTTGGAAATCGCCGGTGTGATGCCCGTGATATGGAACCAGTCCACGTCTTCAAAAGCTACGTCCCAGTCGATGTCTCCCGGTTTTGCTTCCGCCATTGTCGATCCCGCGCGGTCGTAGATGACCTTGCTCGGTCTCTGGTTCGCACCCGTCTCCAGATAGTAGATCCCCATACGTCCCTCAGCGCGCCGGATCTTCTCTGTACCGATTCCGAAACGCCGCAGCTCCGCGAGGCACTCGTCGCCGATCGTGTTTTCCGGAAGCACCGTCAGATACTCTACCGGCATCTTATAATTCGCCAGAGACACGGCGACGTTCGCCTCGCCTCCACCGAAGGTTGCTTCAAATTCCGGACTCTGGAAGAAACGCTCGTTTCCCTTCGTCTTCAATCTCAACATGATCTCACCAAAAGTAAGTACTTTCTTCATTTTTATCCTCCCTCGCGCCGAAACGCACTAACTTGCAATACAATATTCTCTCCGCGCGATCACGCCGGAGACCGGTCAATTTCTCGCCGCATGGATCTTCTCTACGGCTTCGTGGCAAAGTGATGTGATCTGGTCAAAGTTATGCTCCTTGATATCCTTCTTCGTGCAGACCCAGCTTCCGCCGATTGCGATGATGCACTTCTCCGAAGCAAACTCACCAATGTTTTCCGCATTGACTCCACCTGTTGGCAGGAACTTCACTCCACCAAAAACACCGGAAAGTGCTTTGATTGCTTTTATGCCGCCATAGATATTCGCCGGGAAAAACTTGATCACGGAAAGACCGCAGTTGATCGCGGCAATGATCTCACTTGGCGTCACACAACCCGGACATACCGGAATGCCACGCTCCTGACACCAGATCACGGTATCCTTGTCAAATCCCGGGGAGACGATGAATTTCGCACCCGCCTTTACCGCCATTTCCGCCTGACGGACATTCAGCACGGTACCTGCACCTACGATCATCTCCGGTACCGCCTCGGATACCGCCTGAATCGCTTCTGCCGCACAAGCCGTACGGAAAGTGATCTCCATAAAGTTCACGCCGCCTGCGAGCAGTGCATGCGCAGTCGGGATCGCGTCTGCTGCGTCCTCGATCACGACTACCGGAACGATGCCGGTCTCATATATTTTGTCCATGATGTCCATATCATCTCACCTCAAAAACACGGCGGGATATCCCGCTTCAATCTTGCCTAACATTCTAGCATACATTATAATGGAAATCCACAATATTTTCCTTTGATTTCGCGCTTCTCCTTATAGGATTTGTGTCAATTATCTGTTACTATTATAACTGTATGGGGGAAGTCTATTCACATTTGGAGGTAACCTATGGCTACTTTTATCAATAACCAGTTTTTGTTGCATTCACCCACTGCGGAAAACCTCTACTTCAGCTACGCACAGAATTGTCCGATCGTGGACTACCATTGTCATATCGAAGCCAAGGACATTGCGCAGGATATCTCTTTCAAGAATCTTACCCAGTTATGGCTTTCCGGCGATCACTACAAGTGGCGTCTGATGCGTTCTGCCGGTGTAAATGAAGATCTGATCACTGGAGATGCCAGCGATCACGACAAGTTTATCGCATGGGCAGGAGTACTGGAGGGCGCCATCGGCAATCCCCTCTATCACTGGAGCCATCTTGAGCTTTTCCGTTATTTCGATATTTCCGAGCCGCTCACCTCTGCCAATGCCGAGAAGGTCTGGGAAATTACCTGTGAGAAACTGGCGTCAGGTGAGATTACGGCCAGAAGCCTGATCAAGAAATCAAATGTGAAACTTCTCTGCACTACCGATGATCCAATCGATGATCTGCGTTGGCATCGTGTTATTGCCGACGATGCACTTTTTGAGACCGTAGTACTTCCGGCTTTCCGTCCGGACCGCATCGTCGATATCGAAAAAGGTGGTTTCGTCAATTATCTCCAGGCTCTCAGCAAGGTCAGCGGAACAGATATCTCGAACTGGTATGACCTCAAGCTTGCTCTTAGAAACCGCATCAGTTTCTTCGAGAAGAACGGCTGCCGTCTCGCCGATCACGGCATGGAGAAAGTGCTTTTTGCAGAGACATCGGATGACGAAGCGAATTCGATCCTGATCCAGCGCATCACGCATCCGAAGCAGAAGCTGACACAAGAAGAAGTAGCCAAGTTCAAGACTGCGATCATGATCTTCTTCGCCTCAGAATATAAAGAGCGTAACTGGACGATGCAGCTGCACTTCGGCTGCCGTCGTGACAATAATGAATCCGCATACCGGACACTGGGCATCAACACTGGTTTCGATACCATTTCCGGTTACTCCGATTTTGTTGAGCCGCTTGCAAACTTCATGAGCATCCTGACGCTGATCGATAAGCTTCCGCGCACGATCCTCTACAGTCTGAATCCGAATGACAATGCGATGCTGGACACCCTGATCGGATGTTTCCAGGACGGCAGTTCTGCCATGAAGATCCAGCACGGTGCCGCCTGGTGGTTCAACGATAACTTACACGGCATGCAGGAGCATCTGCGTTCCCTCGCGGAACAGAGCTATCTGCCGGGCTTTGTCGGTATGCTGACTGACTCGAGAAGTTTCCTGTCGTACACACGTCATGAGTATTTCAGAAGGATCCTCTGCAACTTTATCGGCGACATGGTCGAGCGTGGAGAATTCCCGAAGAACATGGAGATCCTCGGACGTATCGTGACCGACATCTGCTACAACAACGCCCTCTCGATGTTTGAGGATGTGAAATAAGCTTACGAGTCCGTATTAAGAAGCTCGATCTGGCGCTCCATCTCTTGCTCCCAGATCGTCTTCTCCGGCCAGTTTGTCGTGTCGAAAGCTTCACGCAGGGATTTGCAATAGTATTCTGCTTTATTGAGGCACTCTTTTGTAAGTGTCTTACTGTTGTCTGCGTTCTTTTTCGATCCGCTGCTGTCACCATCGCTGTCGCCTGCAGCTTTTTTCTGCTCTATACCGGAAGCCATGAGTTCACTCATAAGATGTGAACGGTCATCTCTTGCAGATTCCATTGCCTCGAAAGAAACAACATAGTCTTTATACTGGTCATAGTAAGGCTTCACTACGTCTTCGGTGTTGTTTCCCTGATACATGAAATCATATGGATTCTGTTTCTTCCATAGCGCGTCGGAAAAAGATGGAGATTTGAAGTTTTCGTAATAACTCATCATGCGGTAATCTGCATAGTGGAAAATCGCATTTGTTAAAATGCGGTCATAGTTTTCGATTTCTTCATCCGTTTCTGTGCCAATCACGATTGCCATATAATCTTTGCCATCTTCGTAAAGATGCTGGAACTTTATCCCATCCCAGGTAAAATCCACAACATAGATGACCATGCCATACCAGTTTCCATAGCTCATCTGGTCGAAAAAGCCCTCCGGATACTGCCCCAGGACCTCATCGATCTTCAAAACCGCTTTGTTAAATCTTTCTTTCGGAGCCGCAGAAAACCAATACTGCATCTCTTCTGTCATCTGCTCGAAAGATCGGATGCTTACACCATATTTATTCGCGATCTCCGTTGCTTTTGCATAGTCATAATCAGTCTTTGTACCAGTTGGAAGACTCTGCGAATGCATTGCCGAATTGTCATGTTTCAGTTCAGAAAGACGCGCGTCCAGCTCCGGACCGGCATCAAGAGGAACCGGGATCTTCGAAGGGACCGGAATATCATAAAACTGCTGCGAAAGCACTTTCTCATTTTCAAAATCATACTCTAGAACCAGTGTTCTTCCATTTGGATATTTCGGAACAGGATCGTAATCGGTAACCACATAGGAAAGGTAGATTTTTCCATCAAGATAAATAAGCGGCTGCTCTCCCCATGTAAGGATCTGCTCTTCTCCTTCCCAGTCGATCTGGGCACTGATTCTGTTATTCCACTCTGACCAGACTTCATACTCTTTCTGGCAGGAGCGGATATACTCCTCATGTTCATACTTTCCTTCAAAGAAATACTGGTCTTCCACAACATCCATCAGGAAGGCGAATACTTTGTCCTCTTTCCATCCATCTCCCTTTTTCGCCTGATAGACATCGATCAGTACATCTTCAATGGAAACAGGATTTTTCGGAGTAGTGGTACCGGAATCATACGAATATGCGTAATAGGAAAATGAGTCGAAGATATCACCGATCTTCTTATCATCGTAACCGCACTCCCTCAAAAAGTTGGCAAAATCGATAGCCGTATCGTGAGAAAAGAACAGTTCCTGCACTTTTTCCTCACCTATAATATATTCCAGGCCGAAAAAGAAAGCGGTCATCGAACCATAGGTCCTGGTTGCCTTCATAATATACTGAGCTGTAAACAGTTCACATCCACCTTCGACAAAGAAAGAACTGTTGGGCACTTCTCCCAGATCATTCCAGTCTGAATCAGTCATTTGATCACGCGATTTCAGTTCTTTTCCAACAAAGTAGAGATTGTTGTTCTGCTCGCCGTCGATCGTATAATCGATCGAATGCATCAGTTCGTGATAGACCGTACTACAATAGGATTGCTCATCACCAGTTAATTCCGTATCAGAGATCAAGACAGTATTTCCATTATTGCACGAATACTCTCCCGCATGAGTACTCACTAACTGGATCGTATTACATTCCAGTCTTCGCAATTCCTGGAAGAAGGTTTCTTTGTTCTCCTCTTTCAGCTGGTCTGCGACTACCGGGAACATACGGATCACATATCCCCTGTATTCCTGACAATACGGATTCGAAAGCACTGCATCTGCGTATTCCAGGAAAAGCTCATATTCCCCGTGAAGGTCATCTTCCGGAACACCCAGTTCTTTTGCCAGCGTGGTTGCCTGGTCTCTTATGATCTGTGCCGGATCCGGTGTCGGCGTTGGTGTAAAAGTCGGCGTTGGCGAAGGTGTAAATGTCGGTGCCGCTGTCGTCTCGGTCACCGGTTTTTTAGTTTCGTCAGGATCATTTTTTGATTTCCAACGGCATCCCGTCGAAGCAAACATCGTCATCAGCAGCATGCTGGAACAAAGCATGCTTGCAATCCTCTTAAATCTTCGCATAATTCAACTAACCCCTTTTTCCTTACATGCTCCTAAGATTATACGCTGTTTACCAGGAGAAAAATGACAATTATTACACTTAGCGTAAGATTCTTCCCCAAAAACTGTTATTATAAGTGAAGGGAGGGATTCAAAAAAACAGGATCAAAACCCCATAGCAGGAGGAATAATGGAAGACGGTACGATCGTACAGATGCTTTGGGACAGATGCGAACAGGCACTAGAGGCGCTGGCCGCCAAGTATGGACGTTTCTGCCACAAGATTGCACTCAACATCCTTGGGATCAACGAGGATGCGGAGGAGTGCGTCAATGACACGTACCTTTCGACCTGGAATTCGATCCCGCCAAAGCGTCCTTCCGTACTCGCTCCTTATGTCGGAAGGATCACAAGAAACCTGGCTCTGAACCTTTATAAACAGAAGAATGCGGAAAAACGTGGTGGTGGAAATCTTCCACTTGTACTTGATGAATTAAGCGAGGTTATTCCCAGCGACAGTTCCACAAGCGCCATGCTTGAAGAAAAAGAAATGATGCAGCAGATCTCGGATTTTCTCGCTGGCCTGTCCCCGGATAAAAGGAAGATCTTCGTCCGCCGCTACTGGTATACCGACAGCGTTAAAGACATTGCCCAGCAATACGGTCTCACAGAAAACAACGTTTCCGTAACGCTCAATCGTCTGAAAAAACAGCTTCGTGAAAAACTCTCGGAAGGAGGCGTGGAAGTATGAGTGATAACGATAACAACCGTTTCACAAACGATACAAATGACATAAATCCGTCCAATACACCCGAATACACGCCTGCCGAGAAACTCTACAATATGATCGGCAACATTGACGATGCGTATATCCTGGAGGCTTCCGAGAAGCAGGATTCCAATGCAAAAGCAACGTCGCCGGCACCTGTGCAGGCACTGCCAAAGAGAAAACCCATCACCAGGATCGTCATGCCGGTCCTTGCCTCTGTAGCTGCGCTCACCCTCATTGTCATCGGAATCGATTATCTCCTGACATCCAGTGGGGGAGGTCCGACGCCGACGACAACCAGACCCACGACGACAGCGATGACCACAACGGCTCCCACCGAGGTGACGACCACGGCTGCTTTCCCCGAGACTGAGTACACCACAACCGTCCCCCGTGATAGCACCATTCCTGCTGATAAACTTCATATTCCGAATGACACAGAGATCTTTATTTACGGGGAAGGAGTCACGGATGAAGAAGCCAAAGCCTACTTTGACGAGAATCTTTCATCGATCCGTGAGGTGCTTTCCGACTATGGTGTGACCGCCGATCACCTGTATATCAAAGAAAAGGGCTTCGGCCATATCGAGTTGCCTGAATCACGAAACGGCTATCTCTCTCTTGACACATCGTCCCGGGATTATCTGATTTATAACGGTAATGCAGATGACGGAAGTGACGAAGGAGAATTGGTCGCCCGGATCCGTATCCGCAGAGACCTGAATCAGGTTTCCGGAATCGAAAGAGAAATCTTCTGCGACGATACCGACTTCAAGGCCTTTGAAAGCTATCTCAAAGAACACCGTGGAGAAGAGATCTGCTTTGTCTACGCAGGATGGAACGAGATCGCTATCGCACCGGATGGCACGTTCTTCTGCCTGAATGACCCTTATGCAGATAATCTGGAAGAGTACTTCGAAGTAGGCGCAAATGATCCTTATGCTTCACTCCATGCTGAAGGAAATTCCTATACTCCATAATTTCAGTACGATTTCCTATGTCTCCCATTATTCGATGTCAATCCAGTGACGTTATAATATAATGGTGTTGTTATCTATATCTGGAGGACATATGAATGACGATCAATACTGACAAACTCCCTATAAGGATCCTGCTGTTTCTATCGTGTACTGCATTCTGGATCTTTTCAACCAGGCTTACACATTTGAGTTTCATCATGGGAGGACTTGCAGTACTGTTCTCTTTTTATGCGTTATTCAAAATCTTCGAAAGCAAACTCACGAAGGCAAGACCGATCTATGCGATCATATCGGCTGCCTTCGGTTTTTATGGCAGTTTTATGGTTTTCCGCAATCTCACCAAGAACTGGGAATTAGGGATCCTGCCCTCTACCCTCTTCTGCCTGGCGGCACTACCGTTTCTCTTCTTTGCCACTTTCACCCTCATCTCCATCGTCCTCGATAGGGTCTCCAGCTCCCAGAGCGGATCCAAAGAGGCAAAAAAAACGAATCTGAAAAATGGTCTTTCTCTCGCTGTCCGATGCATAGTTTTTCCGGTTGCCATGTGGGCGATCTTTCTTAGTTCATGTTCCTGCAGTTTTGCTCCGACAATGGCTGCCTTTGTTTCACTCATTGTCATTCTCCAAAACGATGCTTTTTACAAATCAGACCGCGCTTCCATGCTTCCTTTAAGCCCGAATCTTCTGGCTAACGATGTGGACACCGCATCCGAAGCGCCACATCTCCGGATAACACGACGTGTCATTGTGGTACTTACTTATCTTTTCATCAGCCTTCCTTTTCTGATCTTTGCGGTTGGATGGTTCAAACTCCCGTTTGCATTAGCAGCAGCGGCGATCGTCCTGGTCTCCCTCTTTTTCGCGATCCGCGGAAAATACTCTTTCGCCGTTCCGGACCTAAAGGATAAAAAAGACATCCTACTGATCCTTGCCATAATGGTGATCTCTTATATCTGGATCGTAAGTTCAGGTATTGGAGGTTTTGTATTCCAAAACGACGACCACAAATTCCGTAACGAAGTATTCCGTCTTCTGATCGAAAAACCGTGGCCGGTTACTAAAGTGATCGATATCGGCCAAGGTACGAACACCTATGTTCTGAACTACTACTTCGGATTCTGGCTTCCACCGGCCCTTGTCGGCAAGGCCTTCGGACTTGGTGCAGGATATATCGCGCAGCAGATCTGGGCCTGGCTTGGAATCAACCTTGTCTTCTGCCACCTTCTGAGCCTGCTGAAACGCCGCTCCCTGATACCGGTAATATTGTTCATCTGCTTCAGCGGAATCGATACCATCGGACAAATCTGTAACGGCATAGATATCTTCTCTTTACCGTTCTCCACACACGGAGAAGTGTACAGTAACTTCCAATACTCCGCTTTCTCCACGCAACTGTTCTGGGTCTATAACCAGGCGATCTATGGATGGCTTATTTTCCTGTTCATCCTTCAACAGAAAAAGAACCGGCACATCATCCTGATCTTGAGTACAAGTCTTCTTAACTGCACGTTCCCGTTCATCGGAATGCTTCCGTATCTTGTATATATCATCTTCAGAAATGCAGACCGTACAAAGGACGGAAAGATCGACTTCAAGAGTTCTTTTTCTGGACTTTTCACTTTCGAGAATATTGCCGGAGGCGGTCTGATCGGACTTGTTTCCTTCCTCTCGCTTCGCGGAAACTCCGCAGCACAGAACAAAGTCCTGGATCTCACCCCGACGCTGGAATACTGGGTCGACTACCTGGTATTTATCGCATTCGATGTACTGATCTTCCTTGCGATACTGTATTATTTCAAGCACAAAGATCCTCTATACTGGATATCTTTCGGATGGCTTCTGTTCTGTCCTCTGTTTAAGATCGGCCACAGCGCGGACTTCTGTATGCGTGCATCGATCCCTGCACTCATGATCCTGTTCATGATGCTCACCCAGTACGGATATAAGCTTAAGGAATCACTGCAAAAGAAAAACGATATCCGTCTGAAGATACGTGCGGCTATCGTAGCTCTTGTGCTCATCATCGGCGTCATTACTCCGATCCACGAGCTTGCACGTACCATCGAGAATACTACTTCCGGTTCAAACCTCATATACATAACCGAAGAAGAGCTTTACGGATATGAGGACGGAAACTTTATCTGTAACATAGATGACAATGGTTTTATCAAGCTTGTTTACGATCTGGATGACGACTCCGTTTCTTGAATAAAGGCACATTGTAAGCTATCATGAAAACGTACCAGAACCGAAGCTGAAGAGAGTATCGACATGACGAAATTGAAGTACTATTTAAAAGAGATGCGCGTGCATCACTACATCAAGAACCTGCTTATCGTGGTGCCACTCGCCTGCAGCGGCAGTCTTTTCGATAGGCAAAAGCTTCTTTCTGCGATATTCGGTTTTCTGGCATTCAGTTTTATTTCCTCTACTGTCTATATCATCAACGACATCAAAGACGTGGATGTAGACCGTAAAAATCCCGTCAAGTGCAAACGCCCGATCGCTTCCTCTGCAATCTCGGTAAAGTCTGCCATTATTCTTGCAGTGCTCCTTTTTATCCTGGCAAACATTGCCAACTTCATGTGCTTCAGCGCCATCTCGACCCTGATCCTTCTTTCATACTTTGCGATCAATCTCGGTTACTGCTTCGGGTTGAAGAATATTCCGCTCCTGGATATTGCGATCCTTGTTTCCGGATTCGTTCTTCGCGCCCTCTACGGCTCTTTTATCACCGGCATTCAGATTTCCAACTGGCTCTACCTGG
Source organism: Clostridiales bacterium (assembly GCA_017545245.1). Classification (GTDB taxonomy): domain Bacteria; phylum Bacillota; class Clostridia; order Saccharofermentanales; family Saccharofermentanaceae; genus Scatonaster. The sequence goes on from JAFWPB010000065.1 coordinate 83,444, forward strand.
TGATCATATCCGCAGCATTCTATCTCGGCTTCGGCAAAAGAAGAAATGAACTTCTGAAGCGTGAATCCGGTAAGGAAGTCCGTAAAGTAATGGATTTCTATAATCTCGGGTTCCTGGACAAAAACATGTACGTCTGCATGGCTTTGGTATTTGTCTTCTATTCTCTCTGGAGCGTTGATGAAAAAACCATTGAAGTCTATAAAGGAAACCAGCTCATCTGGACTGTCCCGGTCATCATGCTGATCTTCATGAAATACAGTATGACTGTCGAGAAAAACTCCGACGGTGACCCGGTCGAGGTCCTTCTTCACGACAAGGCCCTGATCGTGATCTGCTCACTTTACCTTCTTCTGATGTTCGTATTGTTGTACGTCTGAATCACGTTATTTCCATTTCCGAAATCTCCTGTAACGTTTTTCTCTTTCATCTGTTTCATGATTAGAAAGAAGTTCATGCATCAGATTACAGGAGAAATAAGATGGACACGTATTACGATGACTTGGAATACTTGGAAGAGTTGGAAGAACTGGAAAAACGTGCGAGCTACCCGATCAAAAAGATCGTTTTCTTTTCGGCACTCGGAATCGTGACTCTTTTCCTTGCACTTCTAGGATTGAATATTTATCTGGCAGGAAAAGACCCGATTGCGTCCAGATCGCAGAAGACACTCATCACCGGTGAAACTTCTCTTTCCGATTGGAAAGACGTGAAGTACTCCTTTACCATGTCGTATACGGGTACGATCACAATAACGGTCACGAATAAAAGTAATACGATCCTTCATCTCCATGATCCCTGGCTCGAGTACAAATACTTCTGGAATTGGCTGATCGTCCCCGCAAACCTCAGCACGCCTGTCGCATACAAAAGACAGACAACCAGCCCGCCGAACTGGAACTATGAGGGAGACTATCATACCGTTGCTCCAGGGAAAACTGAAACATACACCTATACGACTTCAAACCCGTATGGGACCCTGCCTGAGGGACATTACCGTTTTCTGACGGACATCAACTCAGATACGTATTACATCGAATTTGATGTAGATGAATCGACATACTCTTTTAGGTGAAGATTCCTTTCAAAAAGAACTTCACGTCCGGAACGTTTCCTTCGGGCCGAGGTAGGATGCCATCGGAAGCTCACCCTGCTTGAAAAGCACTAGCTTCGTGACAACGAAGTTCGGGCTGACTGCCGAGATTGAAATCGTGTTGAGGCCAGCTTTCAGTTCAACCAAAACCTCCGTGATACGGACATTATCAAGGACACCCTGCATCCAGATATCGTTTCCATCGCCGACCGCAAATCCCTCACGGATCATGTTGATCTTCTTCATCTTTCCGTCGTTTGCTGCCACGCCGAAGAATATCTCATTATCATGCGTTGGCGGATTACTCGGATTGGTCATAAGGATAAGCGTATATTTTCCTTCCTCCGGCACGACTACACGATAGCTCAGTTCCGGCGCTTCCCCTTTCTTACTGAATACAACATCCTGCGGGTACGCCTTCATGGCAGCAAGTCCACGGTTATAGTCCGGGATCGGTGCAAATCCGCCCTTCTTACCTTCGGTTTTCGCGCTGTAGTGTGCAGCTTCAATGGAAATATAATTCATCACATCTCCGCACCAGAAGAATGTATTCGGTACCGCGGCCTCTTTTTTGCTGATGCCGGAGAGCAGCTCTTTTTCCGTACAAATCGGAACACGGATCTCCACAAAACCATCTGCGCTGACGACCTTGACCTTCGCACAGTTCTTCCCTTTCGGAAGCGAATCGCGGTCGAGCATCACCGTAAGTCTTGTCCGCTCAAAAGAAGCGGCCTTTCCTTTCATCTTGGAAACCGTCAGATATTTTGAATCGCATTCCACAGTGAAATCTACAGATTTACTACATGCAGTCGTCAACTCGATCTCACCTTTATTCACGGTCGGATCCAGGAAAGCAGGAAGAGTCAGTTCCCGACGTGTCCAGAATCCCATCTCGGAAAACTGGTTTGTGCCGGGGATCGTCACGATCAGGCGGTTCTTGTTGGCCGCCTCAAAAGTATGGATCACCGGGAATTCACAACCTTCTTCGCACCAGTTCTTGAAGCCGATGTGCTCGGAAAGGCCCATGCCGTACCACATTCCGCTGTGGATCTTATGCAGCTCGTCTACGATCTTCCTGTCTTTTTCCATGCAGGCATCGATTTCATCCGCCAGAGTCATTGCATACGTACTGGCGATATTCGCATACGCATGATTGAGTGTGGTCAGGAGCCACATCTTCTGCACATTCAGATTGGCGATCAACGGCAGATATACGATCTCGAAGAAGCGGTACGCGGTATTGCCTTCGAATCGGGCATACATACGCTCGGCTTCTTTCATGAGTGCATCGATTCTCTTAATCGTGTCTTCAGTCTCACCATAGGCAAATGGGGCATAGACCTTATCGTTCATGGCTTCTGTACGGCGCGTATGGGTAATACGTGTATATCCGGTAAGAAGCTCGAAAGTCTTCTTTTTCTCTGCAGCCGTGAGCACTTCGCCAAAGTGTTTCTCGATAAAGCACTTCGTGTACTCACTTGCGCTTTCGCGGTTACCTGTTCCCCAACGGTCGAAATCGTAAGCCAGATCGAGGAAATATGACAGTGGGTATTCATTACTGAAAATGTCTCCGACATTCACGATCCAGAGATCACGGATACCGAAGTCGTATGCCGTCGTCATCTGTTCCCAGACTTTTGCAAGATGGGTCGTGTTGAACCATTCAAAAGAGATCGGGAAGCCGTGATAGTCAAAGTGGTAGTACATACCGTATCCACCCTTATGTCCACGCATTTCCGGCGTCGGAACCGTACGGAGATTTCCATAGTTGTCATCACAAAGCATGAGTGTCACACCCTCAAGCTCCGGATCGCCCATGAGTCCAGGCGTCTTTTCATCTCCATAGAAATACGGCTCGACCTCTTTATAGAGAGCCAGCATACGCGGTACTTCATCAAGGTTGGCATTGACGTGCTTCTTGATGAGCTTGTTCTGCGTCTTCAGTACTTTTCGAAGAAGATCGATATTATCCTTGAGCGTCGCCTCTTTTCCCATGATCGCGGTATCTGCTTCTCCACGCATACCAACTGTGATCACGTTTTCGAACTTGCCGCTTCGGATCAGACCATCTTCCCAGAACTTCGTGATACCCTTCTCATTTTTCAGGAAATTCCAGGCATCACCGTAGATGGAGCCTGGACCACGAAGGTACTTATATTCTTCGCCCTGACGAAGACAAGGCTCGTGGTGGGACATGCCCATGACGACACCCAGTTCATCAGCCAGTTCTTCGTTTGCCAGTCCCGGTCCATCGTTCGGGAAGATCGCGGACCACATGGCCGGCCAAAGGTAGTTACCCTTCAAGCGGAGCAGCAACTCAAATACATGCTCATAGCACTTTGCGTTAAAACCGCCGAAGCGCTTGTTGCAGTAATTTCCGAATGCAGGCCATTCATCGTTGATAAAGAATCCACGGAAGCGAACTGATGGTTCTTTGGAGACATAACAGAAACCCTTTTTCAGAGTGTAACTTGTCTTCTTCTCCGGTTGGATGTCGAGCCAGTCGATAAAAGGCGAGACACCCAGCATCTCCGACAGATGGAATAGGCCATAGATCATGCCGCGCTTATCGGAGCCGGCAATGACCAGCGTAGCTTTTATCGAAGAAAAGCCGGGCAAAAGGCCTTCCTGATCAGTAACGGCAAGGCCAAAGACCTCTCTTTTCCCGGCAATTCCGGAAAAACCAGAAATACCTGGAATATCCGCATCTGTAAGAATGTTACAGACCAGGATCGGGTATGTAATGCGGGCTTTTTCGTCCTTTTTGATCTTGGAAAGATCATAGGCTTCAGGAGCAACACCGAAAATTGCTTTCATGTCATTTCTGACTTTGTCTGTGATCTTCTTCACACCACTTGGGATGTTCTTGCCATACACAAACGCTACTTTTCCGGCCTTTATATTCTTCGTAGACAGCTCAAAACACATAATGAGAACCCGCTTTCTTTTAACTTACATACAAGTATACCACGCTTCTCTTATTCGTTCCATCTGTTTCTCAAAAAACCTGTGCCTTTTGCTGGTTCACTTGCCTCGGGTGCCTCCGGCATTGGATCCAGTGCCGCCAGTTCTTTGTAGAGATCAGTGATCGCAATGCGAAGACGATTGGCCTCTTTTTTATGCTCATCGACCTTCTTGCTGATATTGTCTGAGTTCTTTTCGGCGGCATTGATCATCATTTCATATTCTTTTACACTTGCCAGTTTTGTAAGTCCCCACATGATATAGATCAGAACTCCGATACCGGGAATGATGATTAAAGCCCAAAGGAACTCCTTCTCACCGTTACTATCCTGCTTCTTCGTTGTGGAGGTTCTGCTGCTCGATGTAGATTTGGAAGCATTGATGCTCGAGTAGTCTGAAACGATTACGCTCATGTTCACGGATTGCGACAAACGCTCTCTCGCACGGGACGCCTCCTCACCGGTAAGGCCCATGGAGCGGATGACCATTTCGTAAACCATATCATCATTACGCACGACTGTGGTCGTGATCTTCTTGGAGGTGGACTTTGAGGTCGAAATGCCAGTATAGGAATTGCTGTTAACGGAACCGATCATGATTGCAACCAATACACACCAGACGGCATACACCAGTATCGAACCAATGATGACGTTCTTCGGATGGTACTTGACCTTCTCGTCCTTTTGCGCAGGATTTTCGTACTCAAAGAAATCAGCTTCCATCATGCTCTGATACTGATGGATCTGCTTGTATGTCTCCTTGCGCTCCCCTTGGGTCTCATTGATCTTTCTTACTTCATCACGATATGCTTTTCCCGTGTCGAAAAGCTCTTTCATCTTGGTAAAGTAACCGGTGTGCTGCGGCTCGGCAGATTCAATTGCCTGATCGATCGATTTCTCTGCCGCCTCGAAGTGCAGGTTGCGGACTGAGGCAGGCTGACGCAAGGCCACCGTAGACTTAATGTTGGCCGAGATCAGGATCTTGCCACGAAGGGCTGCAAAATTGTGGGGTTCTTTGGCCAGCATGAAATCATAGGCTTCTCTGGCGGACATGAATTCTCCTGCACGCAAAGCGCGGGATGCACGGGCCAATACGTCGTCTTCACGGAAGTATTCGTAGTCAAATGTCACTCCGCAGAAAGGACACTCGTACATCTGGCGGTCCATGTCGACTTTCAGCGTGCCGCCGCATGTCGGACAAGTATGTTTCTTGATGTTTTGATTCAGTTCTGTCATTCTCTTACTCTCCTTTTGTAAATATACTAATTTCAAGCCGCTTTGACAACAAGCGCCGCTCATCTGAAATACCTGATGATAATTGCAGTGTGAACTGCAATTACAAGGCGCGCCCTTCCAGTGCATGGTATAATGAAGGCATATTTCAACGTGGCAAGGGCCGCGCAGGCACATGAGGAAGAACTATGCCGGATATTATCGTCTGCGAAGATAATCAGGAGATTGGAAATCTGCTTTGTGATTTTCTGAAGAAAGAAAACTATACCGTTGCGCTCGCCAACACAGGTGAACGGGCGGTAGAGCTTTTCGAGAAGTATGGGGCAAAGCTGATCGTCCTGGATGTTATGCTTCCGGGCATCGATGGTTTTTCCGTCTGCAGCAAGATCCGTGAATCTTCCAATACGCATATCATCATCGCCAGTGCGCGGGGTGACAAGGAAAGCAAGCTGGAAGGCCTGATGACCGGGGCGGACGACTATATTGAAAAACCGTACGATGTCGATATCCTTCTTGCCAAGATCAAGGGGATCTTCAAGAGAAAATATGCGATCGAGGAAGTGACGGACGGCAATCTTGTACTGAATACCGTACAGCGTTCCCTGACGGTAAACGGAAAGCCTGTTGATGTGACAGAGAAAGAATTTGCACTTCTGCTTCTTTTGATCGAGAACAAGAATACAACTCTCCGCAAAGAGTATATCTTTAACACGATCTGGGGAGCAGACAGTGATTCGGAGATCCAGACACTCACTGTGCACATCAAGTGGCTTCGTGAGAAGATCGAGAAAGATCCGAAGAAGCCGACACATATCATCACCGTCTGGGGCACGGGGTACCGCTATGAATAAGTACTGGCGGATCACTTTTTTTATCCTCCTTTTTGAGATACTGCTCCTCATTGGGGCGAATTTTCTTATGCTGGGAAGCCTTCGGAAAGATTCCGGAAAGATGTACCGTATCGAGATCGAGCGCGCTTCCCACGAGATGGAAGCCGGCGCTTCCGCGGAAGACATGGTCAGGAAATATGACACCCTCTCCCGCATTTCTCTTTTCGATGCGAAGGAAGTCGTCAATCGGGACTACAATGTCATCGAGATCAATGGTCAGCTGTACCGCTTTGAATACCAGGTCAAGAAAGATCTTCGGCCGCTTCTTTTTTTGAATATCGGGATGGGCCTTATGCTGCTCCTGAGTGCCATCGTTCTTATCTATGTCGGACGAAAGATCCTGCGTCCTTTCCACCAGATGAGCAACCTGTCCGTCGAGCTGGCCCGCGGGAATCTAACAGCGCCGGTCAAAGCCGAGAAGAGTAAATTCTTCGGTAAATTCCTGTGGGGTATCAATATGCTCCGCGATAACCTGGAGAGTAATAAAGAACGAGAGCTGCAGCTTCAGAAAGAAAAGAAGACACTGATCCTTTCTCTCTCCCATGATATCAAGACGCCCCTTTCGGCAATCAAGTTATATTCCCGCGCGCTGAAAGAAGATCTGTATGATACTAAAGAAAAGCGCGAAGCGGCGATCGACGGTATCGCAAATAATACCGAAGAGATCGAGAAATATGTCAGTGATATCGTGACTGCTTCAAAAGAAGATTTCCTGAATCTGGAAGTTATGGTCAGCGAGTTCTATCTGCGTGAGGTCATGACAAAGATCGAGACGTTGTATACGGAAAAGTTCGCTTCTCTTCATACTCGGTTCTCCATTAGTGAATATGACGATGTCCTGATTTCCGGTGATGCGGCAAGACTGGAAGAAGTACTTCAGAACACATTGGAAAATGCAATCAAATATGGTGACGGAAAAGAAGTCAGCATTTCTTTTTCCGATGAAGAAGACTGCCGCCTGATTTCCGTCAGAAACAGCGGATGTTCCATCAAAGAAGAGGAACTCACGCATCTTTTCGAATCTTTCTACCGTGGGAGCAATTCCGAAAAAGTGAATGGCTCCGGTCTCGGTCTTTACATCGCCAGAACGCTGATGCGCATGATGGATGGTGACATCTATGCTGAGATCAAAGAGAACGATTTCATCATCACTGTCGTAGCAAGAAAAGCCTGAGTCTTCATAAAAAAAGCACCCGCGCTTTTTCTACTTTCTCCTTCTCCTTTCGAAAGTATTTTCCACGCGGGTGCCCGTCCTCAGTTTCTTCCCGGACTATCTACGCATGTCCGGATATGCGTCTCCATTATTTATCAGTATCAGACTTCAGTTCTTTTTCTGTGGTTGTATCTGTGCTGGTTTGTTCCTTTTTCTCCTCCTTCTTTTCATCATTATTGTTTTCTGAAGTCTTCGTTTCGGTTTTTACTTCGGAAGCTTTTGCCGTAGTTGTGACCGGACCTCTGCTTCCCTTCATTGTTACTACCTGGCTCTTGTTCAGTTCCTTCTGCTCTGCTTCCATTCTGGCAACATGCTCTTCGTGCATTTTCGCGTTCTTTTTCTTCGCCTTCTTGATCGAGATTTTAACGATGATGATAAGAACTACTGCGATGATGACGAGGATTATCAATACCCACCAGTTAAAGATGAAGAACATCAGGATGCTTTCCAGGAATGCGAGGAAATCGTTCCAAGATTCGCTGGCTGCTTTGGAAACACGGGTACCGAAAGAATCTTCCTCTTTCACTTTATCGTCTTCAACTTTGAGTTCTCTCTCGGTAACCTTATGGATCGTGATCGTTACGTAGGAATAGGCAACATCATTTTCCATCATGCTCATCTGTGTCTTGATGTCAGAGATCGTGATGGCAAGATTGCGGAGTTCACTCTGGATCTGGAGTGCGACCTTCTCGTCCTCGGTCTTCTCATACTGCTTCATGTAGCGGTCATACTCTGCCTCGTAGATCTCCAGCTGGTTCTTGAGTGTGCCGTATCTTGTCGCAACATTGTCCACACTGGAATTCTTGGAACGAAGCATGCCGATTCCTTCTGTCGACTTGACGAAAGAATCATAGTATGCGGAAGGAATACGGATCGTTGCTGTGTAGTAATAATCCTTATCTTTTTCTTCGAGGATATAACGTCCGCCATTGGCTGTTCCGTCTGTCTGATTCTCACGCTCGATGAATCCGTGATACTCTTCGATCTTTGTCTTCAATGCCGTCAATGTCTGCTCGAACTCAAGAGTATCCAAAGCAATCGAGCAGCGATACACGAGCATCTCTTTTTCAAGGTTTACTTTCTGGTCAGCTTCAGCCGATCCACCCTTCGAAGGATTCGCATTTGATCTATTGCTGGTGTCGTCCGAGTCTTCCTCTTCCGCATAGGGTTCTTCAGCTTCCCATGACGCCGCAGTGGTTTCTTCTGCATAGTCAAAACTCACCGCTCCCTTATTTGAATCTGCGGAAAGATACGAATCCATTCCAACCGTGGCTTCCGCGCGATCTGATGCGTTTCGTGTTGTCCTGCTTTCGGAATTCTTCGAACATCCTGATACCATACCCATCAGTAAAACTGTAGCCAGTATTCCTGATAACCATGTCTTTTTCATAAAAAATTACCTCCTCAATATCCTTCGCGACAACTTCATCTTCGTAATTTCTTGAAGCTTCGCATCATGTCGTTCTGAATATTAGACGAGGTAGTTTTTCATTCTGTTGCAAAAGCACTTGGATTTTTTAAAAAAGTTAGCTTATTTCAGTTTAGTGGTTGACGTTCGAACAGATGTTCTGTATAATGGATTCAAGTATTTCACATGGAGTCGGGTTATGTCAGAACTGAAGGACGTTATAACTGCATATCGTAAGCTTCCGTTTGGAGACCATGTCGTATTCTATTCCACGGTATCGAACGATGTCGATGTGCGGGAAGAGACCGTTCAGGACTTCCTTATCGAAACAAGGATGGGCGAAAGTCTTTGCTGTCTCTACTGCAAAGGCGACCATGTAGTCAGGAACGGGAAGAGAAAAGACGGAACCCAGCGCTTCCTGTGCCGGGATTGCGGGAAATCCTTCATCCCTGGTTCCAATACGATCACTTCCGGAACCAGAAAGAGAATGAGTACATGGGTCAAATACCTGAAGTGCATGCTGGACAAGAAGACGTTGAAAGAGTCTTCGGAAGAATGCGGTATCTCCATGCCGACTGCATTCTCATGGAGACACAAGATCCTCGACGCATTACGAGAAGTTACAGACAAAGTATATCTGGATGGTACAGTCGAGGCTGACGAAACCTTCTTTAATGTATCCTACAAAGGGAATCACAAGAACAGCAAG
>JAFWPB010000066.1 GCA_017545245.1 Clostridiales bacterium
ACCGCCACCGCCGCCTCCGCCGCCGCCACCGCTTCCGGAGCTGTGGTGGTAGACTTGCGTGGTCTTACGGACAAAAGTATCCGAATTTTCCAGAGTCTTGCAAAGATTCTTCACCGTGTACTGACTGGAACTTGGAACCGGATCCAGATTGGACTTCATCGTTGAGACGCCTGTAACGATCAAGGCAAGAATGATTGGAATAAGAATACTGCAGCCATAAATGACGACCAATCCCGTCGAGTGGAACTCCACTTCATCGAGCTTTTTCATGATATTAATGACCGCTTCGCCGTAATTTTCTTCCTGAAGAAGTTTCTTCTGACCATTGAAAAGCATATTACAGTCATCATCCGAGACACTGTAATACGCACTGCCATATGTATAGATCCAGAAGAAACGCATGCCCGGCTTGTCGATCGTCAGATCGATATAGATACAGATACCCGAATTGTCACGCATGCTGGTGGAAATACAGTTCTCCTTGTAGATCTGCTCCGCATATTCTTTGCAGTCCGAATCGCTTGTGCCAAGAGGATTAAGGCGCGTGGTAGCAACGACAACATTGATATCGTCTTTTTCCATCAGCTCCTCGGCCAGTTTCTCGATCGTCTCCGCTTCATCTTCCGTAAAGATCGCCGCATCATCCTGGTAGAGGATCTTCTTTTCCGGAACGATATTCATAAAGATATAAAGCGCGATCGATCCCGCAACGAGAAGGATCAGAAGGATTATGCAGGTAGCCGATGTAGCACTCAGTTCACCCCAGATACTCTTCTTTACCGTGGTCAAAGCACTCTGCTCACTGGCGGACTTCGTTTCTTTTGCCATATTGGAATTGTTCTCCGTATTTGTACTCATCCGAAAAATCCTCCCAATATCCATCCGATAATGAAACGGCCGATCACTGCCAGAACTGCCAGTACGGAGAAGAAAAGTACCAGTCTCTTGATCCAGCTGACAGGTGCAACACCTGCAACCTCGCCGGTCTGGCCATTCATGCAGAAATAGTAATCCTTGCCGCTGTACTTGTAATGCATGAACCATACCGGAAGCATCGCGTACTTCATCTCCGGCTCATAGATCACGCTGTCGTCCCGCTTTACTGTAAATGATTTGTTGTATTTACCTACACTCGGGGCGATCTCCTGGGTAATGTAACTCTTAAGTCTGTCGATCAGGCGGGGTTTGAGGTCATCTCCGGTCAGGTCATATCTTTCTGCGAAGAATCCTTGCATATATGCCGGATCGAATTTGCGTAATTCGTTGTACTTGAAAGGCTCGATCGCCTCCATCAGGTCATCTTCTATCCTGGTGGCACCATCGAGCGGGATGCGCTTCCAGGCCAGCTGATTTCTTCTTGTTACATTATAGTAAGAAGTCGTAACAGTAGTGGTATTGCCGATTGTGACCGAAGTCTGCGTGACACCTTCACCACTTAGATCGACCAGTGCTTCGACATCGTAGAGCCAGAACGGAACATAAAGACCAGTCAACTTCTCGATATTCTTTTTGCTTACAAAATCGATTGGAGTCCAGCGGCCGCCCTTGCACCATGTAAAGAACTTCTGCACGGCTTCGTCTCTTCCGTATTTGAAAGGAATGATGTAGTCCGGTGAAAACTCATCCACAAGTCTCTGGCTGATGATGGCCGGTGATCCGCAGAATGCGCAGAACGTCGCACTTGTATTTGCGTCTGCCACGACACTTGCGCCGCAGGCGTTACAGATAAAGACCTGCCCGTCATCGCCCAGCTTTTTACGGATGCGCTGGTTCGATTTTTCTTTTTTCGCGGAATCTCCCGGTTTTCCTTCCGGAAGGATCGTATCTTTCAGCTCGCTTGCTTTAAAAGAACTCATGCAGTATTCACAGACCATCAACTGACGGTCCGCATCAAACACAAGATTACCTGCACAATTGGGGCATTTGATTGAATCGGCCATTTTTCTACTCCTACGAAATCGTCTTCTGTCATTTTATCATTTTTCTCTTTTTGTTGCGATATAAGAAAGATGTGCTAAACTTTGAATCATTACCTGCCGCGGACATCTGCGAATGAACGCAGAACTATCGCAGCGTGTAAAAAACAAAGAAGGACCATGGCCACTATGTTTGACTTCATACAAGACATAGACTTTCAGATCCTGGACTTTATCCAGGAACATTTCCGCAGTTACTGGGGAGATCGCGTCATGGTGTTTTTTACTTACTTAGGAAGCGCAGTGGTCTGGGTCATTTTCTGCGCGATCCTGCTTCTCATCCGAAAGACCAGAAGAGACGGCATCGTCGCCTCCTGCGGACTTCTCACAGGTGTACTTGTTGCCAATGTGATCATTAAAAATATCGTGCAGCGCGCACGTCCCTGCTGGATACGGGATGGCTTTCCGGTCCTGATCAAAAACCCCAAAGACTACTCCTTCCCGTCAGGGCATACGATGGCCGCCACCGTTTTTACGGTCATCATGATCAAAAAGCACCCGAGACTCGCCTTTGTCCTCGTCCCGATCGCGCTTCTGATCGCCTTTTCACGACTCTATCTATATGTGCATTTTCCAAGTGATGAACTTTTTTCTATCGCTGCAGGCATCGTGATCGGACTCACCGCTTGCCATATCGAGAAGAAGGTCACGGCGAAAGAACCGAGCGCTTCGGAAGCCCCGTCGCATTGAGGTCCTTACAAAGATTCCTCCGGCTCAGACTTTTTACTATTCTCAGAAGGCGTCTTCGTCTGCATCTCTTTGATACATGCACGAAGATCATCCAGATAGCCGTTGCTTCCGATTGCCTGCTCCGCTTCCTCGATTCTCTTAAGGACACGGCTGAAATCATATGTAGAATGAACCGGTGTTTCCTGCGCCTGCTCCTCAGGATCAGAAATCTCCCGCCACAGTGCTTTTCGAGAGGAATCGAAGGCGAGCCCTAATGCAATCTCACACAGTATCAAAAGCACTGCAAAAATCACTATCCGGTCAAGAAGACTGGTTCGCAGTTCTTTTAGATCATCTGTCGCATCTTCTATGACGATACGGTGAAGAAGTTCATCCGGAGATACATCCGCCATCTCAAGTTGTTCCGGAAGGAAAACGTCACCTGCCCGGTCCGCCCAGATCCGATATCTGCAGCTCTTGAACCATCCGGTCTTATTCCCTCTCTCAATCAGATCTTTACAGTAATCCTGCCAGTCCAGCTGTTCTTCGATCGCAATAGGCATGATCGAAAAGACCTTGGAGCTTGCGCCGGTCATTACGTATTCATACCCCATGAATCCGGTTGCTTCTGTCGCGACCAGAACTCCTTGTACAGGAATATAGCAGTACTCATCCTTAAAAATGCATGCAGTTTTAACCTGGTCGCGTATATCATTCATTTCACTTAGGCTCAGGCCGACAAAATCTGTCGAGTAGTACGGACCTTCGTCATCTGTCACTAAGCTTTGCGCGGTCCACTCCACATTGAAAAGGCTTCGCTCGCTGACCAAAGGATTTTTATCCCTCAACGGCGAGTAGGTATTCGACAGTGTATCGATGTATGCCGCCATTTGCTCATCATTGAACTGCGCCTCGGCGTCCGCTCTTATCTCAGCGTAATCAAGAATATTCCTATAACCAACTTCACGATTCTTCAGCATCGTGTCGTATTTATCTGTCAGAATCTTGTACTCCTGAAGTGCAGAGCCGATAAAGAGCAATGCGAGCATCAGTGCCGGGAAGAGGAAAAGGAGGATCCATGTTCCGAGTTTGGAAGATGCGTTCTTTTTCATTTCTGCACCTCCGTTTCTCCGGGAACAGCTGTTCCTAGCTTCTGCGGATTCGCTAAAAGCTTCTGCCACTCTTCACGGATATTATCGAGGTACGCACTCGGGCCAAGTGAACTCTCCGCATCGTCTATCGTTCTCAGGAACACATCAGATCTATGATCCTGCTCAAGACCTGACTCTTCCGCGGTTATCTTTACAAGGCCGCGTTTTTTCTCCTTGCGGTAAATGAGAATGCCGACGGCCACCATCAGCACAGTTACGGCCGCATCCGTAATTAGAGCGGAAAGAACGGCTTTCACGGATCTCTCTTTCCACAGTGCTCTCACAGGAGATGTGTCCAATAATACAGCCGCTTTAAAATCTCTGCCACTTGTCGTCGGAATCCCGATCGTCTGGAAAAGATAGTCCTTGTATGACCCGCTGGTTCCCGACTCCTCTCTCAATGCAGAAAGGATTTTCTTCTGCAGGTCGGTGTCTACAATATCTGCAAACTGGTTCGAATAATAAAGCACTCCACCTTCTACCAGATGTTCTTCTAAACCCTGACGTGAAGCCAATTCCGGGGGCACGTCATACATGAAGAGCGGATTGATCAACTTGCAATAGACACGGTTATTCTCCCACATCATGAAGTCGCCGTCGTTGTCTTTCATGAGATAGATCTTCAGGGGATCGGAACCGGAAGACGGACTCTTCATTGTCGCTTCTGAAATCGATACATTTTCCAGGTCTGGGTTTTCTTTCTGGATATCTGTTGCATAGAATGCCTGACTGGCCTCGGAGATGTAGGATTTTCCCGGAAACGCGATCTCATACTGCTGGTCATAGATCATGAAACCATATACTTCCTGGCACTTCGCAGCAAGCTGCTCTTCCAGCTCCGGATCGATCTTCTGGTGCAGTACCCATATCTGAAGTCCTGAGATCCCAAGAGAAATCAAAAGGAAAAGTATACACATCCACTTCACCGGACGAAACTGTTTTGAATGAATTGCTTCCTTGATCATCTTCCCTGTCCCTCTTTATTTATGCTCCTATGATACCATATTCTCAAGCCCTTTCCCTGCTACCATTCACAGTTTGTTCATTTCCTATGAATAGTTTTATAAAACTTATGCCATAGGATATATATAGAGGATGATTTGTGTATGTCATTGGGGAGGAAAAACTTATGAAGAGGATAAGAAAAAACCGTAAGGGTTTTACACTGGTAGAAATGGTTATCGTTATCGCCATCATCGTAATTTTAGCGCTGGTTATTTTCTACGATGTCGTTGATTACATGAATGCGGCCAAGAGTGCTACGGCAAAGATGTCAGAACATAATTCCGCAATTGCAGAAGGCACGGCTGATATTTCCGCCAACTTGTAAGCCTGTTAACACTCCAATCCAAAAGGCGCCTCCCGATAGGTTTGATCACTCGGGAGGCGCCTTTTACTATGTGCTGTGCTTGCTGTTCTTTCTGGTTCTTCTTATCTTCGCTTGAAAAAGGAAAGTTTTATTTGATCGATTTTTCGATCGATTCTATGATCTCTACTGCTTTTTCGTTTGCATCCTGACCATAGTAGATAAACTCCTCTATTCCATGCAGGATGATGTCCGTTGCGTCTTCATCGCAAGCATATCTCTTGGTCGCAGATCCGATAAACTCCTCAAACTCCTGAATATCTTCCACGCTCACGGTCATCTCGTAAGAATCGTCAGGCAAACCTATCACGCGTGCTGTACTGAGGAGCGTTCTCCAGTCCTCCACGATTCCTTCGTATTCTATGGTGGGGCTGAAGTAATATGAGTCCATCATCATATCAGAATAGACAAGCTTCATTCCGTTTTTGAGATAGACCTGACTGGTTTGTTCAAAAGCCGTCTTATTTAACGGCAGGCTGGCATTCGGGTCTTCATAGAACTCCTGGTTCACTGCACAAAGTTTACTCTGCTCATCCGAAGAAAGAACGTACGAGATGAAACTCCATGCCTTTTCCTTATTGGCGCTGTAAGATGCTATACCAAGAGAAATATCCGCATCAACAACATAGTCCTGCGTACCAAAGCCCGGATATCCGTTCCAGTAGATATCGTCGCCGAGAGTCTGTGGATACAGGTATGCCCAAAGAGAGTTTACCTGGGCCATCTCCAACGCATGGTTTAAGTAGCGCTTATTATTTATGCTGATCTGGGCCGCCGGATTCAGCGGAGTCTGGCTGATCCTGTCTTCTGCCGTGACTACTGCTTCGATAATGGAAGCAAGATCTTCCTGACGGATGGATACGGAACCTTGTTCATAGTCGATACGACCGTCAAGAATATTATTCAGGTAATCCCTGAAATCAGAAGCACTTGCCGACACAGGTAAAAGGCTCGTTCCTTCCGGGAGATTGATAATGATCCTTCTTAAATTGGAGATGGTAAAGTGATTCGGATCTCCGATCAACACTTCATTGTAAAGAAGTGCATTTACATGATATGTGACCGGCAGCTGGTAGAGTTTGCCATCTTTGGAATATACGTCCAGGACATTACCGAAGAACTCTTCCCGATTGATACCATGAATACTGTCGATATAGGGATTCAGATCCGTGAGAAGACGGTTCGAATCGAATTTCTCATATCCGTCAAGTCCATAGATCAGATCTGGGCCGGAGCCGGAAAGCATCTGTGTATACAGGTTTGCGATCGCTCTTTCCCTCTGATCCTCTTCTTCCGTCCAGTAACTGCTGAAATCCGAATAGTCGGTCATCTTGATCCATACGTCATTGTCAGGAAGCGAATTGAAATCAGAAACGGCTTCACAGATTTTGCTCTTATCCAGATCAATACCGCCCAGCCAAACAACTGTCTGACCAAAATGCGGGTTTTCCGAAGCTTTGTAAAGATGGATCAGGACAGGCGTGGTCTTATTCTTCTCCTGCTTCAGCGTGCACACCAGGATATCGGCTGAAGACTCATCACTGCTCTTACTCTCTGGAGACAGTTCTTTTGACTCGGCATCAAAATCTGTTTCATCGATACTGTTGATGATCTTAATCGGCTGCTCCATCTTTCCTTCACGAAGGACCTTGATCGTTCCTCCGGTCAGAAGGCTTCGGTTCAGATCCGTCTGATTCCAGTCGAAGAGCTGTCTGAATTCACCTGTGCTCAGATCAAGTTTGCCAAGTGCATTTTTCGTCATGGCATAAAGACCATTGTTGGACTGGGTAACGATCATGCCGCCCAGATTCTGCGCACTGATCTGATTGCCGATCGCCACGTTTCCGTCGGTCAAACGGACGATCTTACTGTTAAGCTGCTCATCAGACATGTAAAGCAGTTCAATATAGTACACATCATTTTCTTTGGAAATACCGGCACACTCGTAATAGTAATCGCCGTCCAGATTCAGATACTGGATCGGTTTTCCATCCGGTGTCACATAAAGGATGCAGCTCGAAGTGACCAGAATATAATTGCCTTCTTCCGTGATCATCGCTCCGGATACATTATAGGTATATCCGTCCAGCTTAAAAAGCTCTGCCGGTTCGCCCAGTTTCTCACCATTGGTGGAATACTTCTGCACGAAGATGTACATATCCTGGTAGTTGTTTTCATACTTCACGTAGAAATTGACGATATTCCCGTCTTTATCACTCTGGAAACAGGATTCGTTCAAGATGCCCTGATACTCTTCTTTATTAATCGAACCGAGATATTTTCCATCAAAGTCGTAGATCAGATAGTATTCCTTGTTATAAACCCCCGGGCCCGCGGCATCCGGAATTTCGCTTCTATCCCTTTCGAACATAAAAGAACTATAGATATCCGTGCCTTTCAGAAGGAACACATTATCCAGGAACAAAGGATTCGAAAGAGAACGCTGAACCAGCGAATCCTCGCTTCCGTTATTCATATCGGGAACTTTCAGAGGCGTTTCACTGTAATCGTAGAAATAGTCCCGGTTCTTCTTCAGGCCAAGATCTTTGGGATCGGAAACAGGTTCTGTCATAGGATGATCCGATACAAGGCTACTCTCCTTGTTCTTCTTGTTCCGCTCGTAGGCGCACCCCGAGAACGGCAGTGCCATCGACACTGTCATCAGGAAAGCAAGTAAGCATGTTGTTGTCTTTCTTTTTTTCATCGGTCATCCCATTTTTCGTCAGATATTATTCTCTTATACTTCGCATTGTAAAGCATAAAAGAAACGAAAAAGTGACAGAATTGCAATTGTATTGTATAATCTTCTCGTCGAAACCACTTTGCTGTTTCAAGTGCCCGAATTTGCAGGTATCGCGGTATGAACCTGACAGCGGCATAAGAAAGCAAAGAAGGAAGGCAGGTAATTGTATCCCGTTTCGGGAATAATAACAAAGGAGGGTTTGATTATGAAAAAGCAAACTCAGAAAACAAAAGCCATCGCTTTGATGGGTATTCTCACCGCCCTGCTCTTGATCATGGCATTTACACCTCTTGGATATCTTAAGGTAGGCGCGATCTCTATTTCCCTTTTAATGATTCCTGTTGCACTCGGCGGTATCGCTCTTGGTCCTGTTGCGGGCGCGATCCTCGGCACGATCTTCGGTATTACCAGTTTTGCCCAGTGCTTCGGTGCAGATGTATTCGGCACATTCCTCATGGAGCTGAATCCTTTCTTCACATTTGTTATGTGCATCGGTGCCAGAGCCCTTGCCGGCTTCCTGGCTGGTCTTATTGCAAAAGCATTCCAGACTCTGTCCCTGCGCGTGAAGCATAAGGAGACCGTCACCTCCATCGGTTACGCTGTAACCGGTCTTTGCGCCGCACTTTTTAATACGGTTTTCTTCATGGGCTGCCTGATCCTCTTCTTCTGGAACAACACCAAGTTCCTCGAGACCATGGAAAGCTGGGGCATCACCACTGAGAACCTCGCCAAGTTCTTCGCTGCTTTTGTCGGCGTCAATGCATTGGTCGAGGCTGCTGCAGGTCTAGTCATTACCGCAGCCATCGCTTTTGCCCTGCACAAGGCAAGACTGATCCCGTTCATCGGACCGGTTTTCAGAAACAAGCCTTTGAACGCACCGGATTTGAAAAACACGTCTTCGGCAGCATCCGACGCAAGCAGCGCCAAATAAGCATAAGCCTTAGAAAAGAGCATTTATCAGGAGCATCCTATGGTACTCGCATTTGATATTGGAAACACCCACACTTTTCTTGGCGGTTTTTCCGGCAAGAAGATCCTGTTTACCGATCTGATCTCTACGAACCGGTCTTCCACCCCGCTGGAGTATGTGTCGTTTATTCAGACTGCACTCCGCGTTCATGGCCTGGAAGACGAGCCGATCGATGGAGCGATCATCTCTTCGGTGGTGCCAACTGTGACCGCGACAGTTAAGACCACCATCGAGCGTTTCTTCGATATCACTCCAATCGTCGTCGGCCCGGGAGTCAAGTCCGGACTGAAGATCCATATCGACAATCCGGCCCAGCTTGGCAGCGACCTCGTCGTCTGTGCCGTAGCCGGCATCAAGGAATACGCTGTACCGCAGATCGACATCTACATGGGTACCGCGACCACGATTTCCCTGATCGATGACAAGAAGACTTTTCTCGGCACCACGATCAGCGCCGGCATGGGCGTCGCCTCTGATGCTCTGTCCGACAGGACTTCGCAGCTTCCAAGCGTAGCCTTGGAGACACCGAAGAAAGTGGTCGGTACAAATACCGTAGACAGTATGCGCAGCGGCCTGGTCTTCTTCACTGCATCCGCCATCGACGGCATGATCGAGAAGATCGAGGAAGAATACGGGCAGCCCTGCACGGTTGTTTTGACCGGAAGATATGCCCCGAGCATTCTTCCCCACCTGAAGCACAAGATCATCCATGACCCGGACCTGATCCTGAAAGGACTCATGGAGATCTACTCCAAAAACGCATAACGGTCAGAAAAAAGCAGCACAAGTGCTTTTGCCAAAGAAAGATCAATCAAACATCCCGAAAAGAACTATTTTTTCGGGGTGTTTTTTTCTTTTTTTCCTGCTATACTCATAGAGGCGTGTTTTTACGTTGTAGTATTTGTAGCAAAATGTAGGAGGAGTACAGAATATGCCTGTTACTGAATATCTTGAGAGAAATGCAGACCTGTATGGTGATGAAGTGGCGCTCGTGGAACTCAATCCGGAGCAGCAGGAAGTCGGCCGCATCACCTGGAAAGAATATGAACTGATCCAGCCCACAAAGACACAGGCATACCGCCGCCAGATCACCTGGAAAGTCTTTGACGAGAAGGCAAACCGTCTGGCCAACATGCTTCTTTCACGCGGCATCAAGAAGGGCAACAAGATCGGTATCCTCATGATGAACTGCCTGGAGTGGCTTCCGATCTACTTTGGTATCTTAAAGACCGGTGCAATCGCCGTTCCACTGAATTTCCGTTATACATCCGATGAGATCCTGTACTGCTCGAACCTGGCAGAACTCGATATTCTTTTCTTCGGACCGGAGTTCGTATCCCGTATTGAAAACATCGAGCCGGCGCTTCACAAGAACCGCGCCCTCATCTTCGTTGGTGAGCAGTGCCCGTCCTTTGCCGAGGATTACAGAGTGATCACCGGCGATTATTCCAGCACAAGACCGAACATCGAGATCACAGACGATGATTTCGGTGCCATCTATTTCAGCTCTGGCACGACCGGTTTCCCGAAGGCGATCCTGCACCGCCACAGAAGCCTGATGCACGCCGCAGCTGTAGAACAGAAACATCACAGCACGTCCCGTGAAGACTGCTTCCTCTGCATCCCGCCGCTTTACCATACCGGCGCAAAGATGCACTGGATGGGCAGCCTCGTAGCCGGTTCCCGTGCAGTACTGCTCCGTGGTACCAAGCCGAAGTACATCCTCGACGCAGTATCTTCCGAACACTGCACGATCGTATGGCTTCTTGTTCCGTGGGCCCAGGACATCCTCGATGCCCTCGACCGTGGCGATGTCAAGCTTTCCGATTACCAGCTTGACCAGTGGAGACTGATGCATATCGGTGCACAGCCGGTTCCGCGCTCCCTGATCAAGAGATGGCTCACCTACTTTCCGAAGCATCAGTACGACACGAACTACGGTCTTTCCGAGTCGATCGGACCTGGCTGCGTACACCTCGGTGTTGAGAACGTCAACAAGGTCGGCGCGATCGGTATCCCGGGCTATGGCTGGGAGTGCAAGATCATCGACGAAAACGGAAACATCGTCAAGCAGGGCGATGTCGGAGAGCTCTGTGTCAAGGGTAACGGCGTCATGGAGTGCTACTACAACAATCCGGAAGCCACTTCGGAAGTCCTCAAGGACGGCTGGCTCCTGACCGGTGACATGGGTCGTCAGGATGAGGATGGTTTCATCTACCTCGTAGACAGAAAGAAAGACGTAATTATCTCCGGTGGTGAGAACCTCTATCCTGTTGAGATCGAAGACTTCATCATGAAGAACGACAAGATCAAGGACGTTGCCGTCATTGGTCTTCCGGACAAGCGTCAGGGCGAGATCGCCGGCGCGATCATCGAAGTCAAGGAAGGCATGACGCTGACCGAAGAAGAAGTCAACGACTTCTGCCTGCAGATGCCGCGTTACAAGAGACCGAGAAAGATCATCTTCGCGCCGGTACTGCGAAATGCGACAGGAAAGATCGAGAAGCCGAAGCTTCGTAAGATGTACGGCGAAGAGTATCTGGTCGCCTACGAGAACCAGGATTGATAAAATAAAACATCGGGCGGAATCTGTGAAAAGCACGGTTCCGCCCGTTTCTTTTTTCAAGAAATATCCGATATAATAGGAAAAGACAACACGAGCTTTACGGAGGAATGGGTTATGAATGTCATCAGTTTTACTTGTCCGAAGTGCGGCGCCAGCGTCCGTGCAAGAGAGACCGATACCAAAGCACACTGCTACAGTTGTGGAAACGATATTTTCCTGGACGACTATGTAAATGAAGCAGGAGACTTCAGTGACGAAGCCTACGCCGATGCTTTGGCCACGGAACTCGACAAGGTCTATGACACCCTGATCAGCTACGGAAAAATCAGCGCGGAAAAAGAAGTGCTTGAGAAACAGAAAGCTACGCTTGCCCAGATGGGCGGTATCAGTGAAAGCTTCGGCCGCCTGATCTGCTACATTGTTGCTTCCATTATCGCCATCGTCCTGATGGTACTTCTCAACGTCATTTCGGCTCCGATGATCATCTTCTTCATTGCCGGCGTCGCTGCCACCGCTTCTTACCTTCTCATGGGCACGATCATGATCCAGTTCCAGCAGAACACACACCTGAACATGAACGATCTGAATGCTGCTATTGACGAGCGTGAAGACAAGATGATCGAGTACGACAAAGTGCTCAAAGCCCATAGAGATGTATTCATTCCGGAAAAGTACAGAAACAAGCAGGCACTGGAGATCATTTCCGAAGCACTGCGCACCCACGAAGCCTATTCCATCAATGAAGCACTCGAGATCTACGATGAGCTGCTCCTTCGTGATCCGACTCTTGCCAGACAGCAGGAACAGGAGAAAGCCCAGCTCATGCAGCTTTCCCAGACCGCGCTTCTTCCGCAAGGTGATATCTCGATGGAGTCGAAAATCCGTAATGCAATCGAATATATGGGTGGTATGAAGATTTTCTTCTTTGTGACAGGACTAGTGCTTCTTTCCTTTATCATCGCAGGTGCGATCGCAGGCTGAGGTCTTCCGCCATACACTACAAAATCAACTTTATTTTTCTGCAGGCGCCGTTGTTTCCGACGGCGTTTCTGTTGCCGCTTTTAGTTTTTTAATACGGTGATTCTGCCGCAGATAACCGGCGATCACGATGACGATCGAGAGCGCGAGGCAGCAGTAAAATGAGATTCCACGACTGAAAAGTTCAAGGTTTGCCGGGCTGGCCACATCCGGGATAAACGTCAGGCCGTTGATCAGCAAGTAATCGGCCACGCCCATGCCGCCCGGGATCGGGAGGCTGTAGACACCGACCAGGACCAGCGCCTGGACGCTGATCACTTCCGGAAGATAGTTCAAGGAACCACCGAAAGAAAGATATACCAGCACGGTCGTGCTCAGAAGCGAAACTCTCTGCAGGAAATTGAACGCAAATGCCTTCAACACTTCTCCCTTTTCATTTGTCACGATACCCGCGCAGGCCTTGTACTGCGCGATCATCTTATCCACACGCTTAAGGAGCGCCTCCTTCTTACGGATAATGCGCAGTTTTGCGCCCAGCGTGATACAAGCGATCGCCAGTCTCTTGACCCACTGCTCTTTCTTCAGAACCAGAATAAAGATTACGCTTAATCCCACAAGGAAGACGCCGCCGAGAATGATGAAAATCTTCGCCAGCGTGTCAAAACGGAAGAATACCGACGGGCACAGGAAAAAGCCGATCACACCGAGCAGTACGAGAGAGATCGTATACAGGAACACATTCGTTACCAGGATAACAGCGGACTGCGCCACGGTAATGCCGTCCCGGCTCATGAAAAAAGCACTGGCAGGCTGCCCTCCTGATGCGGATGGGGTGATTGCGGAAAAATAGATATCGGCCGCGGAATATAAAAGTCCGTTGCTCCTGATCTTCGGGCCTTCCTGGTCATGGGTAATAGCATGGACCAGTACATCAAGAGCAAATCCCTCAAAAAGAATATTACAGAGCATACCCAGGCAAGCAGCGATCAGCCAGCCAACCTTGGCATTCTTCAACGTATCTTTCAGAAGTTGTAATGAGTAGCTTCCACTATGCGAAATGACGGCCCAGATACTGAGCACCATCAGCACAAGGAAGAGTATCATCCACGGGATTTTCTTCTTGAGCATGGTCTCTCCGATCAGTTCGTGTAGTTATCGAAATACCCCTGTACAAGTACGACCGGCGTACCCTTGTCTCCCGAACCGGAAGTCAGGTCACAAAGAGAACCGATCAAGTCTGTAAGCTGACGCGGAGTAGTTCCCTCACTGGCCATCTTACCCACGAGGTTCGCGTCTTTTGCCTTAATGCTGTCGGAGATCGCCTTCTTCAATTCCTCACCGGAGAGTCCGGCGAACTCATTATCAGCCAGATATTTCAGTTTCAGTTCATTTGGAGTACCGATCAGGCCATCGGTAAAAGCCGGAGAAACGACCGGATCAGCCAGTTCCCAGATCTTTCCCTGCGGATCTTTAAAAGCACCGTCACCGTAAACCATGACTTCGACGTGCTTGCCGGTCCGCTCAAGGATATTCTGCTGCACCTTCAAAACCAGATCCTTGCACTCTCTCGGGAAAAGCTTGACCTGATCCTCGGTCGCCTTATTGGAACCGAGAAGACCATATCTCTCATTGCATCCGCTTCCATTGACCGGCGCGTTCATGATCTCGTCAAGACCAAATACACGCTCGGCGCCAGCCGCCAGAAGGATGCGCTTCGTTCTGGCACGTGTGTGGATGTCGCAGTTGATGATGTTCTTTGTATAATCCAGGATCGCTTTTGCCTGGTTGGCGAAGATGATCTCCACCTCACATCCGGCCTCACGGATCAGGTCGCCATAATACGCAACGTAATCCACTCCGGTAAACTCATGCTTATTCTCTCCGAAAAGCTCTCGGTACTTCTCCAATGTCAGCACATCGCTATACGGATTGACTCCTGCCTCATCGATCTTGTCGAGGCTGACGAGGCAGTTTCCTACTTCATCAGAAGGATAGGAAAGCATCAGGACGATTTTTCTGCAGCCCTTTGCAATACCACGGAGGCAGATCGCAAAACGGTTACGGGAAAGGATCGGGAAGATAACTCCCACAGTCTCACCGCCCAGCTTCGCTTTTACATCATCTGCGATATCCTGTACGGTACAATAGTTTCCCTGTGAACGGGCTACGATAGATTCAGTCATGGCAATGACGTCTCTGTCACGAAGCGAAAAGCCCTCTGCTTCTGCTGCTTCAATAACGGAATCGGTAACGATCTTCGAAAGATCGTCTCCCTGTCTGATGATCGGGCATCTGATACCTCTGGAAACAGTTCCTACTCTACGTTCTGCCATAAACATGACCTCCTGAAAGATTTTTGCACGCCAAAAACGGGCGCACTAATACACAACGCCTCTATTATAATACTCTTGCCAGCCTCGGACAACGTATTAAAGCGCTCTTTGGGTTATTTTGTTCTTGGAAAAATCACTCGACCGTGACACTCTTTGCCAGGTTTCTCGGCTTATCCACATCGAGACCCTTGGAAACACTGATGTAGTATCCCAGAAGCTGCAACGGGATGATCGCCAGAGAGCCTGCGAAATGCTCGTCGATCTTCGGTACATAGACGGAGAAGTTGACATTATCTTCCACGTCATACTTTCCGTAAGAGGTAATACCCATGAGGTAAGCACCACGGCTCTTACATTCGAGCATATTGCTCAAGGTCTTCTCGTAAAGATCACTCTGTGTCAGTACGCCGATGACCAGCGTCCCCTCTTCCACCAGAGAGATCGTACCGTGCTTAAGTTCGCCCGCCGCATAACTCTCGGAATGGATATAGCTGATCTCCTTCATTTTGAGAGAACCCTCGAGGCAGATGGAATAGTCGATACCGCGACCGATAAAGAAGATATCGTGGGCATTGGCGTACTTCGCGGCGAACCACTGGATACGTTCCTTGTCCTCGAGCGTTTTGCTCATCTTATCCGGAAGCGAAAGAAGTTCATCGATCAGCTTCTCATAGTTCGGAAAATCCGCAGTAATGCGGGCAAATTCCAGTGCCAGCATGAAGGTACATACCAGCTGGCAGCTGTAAGCTTTCGTTGTGGCCACGGAGATCTCCGGACCGGCAACCGTGTACATAACATGATCTGCTTCTCTTGCGATGGAACTGCCGACTACGTTGACGATCGCCAATGTCGTCATGCCCTTCTCCTTCGACATACGGAGTGCTGCCAGGGAATCCGCCGTCTCACCGGACTGCGAAATAATGATGACCAGTGCTTTTGGATCCATCTTCGCTTTACTGTAACGGAACTCGGACGCCAGCTCCACACTGATCGGAATATCGCAGAAATCTTCGAAAACGTACTTGGCTTCCATGCCAACGTGCCATGCGGATCCGCAGGCGACGATGTAGATGCGGGAAAAATCCCCGATTCTGTCGGTAAAATCACCAAGTTCGGAAAGATCGATCGACTTCTTCTCGTCCTCGATCTTGATATACTTATGCAGTGTATCGTCCACCGCCTTCGGCTGCTCGTGGATCTCTTTCATCATGAAATGCTCGAAGCCGCCCTTCTGCGCCGCCTCCGCATCCCAATCGATCTTGGTCAGTTCTTTTGCCACAGTATCGCCGTCAAGGTTGTAGAACGTGACATTACCCTCGGAGAGCTCGGCCATCTCGAGGTTTCCAACATAGTATACGTTTCTTGTATGGCTCAGGATCGCCGGCACGTCGGACGCGAGGAAAGATTCCTTCTCCGTCACACCGATGATCATCGGGGAATCCTTACGGGCAACGAAGATCTTGCCCGGGATATCTTTGAACATCACGGCCAGCGCGTAGGAACCACGCACACGTACGATCGTCTTGGCGATCGCATCGATCGGGCCGTTCTTGTATTTCTTGTAGTAATAGTCCACAAGTTTGATCAGGACTTCCGTATCCGTCTGGGAATAGAAGCGGTAATCGTGGCGCTCGAGCTTGGCCTTGAGTTCCTGGAAGTTCTCGATGATACCATTATGGACACCAACCACTTCGGACTCCACCACGCCGGAACTTGCCTCGATATCGTTACCGGAAACGTGCGGATGTGCATTGAGCTGGCTCGGCGCACCATGGGTTGCCCAACGGGTGTGTCCGATACCGCAGGTACCGTGGACCGCGCGGCCTGCGTCAGTCCTCTCGATGAGATTCTTGATCTTGCCCAAGGTCTTGATCACTTCCGCATGTTTTTCTCCATCACGGACGCAGATGCCCGCGGAGTCATAACCACGGTATTCCAGTTTCGTCAGCCCTTCGATCAGAATCGGGGCCGCCTGCTCAGGTCCTACGTATCCAACGATTCCACACATACGCGTTTCTCCTTATTTTCTCAGGATAATGCTGTCTCTTTCTGCGCCTACAGATACGTAGGTCACCTTGCAGCCGATCTCCTTTTCGATAAATTCGACGTATTTTCTCGCATTCTCCGGGAGGTCTTCCCACTTCTTGATGCCAGAGATATCGCACTGCCAGCCGTCAAAATACTCGATGACCGGTTTTGCATCCTTCAGCGCTACCGGGAACGGGAACTCATCTGTCAGCTCACCGTTGACTTCGTACTTCACGCATACCGGGATCTTGTCGAGGTAGCTGAGTACATCGAGCTTTGTGATCGCGATCTCGGTAGCCGCCTGTACTTCAACACCATATCTGGTTGCCACGATATCCATCGCGCCGACACGTCTCGGTCTTCCTGTCTTCGCACCGTACTCTGCACCCGCTTCACGAAGTTTGTCTGCTTCCGGTCCGAACATCTCGGATACGAAAGGTCCCTCACCGACGCAGGTGGAGTAGGCTTTTACAACGCCGATGACATCGTCGATCTTGGCACCCGGGAAACCGGAACCGATCGGCGCATAGCCGGCAGATGTGTTGGAAGATGTGGTGTACGGGTGAATACCGTAATCCAGGTCACGAAGCGAGCCAAGCTGGGCTTCGAACATGATCTTCTTGCCTTCCTGATTTGCTTTCTTGAGGTAAGAGCCGGTGTTGCAGACGAACGGACGGATCTTCTCGCCGTACTCCTGAATCCACTGTTCCAGCATCTCTTCAGTATATGGAGCCGCGCCGTACACCTTTGTCAGTGTCAGGTTCTTCCACTCCATGAGATCCTTAAGGTGGGAACGGAGTTCTTCCGGATAATTCAGCTCACCTGCCAGGATCGTCTTCTTCTGGTATTTGTCGGAATAGAATGGAGCGATGCCCTGCTTGGTCGAACCGAACTTCTTGTCAGCCAGACGCTGTTCTTCGAGTTCGTCGAGATCTCTGTGCCACGGCAAAAGCAACGAAGCCCGGTCGCTGATCTTCAAGTTGTCCGGAGAAATCTTCACGCCTTTCTCCATCACCTGGTTCATCTCGTTCAGGAGATTCTGCGGATCGACCGCCACGCCATTTCCGAGGATATTTACCACGCCATCACGGAGGATACCCGACGGCAGAAGATGCAATGCAAACTTGCCCTTATCGTTGATTACAGTATGGCCGGCATTTCCGCCGCCCTGATATCTTACGACGATATCGTAATTCTCTGTCAGAAGGTCGACCATACGGCCCTTTCCTTCATCGCCCCAGTTGATTCCTACCACTGCACAGTTCGACATGGTGTGATCCCTCCAGATGTTTTTGTCTTTCATTTATTTTCTTCCGGCTGCATGGCGCTCCCGGAAAACTCACCGTTGCCACCATTAACAACCTCCTATATTATATACGCTTGCCATTGAATAATAAAATACATATAATATGCGTGTTATTATACGAAAAAGATATAGTAAAACAACCGTCCTGTTTTTACCACTGTCTGTCACGCGCCGCGCAACCAGCCTGCTCCGCACATTCAAAGGAGGTCTCACATGAATCTTCGTTCCCTTCAATACTTCGTCGCCGTTGCCGAAGAACTCAACATTTCCCACGCCGCCCAGCGCCTGAACATGAGCCAGCCGCCGCTTTCGAACCAGATGAAGAACCTCGAATACGAACTTAATACAGTGCTTTTCGTACGGGGAAAGCGCCAGCTGGAACTGACCGAATCGGGCCGTCTCCTCTACCGCCGCGCGAAAGAGATCCTCGGGCTTACGGACAAAGCAGAGTCCGAGATTCTGTCCATGAGCCAGGGTATGTCGGGCACGATCTCGCTTGGCCTCGTCGAAGGCATGGCGCCGGACATCGCCGCCGAATGGCTCGCCTCTTTCATCGAAGCACACCCGCTTGTCCGCTTCCGCATCTTTGACGGCAACAGCGATGACCTCGTCGAGAAAATGCGAAGCGGCATTATCAGCCTCGCCGTGATCACTGCGCCTTGCAACCAGTCCCTGCTAAACAGTTTTTCAGTCGGTAAGGAGCAGATCTGTGCGATCATGCGCAAAAAGCACCCGCTCGCGGGTTCGTCGAAGTCCTCGGTCAGCATCTCCGACCTCATCAACGAGCCCTTGATCGTCCCCAGCAGCCGTGCCATGATCGACACGATCTACAAGTGGTTCCGCGCCGAGAAGGCTGAACCCAGAATCGTCTGCGAGATGGACAGTTACCTCGACGCCGCCGCGCTCGCCGGCCGCGGTGTGGGCATCAGTATCTTCCCGAAGACCGCCTACATCCCCAACCCCTCCATCGTCTCAAAAGACCTCGCCGGCAAGGAGAAGAGCGTCGAGTACCTCTTCGTCTGGCGCAAAGGCCACCCCCTCCCCACGATCGAAGAAGCCTTCATCGACTACGTCAAAGAGACACTGAAGTAAGGCCCGCCTAGGAAATGTCTGAAAGTGCGTCTGATTTTCTTTCAATTCAGACGTGGATTCAGACATTTGCTTCATTTGTCTGAAAATGTGTCTGAATTTGCTTCGATTCAGACGTGGATTCAGACATTTGCTTCATTTGTCTGAAAGTGCGTCTGATTTTCTTTCAATTCAGACGTGAATTCAGACATTTGCTTCATTTGTCTGAAAGTGCGTCTGATTTTGCTTCGATTCAGACGCATATTCAGACGCGCTGCACCTCGAGCCCAAAAGTCTGACAGTTGGTCAGATAGAGGGTGCAAATTAGACCAGGTGTCAGACTTTTAAGCGAAAAGTCTGATAGTTGGTCAGATAGAGGGGGCAAATTAGACCAGATGTTAGACTTTTAAGCGAAAAGTCTGACAGTTGGTCAGATAGAGGGTGCAAATCAGACCAGGTGTCAGACTTTTCATTCGCCACGACAGAAAAGCGCTCATGCATGTCTGCCATCCATGAGCGCTGAAAAAACTATTCAATTCTTCTACTACAAAATCACTGCTGCAAGGTCACTTCTGCAACCACTGCTGCAAGGTCACTTCTGCAACCACTGCTGCAAGGTCACTTCTGCAAAAGCACTTATCCTCTTTCAATTCCGTAGCTCTTGCAGATATTGGTGAACTCCTCGCATCCGCCGAAGAACGCCAGGACGCTGGCGCGGGTCTGCGTACCTTTGGCGATCTCGCCGGTCCAGAACGAAACCTCGCTTTCCTGCGGCGTTCTGTCCATAAAGGTCTCGTAGAGTCTTCTGACATACTCGTCATCGCTGGTACCAAAGCCTTCGAACTCTTCGCCGGTAAAGAACAGGTTTGCCGCCGAGCAGCCTGTCTGCTCCAGATTAGTCAGCGCAAGGCTCCAGTACTGAAGGCCCTTCTCCTCCGGCGCCCTGCCAAGACAGCAAGTGTAAAGACGCGTCGCAAACTTCGTTGCTTTTTGAGAAGCAATCTCCGACTTGTGAGAGACCGCACCGGAACGGATGCCATATGTCGCGCAGACATTGCACCACTCTGTCGATTCGATGAAATCATTCACGACCGTCTCGCGTGTCGTTCCGTCCTTCAAGCGTCCCATCCAGTAGGTTTTGCCGCCCTGGTCAGAATCACGGTCATAGAACGTGTGATACAACACTTCCAAAAAAGCACTGTCGTTGAGCTTTCTGTTCATGAATTCGGGTGCCGTCAAGAGGAAGAACCTCGCACAGTCCGCACCATTGTATTCACCATTTTGTACCTTCTCCACCCAGAAAGCCTTACCTTCCGGATCCGATTCACGGTTCATTGCCACAACATAAAGCCGCTCAACAAAATCATCGAAGGCCGCCGAATGTGTTTCATAAGTATAAGAACCTGTCCATATGGGGGAAACACGTCTGTTGTTTATATCCACAGCGTACAAAGAAATGTCATAGGTTCCGGCACCATAAAGATAATCCTTAATTGTCTCAGCCAGATCTAAATGTGTCTCTTCTACCATTCCCCCACCAGTACCAATGGTAAACTCGTATCTTACCGCCTTCGGAAAAGCATCCCAGGTCAAAAGGCCCTCGCTTGAAATCTTCACATTCTTCAAATCCGGAAAAGATGTTTTGAAGGTTTTCTCCGGCCCCACAGCCAGTTCACTGTCCGTATATCCGGTTGCTTTTGCTACAACTTTGAAGGAATATACATGCTCTCCCTCGTCAAAATAATCTGAGAAGTCGACAGATCTGCCGGTTATAACCGAAATAGTATTCTTGGATGAGTTATCAATTAGCAATTCGACATCGTACTTTTCTGCATGCGCGACCGCATCCCATGTTGCCTTGCTTCCATCCCACTTAAGATTTGAAGCAGTCTCTAGACGCGGTTGGGCATCCTTAAAAGTGTATGTCCCTTTCCAAGAAGAAAGCTGCACCGATCCATAAAAGTCGTCTTCCGCCCAGGCAATGATTCTGATATTATAGGTGCCATTGGATGCGCCATTCACGTTCAAAAGTGAGATCAGATCAACAGAATGTTCTTCAACAATCTCGCCAGCATTATCTATATCGCTAGCATTTTGTAATTCTATCTCATATCTTACAGCGCTGGCTACGGGATCCCAGTTAAGCACTCCCCTATCAGTTATTTTCACATTTTTGATTGTAGGAAATACCCGTTTGAACGTCCGGACCGGGCTATTCACCTCTTCGCTGGGCGAATAATCCGGAGAAAGCGCTATGACCGAGAAACAATATGTTCTTTCCCCTTCCCTAAACCACTTGGCTACATCCAGACTCGTATCGTGAATTGTTCTGAACTCTAGCAAAATACAAGAGTATTGGTTTGTGTCACCTTGCATATTTGCTTCTAATAAGCTAACCTGATAAGAATCCGCATGTGGCACCGCATCCCATCTGGCAACGTTGCCGTCCCACCGGAGATTTTCCGGAGCTGCCAGCTGCGCCGTCGTAACCGCAGAAACATTCTTGCGGATCACCGGGATACAAAGCAGCACCGTCAGCATCGCCAACATAGAACTCATTATCTTCACATACGCTTTTTTCATAGATCGTATCCACCTCCACCTTTTTATTGTAACGCAAAAGGTGGTTTTCAGCGTCACAAAAGAAGAGCCTCCACTTCTTTTCTTACTTCGTCCATATTCTTTGTAGGCTCGAAGCGCGCAAGAACTTTACCATCGCGGCCGATAAGGAATTTGGTGAAGTTCCAGCGGATATATGCCTTATCTCCGAAAGCCTTATTGTTCATGCTCGAGAATTTGTTGAGAGCCGCATTCTTAAGTCCTTTTCCAAAACCTTCAAAAGGCTTTTCCGTCGCAAGGAAAGCAAACAGTGGGTCGGCAGTCTCGCCATTGACATCGATCTTCGCAAACTGCGGGAAATCCGTTCCGAATTTCAGCGTGCAGAACTGATGGATCTCTTCCTCAGTGCCCGGTGCCTGATTCGCAAACTGGTTGCAAGGGAAATCCAGGATCTCGAATCCCTTATCTTTCAGATCCTTATACATTGCCTCCAGCGGCTCATAGTGAGGAGTAAAGCCGCAGCCTGTCGCCGTATTCACGATCAGGAGCACTTTTCCCTCGTAATCTTTGAGAGAAACCTCATTGCCCATTCTGTCTTTCACTTTAAAATCATATACTGTAGCCATCTGTTCTTCCTCCTTACAAATCGGTCTTTCTCCGGGATCGCCGGACATCTTCTATCTATCTTTGGCTTACGTTTTCGTGCCATAAGATTCCATGTTGCTGAGTGCTTTATAGGCAAGCTGATACAGCTGCGTGAACTCCTCTTGCGAAAGTCCCACGATCTTGGCAATAGCCGAAGGGATATTCACCGCCTTTTTCCTCAGCTCTTCTCCTTCTTGGGTAAGTGTCAGAGTCAGGATCCTCTCATCCTCTTCCGACCTTGTCCGCTTCAGATAGCCCGACTGTTCCAGTCTTTTCAGTACAGGAGTCAGCGTTCCGTAGTCCAGATGCAGGCACTCCGCGAGCACTCTTGACGAGGTCTCTTCTTTCTCCCAAAGCACCATCATGACGATGTACTGGGTATAGGTAAGGTCGAGTTCTTTGAGAAAAGGACTGTACTGGCGGACTATTTCTTTCGAGCAGGCATAAAGAGGAAAACAAACCTGATGATCCAGCTTCAAAATATCGTAATCACACTGCTTCGCCATTTTTCTTCACCTCTTCACTTTGCTTGTGCGCAATTAACTTTTGCAAAATCATTCTAACAAGGAAAAGGCATGCTGTCAACTACTCTTTTTTCATTCTGCTTGAAATCTTATCCTTTTATCCGCGATCGATCCCGTACTGTTTGCAGATGGCCGTGAATTCTTCAGAGTGTCCGAAGAACTCCAGCGTGCTGGTTCTTGTCTGTGAACCCTTGGTAAGTTCGCCTGTCCAGAAGGCAATCTCACTCGCCTCCGGGTCACGTCCCATAAAGGTCGTATAGAGTCTCTTCACATATTCTTCGCCCGTGGTCTTCAGGTTCATGAACTCCTCGCACGTGAAGAACTGCTCAGCTGCGGCGTATCCTGTCTGTTCAAGGTTAGTCAAAGCTAATGACCAGTACTTCAGTCCGCCATCTTCCGGATCTCTTCCGAGGCAGCATGTATACAAACGTGTCGCAAACCTGATCGCATTCTTACTTGCAAACTCTGCTTTTGCATTCGGCGCACCGGACTTGACTCCGTATGTCGCGCAGACATTGCACCACTCAGCGGAATCGATAAATCCGTTGATGACATTTTCTTTCGTCATTGTTCCGTTCTTCAGCGAACCGACCCAGAACTTCTTTCCCGCTGGTTCGGATGCACGGTCGAAGAAGGTGAGATAAAGTGTCTCCACAAAGTCTTCATCAGTAAGTCCTCGGTTCAGGAATTCCTGTGCCTCGATCAGGAAGAAGTGCGCGCAGTCACCACCTGTACGATTACCACTTTCGATCTCGTTGACCCAGAATGCTTTTCCTTCCGGCTCAGATTCACGGGCAAGTGCGATCGTATAGAGACGCTCTACAAAATCGGCGATAGACGGTTCCTTCTCAGGAATCGGTGTAGGTGTCGTGCCCGTCGGTTTCGGCGTCGTGCTCGTCGGCTTCGGCGTCGTGCTCGTCGGCTTCGGCGTCGCACTAGTCGGCTTCGGTGTCGTGCTCGTCGGCTTTGGTGTCGTGCCCGTCGGTTTCGGCGTCGTGCTCGTCGGCTTCGGCGTCGTGCCCGTCGGCTTCGGTGTCACGCTCATCGGCTTCGGCGTCGCACTAGTCGGCTTCGGCGTCGTGCCCGTCGGCTTCGGCGTCGCACTTGTCGGCTTCGGCGTCGCACTTGTTGGCTTTGGTGTCGTGCCCGTCGGCTTCGGTGTCGCACTTGTCGGCTTTGGTGTCGTGCTCGTCGGCTTCGGTGTCGTGCTCGTCGGCTTTGGTGTCGTGCCCGTCGGCTTCGGTGTCGTGCCCGTCGGCTTCGGCGTCACGATCGTCGGCTTCGGCGTCACGCTCGTCGGCTTCGGCGTCGTGCCCGTCGGTTTCGGCGTCGTGCCCGTCGGCTTCGGCGTCACCGGCGCCTCTTTCCAGATCGCCTTGATCGTCATATCCGCATTCACGATGACACTCTCACCCGGGATGCCAGCGCTCCACTTATCAAACACTTTTCCTTTCGGCGCAGTAAAACCGCAAATCGGAAGAGTAATAGGATCCCCCTCCATGACGGTAAGCGCTTTTACCGAACCCGAACCACCATTGGCATCAAAAGCTACCGTGCACTTCGCGCGTTCTTTGACGACCAGTCGGGTCGTCTTGTCGTAGCTCACATGAGCGGCTTCGGAGCCAACCATATAACAATCGTACGTCACTTCGAAGATATCCCAGCTGGTTGTTTCGAAAGGCTGCACTTCAGTCTCTCCAGGGGCTACGATATTCTCGATAAGCCACTGGATATGGTGTATATCCACCGTCTCGATCTGGTTTCCCCAAATATCCATATCAAACAAGATATCATTATTACTCAGATCCAAAGAAGTCAGGTAATTCACACAGCAATTCAAATATTGGAGATTCGGATTCCGCTTCAGGTCCAGTTCTTTGAGCTGATTATTCGAGCACGAAAGTGACCCCAGATCGTAATTATATGAAAGATCCAGACTTGACAAGCTGCATCCGGAGCAATTCAGCGTGCGAAGTTTCTTATTCTTACTGATATCAAGCGATTGCAGTTCCGTATTCCTTTTGCAATCAAGTACAAGCAGTTCCGTATTCTTGCTCAGATCAAGAGAAGTCAGTTTATTATCGCCACAATATAGTTCTTTCAACTGGTTGAAAAAACCGATACCTGTCAGATCCGCCATGTCGCAATCCGCAATATAAAGTTTCGTTACTGCATTGCGCTCATCCCTGGTCAGCTGTCCGTCTTGTTTTGTATCCATGTATTCGGCATAACGCAGAAACTCTGCATCTGGGAAATTGGCTGCGTTCACATCAACCGGTGTAGTAATACACAGGACTTCACTGAATTCGCTATATCGTATTTCTGTTCCGACATTCAGGTAAGACCGGATCTTGAAGTAATAGTCATTATCACGAGCAAGGTTCTCGATCGTATGCGTAGTCTTGTATTTCCCCTCCAATGTCGCCATCTTAGAAAAATACCCTTCCGAATAGCTGCCCATATACACTTCATATCCATCTACACCAACTGTTCGATCCCACTCCAGATGTATCTCATTCTCTGACAGGGAGTAGCCGGAAAGACCGGTGACAGGAGGAACCGTTTTCTGAGGTGTTGTAGACAAATACGTGCATCCTTTAGGAATACCGGTTACTTTTTCCAGATAATTATATTCACAATAAAGGATCTTCAATCCTGTACATTGGGTCACATCAAGTAACGGAATGCTATTGTTCTTGCATTCCAAATCAGTCAATGCTGTGTTTTTACTGACATCGAGGCTTGTCAGACGATTGTCGTTTACCGCCAACGTTTTAAGCTTAAGATTCGAACTGACATCCAACTCCTGAATTATGTTATTGTTGGCTTCAAGAGTCTTTAGATTCGGATTCATACTGACATTCAGTGTACTTATTCCACAATCCGAGCTATACACTATTTCAAGTTTCTCAAGTTTCGAGATATAAAGGCCGTATAATTCGGGATTCTTGCTGCAATTAAGCCTAAAAAGCTCCTTATTCGACTTAAGGTCCAAAGTGACAAGATTATTGGAAGAGCAGTCAAAGTATTGCAGATTCGAAAAATAATCAATTCCTTCCAGAGAACCGATTCCCTTGCCTGAGCAATCTAAAACTACAGCCGCTTTGATTTCTTTCTCTGACAACCAGCCATCTTGCGGAGCATTATCGATTTCTAACGTAATATACTGTCGGAATGCCTCATCCGGGAAATGGGTCTTATCCACACGAACCGAACCGGAGACAAACGTATCCTGAGGTGAATAGGTCAACACACATCCGTCAGGAACAGCCGGCTTTGAAGTGAAATAATTCTTCGAGCAATCCACTTCCATCAGTTTCGTACATGCACTCAGATCTAAATTCTGTAAACTGTTTGTGTGACAGTACAAATAGTGAAGACCGTTGTATCTTTTTACATCCAGAGAGGTCAAGCGGTTCATAGAAACATTCAAGTAACTCAGGTCCGGACTCACTTTCAAATCAATATATGTTATCCAGTTATCCGAGCAGTTCAAAGTTTTGAGTTTGGTAAGATCGGAAACAAACAAAGCTTTAATTTTGTTTCCCTGGCACAACACTTTTTCAACCTCAGTATTTTCCCTCAGATCCAGTTGCGAAAGCTGATTGTTCGAACAGTTCAACTCATAAAGTTTGGTACATTTACTAAAATCGAGGCTTTTGATCTGATTGTCCTGACATAAGAGTTCTCGAACTTCCGTCAAATAAAGCGGCCGGAGATCAGTCAGATCGTTGCTGTAACAGTAAAAAACTCTCAGATTCTGGAGATCCTTCAGATTCAGCTCCGAAATGTTGTTTTCGCTGCAGTTCAGAGTTGACAGTTTCGTTTTACCCAGCAGATCCAGTTGTTCAAGCTTGTTCTCACTGCAGTTCAGCGATATCAGCTCTGCGTTCTTCTCCAGATTCAGCTGCCCGATCTCGTTTTTCCTGCAATCCAGATGTTGCAGCGACGTAAAGTATTCGATCCCCGTTAAATCCGTGATCCCCATATCCCGAACATCTATCGAAGTCACCGCCGCGAGCTCCTCTTCAGACAAGAAACCATCCTTCGGATCGACGTCGAAATTAGTCGAAACATATTTCCGGAATACAGGATCTGGAAAATAATCGCTCCTGATCATCGCTCCACCGTCTGCCCTCAACTTAGTTTGTCCGGACAAACCCGTGATCACCAAAGCCGCTATTGCTGCTGTCAATACCGGCACAACGGCGCTGCCTGCCCATCGAATCGCATTCTTTTTCATATCTTGCCTCTGCCTCCGTGTTCCCTTGACCGGCACATCCCGCGCCAGTTTTTTCACCAATATCCGCGCACCACAAACAACACTATGTGCACCTTATCGTAAAGGTACCACATAGCGCTTGCCTCCCGCATCGCTATTACTAGTGATTTTTTCAATTATTCGTCGATCACGAGTCCCGAGGACCGGACATTCACGGCCAGCTCGACCCTGTTTTTGAATCCGGTCTTCTGAAGGAGATTCTTAACATGAGAGCGGACCGTCCAGATACTCATGTTGAGCGCCTCGCCGATCTCCTGGTCGGAATAGCCATAGACTACTTTTCGGAGCACATCCAGTTCGCGCTGGGTAAAATCCGTGCTCGACGCAATCCCGATCGTCAGGACCGGCGTGGCTTCCGGATAGACCGTCTCTCCGGACAAGACCTTCTCGATCACGGTCTCAAGCGGCAACGATTCCTGCTCTTTATACCACATGCCTTCCGCACCGGCATCTTTCGCCTTCTCGATATAGGACACTTCCGGCATGCTTGTCACCAGGATGATCTTGATCTCCGGGTGGTCGCGCTTGATGCGGCCCGCCGCCTCGATCCCGTTGATTCCCGCAGTCATGACAATGTCCATGATGATCAGGTCGATCGGTTTACTGTCTGCGAAGTTGATCGCCATCTCGGCCGTGCCGATTGAATCCACGACATGGTAGTCCGGATTCTCCGAAAGGCTCGTCTGCAGCGCGATACGCTGCATCTTCTGATCGTCAACGATTAAGATATTATGTGCCATGTTGCTTCTCCCCCAGTTCAATATGCAGTGCAAAACGCGGCATGCTGTCGATAAACATACTGCCACCCTGCGCCTCAACTCTTTTTCTCAGATTCTTCAGGCCGCCCTTTTCCTCGACCTTGCCGGCCGGCGGCTGTCCGTCATTCGTAAATGTATATGTGCAGCGCCCGTCCTTGTGAACGGTCTTAACATGCAGCGTCGTTGCCTCCGCATGTTTGACCATATTACCAATACAGACCGCCATCGCGTGGATCAGGAGATTTCTCGTATCGTAATCCGACGGCAGTTCCTCATCGATAGCGATCGTGAGTCCCAGCGATTTCGCACTCTGGAAAATATCGTCGTACGCGTCCTTGGCCTCCGATTGTTCGTTCTCTTCCACATAGGAAATGTTTCTTTGCCAGAGTGTCAGGAATCCTCTTTTCTTTTCC
The DNA here is from genome assembly GCA_017545245.1 of Clostridiales bacterium. Taxonomy (GTDB): domain Bacteria; phylum Bacillota; class Clostridia; order Saccharofermentanales; family Saccharofermentanaceae; genus Scatonaster. Next base: position 28,336 of record JAFWPB010000066.1, read on the forward strand.
ATATCCGGCTGTTCGATAAACGCCTTCGCCGTGATCAAAGCACGTCCCCAGTCATCGTGAATGCGGATCTTCGAGTCCAGGATCTCTTTTTCGATATTCAGCGCATCGATCCTCTCACCGACCGTCTTCAGCCTCGTGCCCCGGTGACGGAGACGCTCCTTCTTTTCCTCCAGATCATGGACCAGTGCATACTCCTCCGTGACATCCGCTGCCAGCACCTCGTAAAGCTCCATGCCGTCCGCTCTGACCTTGTTACGGCGCCAGCTCCGAACACTTCCGTCCGGCAGCATATAGATCGGTGCCTCACCCTTACTGATGCACGAACCCGACTGTGCCCGTCCTTGCGAAATCGTCTCCCAAAGCGCTAGCCCGTCGACCATGCTTTTCCCTGTGAGGCTGTTCCAGATCTTTTCCATGCTATCATTATGGAGCTTGATGCGGCCGTCTCCATAGTAGTAGCAGACGCCCGTTCTGAGCTGGTCGACCGACTCTTTGACCGAGCCCGGATAGATGCGTGTTTTCCGTCTTCGGATACTGTAGCGGACTTGAAGCAGGATGCCGATACTAAGAAGCAAAAGCACTGCAAAAGTTCCGGCTGTCACGGCTGGACCGTACGTGATAAACACGCCTTCGTTAGCCATGATCGTGATCAGGTGCGCAAGAAGAAGCGCCGCGACATTACCGAGGATACGCTTTCTTCCGGCCTTATGCCGGACCCCGTCAAAGAGGCTGTCGAACAGGCCGAGCGTAACCACCGCGCTCCACAAGAAACACAAACCGCGGAGGACCATGAGGTCATCGGAAAGATTCAGTTCTTTTACCGCCAGAATCAACATGTGATATACGTTACCTCTTCCTCTTTATCGAAAGACAACAGCGTGTCTTTCCCGATTCGTTCTCTCAAATGCTCCGCGGACTTTCCTTCCAGAAGGTGGTCCGCCATGATGCGCATCGAGCAGTTCTTTCCTTTCGAAACATTCACCATGATGCTGCACTCCTTGCCAAGAAATTCCATCGACACGGCGTGGAACACCTCGTACATCCGGATCAGTTTTTCAGCCGGGACTTTTCCTTTACCGTTCACCATGACATTGCAGCGCGTCTTCGTCTGCGAGATAAAATACATCGACTCACGAAGCGCGTACTCCAGTTCGCTCAGGCTGATCTCGGGGTTGTCGTGCGCGAGGATCGAGAGGTTGCCGCGTCTCTTGATAAAAGCACCCAGCACCGTGGCGACCCGTGTTTTTTCAATTTCATCCGGCCCGCCTTTCCGGATCGATTCCAGAAGTCTCTGCAGGCTCGTCACCTCGGGGCGGACGGAATCATAGAGTTCATCGTAAAGATTCATCAGGGCATCCATTTCCTGTTTCTTACTGTTCGTCTCATGCTCCAGCTCGAGGAGCGCATTCTCATCAGCCAGTTCTTTTGTCACCTCAATAAGGGAAGCCCGGATCTCATTGATCTTCGAAAGGTCGTCCTGCCAGACCACTTTACCGCCACGGATAGCCTGTGCGGTCACGCGGTAATCCGGCGAATCCTCATGCGAAACAAAGTTGGCCGTGCGGTACACGATCGCACCTTCGACATCGCAGATATATGCGTCCAGACCCGACGCCTCAAAAAGCGTCCCGTAGTCGGAATTCGTAGGGATCAGGCCGATCTGGATGCAGCTTTCCCAGAAACCGATAAAGAGAAACTCGAATGCTTCCTGAAGATTAAAAAGCTTCGAACCGAACAGTTTTGGCGCACCGCCGCTGATATAGTAGGCAGCGATCATGCCAATGCCGAGGACAAGAGCAAGTACAGGTATGAACGCCAGGCGACGGCTGGCGCTGAGACTGCATCGGTGAAACAGGATCACGAAGGTCGCGATGACCGCAATCAGCGAACACGCCACCAGCGCGAAGTATGCGATTCCGAAGCTGTATTTCATGTGATCCGGATCGAGGTCCTTGATCTTAAAAACGAAGTTATGGAGTGGATTCGTCAGCACAAGTGAGCAAAGAATTGCCGCAATCACATGAAGGATCCGCGTCATCCGGTGGGTCCGCCGTTCGTTATAGACACCGACCCGAAGGGCGATATTCAGCGAAGTAAAAGGCAGAAGCACGATCGGGATGTAGTAGATGTACCACAGATACTCGTTCGGCTTTCGGAACATGCCAAAGTAATTCCACTTTAAGACGCGCAGTAAAAACAGCACGACCAGCGACGCCGCGCCGACAAAAAAGAGGCGCCGCATGGTACCACTGATGATCCGTTCACGGACGGAGAGATACCATGCGACGACAAAACCCATATATGCAAATGAAATAATATCGTGGGTACGTCCCGGAATAAATGTATTGACGAAATTGAACAGCAAAATGCCTGCGAAAACCAACACAAAATGCAGTATTCTTTTTTTCTGCGTGCTGCTGATCATACCCAACCTCGCTCCACCATTCCGTTTCGATTTTACTACTTAACGGTTTTGGACGCCACGTTTCCTATCAAGATTGGCTCTGCTTTTCTTTTAGCTTCGTAAAAGCACTGGCGACCTTCTTGTCTCCGCATGCATTTGCTGCCTCTTCGAGCGAGTCAAATTTCTCCGGACAAAGCGCTAGCACCGCTTTCATGGCCGGCTCTTTCGAAAGCCAATTTGCATCCGGGTCCGCGATCAGATCCGACATGACTTTCGTAAATTCATCCGCGTTGAAATACGTCGCGTTTTCACGCCACTTGTTTTCTTCCATGTTCTTTTCTGAAACCATATTGAAATTGGAAATACCGCTCCATGCAGGAACATTTTCGTTTCTCGGTGTCTTGCCATAGTAGTCCAGAGTCGCCTTATACGCCGCTTCACAAGTCGACTCGTGCGACGGGTAGTCCAGCCACATCCAGGACAGACCGCGGATCGCATCGCCATGCACCTTGGCACGGGACTCATCGTTCAGGATCGCCACGATCGGCTCGATCACCGCCTCATCATGAAGCTTACCACTATTCGCAAGTGCACTTTTCTGCACATCGATATCTGGATCGTTCATCATCTCGATGATCTTCTCCACCGTGCCGTCCACACCTCTGGACCAGGAATTACCGATCGCAATGGCCGCTCTCACACGGATCCTTGCTTTCTCGTGGTCCGCCATCTTAAAGATGAACTCCGCCACCTTCGGGTCGTTCTTCATCTCGTTCATCAAACCGCAGGTAGCACTGTACAAGCAGTAATCATCAGTTTCAGTTTCAAGGATGGTAAGTGCTTTTGCCATGGACTTATCGTTCACACCAAAAAGCCCTTGCAGGCTTGCCAGGCCATAGCCTCTGACCTGCGGAAATTCACTGTCCAGAAGTTTGTCCATGACCTTGTCGATGGAAAGTTTCTTGACCAGCTTGATCGCTTCTTTTGTCGGAGAATTGCTGGACGCCATCTCCATCTTCTCGTAATCGAGATCACAGAAACGGTACGTCTCGAGGAGGCGGAAGTATTCGTCTTCAGTGAGGTTCTGCGGATCTTTGATGTCACACGCCTCAAGAAGTTCCTCCGGCGTCATGGCATCGTACTTTTCTTTCGTGAGCTCGCCCTGCGCTGCAACAGTTGTGGCTTCCGTCGTCGCTTCTGTTGTCGCTTCCGTTGTGGCTTCGCTGCTTTCCCCTTTGGTTTCCTCTGTCGCGGATTCCTTCGTGGTCTCCTCCTCACCCGCGGTCGTGGTCACCTTAGTCGTTTCACTTTCTTTCGTCGTCTCGTCCTTCTTGTCACAAGCAGCAACCGATGCCACCATGGCAAAAAGCAAAACACATGCAATGATTCTTCTTTTCATATTCTCTCTCCTGTTCCTTTCACATTGAATTTGAACAAGAAGCACACAAAAGTCCTCGTGCTTCGAGATGAGAGTATCATAGGCACGTGTTTTTCACATCGCTAGAATTAGTGAACTTTAAGAAGCAGCAGCGACGTGCTTTAGAATACTGCTTGCAGGTGAAAAGTCTTACACCCGGTCAGATTTGCTATTTCTCTGACACCTGCCACATTTGTCTGAATATGCGTCTGATTTTGCCTCGATTCAGACACACTTTCAGACATTTGCTTCATTTGTCTGAATATGCGTCTGATTTTGCCTTGATTCAGACACACTTTCAGACATTTGGCTTGTTTAATGCGGCTGAATTATATCTTACTCATGAACCTTCCATCCTGCCGTTCAAAGCCATATTTCTCATACAAACCATGCGCGTCTTTGGTCACCAGGATCCCGCGAAGGCCCGCATATTTCGGACTCGCCAGAATATAGGAAACCAAAGTCTTTCCCAGGCCATTGCCGCGCTGGCTTTCGTCAATGATCACATCCGCCAGATAATAGGTTGTCGCATAATCCGTGATCACACGAGCAAATCCGACCAGATTCGGTTCACCATCCACATAGATCCCATAGCAGTCCGAATGCCGCATCGACTTCTCGATCTTCTCAACCGGACGCTGTCCCGCCCAGTATGTCGTCTTCAGAAGTCTCGCCACATCTTCCACCTGGATCTGGGACATGCCTTCCACGATACGGAAGTTCACTTTTGCAGGCACCTCGCCCACTGCCGTATCCTCATTGCCGCTTTCGCCCGCGCCACGCACCATCTTATAATGCGGAATCCCATCCAAAATGAATTCCTCTGAAACCTTCTTAAATCCGAACTTGCCGTAAAAACCTTCCGCATACGTCTGTGCCTCAAGATAGATCGGCACATCGCCATAGGTTTCCGTCAACACTCGGATACCTTCCTCCATGACCACCCGGCCATAGCCCGCCGAACGCTTTGTCTCTGAAGTCAGCACACGCCCGATTGCAGGATACTCCGAATGCTCGACGCCTTTTGCAAGAATACGCAGATACGCCTGCACGCCGTCCTCATCCGTGATCCAGACATGGATCGCATCCTGATCCCGGTCATCCAGTTCCGGAGCCAGACAATGCTGCTCCACCACAAACACATCCACACGCAGTTTCAAGATACCGTACATTTCCTCCGGCGTTAAATCCTGAAATTTCTTCACATGCAATTCCATATCAAACGACTCCTTCCGGTGCATCCGCCACCGCAAGAAAAAAAAGGACGCATCCCTCTCGCGGCATGCGTCCATTATATCATTTCAAAAGCCCTCACTATTTACAATAGTAAAACGCCAGAACGATATCCCATTTATCCCGGAACAGGCGAGCGAACCACTCACTTTCAGCAAAATTGTCAAGTTTCCCGAGCCGCACATACTCGCCCTCATGCTCCTTATAGCAAAGCAGGATCTGATTCCCATTACTGAGCACCAGGTCTCCGGGCATCACTTTCATCTTCTCCGCCGTGCCGGGAAGCGTCACCCCGAGATCCCCGCTTTGCGCATAGTCCTCAACAAACGAAAGCTTTGCAAGTATCACGGCTTCTTTCGTTTTTTCCGTCAAAGCACGAACCGTCTTGTTATCCGCCCACTTCACATTTTCCTGGAAGTTCCAGACATCCGTCTCACCGGACTCTTCATGCTTTGCGCCGATCAAAGTTGCCAGCCACAGCTGCGGCTCCCTCTCCTCATACCTGGGAAGCGTTGTATGGAAAATCTCCTTAGGAGTCGAGGTTTCTGGTTCCAACTTGCACGCCACAAGACTCATCACCATCGCGATCACGATTCCAATCCAAAAGCACTTGCCCAGAGTTTTCATTCTATTCATTGTCCTATCCTCCGTAATTAACTTGGTTACCCATATTAACAACTTTACAGAGGAAATCTTACACTCAGACGAAAAGTCTGATAGTTGGTCAGATGAAGGGGGCAAATTAGACCAGATGTCAGACTTTCAGGCGAAAAGTCTGATAGTTGGTCAGATAGAGGGGGCAAATTAGACCAGATGTCAGACTTTCAGACGAAAAGTCTGATAGTTGGTCAGATAGAGGGGGCAAATTAGACCAGGTGTCAGACTTTCAGGCGAAAAGTCTGATAGTTGGTCAGATAGAGGGGGCAAATTAGACCAGATGTCAGACTTTTCGGTCGAACAGCCGCCCCCCGTGCTCACTCAACCCTCATCCGAAAACTCGTCCCAGCTCCGCTCGTCTTCCTTGTACCCACTCTTCATCTTGTAGCGCACGACCGCTTTGATGATGAACCCGGAAAGCAGGATAAGCGCAATGATGACCCAGCCGAAAAGGATATTCGCCTTGAGCGAGTACCCGTCCGCCTTGCCATAGATACCACCGGCGCGGATAAGGTTAACGATATTCCATGTAAAAAGCCCTGCCAGCACAAGCGGCGAAACAACCTTGATCGAAGGCATGAACCACCAGCCAGGCATCTTGAAACTCTTGGTGTTGCGGTTGATCTGCTCGAGGATCCGCGACGTCTTGAAGAACCATCCGGCCACGATCACCTCGAGGATTCCCGTAAGGATCAGCGTGTAGCTGTTGATGAAATAATCCGCGATATCCAGGACTGCAAGACCTGCGCCCGTAACATAGATGAGGCTCAGCACACCCTCGATGATGCAGATCGTGAGGGTCGTCTTTTTCTTATTCAGATGGAACTTATCCGAAAGCGCTGTCGAGATACCTTCCACGATGGAAAACAGCGAGTCGATCGCCAGCGTAATCAGGCAGAAGTAGAAAATGAACGCGAAGATCATGTTGATTACACCGCTGTTGGAAAGCTTTACGATCGCCTGCGGATAAATGATAAACGCCGTCGCGATACCGGAAGCGGACATATTGTCCAGCATGCCTACGCCCGCCATGGTCGTAAACATAACAATACCCGCCAGCACGCTGATGATCATGTCAGAAAAAGCAATGATGATCGAGTCCACAGCGATATTGGCCTTGCTGTCGAGAAAAGAACCGTACGCGAACATGATCGCCATAGATGTGGACAGTGAGTAGAACACCTGGCCGATCGCATCGATCCAGAGATTCGAATCCGAAAGTGCACTCCACTTCGGAACGAAAAGCTTCGCCACTCCGTCCAGCGCGCCCGGCATGGTAAAGCCACGTACCGCCAGCACCAGAAGGCAGATAACAGGAAGTGAAACCGTATATTTAACGACCTTACCAACCGTCGTCGTTCCGTTACGGATGCAAAGATAGCACAGCGCCCACGCAATCAGAAGGCAGATCAGCACCGGCCACGCGATCGTCGTAAACCCGGACGTCGTGCCCGTCGTCTTGATCGTCTCTGCCCAGAGGGAACTCGCCGCCTCTGTATCGCCGGTCATGCCCATAAACTTAAAACTCATAAAGAACATCAGGATGACCCACGCAAACACCGCGGCATAGTAGATGGAAATGCCGATACCATTGGAAACCGCAATCCAGCCGATCCCCTCGGCTCTCTTATTCAACGCCCGCATCGAACCCGGCGCGCTACTCTTCGTATGCCGCGCCACCGAAATCTCCACCATCAGAAGCGGGATACCGATCACCAGCATTGCCAGAAGATATACGAATAGAAAAGCACCGCCGCCGTATTTGGACGCCAGTCCCGGGAAACGCCAGGCATTTCCAAGGCCTACTGCCGAACCGATCGCCGCCAGAATAAAAGTCGATCTCGATGACCACTCATCACGCATGAAACTCATCCCTCCAACATAAACACTCACAGATGGCTTGCCACCCAAAGAGCATTATAGCAGAAAAGAGGCGCCTCGGTGATTTTCATCACTCGTAGACGCCTCTGTGGTTTCAAAGATCGTTCTGAACTCAGAGCAACGGTGTATCGTTGTACTGTGTTCTCTCGCACTTGTGGACCTGGACAAACATGTTGTGCAGAAGGTTTACGCTGGACAGGATGACTTCGCCCTGCTTGAGTTTCTTGATATGCTTGATCGCAAAATCATCGAGGTGGTTTTGGACAGTAGCGATCTCATCGTTCAACATAAGTCTGTGGATAAGGAGCGTACCGATCTGTCCGAAAAGAACTGAAGATACGTCCGTAGGTCTCTGTGTGGTCAGATACAGGAAGATACCCTTCTTACGGCCTTCTCTTGCGAGGAGGGTAAGACCACCATGGAACTGCTTATCGGAGAATCTGGATTTTGCGTATCTGTGAACCTCATCGATAAAGAATACGAACGGATAAATACCATCCTGGGAAATAACGTAATTACTTACAAGGTCGATGACCATGCCACCGATACCTTCTGCAGCACCGAGCCAGGATGTATCGATGTAAAGGCTCGTGTTCGGCTCATACAGGAAAGCATCGATCGCGTCGAGCAGGTTATACATCTCCGGATCATTGGAGAAGAATGTCAGGAAGCTCGTGTTCGTCATCTGATACTGGATCTTCTGAACGAAGGACGCGTTGGAATTCGCCTTGAGTGTATCGTAAGAATATCTGAAGTTATAGTTGCTGTCACGAAGCGGCTCGCAGACGGACTCAGCCTGGATCTGCTCCGGGAGAAGCTCAATATTAAAGTCTGTATCTTCGTTGGAAACAGAAGCAAGGTTCTCCTGAACCTCGTCGATATTCGCACCGACTTTGTAGTAGTAGGAATCATCACCGATCTTCTTCATGAAACGAAGGGATGTGATTGCCTCAGCAAGAACCGCACCCTGGCTGCTGTTCTCCGTTTCGAAAAGTTTCTCCCACTGCTCCATTCTGATCTTGGACGGAGAGATCGTCGTATCCACACCAAGTGTCAGCTTGGTCACTTCCTCATCCGAAAAAGCATCTCTGTACTCACCGGTAGGGTCGATGATCAGAGCTTTTCTCTTGGTATTGATCAGCTTATCGAGGATAGCCAGCGCGGTGGTGGACTTACCACTGTTTGTGGAACCAACGCACATAAGATGACGGTTAAAAAGTGTACTTGGCTTGATCAGAACATCTGCACTACTCTTGTTGAGGAATGATGCAAATGCCGGGAGCGGCTGCTCTTCGCTCGGACCTGCAAGTTCCAGAGACTGCAGAAACATCTGGTAGATCTTGTCGGTCGCAATGTAAACTTTATCGGTAAGACCCAGTGTCTTAAATCCAGAGAGTTCGAACTTCGCGGCATCCGGTCTCATAAAAGCAACGGTGTCGATTGAGATCTCGTGATAGTCTTTATTCTTTTCCTGACCAAACTTTGGAAGGAACTCCGGATCCTTTTTTGAAGCTTTGTTCTCGAAAACTTCTCCCAGGAAAACACCTTCGACAGAATCAATTACAACATAGTAATTGATGGTGTTCGGAAGAAATGATTTGCTGAACTTTTTCCTGTCAGCAATCGAGGAACTGATATCGATCTGTGCGATACTGCAACTTCTGTAAACCTGCGTGATCTTACCCAAATAGTAGTCCTGCAGGTTCTCGCCTTTGTAAAGTGATTCAAGTGTCATCTAGAGCCTCCCCATTGTTTTACCCGCGCATCCACACGAGGAAAACCAATACAATCTTCTGTCCAGCCGGACAAACATATAATATATTATACCATCTTAAAAAGTGCAAACAAGACGTTCTAAAAGTTATGCTGAACTTATAGTTTCAGATCCAGAAGCTCTTCGATATTGTCAATAATAAAATCTGCTCCTGCTTTCTCCAGGTCCTCGCGTTTGGCGTTGCCATATGTTACTCCGCATGTAAAAGCACTGGCGTTTCTTCCCATGGCAATATCCATGGGCATGTCGCCCACCACTAGCGCCTGGTCCGCTCTAAACCCAAGGTCTTCCAGTGTCTTCAGCACTGCATCCGGATAAGGCTTCAGCCTCTTTGTATCCTCGCCGTCCAGTATATATGTAAAAGCATCGACCATATTCCAGCCTTCGAGGAATTCCCGCAAGGACTTCTTGTTTCTCGCCGTCGCGATCGTTCTTGCAATCCCACGCTTCTTCAACTCCTCCAGCACGCGGTCCACTCCCGGGAATCTCTCCGGCGGCGAGATTCGGATCAGCTCCTCGAATCTCGTTCTATATTTCACGACCATCGCGTCCAGCTTCTCATCCGAAAGCTCCGGGTAAAGACGCATGAATCCTTCCCTCGCAGAGTAGCCGATCGTGGACGCACAGGTTTCTTCATCCATGATCTCTACGCCCGCCTCGCGCATAGTATCCTGCTTCGCCATCACGATCGCTTTCCGCGTATCCGCCAGCGTCCCGTCGAAATCAAAAATCACCACTTTTATGTCCATATCGTCCCTCATTCTCATTTATTTCATTAGACCTCAGATCTATCAGGCCATCAATTCATCGCCAGTTCGACCAGTTTCTTCAGATGTATCGCCACCGAGTCAAAGCACTGTACCGGGCAGTTTTCGGAGTTCAATATCAGAGGCAGTTCCGTGCATCCAAGAATGACGCCTTCGATGCCGTCGTCCTCACGCATCCGCTCAATAATCGCCCTCAGTTCTGCCAGCGTGCTCTCCTTCACGATCCCCTGCTCGAGCTCCTCGTAGATCCGCTTCGCCACGAGCTGTCGCTCCGCTTCACCCGGAACAAAGACCTTGATCCCCGCTTCGAGCAGATCTTTCTTCATGTAGTCCTTTTCCATCGTGAAGATCGTCTCCAGAAGTCCGACCTTCCTGCAGCCGCGCGCAAGTATCTCGTCCCTGACCGCCTGCGGGATACTGACAAGCGGCAGTTTTGAGCGCTTCTGCAATTCATCGAAAACCACATGCATCGTCACCGCCGTCAGCGCCACCACTTCCGCGCCGCCAGCAACCAGCGCGTCCACCTTCTCCGCAAGATAGTCTGCCAACAGATCATACTCGCCAGAAGAAACATATTTCCACGCACGCCGGAAATCCACACTCTCGATCGCGATGTCCGGCATCGCCTCCCCGCCCGTCCGCGCATCGATCTCCGTATTCAAATTCTTGTAGTACATCACCGTGGACTCCGGCCCCGTACCCCCAACTAATCCAATCTTTCTCATTCTAACCTCACACTTTGTAATCCAGTGCTTCTGACTTTGGACACTTCTCGCTTAACCTTCGGCACACCCGCCCCGAGTGTAGTCACATGCTCCACTGACCTTATACACGCCGCATCTTTTTTTCTCGTCTGATTGTACCTCATTTTCCGAGCCAAAAGCACTGCCATCCGCGAATGTCTGAATTCTTGTCTGAATTGATGAAGAATCAGACGCATTTTCAGACATATGAGGCAAACGTCTGAATTCTCGTCTGAATCTGAAGAAAATCAGACGCATATTCAGACGCGTGTTGTGCTCTCGAGGAAAAGTCTGATAGTAGGTCAGATAGAGGGGGCAAATTAGACCAGATGTCAGACTTTTAAGCGAAAAGTCTGATAGTTGGTCAGATAGAGGGGGTAAATCAGACCAGATGTCAGACTTTTAAGCGAAAAGTCTGATAGTTGGTCAGATAGAGGGGGTAAATTAGACCAGTTGTCAGACTCGCAATCAAAAGATTGAAGAAAAACCCCGACAAAACACCGCATTTTGATACGCTAAAAAATTGTTGTAAAATCGCGAACAATTGTGAAAGTCTTTTCTCAAACTTATTGCTATGCTGAATACATCAATTCATTAAGCTAGAAAGCTAGGAGGTAGAGAGTATGAAAAGAAGTTTGAAGAAATTCATCGGAACACTCCTGACCAGCATCGCCCTGGTTGGAGTATTTGCCGGATTTGCACCTATCGCCCGCGTTAGTGCAGCAGCACCAAGCAATTGCATTAAGAAGGTTTGGTTTTCCGGCAATGGAATTTTGAACACAAATGTCAAGGATTATGAAAGACTTGTCTACGAGCGCAACGATAAGGGCGCCTTCAAAATACATGCAACTATCAAAGATTTAGAGGGAGAATGCATAGTCGTCTATCTTTCAAAATACAACGCGTCAACAGGGAAACTGATAAAAGAAGAAATGTTTACATCGACTGGATCTAGGTATGGAGACGTTGATTTCAGTTGTATTCTCAACCCCAATTCTTCGACACTTAATGCAGCTTTTGGAGGAAAATACACAGTTAGGATTGAAGTAAAGACGAACAAGAATGCAAAAGATTCAATAGCTAAGACAGACAATCTTAAATTCCAAGTTTTCAGCAAGAATTCCAAATCGTTCATGCAAAAACTTCTTCCTTCGGGCAATGATGCAGCAATCTATCCAAACGCTGTGAAACTTTCAGACAAAAGCCAAACTGCATATGATACAGTAAAGAAGAATTTCAAGATTAACTCATATACACCACAATTCGTTATAGATCTTTATGAGAAGGTTCTAGGCAGACCTGCTGACACGCCCGGCGCCAATTACTGGATTGATCAAATCAAATCCAAGAAAAAAACTCCAGCTCAGGTTTTGGAAGATTTTCTCTGGTCAGCTGAATTCCAAAACCGCTGCACAACGCTTAAACTTAAATGGAAATAAAATTAACTAGTAAAAACCAATAACAGAGGGGTTGTCTAAAAGTGATGCGATTCACTTTTCAGACGACCCTTTGTTTTTGATTTAAGTCACGCTTCCGCCGCCATCTCCTCATTCAGCAGATCTTCCGTCGCCGCCATCGCCTGAAGCGTCATCTCCAGAAGCTTGTCCAGCTCCCAGCCCAGCTGCTGCGCACCACGCTCGATGACCTCTCGGGAGCACCCGGCCGCAAAGCCCTTGCTCTTATACTTTTTCTTCAGCGATTTCAGTTCCATATCCTTGGTGCTCTTCGAAGGACGCATCAACGCCGCCGCACCAATCAGCCCGGTCAATTCATCCGCAGCAAAAAGCACTTTCTCCATTTCGTGTATCGGCTCGACTTCGATCGTGGTTCCATTTCCCACCGTGATCCCGTAACCATGCGAGCAGACCGCGTGAATAATATCCTCACTCACACCACCGGCAGCAAGAAGCTCCGGCGCTCTCAGACAATGCTCATCCGGATATAATTCAAAATCAATATCATGAAGCAGACCCACGATGCCCCAGTACTCCGCATCATCCCCGTAACCAAGCTCCTCAGCGTACCATTTCATCACGGCTTCCACCGTCAGCGCATGCTGAATATGAAAAGAGTCCTTGTTATATTTCTTCAAAAGTGTAAATGCTTCGTCTCGTGTAATCATCCGGGTCGTACTCCTTGCTCTTATTACCTACTATATTACTAGGTTTAAGAATTCTATCACATTCGAAACGATCCTTCAAGGATGCAGAAAAAAACCGCTCACTTCATTGTCCCACAGTAATCACACTTTGAATATCTCTCGATTCCCTCTCCGGTAACCACGTCTTCAAACTGCTTTCCTAAATCACCATTGCTGAATATATACCAACGCGTATATTATACAATAAGAAAAGCAGCTCACTTTCATTGTGTGCTGCTTTCAATCTTCATGGAAACTATGTATGTTCACTTTGCGTAGTGAAATTCTTTTTCGACCAGTTTCCCGTTGTCATCAAATGCCGAATAGCGGATGAGATCGTGTTCATAGTCGACTTCGAAGTCGTCGGCTAGCCACAAGTCGCTATACTTCTTGCTTGTGATCGGGCAAAGCGCTTCGTCGTAGCGTGGTACGTCTGTCAGTCCAATTCCATCGTTAAACTCCGTGCCGTGTTCCGTCCTCTGCTCCTGATCCATCAGAAGATAGCGGAGTGTATTTCGACCTAGGCACCATGTCGTATCTACATAATAGTATTCTCCATCGAGGCGAACGATATTCCATCGGTGACCGTCTCCATCGTTTATATTACCGCTGGCTGAATCGGCTTCCACACCGACCTGAAGAAGGAGAAATTCGTAGGCCGCAGCGAATTCATTACAGATGCCTGTATTTCTCATTAACGGGCGGTACACTTCCCTATACCCGTCAGTAGAACAATTCATCTCCTGATCATAAGTGTAAGTTTTCATGAAGTACTGATATAGCGCGATGATCTTTTCAAAATCACTATAGTCTTCACGGAAGACTTCCGATATGATTTTTTCGGTGGCTTCTTTCAGTTCTTCATAATGCTGCTGACGCCACTCTTTGGTCTCGGCATAGTGGATCCTGGCGATTCCATCCTTGAAATCTTCCATCTCAGGTATTTTCACCGCATCGTATCCGTATGGAAAAAAACTTCTGGAAAAAGTATAGTAGGCGCAGGAATATCCCTCAAAACTATGACACGGGAAAGTTTCTTCTTCTGCAAGGACCGCTTCGCAGAAGTGATAGTAGTCCTGAATATCTTCCTCCGTGAATTCACTCTTTGTAATATCTGACATCACATAAGGTATAAACTCACCAAAGTACGAAGCCGTCCGCGGCGTGATCGATGGAATCGGTGTGATAGTAGGAGTCGGTGTTTCCGTAGGCGTCGGTGTTTCCTCAGGTGTCGTCACTTTAGTCGCCTCAGTTTGAGAAGTTGTACTCTCGGTACTCTCTGCACTCTCTTTACTCTCCGTCTCCTTCGCCGTCTGGGAAGTTTTACTCTCCGTCGTCTCCACCAACGCCGACGACCCCGAAGAAGTATCCCGCGCCGGTTCTTTTGAACAACCTAAAAAAGAGAGCGCGATACCGGCACTCAACAACACTGCACAAAAGCTTTTCTTTCTCATTCTGTTTACCTCTATCTATTAGTCTCCACCAGGATAAGATACAGCAAACCAAAGAAGACTGCATGACTCATTTGTCATGGAAGGCGCAGTGGGGATATATTGTGCACTTGGAATCAATCCGCAGATTTACTGCATAGCCGGCATCTTGATCTCAATTGAGAGCGTTCCACCGAGTGCAGCTGCAATTCGTTCGAGCGTACTGACCGATGGATTTGCAATGCCACGCTCGATCTTCGAAATATCCGATTGATCAATTCCCGAAGAAGCAGCAAGCTCCTTCTGCGTCATCCCGGCAAAAGCCCGCGCGTAAGCCACCGCACGTGCTGATGCTTCATGGATAGAGACCTTCTGAACTTCGATGGTCCTTCCACTCTGATAAATCGTCTCCACCTCAATATCAAGATCCTCATTCCAGATAATCCCGTACTCACCCATCAGCTCACCGGACAAAAACAACTCACGATTTTCGAGCGCCTTAAGCTGCGGATACTTCTTAAAAAGCGTACTCATATCAAAGAACTTGATCGTCCCATCCTTGAACGCCACGATCATGGACGTCCCCTCTAAAAATTTCACACTCAACGCCTTGTGAAACATTTTTAACCCCTCCTAAAGCAAACTAATTTCATTCTAATCTCATTCAATCGGTGGCAGCTTATAATACTTCTCTGTCTCCCACATCTCCAAAAGCTCTTTCTTGTATTTCTGGATGAACTCCCTGACCAACGCCTGCGCCTTAGCAGGAAAGAATCCATCCATAATCTCCCCCGTACGAATATCGAACGGAGCATCATAAGATTGTGTAATAGCATGGATATGAGGAGGATTGTGTTCTTTATCTCGAAGATACATTACGATAATGATTCCATAAAAACAACTGATAGTCGGCATATCCATTCTCCTTTCTTACTCATTATATGGCACATTTCCCTTATGGTCAATATCCCTTTTATGGTTGATATCCCTTACCTTAAATCAAATGAAAAGGCGAGGCCCTAACCTCGCCATAAAATCACTTACTCAGAGGGGCTCTTCAGCGTAGCACATCGCTCTCACTCACACCCCGCCTAAGCTCTCCATCGCCTCTTTCAGGTTCGTTGCTTTGTGCAGTTTAATGCAGGTCTTGAGAACGTCATTCGCCGTCTGGGAAGAATTGAATGTATCCAGAAATCTATCCGAACGCAGCACGCGTCTGGTCGCCATGTCAGTATACTTCTTGTTCCCTGCAACAAGACGGATCTCTCCATACCCGCCATCTTCCATTCTCTTCACAGATACAACACACGTCGGTGAGAAGAATGAATCCACAAAACCCTGAAAATCCACAGTATCTCCTTTCCGCTCCTGCCAGCTCCCTTGGTCAAAAGCGCTGAAACCGATGGCAAATAACTTCACACTAAAAAGATAACTGTATCTATTTTAAACAGCAGATTATAACTATTTCTATCGAAACCATAAAATTTAATGAATTGTTTTCGGAATCACACTAGCGACGGGCGCGATAAAAGGAGGACGTCTCAATACTTGAGACATCCTCCTCATAAATGCCAGCGAATCTAAACACCTATCTGGCCGTTATCAGATTTTGCAGTCCCAGAGGACCAATCACTGCCAACTCCATGTACTCGCCGCCATAACTCCATTTTTAAGCTGATAAAACAATGTGTATGAACGATTTACTGTAAGTTTATTTTCATATTCCATATGTCCATATACTACAAATGAATAATGTATATTAAGATTTCTTTCTGACGAAGAGTTTTGAATGGGGATATTAGAAGGAATAGTACCCTCAGGCCATCTTATTTGTGATGTGCAAACAAGTTTATCTTCTTTGTCACGAAGGAACTGATCTTTTTTTATAGAGATTGATGCTCTTCTGCAAAGATTTGAGGATTGCTTCCAATTCATGTTATAACCTTTTAGTTCAACTGATCCTAGTCTTTCTGTTTTCAAATCTTCTAGAGCAGCTTTAAGACCACCTGGAATACCACTTGCATCTCCGGTTATTATAGCCTTTCCTATTTCAATAATCACAGCTTTGTTGAGATCTGTAATATCTTTCCCTTGAAGACAACTGCTCGAAAACACCGTAGACTTAATTAAATCTGGGGAATACTTATTCAACTCAGTCGATACTATTGGCTTGTTATCATTTGCACGTATCTCGAATCTTTCACCCGAAGCCTCTAAAACCGCTACCTGGGTTAATAGATTTATACCATTATTCGCGGGCATAACATCATAATTTGTCGTTATTCCCCAAACAATAAAATCTGTCTTCTTTCTATTGCAATCCATGTATGTATATACACAATATCCGCACATTTTATCGTTAAATTCACATTGATAGAATCCCCGATTAGTAAACATACTCTTGTCCATACCATACTTTGTCTTAAACTCATCCTTCCATTCAGGACTAGTTTCTTTTTCTTCCCAATGTGCATACAGAGTATGTTCCTTCGTGTTGGATACAACAGTTGAGCTATATACTCTCTGTCCACCAGTTTTTGCTGTGAACCAACCAACAAATTTATAACCGTCTTCATCCGGCGGGTTTTGATCTGGAAGCACGTATTTTTCGCCGACGGTCTGTGTAGTCATGTGCCAAGAGTTATATGTGCCAGGATATACGCCGTTCAAATCAAATTTGACTGTCACGGTCGTTTTTTTGACTGTTGGCTTAGTTGTAATTGGCACAGTTACTGATCCGAACAGATTATTTATTATACTGTTGTATTCGTTTAAAAGCGCGCTATCCACAGTTGTTTTTCCGTAGCGATACTTAGCATAGTCGGCTGAAGATGTAATCTTATATGATTTATCTGTAAGATTGTTCTTCAATGTAAATGTTCGTGTACCATCGGTTGACTTTATCGGATCTGCCCACTCTGTAGCGTATACGATTACTGTAATACTCCCAATAGCTACCTTTTTACCATTCTTATCTTTTGCGTAGACTGTAATAATGTTCTCACCATTTAAAAGATCTTTTACCTGAATGGCCGCTTGATAGTTTCGTTTTTTATCATTTTTCGCACCTGATACGGTTGCCTGGTTATTAGTAACTATTGTTTTTTTCGACGTCTTATTTGTAATATCGTAAGTTATATTGGAGATACCAGTTTCAATTTGTGCCCATCCGGAAAAAGTAAAACTGGTCGTATTCCTTGCAAGTTTGATTTGTGCAGATGAAGCTTGGTTTTTCACTTCTTTTCCTGCGATATTATTGACTTTTACATAACACTGATATGCAATATTCGTTGACGGTACAGGTGTTACTGTTCCTGAACCACCAGCAGAACCTGATGCTGCCCCTTTTCTTCCCTCTTTTACCCCAAATTCAATATAGTGCATATAATATTTGACGAGGTTATTTCCATAATGCTGTTGCAAATCCGAATTGTTCGACTTGTAATACTGCACATCAAACTCCGGACTCGCCTGACGGCCTTCTTTCATCCCGTAATTAACAAAATGTGCTAAGTATTTTGATTCATTATCTCCAAATGCTTTTTTTAAATCTGGATGGCCTTTGTAAAATTCGTAGTTATATACATGTGCATAATCCACGCCACCGTACACGGTATTTGATACTGCCGATACAAAGTTTGTTGGCAATGCCGCTATCAGCAGAATGATTGTCAAAAGTGTTGCTAACACTTTATGTATTTCTCTTTTCATTTTTATCTCCTATTCTTTAAATCATTAGCCTTGTTTTTGTTTTGTTAGATACTCGCGGATTACCGCTCACGACCTCTTCCCTTCGGATCCTCGAGAAGAACTCATATATGATTCACTCATCACGTCCACAATACCTCCTTTTTATCAGGTTGAATTCTAGTTTCTTACTATTAGATATTTATCAAGTATCGGAGTCTTTCACGGATGTTGTATCCAATTCGATGACACGATCAAACGCGTATGTCTTGTAGTCGCTGCCGTGCACATAGTAATACTTGCACTCATCGTTCTCCCAATTATCGACATTCCAACTGAGTTGTTGAATCACGATATATTCCTGTCCATCAATAGTCGTTTTAGGGAAATCATAGAAATAGGTGGTTTCACGGTCTGGATTTATGAATCTCTGCGAGTTGAATACCGGCATCTCGCTTTGTAATGGGACAAGAAAATAAACGACTGCGTCTCTGGCCCAATCATAATATGTGTCGTACTCGGCAGAAAGGCCAAATTCTGTATTCGATGTTCTATCGCCATAGTACACCTTAATAGGGAACGTATCTCCATTAAAGGAACCGGTTTCTTTCTTCATATCGATGGTAAGAATTTCATCATCAAACAGTGCACAGTAACACCCCGTAATATGAATATGGATTTTACTTACATCTTCATAGTAGAAGGAGGAAAAGAGATCCACACAATACTTCTTTTCGTCTGGTCCATCGACTATATACGACGATATAGCATCGCGGACTTTTTCAGCAAGAATATTCCCATGCTCATCTTCGATAACCATGTCCAGGCAGCCGTATGTAAACGTCTTTTCTGGAGGGAATTCATATATGAGTTTTGTTCCGGTCTCTGATATCTGAAATTCAACGAAATGAAAATCGTGGCCTTCAAATGAGATTGTCTGATCCATCGGAATATGTCGGGTATATGTTTCGGGAACATCCATGATTTCAAAATGATATGACTCAAGGACTTTCCAATCAGTAAAGTCGATTTTTTCATCTACAAGATCGAAGTCCAAACTCAAGTTTTTGCATTTGCAATCCCAGGCAAAACGGAATAGATATGCCTTGTCGGACTCCTCAAAGATTGTGCTATCGGGGACAACCTCAACCTCGGCTCCCGTGTCAAGATTGACGACCTTAGGATTTTGAATTGTGTAAAAGCCTTCAGCCTTTTCGTCAGTCTTAATCTTGATTATAGCTGAAAGCATGTGATCATCTACTAACACAGAGTCCAGTGTTAGTTCAATAGAAGTGTTTTTCCCTGGAACAGCTTTTCCAATCGTCATTAGCAGTCCAGATTCGATTGGCTTCTCCAAATCTTCGTGATTAACCAGAGCTTCTTTTATATCATCGCGGATAATTAGCATACTGCTGATTTTCCCAATCACCGGGATTTCAGAAGCAGCCAGAGCTATCTTCTTTGAAGTATTAACGCCCACAAAAAGCATCAGTATCAGTGCTGCCACTGAGATCACTACGGATCTACCTGCGACGCCAATACGATGTATTGTTCTTCTTCGCGTCATGGTCTTTCTCACTGAAAGCTTATCCATCTCACCTGGAACCCTCTGAAGGTCCTGCCCAATCTCGTTTAATAATTCTTCAATGTTACTCATCAGAATTCACCTCCAAGTTCGCGTCGAAGTTCTTCGATTGCTCGTCTTGTACGTGAGCTGACCGTTCCAATCGGAATCTTAAGCATATCAGAGAGCTCCTGCATGGAGTATCCTCCGAAATACCTAAGCGTGATCACTTTCCGAAGGTCATCGGGAAGACTTGAGACTGCAGATACCAGCTCCATCTTCTCCTCAGAAAAACTGGTCGTCGAATTACTCTCGAGCACGCATTCATCAAAGCTTTGGTACCGAAGAGAACGTTTATAGTGTGTGGCGCAGGTATTCATCAGAATACGGATCATCCACGTTTCAAAAAAAGTCTCCTCGCGAAGAGATCTTTTTTTGAGAAATCCTTTGTAGATTGCCTCATCTACCATATCAATGGCTATGCTTTCACTTTTAAAATATGGGAAAGCAACGGCAAACATTTTTCTGCGAATTAATTCGATTTTGTTGAAGAATTCTTCATCTGTCATGTTCTATTTTGCTTCTCCGTTGTTTGTTAGGCTTTTTACTCTTTAGACTATTTAAAAGATGGTTTTTATCACACAAAAGAAAAAATTTTTCAAATCAAACCACGATACTGTCTTTCGCAGCCCTGTGTATTTGATAAATAGGACTTCGTGTCGAACCAAAACACATCAAAAACAAGGGGTTGAAACCATGACCAAGCCTTCAGCCAAAGCATCGCCCCCCTATTCATTCTTACGACCTCTTCTCTTCGGTTCTTCGAGAAGAACTCATATACGATTCATTCATCACACCCACAACCTCTCCTTTCATTTACAAGCCAAAAAAGCCAATACAAATTTGGCTCAAGCAGAGATACCTTGTTACCACTTGAATGAGAAAAACTGACTATCTTAAACCGGGGAAATTGCGCACAAACAAAAAACGAGGAATAATCCGCGTTTCCAGTCGAATGTCTTTCACACTCTGACCTCCACAAAAGAATTGTCCCCCGTAGAATACTTTGTTAAGTATAAAATAAAATCCGCTTTTTAGCAACGATTATTCAATTATTGAACATTCCAGGCTATTCGAGTCAGAATGGAAAACTGTCAGAAATGACAGAAATCCATTGCAGCATAAAATTTTGGGAAGTGAAAAAACCTTATAAGTTTTTCAACTTCACCCGAAAACAAAAAAGTGCCGGCATTGCCGGCACTTTTCCATATCATGATTTATTCTCCGCGCTTCTCGCGTTCCTTCCGCTCCATGAACTCCTTAACTTTCCGTTGGCTTTCCTCGCGGCGGCGCAGGACCTCGCTTCTGCGCAAGCCACACATACATGTTCCAACGTAACTGGGATTGGTCTTACCGCAGCTGCACTTCCACTCTTCTTCCGCGCTTTGTCTCACCGTCACTGGCGCTTTGGTCGTCTTCACGGCAGGCTTCGAAGCTGGCTTTGTAGCACTCTTGACAGCCGCCTGCGCGGACTGCGCCTGCATCTGCTTTCTCTTAGCGATCTCCAGTGCTTTTTGCTTATTCTCAGCAATACGCTTCGCCGCATCCGCCTTCCTGACTCCGCAGCCACATGTGCTCGTATAATTCTGATTGACCTTACCGCAAATACACTTCCACTCATTTTCCCCGGCAACCGCCTTCTCCTTTTTGACGACCGTCTCCGCAGAAGAAACCGCACTCGAATTGCCCGAGAACTTATCGTGGATCTTGTCCTCAACCTTATCGAAAACCTTATCCACCGCCCGATCCATCACATCCTCAATCTTTCGAACGATAATGTAGATCAGGATCATACTCACGACGAAAGCAATTACGGTAAGCACCATGCTGTCTGTTACCATAGCAACAAAAAACGCAACCAGCACACTTCCCGCGCCCGACGTCGCCGGCGCAACCGTCACTCTCCATTTATAACCACTGTGTCTCATACTCTCCCCTCCCCCGTGTCCTCTCCAAAAGAACTTGTTCGGTCAACTTATGTCATCGTGTTTTCTATCTACTCGTCTTCTCACTCATCTCTGCAACTCAAAGTCGTCTTCTATCACAAGCCTCATATTCCCACTATAGTACGCCATCAACGCATACTCCATCCTCTCGATATACCCGATATACTCCTTCGGGAACCCCTCGATCACATACCCGTCCGCCGGATCAAAATGGAACATGAAATACTTCAGCATCAACTGGTAGACCTCCGCGATCTGCCTGGTCAACTCCGTAGTCTTTAACGCCTCACACTCCACCAAAGCCACGATACTATCGTACAGCGCCCAGAATCCTTCCGCGTCAAAAGCACTTTTCTCATGGAGATAGTATATAAAGCTATTCCCCTCACATTTGCGATTATCGTGTATGATTTGTTTTGCTTGATTTGTGTCCATCTGTTCTCACCGTATATGATTCACTCAACTCTTAACCTTATTCAAAAAAGAGATTTCTAATATATACCCATCTACTTTTACGGAGTAGCCATTATTTACATAGAGGCCTGTCTTAAGCGTTTTGCTCATTTTGAGAACATCCTTTCTTCCTGCTATCATTTCAGCAACAACCCCTTCATCTGTAGGATAGTCGTATGCAGTCGCACTCCACAGTTCCGCTCCCCTGCTATCCTTCATTTCAGAAAAATACGAAGTCTTCTCGGAAAACCATTTATATAAACCATCGTAAACTGCGGATGCAGTTTCATAATCTCTAATATACAAACGCATATCAATACTGTATTGTTTTCCAGAGAAGCCAATTGTGCCATCCATCTCCACTTGCGATCCGGGTATTTCAATGCTTAAAACGGCTGTACCGGTAATGTTTTCTACTGTATGTGTTCTATCAAGTTCATTTTCAAATCTTCCGCTTCCGGGCATATCTACCCATTGACTCAGTACCGGCTCTGGGGAAAAGAAAGACTTATAATCATCGTGTGTAATAAACGGCTCAACTGGGAAATTCTTATAATATTCTTCAAAAGTTTCTCCTTGGTAAGGTTGAGTCTCGTAGAAACTGATATACATATTTATAATGTCTTGCGCTGACATTCCGTCTAAGTAATAAAATGGCGTATCAGCTTGAACCGTAGTTGTTGCGGTTGGCGCATTTGTTGATCCTAGTACCGTACTTTCACTGGAAACGCCAAGTTTGCTTTCCAGGTACGCTACTCGCTTTTCAAGATCATCATATTTCTTGTCGGACGAACATCCGACAAGCGAAATGCTCAAAAGTGCTGTCAAAATTGAAGCCTGGATTTTTATCTTGTTTCTTGTAGCCATACAAACTCATCTCTCCTTGCTAATTCATCTTAATGTTTCTAACTCTTGCGAACCTTATATTCTCGAACACAACTGTGCAAATATTGAACCTAGCATATTTTACCTTCTAAATGTTTACCACCATCTTCGTACTTAGTTTCCCCACAACATAAAATCTATCTTTTTCACTTCTGTGATTCCTACAAATTCCGGGAATGTTTTATCAAACTCTGCGATCCATTTCTTTGCATTATCAGTTTTCATAAATGTACTGTACCAACCAACTATATCCGCATACAACTTAATCGTCTTTTCTAAACGAAGTTCTTTGTCTTTCCCGATTGGCGCCTTCATCTGAAGTTTAGAAAGCACTATACTATCCCATATCGGCATCTCAGGATTCAGCGTCGCAACAAGTTTACTGGAAAAAGAAGCTTCGATTCTTCCTGTCAATCTATATATCTCTCGAAGCACTTTTTCAAAAGATAATTCCTTGACAGACTTACACTCCTCAAAGAGTTTATAAAACACGTTCCTCCAATTCTCATTCCGCCGCACACGGAAGAAGTACGTAAACTCCTTTTGAAAAGCAACGTCAGTCGAAATGTCCACTTTCCACACTTTCGAAATGATAGAGGCATAGTGTTCTATTCCAGAACGGCGTTGGAGCAAACCATCCATTGAGACTTTGTTCTGTATCACCTGTGTTTGTTTCTTCTCAATCATATCCCTACCTCTGATCATCTTCGAGCCCTATAAAGATTTCTTTTCTCTAACAAGGCCAAAGAAAACTTCAACAATCGAATCAAGCTGATTCGATATCTCAGTAAAATCCTTATTCAAATCTAGTGTTTTCACGCTTATCTGATTGCCGCTCATCTGGTATACAAAATGTTTAAATCCACTATCTGTTTGTGCATACAGAAGCATGCCTGCAACCTCTATACCATCTCCTTTTTCACAAGCGAGATTCTTAACATAAGTGAATATCTGATACAAGTTATTGGAACGAACCGAATCCACACCAAACTGTGTTTGCATGATCGTTCCATAATACTTTGCATCGATTATTAATGCCTTATCTCTGTGTTGGAGTACAATATCACTTTGCATTGTCGGGAGCATTGTTCCAAACCCATCATCCAAAGCCCATTTGATTTTGGGAGCCGACGTGTTCAAAATGCGCCATTCCTTCGCATAGTACTCAAGAATAAACTTTTCATATAACGTGCACATACGCTGATCATCCACAAACGAAGCGAGACGATATTCTCCTTCTGATGTAGTAAGCAACATACCCTCAGCAATGAGTTGACATACACTGACGAGCATACGATAGGAATTATTATTCCTATGAAATCTTATACCAGACCAGTTAACTGATGTCAGATTGATAAGATCCACTTCAGAAAAAAACAGTATTTCCTTCTTAAGCTCATTCTTATATTCGGCATCCACATTTTCATTCTTGATAAGTAAATAAGCTGTAGATTTCAGAATCTGATTGTGGACATTGTTTACAGACAACTCATCATAATCACAAGACAGTTTTTTCTTTTGTCCCACGCAGTTCCGAACTGTTTCCGGCATGTTTATTTTTCCACGCAACGAAACAAGATCTTCGTTGAATGAGATATACTCTCGATAAAGCCCCTGCTTCAACTGCTTTCCAATGCCTTTTACAAGAATCGCCGCAAAAAGGTTATGAATATTCTCGAACTCTTCTTTTTTGATATTCTCATATACGCCCTGATCCAGCTCTCGAAATGCATATGAGAGCATATAGTATATGTTCTTTATGAAAATGCTCGAAATCTGTTTACTCATTTGAATATACCTAATAATGTACTGGACCAGTGCTTAAGCTTTGCTTCATCATCAAACCAATACTCTTCCAGCATGGGAACAATCTCGAATTTTACAACAGATTTCAACCGTTCTTCAGATACACCATCCAGATTACAGAAATAGCTATGGCCTATGCAGAAACCTTTTCCTAATGCCTTATCATCGGCAATTGCTTTATTCAGATCGCATATTCGAGAAATCAGTTCGTCCAAAGTATCATTACCAATAGCATTTTGATACTTAATAAACGCATCTGTATTAAACCCAGGCTTCATCTCGAAGAAACTAAATCTTCTGCGAAGGGCATAGTCAATCATCGCCAAGCTTCGATCCGCAGTATTCATCATTCCGATTATATAGAGATTCTCAGGTATAGAAAAAGGCATTCCATTATACGCCAGAGTAGCTTTTTCACCACGATAGTCTTTCTCAATTAGCATGAGCAGTTCACCAAAAATCTTACTCATATTACCGCGATTAATCTCATCTATGATAAAGAAAAACTTCTGTTTGGGCTGGTTTGCAGCCTTCTGACAGAAACGATAGAAAATGCCATTTCTAAGTTCAAAGCCAGTATCATTGGGCTTATATCCCATGACAAAGTCTTCATAGGAGTAATTCTGATGGAACTGGACAAATTCAATTCGACTTTCGTCCTTTCTTCCCATTATTGCATAAGCCAATCTCTTTGCCGTAAACGTTTTGCCAACACCAGGAGCGCCCTGGAGAATTATATTCTTCTTATTCTCCAACACATCAACAAGGGTATTATAGCTTTCTTTATCCATGAACACTTCACTGAGAAAGTTAGTCGTATCATATTTTTCATATGATTCTGTCGTTTCCAAAGGATTGTTGTCACGTACAAGATCCATGATGAAGCTATATTCATCTGCTGTAAGTTTAAACAAGCTTCCCTGAGGGTTCTGAAAATATTCCATCTCAGATAACTCTTCAAAGCTACTCAACGTCTGATAGTCAATGGGATTCTCCAGTCCTTCAGTCTTTTTGAAAAGAATAATATCTCCATCCTGTTCTGTAGCCACCTCGGCAAGTGCCACCATTTTCTTTACCGGCGTTGATTCATAGCATATAACTTTATCTCCCACTTTAGCGTCAAGAAAATTCTGAAAAATGCGTCGCTTATTTCCATTTGCATTGTAAAGCTCATAAGCCTGACACTCCCCAACAGGCAATTCAGAAAAACTCCAGATTTTAGGATTCGCATTCAGCCACCAGTACGAGCACTCAGTTTCATTCACGATTGTATTTTGGGCATACAACTCTATATCTGTCGTATCTACAGCATCCAAAGCTTTCGATATTTCATCTCTTAGCTTCCATACAAATGCACCCTCTTCATCTTTACGGGCTAATCTTCCTGTATACAGAACTGGCCAGAAACACTCTTTTCCATCTGACTCCTCAGGCGTTGGGCAAGAGGTATACCGGATGACCCTCTTAGCAAGTTTTGTAGAGCCGATATTATAAAATCCTGGATCTTTGCCGTATTTCATTGCAATCTGCTTGCATGTCGCCTCGCCACCAAAGTCCTTGAATCTCTTAACTATTTCGAGCGAACTAACAGAGAACACTTCTTTGTTTTGTAACAGGTCTATCCAATCTTCTACAGAAAGACCCGACTCATATTCTGTTCCATAAATCGTATCTACCTGTGTGTCATTGGTTTGATATCTATGGCTTAAGAAGAAACCAAAATCAGCCGTAAGTGTTACCAGTTCTGGATCCGGATAGCAATCTTCCTGAATACATTCTTCCAATATGCGCCTTATCTCAGCATCTTTCTTTATCTCATCTCGAATATCATTATACAATTGCATGAAAGAACGAAGGTTTTCTGCATATGCACCTTGCTTTAACACAACTTGGCTTTTCAGAGTCTTAGCCACCACCTTTACATCGGTCAGTTTATAGATAGAATACTTATCCGGATACTTAAGCCAAAGATATGTTGTGACCGCGTTAATGTTCTGGTAATGCATTCTGTCATCTGGTTTATTCGTTATTGCACACCATCGCGGAAGCAACTCATCTGACTTTGAGATAAAGTTGCTAATACGCTCATACACATCAACGCTCTCATCGAACAAATTAATGAACATGGCACGAACTTCATCGGGGAACAGCGTGGCAAATTCAACAATCATACCCTTAGGATAACGTCTGGCCGATGTCAACAGGTTTGATGTGCCTTTCAGAGATGCATTAAGCATTTCTGCGAGATTTGAAGCGTCGACGTTCCAATTGTCCTGAAACGTTTTAATCGCCCTCCATTTATAGTTTTCCTCATTCCAAATTACCGACTTAAACCTCTTTTTATATTCTTCGAAAATGGTATGCAACTTATCCACATCGAACGATTTTACTATTAGTTTTTCATCAGACATATTCCACCTCCGCATTCTCTATGTCATCTCTTTATTGCCCTTCGTTCTGTTACAGCGCCAACAAAGCGTTTGCAAGTTGCTCGCTTCTGTTCTTCCTCCCTTTGATACCGGAATAATATGATCCACTTCCAGAAGAAGATTCGGTTCTACATATACACTATTACCGCACAGCTTGCACGTGTAGTTATCACGTTTCTTAATGGCTTCACGAAGATCAGGCGTCATTGCACTGCGAGCCTTCCTAATATGCGCCGATTTACTCATGTTAGAACTCAAAGCCGACCATATTCCTTCAAACACTGCTTCATTCATAACAATAGTTTCTGTTCGCCGATTTCTACCAGCAGGGCTTACATAAGAAAAAACAAATCTCGGATACATAAGAATTCTCGTGTAAGCATATGTTTGAACCACTTCCTGAGTCATGGTATCAAGCCGACATCCATTTACGACCCACCGCGGGAAGCCGGATTCCAAACGTCTTCGAATCTCATTTATCTGGCCATAAAATACATTTATCGCTTTCGTGTATTTCGCACACCGGACCAACAAAGAAAGGCATTCATCATTTTCTTGGACTTTCGAATGCTTAATCAGAAACTTTATCGGGTCAGATGCAACATTGGATACCGCCGCACTCGAACACGAACACTCGCCTTCCAACCCAAGTTGAACAACTACTGCTCTAAACTCCTGATATTTGCTATAAAGACTGTTTCCATATTGGTTACATCGTTCAATGAGTGCTTTGTTATCCTCGACAAAACCAGTCTTACAATCTCTAAAGTATGCTTTGGCTTTCGCGTATCTTACTGTAACCGCAATAAAGATCAAAACACAATCTATACCTATAGCCGCGAAAACAAAGCAAAGGATCGTTTGAGTTTCAGCATTTAAAGCGCATTGGTAAACATTCATCTAAGTAGCCTCATCATATAACTCTCAATTTGCGTACATGCATCAATTACCCAGAATAATCAAACAGTTCATCATAAGAATGCATTGCGTATATCTTCTTAATAGAAGTACAAAATAATAATATCAAATAAGTATGTATAATGTGTAAATTAGAATCGCAGGCTCCTTGCAGATTCTTAGAAAGAAAAGATAAACGTTTACGCAGTTGTGCAAAACAATCACGATCTGATAATTTGCCTTATGAGAAGGTCGGTAAAAACGATCCAGTTTGTATAGCGGATGAAGTGCCGTTTGAAATACCTGATTCTTGGGAATGGGTTCGACTTGATAGTCTTGTAATAAAAGAGATTAAAAGGGGCAAATCACCAAAGTATGCCGCTAGTAGTAATGTCACGGTGTTTGCTCAGAAATGCAATGTTAAAGCAGGCGGAATTGACCTCAGTCTTGCTAAAAAACTGGATATATCGGTGTTCCCCAAATATCCTGTTGAAGAATATATGATTGACGGTGATATTGTTGTTAACTCAACAGGTAATGGAACGCTCGGGAGGATCGGTATCTTCAGAGATTCAGATAGGATCAGCAATGATACTATAGTACCGGACTCTCATGTTACCGTAATCCGTTCATCTCAAGAGATAATTGTTGAATATATTCATTGTGTGCTGGAATATTATCAGCCAGAACTCGAAAAGCAAGGTGAAGGATCAACAAACCAAACAGAACTTAAGCCTGCTGTTCTCGCCAATCTTTTCGTTCCAGTTCCACCGAAGTGTGAGCAGAGACGCATTGTTAATGCGTTAACATTGCTAAGAAAACAAATTATTGATTATGACTATAAAGAGAAATCTCTATCAGAGTTGAATAGGACATTCCCAGATCTTTTGAAAAAATCGGTTTTGCAGCAAGCTGTCATGGGCAAACTTGTTCCGCAGGATCCCAATGACGAACCAGCTTCTGTTCTTCTCGAACGAATTCGTGCTGAAAAACAGGCTTTGATCAAGTCTGGAAAACTCAAGAAGGACAAGCACGAGAGCATCATTTATCGTAGGGATAATTCTCATTATGAAAAGACAGATGGTAAGGAAACATGTATAGATGATTCAATTCCATTTGAAATCCCTCAAACATGGGAATGGGTGAGGCTTGGAAGCGTTATCTCAATTTTCGGTCGAATAGGATTCAGAGGTTATACCAAGAACGATATGGTTGATAAAGGAAATGGAGCCATCACCATAAGTCCTTCTAACATTAAAGGAATGTATACAAACTTTACTGATAACTCATATATTTCCTGGGACAAATATGAGGAGTCTCCCGAGATAATGATTTTCGAAGAAGATTTGTTACTTGTAAAAACTGGATCTTCTTACGGAAAATGTGGAATAGTTAAAAATCTGCCAGAAAAAGCCACTATCAACCCACAGCTTGTTGTTCTCAAATATGTGCTTATTGATAGAATGTACCTCTTGTATGTTTTGAATTCTTCATTAGCGAGAAAAGCATACGAAGAATTTGTTATCGGCACATCTATTCCGACATTTTCACAAGAAAAGTTAGCGTCTCTGTTGATTCCTCTGCCACCTTTATCGGAACAAGAACGTATAGTTGAATCAATTTCATCCATTCTTCCAGCTATTTGTGCTTTGTAAAGTTCTCATTATGAGAAGATGGACGGTGTGGAACGGTGTGTTGACGATAAAATACCGTTTGAGATACCTGATAGCTGGGAGTGGGTACGATTCGGTAACATTATAAATTTGCAGTCTGGTCAAGATCTCACTCCCGATAAATATACTGATAAGTGTAAGGGAATTCCATATATTACGGGTGCAAGTAACATTGTAGATACAACAGTATTGATTAACCGATGGACTGAGTTTGGTCGTGCCTTTGCATATAAAGGTGATCTGCTTCTAACATGTAAAGGCACAGTAGGTACAATGGCATTTCTGAACGAAAATCAGGTGCATATTGCACGACAGATTATGTCAATTCATCCGTACAACGGCATAGATGCAAAATATGTAAGAATAGTGCTTGAAACATTGGTAGAAGAACTAAAAGCAGCCGCCAAAAGTATGATTCCCGGTATATCACGAGAGGATGTACTTACAGCGTTATTCCCATTACCTCCTTCAACCGAGCAAAGGCGCATAGCAGAAATGATAGATATTGTTTCTGATCCCATCGGAAACCTGTAACCGAATTATACTATCGTCTCGAAAGGAGGTCTTTCGAGATGATAGACACATTTAAACAGCATTTGAAAGGTACAAACCTTTCTGAAAACACGCAGGAATCTTACCTCTTTGCAGTGAAGCAGTATCAAAGACGGTATCAGGGCAAAATCACAAAGAGCAATCTTCGTGATTACAAGGTATGGCTGATTGAAAACTTCAATCCCAAAACGGTAAACTTACGACTCAGGGGTATAAACGCCCTATTGGAGAGTTTTGGGAAAGATCAATGGAAGTTATCCTTTGTTAAGGTGCAGCAGAAACCATTCCTTGAGAATGTTATCAGTGAAGCCGATTATAAGTATTTTAAGGGGCAACTCAAAAAAGATGGCGAATTGTCTTGGTACTTTGTGATCCGCTTTCTGGCCGCAACAGGTGCCAGAGTGAGTGAACTTGTGCAGTTCAAAGTGGAACATGTGAGAGCAGGATATTTTGACTTGTATGCAAAAGGCGGAAAACTTCGTCGCATTTACATACCGAAAGCATTACAGAAAGAAGCTTTAACTTGGTTGGAATCAATACATCGTGAGAGCGGATTTCTATTCTTGAACAAATACGGAGAGCGAATTACAACACGCGGAATATCCGGTCAGCTTAAAAAGTTTGCTGTAAAATATGGAATAGATAGGGCTGTAGTTTATCCGCATTCGTTTCGTCATCGCTTTGCTAAGAGTTTTCTCGAACGATGTAATGATATTGCTTTTCTTGCTGATCTTATGGGGCATGAAAGCATAGAAACCACAAGAATATATTTGCGCAAAACAGCAACGGAACAACGTGAGATTGTCGACAGAATTGTAGATTGGTGATTTTTCGGGCGTATATCATTTGAATAACTTATGATATACGCCTTTTAGAGTTTTGCTAAATAAGGAACAATCCTGTTCACTTCGTTTATGATTCTGTTTTGTTCACATAAAGGCGGTATTGGAATAAGCTGATTTTTCAGCATTTCCTGAGTTATTTGATTTATTGTTTCAGTTTTAACTCCATCAAGTTGATTCCTAAATATTGGTGAATCCAAAAATAGTTTAATATAGGGGTTGTATGGACTCATAAACTTTGCCATAAAGGCACCAAATGCCATACCATCTTTATCAACGATTGCACATTTTCCTACGAGTGATCGGCTTCCGTTTCTTGCACATATCAATAAATCGCCTTTATGAATCATAGCTTTCTCCGGAATCTCGCATGATACATAAACACAATCGGCATAATCCATTACGCCTTCTTGGATGTTGCTTGATCTTAGAACTAAAACGCCGACAGAAACAGTCTTATCAGAAGGTTTATATGTTAAGCCTATGTTTGTATCACCAAGCTCCCCAAGCCTGCACCAACACCAATTATAAGGTATATCAAACGGTATTTCGTCATCAATACACCGTTCAACACCATCCAACTTCTCATAATGAGAATTATCCCTACGATAAATGATGCTCTCATGTTTGTCTTTTTTGAGCTTTCCAGCCTTGATAAGAGCATCTTTTTCGGCACGGATCTTTTCAAGTAGCACAGATGCCGGTTCATCATTTGAATCCTGTGGAACGAGCTTGCCCATGACAGCCTGCTGAAGAATTGACTTCTTAAGCATGTCTGGGAAAATAGCGTTAAGTCTGGATAGTTTTGTTTCCGCTTTATCGTATTCCTTAATATATGGGGCTAATGATAAATATAAATCGATAATCCGATGTTGTTCCTTCACAGGCGGTATGGGTATAAGAGCTTTGTAAAGTCTATCATCATTTATAGCCGGATATGCTACACCTTTTGAGTTTTCTGTATCGTTCGCATATGAATCAAAAGATGGAGACATCAAATAATAGAAGAGATATTGATTGTATAAATCAGCGTGACACGCAAGAACAGCAAATCCAGTACTCGCAATTGGCTCGTGTGCAAACTCTCGATTTACTATACACATGTTGTGGAGATATGGTCTAACAGTAGAATACAGAATATCTCCCAACATAACTATCTTCCTTGCTCGAGACGGAGCACTTTCTGCATCAACAAATGATTCTTTTGAGTTTAAAGTCTGATTGTTATTATCAATTGACCCAATATCAATATATGAAAAAAACGAGATAGGCTGTTTCTGACCGTGATTGAAGACAACCGTTCCCAAACGAGCCCATTCCCAGCTTTCCGGTATCTCAAACGGCACTTCGTCCGCTATACATACCGGTTCATTCTTGCCGACCTTCTCATAAGGCAAATTATCCTCACCGCGGAAAATAATGGAAGGGTTCTTCTCTTTTTTGATTTTCCCTTCTTTAATGAGTTTCTCTTTCTCTGAACGGATTCTGTCCAACAAAGCAGATGCCGGTTCATCATTCGGATCCTGCGGAACAAGTTTTCCTTGCACGGCCATTTGAAGGATAGAATTTTTCAGTTGTTGTGCGTTCATCTCACTCCTCCAGCTTGTCAATTCCGAGAATAGAAGTAATCTCAGCAAGAATCCTATCAATGTCAGCATTTAGACTTGCTCGTTTCTCCTGATACTGACGAATTAGTTCATCAGGCGGCAGGATTTCTTCCTCCTCGTGAGGGAAGCCACACAAGTCGATATTGTAGTTTCTACCATCAAAATCCTCAACTGAATACTTCTTCGCCTTATCAAACCCATCAATTGTGATTTCTTCACGTTTGCTCCACCAATCGATTGCAGGCTGGAAGTGTTCTAACTTCATCGGCTTCGTTTTTGAGAAGTGCTTATATCCATCTGGCATATCCAGACGGTAGAACCATGTCTCTTTCGTTGGTTCTCCAGCATTAAAGAACAGAATATTGGTCGTAATGCTCGTGTATGGAGAAAAAACACTATGAGGCATACGAATAATGGTGTGCAAGTTGAATTCTGACATTAGTTTCTTCTTGATTGCAACCTTCGCATTGTCAGTTCCAAACAAAAATCCATCTGGAAGAATGACTGCTGCGCGCCCCGATTTTTTAAGACGATACATAATCACGGACATAAAGAGATCCGCTGTCTCGCTACTAGCGAGATCAGCTGGGAAGTGGTTCTTTACCTCATTTTTCTCGCTTCCGCCGTACGGAGGATTCATAAGAACTACATCAAACTGATCATCTTCTGTATAATCCAAGACATCTTTTAACAAAGAATTATCATGATAAACTCGAGGAAGATCGATATCATGGAGAAGCATATTCGTAATACAGAGCATGTAAGGAAACTGCTTTTTTTCTATCCCATAAATCGAGTTATTCAGCTCCTCAGTATCATCAGCTGTTTTTACCTGTTTATCTAACTCTTTCAACCAACTAGTAAGAAATCCACCGGTACCGCAAGCAAAATCAGCAACACATTCTCCTATTTGTGGATGAATCATAAGAGCCATAAAGTCTGTTACTGCGCGTGGAGTGTAGAATTCGCCAGCAGAGCTAGCACTTTGAAGTTCTTTCAAAATGCTTTCATATATATCGCCAAAAGCATGACTCTCTCCATAGTCCTGAAGGTCAAGCTCATCAATAACGTTTATTACCTGTCGAAGCAGCACACCATCTTTCATATACTGATTAGCATCTTCGAATGTTGTTTTTACAATCGACTTTTTAATTGGAGTATCTGCGTTAACTGCCAAGTTTTTCAGAGTAGGAAAAAGTGTGTTATTCACAAAATTGAGCAACGTCTCTCCCGTCATAGCATTTCCACTCTTATCATCGGTTGCCCAATTACTCCATCTGCAGCCTTCAGGAATAATAGACTCATAATCATCGTCCAAAAGCCAGTTCTGTTCTTTTGAATCATATACTTTCAAAAAAAGCATCCATGCTATCTGCTCAATTCGCTGCGCATCGCCATTTATTCCCGCGTCGTTGCGCATAATATCTCTTATTCTTTTCACAAAAGTTGAAAGATTACTCATTACGCTACCTCATATAATGCATTTTCTAAAGATTGTATCGCCTTCAGATACCCTTCTTTACCACCAAAGAAACTAATAATCTTGGCTGGGCTACCAAATTGTTTGAGCGAATCCAATTTGAGAACATTCAAACTCTCTATCTGGTATACACCGATATCTTTATACTTCTCAAGCAAAGCCTCCATAACTGCTCTTGCTTCGCCACTATACTGGATTAAGAAATCCATTTTCTTAACGCCCTCCGCTCGTTCCTTACGAGTAAGCGGTCTCTTATCGTAAGCAAGATGGCAAATGAAATCAAAGTCATCAACATCAGACATTCCCTGATCTTGTTTTAACACAGCTAAATCAATTCCTCTTTCTAAAAAAAGTTCTTGAATGCGCTTTTTCTTCTGTTCAGCGCTCCAAGTTTTTATGAAATTCTCCAACGAAGCAAATTCGCCTGTTATGCTCGTCTTTGTGTAGTCAACGATATTCTCCTGTCTTAGGAGCTTTCCATTAGCATCATAAACTGAAACTGTCTTGTTGATTATTCGCACTTCACAGCCATATGCGTCCACATACGGTTTTTTCTTTTCTTCACCTGGTCCTGGTGGCTCGTACGGATACTCCGGTGGTGGCACCGGCTCTGCAGGACCATTTTGCGGATCATAATCATCATCCTGCTTGACTTCTCCATCCCATTCCGGATCTGCAAACAATCTGGAAACACCTCTGAAGTCCATTATCGTAAAGTGAGTTTTTCCCTCTTTCTCACGGAGACGCGTTCCTCGACCGATTATCTGTTTGAATTCCGTCATAGAATTAATCATCTGATCAAGCACAATCAGTTTCGTCATTTTGCAGTCAGCACCCGTAGAAAGGAGTTTAGATGTAGTCGCTATAACCGGATATGGAGAAGCAACAGAAATAAAGTAATCAAGTTTACTCTTTCCATAAGCATCACTTCCCGTAATACGAACAACATAGTCGGGATTCTTCTGCATCATATCACTATTAAAGTTCGCCAGTGCAATCCTCATTCGCTCCGCATGTTCCTCAGTGGCGCAGAATACTATCGTTTTTGCCATACGATCTGTACTAATGAGATAATTTGTGATTTCCAAAGCGACCTGATTAATGCGATCTTCAATAACTATGTTGTAATCATAATCACTATTGTTATATATACGGTCTTCGATCTCGTTGCCATATATATCCAATTGGCCATTATATGGACGCCAACCATCCGAGATGTCAGTAACTACATTGATAACACGGAATGGAGCCAAGAAACCATCTTCTATTCCCTCACGAAGACTATATGTATAAACTGGATCCCCAAAATAATCTATGTTTGAGATATACTTTGTTTCTTTGGGGGTAGCAGTCATACCAATCTGCGTGGCTGTTGCAAAATATTCCAAAATCTTTCGCCAGTTGCTATCCTTCTTTGCCGAGCCTCTATGACACTCATCAACAATAATCAAATCGAAAAAATCCGGTTGGAACAATTCTGCCAGGCGAGATACACCATCATCATCCTGACTACTATCCTCGTTTTCTGATTCTCCAGCAAGTTGATGATAAAGTGAGAAATACACCTCGTACGAGGTAATTGTTGATGGATCATCCTTTGCAAAATTGATCTTGTGAATTGTTTTCTCCAATGGAGCAAAATCCTGCTGTATAGACTGATCCACAAGTATATTTCTATCCGCAAGATAAAGAATCTTTCTCTTTATTCCAGATTTTAAAAGCCGATAAACAATCTGGAAAGCAGTATATGTTTTCCCCGTACCGGTTGCCATAACAAGTAAAAGACGATCCTGCCCACGCGCTATAGCATCAACAGTTCTATTAATTGCAATTCTTTGATAATAGCGTGGAGAATGCGTCTTTTGGGACGAATAATACGACTGTCCAATCATACTTGTTTCTTCTAAAGTCATACCCTCCCCATCATTGGCTTCACACAGATAACGATTGTATAGCTCGTCATAAGTCGGGAATGCATCAAGAGGAATCTCGCGTTCTATGCCAGTAAGTCTGTCAAACTCCATGAAAGCATCTCCATTGGAACTATATGCAAACGGCACATCAAGCATCTGCGCATAAGTTTTCGCCTGTTGCATTCCAAAAGATACAGAATGGTTATTGTCTTTTGCCTCAACTATAGCTATAGGGTTGTTTGCATTAATGTAAAGAATATAGTCGGCTTTTTTCGGCGCTTCCCTTGAAACGAGATTACCACGAAGATTAATCTTTCCGTCAGTAAACTTAACCTTGGTCTCCATAGTAATCTTATCTTTCCACCCTTTGCTTACAAGGGCAGGCGTAATGAAGTTGAACTTGATGTCTTCTTCAGTCATTTGTTTCTTTGGAATCAAAGTATCCATCAGTTTTCTCCATTAACTTCCCATAATTTCTGATTATCAGGATAATTATATTATATATCAACTTGAACAGCGATGGAGGGCGACGTCGCAGAATTCACGTTATATTAACATAACAGAATAAAATAGCAATCATGTTGATTCCATTCAGAAGAACAAACACTAACAATCTTGATCAAATATATATTCAAGCACATCCCGAAATGCTGTCTTCTTTGGGATATCTACAACTCCGTAACCAACAATTTTTCCAGTGTGATAGCTTCTCAATCGTGGCAAAACAAAGTCATTAAACAAACACGTAGCAAATTGATAATTGTCAGGTGATAATATCGCTTGACGCAAAAAGCCGTTCATCAGTCCAGCCGAATAATCAGCAAGTTGAATTCCCGGACTATAAAGGCTATTTTCAATCAGCACGCCTTGATAAAGATTATCATATTCAACATAATCTCCTTCAGTCGCAAATCCATGGCAAGCCGCTTTAAGCAGCTTGATTGTTTCTGGATTTAGATCATCCATCACAAGCGTTGCGAATCCATCATTTGTTTGCATTTCCATTTGAATTCTTTGGAATATGTCTTGCAGATGAAGTCTGTAAAATGTTTCAATTTTCATGTTATATCCATGACTAGCAAAATCTGTAAGGTCTGTTATTGTATACACATACTGAGTCGATTCTTTTTGGTCTGCTATAAACATAATTTCTCGATAATACTCCATTAGGTTTGCAGTTGACATTCTTGAAATGATTTGGTTTCTTGGATTATTCTTTTCCTTCCGCCACAAATCAGACCATTTGATTTCCTCGCAATCGGGTATTCTATACTTCTTCCTGATTCTTTTCATTTCGACCTGAAACTGACGGTAATCATTTGTTTCCATAATGACATTTGATCTAATATAATACGGATGGCTACGCAAATGCTTCTCACTCGGCCAACGCTGATAAGAACCAGCTTCATCAGAAAACACATAGTAACTGTTCACTTAAGCACCTCCTCATCAGCTCAACATCTCGTCTTTTGGCAATCTGATATATTATTATACATCATGAGAAATCTTGGTTTCGGATACCGTTCTTAACTTCATTACGCTAATCTTTAGCAACTCAGCATGAATCTAAACTTGGATCTTAACATACTCATTTTCACTTCAATTGCCTCATTTTCGCCC
This sequence comes from Clostridiales bacterium, assembly GCA_017545245.1. Classification (GTDB taxonomy): domain Bacteria; phylum Bacillota; class Clostridia; order Saccharofermentanales; family Saccharofermentanaceae; genus Scatonaster. The sequence continues at coordinate 66,196 of JAFWPB010000066.1, forward strand.
CATATGAGGCAATTAAACTACGTGAGCAAACCTCGTTCCTTCACCCCGTGCTATAATATCCCCATAACGCAAGGATAAAAACGCAACGTGTGTCGTAAGATGCGCTAGAGCCGGTAGGTAGCCCGGCCGTCCTGTTTTACAGGGTAAGTAACCTGCCCCTCCGGGTTGTCCGTTCTTTGCTCATCAATCTAAAGGAGGGATTGTCATGGGCAAAGTAAGCTGCAGCCTGACAGTGTATTTTGAAGACCCATTCTGGGTAGGCGTTTTTGAAGTGGTAGAGAACGAAAAAGTCTCCGCATCGCGAGTTCTTTTCGGGGCGGAACCAAAAGACTACGAAGTCTTCGAGCTGATCCTTCGCAAATACACGGGATTGCATTTCAGCCCTGCTGTGGCAACTGCTGTGCGGGCGCTTGGTAAGAATCCGAAGCGGATCCAGCGGGAGGTCAGAAAACAGACTTCCGCTACCGGAATCGGCACAAGATCCCAACAAGCGATCAAGTTACAACAGGAGCAGAACAAACAGATCCGGAAGACCAGAAGCCGCGAGCAAAAAGAGGCAGAGGAAACCAGAGCTTTTGAACTGAAACAGCAAAAGAAAAAGGAGAAGCACCGAGGGCACTAAGCTTCGGTGCTTTTCTTTTCGTGACTTCTATATCTTGGCAAGGGGCAGGTTACTTATTCTCCTGCGTTTGTTGTTTTTTCCGATGCACACTGCTTATCACCCAGGCAAGAATGGCACTGTAGAGGAAGGCGACGACCAGTCCGTACCAGAAGCTCGGCAGATCCAGCTCCTGATGCTTGATCAGGACCTGAATGATATATAGGATGATCGGTGTCCCGATCTCGAGGAGGATCGTCATTCCGATACAGATTGGGCGGAACAGTTTAAACCAGTTTGTTTCTGTCTTGAGGTTTTCAAAATACTCTTTCATAGTCATTTCCTTCTTTTTCGAAGCACTTCTTCCGGCTTCATGATTCCATCTTAATGCCGAAAAGTAAAAACATCGTCAACTGGAAACAAAGAAAGAATAAAGAGGCTGCGGAAACCAGAGCTTTTGAACTGAAACAGGAAAGAAAAAGAGAAGCACCGAGAGCATCGCTGCTTCTCCTTTTTGGCTCACTTACCAATTCGTTGCAAGTCAGATCGTTCCTCGATCGATGCCGTACTTTTTACAAATGTTTGTGAACTCAGGCGACTGACCGAAGAATTGCATAACGCTGTATCGCGTCTGCGTTCCTTTTGTAATTTCTCCTGTCCAGTATCCGATTTCGCTTGCTTCCGGATCTCGTCCCATAAATGTTGTGTATAGTCTTCTCACATACGCGTCGTCTTTCAGTTTGAAGTTAACGAACTCTTCACTGGTGAAGAACAACTTTGCTGCAGAACAACCTGTCTGTTCCAGGTTAGTCAATGCCATGCTCCAATACTTCAAACCACCTGCTTCCGGTTCTCTTCCGAGACAGCATGTGTAGAGTCTTGTTGCAAAGTCGATTGCATTCTGGGAAGCATGCTCAGCTTTTGCTGTCGGCGCTCCTGACTTGACTCCATAGTCCGCACAGATGTTACACCATTCTGCCGAGTCAATGAATCCTCTGATAACATCTTCTCTGCTCTTTGAAGCAGTCTTCAGTTCACCTACCCAATAGGCTTTGCCGTTTGGTTCAGAAGCACGACCGAAGAATGTCTTGTAGAGGGTTTCTACGAAATCTTCGATGCTCAGCTTTCTGTTATTGAATTCTTCGCTGGTCAGGAAGAATAATGCACAATCGGCACCGGTCTTATTTCCGTTTGTGATCTCTCCTACCCAGTACTGCTTTCCTGATGCTTCAGATTCGCGGTTCAGAGCAACTGTGTAAAGGCGTTCTGCAAAGTCTCCGATTGAACCTTTTTCTGGTGCAGGTGTAGGAGTAGGTGTTGCTATATTCGGGGAAGTAGGTTTTGGAGTTAACGTTACCTCAACTGTTGGTTCGGGAGTAACTGTTATCGTTGGAATCGGCGTATTCATACCAGGTGTAAAAGTAGGGGTCGGTGTTACTGTCACTGTCGGCTCTTGGGATGATGTAGGTGCTGTTGTTGGCGTAAGAGTAGGCACAATTCTTGAGATTTCTGTTGTTGAATCAACATAAATATAATATACATTACCGTAGTCAAATCCAACATATGGGATTCCATTCTGTTCATCTTCACGCGAAATCTCTCTTCCCTCATCCATTGCTGTCAACAGATATGAGCTATTTCCCGTATTAAGAAGCTCGATTTGATTGCCATAACATTGAACTCTCATCAGATTCTTGTTGTTACAAATATCTAAAGATTTCAGCTGATTTGAATCGCACGCCAGATATTTTAATGCCGAATTCTTACTTACATCCAATTCCGAGATACTATTATTCGAACAGAAGAGGCCTTCAAGTGCAGCGTTATTACATATATCAAGGCATGCCAGATTGTTCCGATTACACGAGAGTGTTTTCAGTTTTGTATTCAAATTAACATCAAGTTTTTCCAATTCACATTCAGAACACTCAAGTATTTCAAGTTCCACATTTTTGCTTAAGTCTAGGTATTGTAATGGGTTTACAAAACAATACAGTCCTTTTAATTTCAAATTCGAACTAACGTCCAAACTCGTAAGTCTGTTATTACCACAATAAAGCAACATCAGTTCTGGGTTCTTACTTAGATCAATATCCACAAGTTCATTCGAATCACATTCAAACCATTGAAGTTCTTCGGCATTACTCACGTCTAGACTCGTAAATTTGTTCTCGTTGCAACTAAAAAATGCCAACTTATGTTGCTTGCGAACATCCAGACTCACCAAACCTGTTCTATCGAGAATAAGTCTTGTCAGTTCCGTGTTTGTACTTAAATCTATATTCGTCAGTTTGGGTAAATCATGGCAATTGAGTTCATCCAACTCAATACATCCCGTTACATTCAAATACGTCAGTGACGGGCATTCGCTTACGTGTACGTTAGTTAGTCTTGTGTTTTTACTTAAATCTAATCTTTCTAATTGATCTAAATGATAGAAACCAAATTCCCTCAGATCAGAAAAAAACTCTATACCTGATAAATCTGCAATCTGAAGAAGATCAATACTTCCAAACTTAGTAACTTCTTCAATTTCAGACTCACTTAAAGAACCGTCACCATTTGTATCATAATTCGACTTTATATAATCCCTAAATATATCATCTGGAAAATTCATTTCATCGATTGCCACAGCCGCTGTTGGATCACTTTCTTCTGCTGCTACAACATTCTTCGCAAAGCTTGTTACTACAACGATAGTTGATACAAGTAATGCTGCAACCCCGGAAAGCATCATTATTTTTCGTTTCATTCCAACATTCCCCCTCTAAATCAGAATACTCAACAAGGTCTTTTCACCCTTACAAAGTAGAATAGCATTTTTTTGTGACAATTCTGAAAACATCAGAACAAATAACCTGAATTGGATGGTTAAAGCAAGTTGGAAATAGAGAGCATTAATCATGTATGAAGCCCGCGGAATATATTTAAATTTCTCCGAAATAAAGTGAATTGTTTGCGGTTCTTGTCTCTGATAGACTCTATCTATTATTAATAAAGGAGCGTGGGGTTATATGTTCAAAAAGAGCAAACGCAGGTTGCGTTTATTAAGCATGTCCATCGTTTTATCCATGATGACTCAGATGGGAGCCAGTGTAGTTTTTGCTAAAGAAAATGATGCGGCTTTCCTTTCTTGTTCTGATGATCTTGTGTACGAAGTGACCGAAAACAGACAGTCTCTATGGGACGGTCATATGGTCGTTGAATACACGGTCAAGAACAGCGGTAACAAGGAAATAAACGACTGGAACTTTTTGGTAAATATTCCATATGACATTGAGAGCATTTGGAATGCACAAAAACTTGAAAGTGATGGTGCGTATTATCAGATCGGCAACTATGGATGGAATAGTACGATCCAGCCAGGCCAGAGTATTACTTTCGGAATGACTCTTTCGGGAATTCAGGATACCTCGAACATTGAGTCACCGACAACTTGGCTTTTGAATTCGGCTCGCAAAGCACTTGCTTCCGATAATCTGTCTGTTACCTACACTGAGTACTCCAACTGGGGCAGCGGTTTCAACGGAGTCTTGAAAATCACAAACAATGCAAATACAGCAATTAACGATTGGAGTTTTGATATCACAACAAACAGACCAATCACATCTGTTTCCAACGCTGTATTCAAAGATAACGGAAACAATTCTTATACCCTTTCAAATGCAGGCTACAACGCCAAGATAAATGCACATTCTTCTATCGAGATTAGTATCAACGGTGGATCCAATGATAAGTCCAGCTTTGCTGTATCAATCGTAAATGCTACAGAGTCTGCAGCAGCATTCTCTCTGAAGGGAGATAACGATAAGAATGGCGTTCCAGACTATCAGGAGTACATTCAAGGCAAACTGCCAGATATTCCGGTAGTTTCTCCGACGCCGACAAGCACGCCGGTTCCGACAGCTACAAGTACGCCTGTTCCAACGTCGACTCCGACAAGCACTCCTGTACCGACGGCTACAAGTACACCTGTTCCGACGTCAACTCCGACAAGTACTCCTGTACCGACGGCTACGAGTACACCTGTTCCGACAATGACGCCGACAGACACTCCTGCTCCGACTGCTACGAGTACACCTGTTCCGACAATGACGCCGACAGATACACCTGCTCCGACAGCTACGAGTACACCTGTTCCGACTATGACGCCAACAGGCACTCCTGCTCCGACGGCTACGAGCACTCCTGTTCCGACGATGACGCCGACAGATACACCTGCTCCGACTGCTACGAGCACTCCTGTTCCAACAATGACTCCAACAGGTACACCTACTCCAACAGTTACGAGCACACCTACACCCACCCCGGCAGTTATTAGCGTGGATTCTGATAAAGACGGATTGTCGGACGAGGACGAATTGATTTGGGGAACAGATCCATCAAATCCTGACACGGATGGAGATACTATCTTAGATGGTGATGAGGTAAGAATGGGTAAGAACCCTCTGGATCCATCTGACAAAGATCTCAAGGTAGAGCAAACTCTGACTATAGATATCAGCAATGATGAAGATCAAGCTGTTACGAGCATTTCAGTAACAATGAACCTTGCCCGTCCTATCGATCGAGTATTGACCATTAAAGACGTTTATCAAACTGACTGGTACACGAGAGATCTCTATAGCCGACTCGGCAGTCCGATATCTTTTGAATGTGCAGAAGAGTTCGATACTGCCAAGGTTGTTTTCCATTATGCAGATGGATTCTTAGATGACACTAATGAAGATGATCTCGGTGTTCTCTGGTATGATGAAGAAAACTGCTGCTATATTGAACAAGAACAGGCGGTAGTTGATAAAGAAGCAAATACAGTTTCCATGGAAGTTACACACTTCAGCACTTATGCAATGCACGATAAGCTTAAATGGAAAAAACTGAAAATCCCTGGAACAAAACACTGTTTTTATGCGCATGTGGAAGATACTTATTCAGTAGTTAAAGGTCAGCCGCTCGATATGGATGCGGCTGAGAAATGGGTATACTTCTGGTACAGCCTCACCATCTCAGGTGATGTAAAAAAAGTCGTGAGATTAAGTAGAAAAGCGGAGTTCAAAGAGTATTGGGGTTACGAAGAAGTATATCTCATAACATGCGATTGGATCATTTTCACCGAATACGATGAAGATGAAAACGATGTATATGATTTTCTTGAAGACGGATCAGAACACATGGCTACAAATGGTCATGTCTATACTAACTCCGATCCTTTCGAGCACGTTTTTGTCACTAAGAGCAACGGTACTATTTACGTAACTAAAGGCTTACCAGCATCTACTGTATCGTATACTGGTGATATTCCGGATGATTCACCAGATAAGTGGCTCAAGACTTTTATTGAAAAATTGGCAGAAGATATAACTTATGTCTTCCGCAGATTGAAAAATGGCGATCCTTTAATGTCCACGGATAAATACTATGGGATTGAAGATAAAAACGTTGGCGGAGGACTAGATCGCGAATATACATTCTATTATTGTGATAAGAATGGAAGATATGACCTGTATACTGCAGGTGACATGCTAACTTTAGCCGATCATTTGACAAAGCACTGGGGGTATGAAGATATATATGATCAATACCTGCGCTATACAAGAGATGAACTATACTTTGATTTATCCAAAACTGACAGTTATGATTTTGACGGAGATGGCATTCCTGATTATAAAGACACCGATATAACACATCCAAATGGAAATGCTGTGCGTTACTGTGTTTATAACGAAGCTGGCTTTAGTTCAACATTCAAAGTTTATGTAAATTATATAGATGACGCAAATCTCGTTGCGCAACTAGACGGTTTTGATGCTTATGACGAATTCAAGACTGGCGAGTATAAAGAACTCTTTGCTTCTTCGGCTCAGCAAACAGAAGTGAATTTTAACGTAACTTATATCTCAATTAATAGCACAATCGCAGAGAATCTCGATGGTGACCATGACGGATTCCCGGACTATGCTGATCTTGATCCTGACAGTTTTGATACTGATGGGGACGGCATTCCTGACGCTGATGACGAGTACAAAAACCTTACAAACGGTGGTTTTGTTCGTTATTATATTCAACATGACAGTAATTCAAACGAATATAGCATTTATGTGAATTATATAGATGATACTAATCTCGTAGCAACAAAAAATGCAAGCGATTTTAGTACATTTAAGAGCGGAGAGTATAGCGCACTGTTTGGTTCAGATGTTCAATACAAAACAACAACCGACGATGAAACTCGTATAATAATCAAACAAAGCAAAGCAGAATCACTTGACTATGATCATGATGGTCTTCCAGATTATCTTGATCCTAAAATTGCAGAGAACAATACTGAAGATAAAAACGATGGACGCTTCAGAAAATATCGTACTGGATCAGCACTCACGACGCCGATCAACAATGCAGATGTTCTCTTTGTCTGTGATTTGCCGGATGCAAGTTATAATGAGCATTCTCAACTGGCCTCACAGCTCAGAACGAGTGGAATAACAGCTTATGCTGTGCATAATCTAACGATATATGATTACATGCAAATATTAGATGAACCCCAAGTATGTGTTTTTTCCATGCACGGTATGGGAAACACTGATGGTTCGCTATTAGCTACCAACATCTATGTTGATAAATGCACTGATTGGGATTTTATAGAAAAGCATAATAACAAAGGAATAATCTTGTTTACACCTCTAGGTAATGATAGAGTATACCGACTAGTTCTTACCAAAGATTTCTTTGTTGAATATTATGGCTTGCAAAACACTCACGGTAACAATGACTGGAGCAACACTGTAATTTTGAGTGAGAGTTGCAGTTTTTTTGGCAAGGACGGAAGCGTAAAAGATACTTTATTATCCGAAACATTGCATAAGCAGTGTGGATCGCCATTTCTAATGGGATTTCAGTGTTCAGTTTCCAGAGACTATGCTTTTGATTATGTAAAAAACATGATAAATAAGTATTACAATGAGACAAGTGACTGGACACAAGCCTACTACCAGACGGGCTATAAATTAGGATTTTCTAATGATGAAACCGAGGATGGAAAAAAATGGATAAGTTACGCATGGTGCTATCCTGATAATTAACTCTTCCAACAGTTAAAACAAAGCTTCAACAGATCTAGCATTGTCAGAGAACATTCAGCCCACGGCGAAAGCCGTGGGTTTTTCTCGTTCTATTCTTCTGCTTTTTACGTTTTATCCCCTGCTTTTCTCTGTTACAATGTCATCAGTATTTAGTTGGACTAACAGGTGGTATGGATGAGTAGTATCGGTTGGATTCTGTTAATTGGATATCTGGTTGTGATCAACGTTTTCTCGTTCTGTGTGTTCGCGTTGATCGCGAAGTACAATATACGCCCTCGGGATTTTACCTTACCGTTCGAGAGGCACGATTTGACATTGATCCTTTGGATCTGTACGTATTTTGGTGGTGGTTCACTCGGTGCCCTTATTGCTATTCTATTGTTCCGCAACAAAAGAGAGCGGGATTACCACAACATTCTCGTACCGATCATGCTGGTGATCCATATCGCTCTGCTAGTGCTTTTCATTATCTTTCAGGACAGAATCTTCGCGGCGTGATCTCACCCTTGTATCTTCTCGATCCATTCGCCGACGGTGCGGGTGAGCCGCATTCGCTGGCCGACGAAGCTGTGGTTCGTCTTGATCGAGGTGTATTCGACGGGGGCGCCGGCTTCTTGGAGTTTTTCCGCGAGGGGGCGGAGCATCTTGTCGGGCGGTGCGATGGTGTCCATTGTCGCTTCCACGAGAAGAACATTGTGTTTGGTCAGTTCCTCGTACTGATTCAGGATACTCAGTTCCTGCTGGTTGATCAGTGCATTTTCGAAAACATCGCTGGCCGAGGTCATCTTCAGGCACTGGCCTTCGGTTTCAATCATGAGGAACAGATCTTTTTCCATTCTATAGCGAAAAGCGGCGCCGATGTCGTAGGCCGCCAATGCCGCGACGCCCTTGATGAACGGCAGTTCTTTTGCCGCATTCAACACAGTCTGGCCACCCATGCTGTGACCGACGAGGAAGATGTTTTCCGTGTCGATGTCATACTGCTCGGCGATGGCGGGATTGTGGGCCCACTTGGCGATGGCGGTCAGGTCGTCTTTGAGGTTGGTGAAGAGATAGTAGCCTTCGCTGCCCCAGGCGCCTCGGTGGTTCATGTGGATGACGACGCAGCCCATGCGCATCAGGGCAAGCTCGAGGTCGTTGTTGGTCGTGTATCCCGGGAAGCCATGGGACATGATGATCGTGGGATAGGGGCCCGGGATGCGCTTGTCGGGAGTGAGCAGGTAGCCGTAGATGTGGCAGCCGCCGCTGACGATATTCAGTTCGAATATCTCGGGGACGGTTTCTTGCTCGTCGATCTCAAATTCAACAAATGCATTCGCGGCTTTCATGTTGGGACTCCTTCCGGGTGTTTCTTCATGCACTCATGCTACCACGGGCGGAGGCGTCTGAAAAATACCGGCTTTTTATTGTTTGTTATAAGTGGAAGTTATCACGAGGGTGTTTATTACTTCTTGGTGACAGCCGAAGTTTTAGTGTTGACACGGATGGTCTAGCGTGATAGACTTGCAATAGGTCTAACGCAATAGACCTATATTTCGTTTTGCATGCTGATGCCTGTGCGCAGGGCAGCGGGATGCAGGTACCCCGGCCGGGAGCGGAATGCTTTTAAAAAGAATGGAAACTAAAAAGAAACATAAAAAGATAAGTGCTTTTTCAGGAGAAACTATGGAAGATTTAATCTTGTTCGACAGCGAGTACAAATTGATGGAGATCGTGTGGGAGAAGGAACCCGTGCGGTCCGGCGACATCGTGAAGATCTGTGCCGAGAAGTTTTCCTGGAAGAAATCGACGACTTATACCGTGCTCAAGAAGCTCGGCGAGAAGGGCGTGCTGAGGAACGAGGATTCCGTCGTGACGTCTTTGATCGCAAAAGAACTGGTGCAGGAGACGCAGAGTGAGCAGATGGTGAACAAAAGCTTCGGCGGTTCGCTGCCCGCGTTTGTAAGTGCTTTTTTGAAGAAAGGCAGTCTCACCAAGGAAGAGGCCGCGGAGCTGATCGACATGATTGGGAAACATATCGAGGACTGACCTATGAATGAATTTGTACAAAAGCTTCTCGAGATGACGCTTTACGGAAGCATCGCCATCGTGCTGGTGCTTGTGTTCCGTCTGTTATTCCGGAAGGTTTCGAAGAAGGTCACCTGTATTTTCTGGATCGTTGTCGCGGTGCGGCTTCTCTGCCCCGTGAATTTCAACATGGGCTTTAGCGCGGGGGATCTGATCCCGGGGATTTCCGGGGCTGTTGATTCTGCTGTGGGCGAGATTGTAGAGGTTACCGATGCGAGCGTGACGCAAAAGACGGTAGTGGCGGATGCGGCTGTGGCTCATGACATTGCTGGCGTGAATACTGGCGTGAATGCCGGTGGAAACGCAGACACTGTGGAAGGAATTCCAGCGGTAGCGGAAGTGCAGAGCAAGGCCCGTGGTCCTCTCCTCTCCTCTTCTACTCTCGCGTTCCTGATCTGGGCGGGTGTAGCGATGCTGCTGTTCGCAGTTCTTTTGAAGCAGAATGGAAGGACGAGAAAGATCATAAAAGAAGGAATCGAAAGAGGACGGATGTACAGATCCAAGTCCAACGGTGTCCATCCTCCTATGAAGAACCTCGTTCTCATTTCCGAGAAGGTCAGAACTCCGTTTGTCGTGGGCATCCTGTCCCCGATCATTGTGCTTCCTGCGGTCGTCGATGCGAGTGAAAAAGAGTATCTCCTCTGCCATGAAAAAGTGCATATCAAAAACAAAGACAATCTGACGAGAGCCCTGGGACTCTTTATCGTATGCATACACTGGTTTAACCCACTCGTATGGATCGCGTACAAGTGCTTTTGCAATGATCTGGAAATGCGCGTGGACGAAGAGGTCATCGACCGGATCGGCACGTCCATCAAGAAGGATTATTGCCTGTCGATCGTAAATCACGCCATGAGCGGTGCGAGATATAAAGTGTCCGGCGCCTCGTTTGCTAAGAGAACTCTTAGCGGAATGGAGGTAAAAATGCGAATCAAGAATTTAATCCGATATAAGAAAGACTCGAAACTTGTGGCGGTGCTGGTCTCCGTGATCGCGCTTGGCGGGACGATGGTCCTGTCTTCCTGTGCGCATGCAAAAGCGGCGGCGGGCAAGAGCGATGAGAGTACGACTTTGCAAGAGAGAATTGCTTCGAGTGAAGTTACGGAAACAACGACAGCGGCAAGTGAGACGACAGCCGAAACGAGTGAGACAACTGCAGCGACAACAGTGGAAACGACAGTAGCAGAATCAACTGATGCGGACGAAATGTTCTACATCCAATACGATGAAACCATCGACCCATCGGCTTTGAATATTATTTTTAATGGTGTTCATGTTGAGGCAAGAATTACAAATAAAGAAAACATCTATTATAAAGATCTCGACAATGACGGAGAGGATGAGTTGATCAGCAATTTCCAGTATAGTGGGGATGGTGCACGACGTGTTTACATTTATAGAACCAATAACGACTCGGTGGAAATCGGCTACTTTGAAACAAATTTGTGTAATGCGGAACACTACGAAGAATACGATCCTGAAAGGGGTTTGATCATACACCACAAAGAGGCAGACAACTCCGAGGTCATTCTGACTATGGACGATTTCGAATTCGTGACTTATGTTCCTGGGGAGGATATCCCGGGTTGAGGTTAACGTGGCTGTTATTGTATCGCTTTAGCCTACTGGAATTATTGTAGCACAAGGAGCCGGGATTTTCTCTTTTCTGAAGGCAATGGAATGACCCGCAATCTTACAGTCCTTTTCGGAGTGCATCTCTAACGGCAGCCTTAATAACTTCGCTGGATACTGTGGCGCCGGAAACGGCGTCGACTTCGGCGGTGCTGTTCTTCTTCATTTCATCGAGCATGGCTTCGGCGGGTTTGCCTTTGCCGTTATCGTGTTTGAGAAGATTGATGTCAGTAATCTCGCCGTTGGCTACAGTCACCTGTACCTTGACCTTTACAAGTGTCGCTTCGTACTCCCCTTCGTAGACACCGTCGGCGACCTGGGAGACGTCGACGGGAGTCTTATCGATTTTGTCCAGCTGTGCTTTCATGCTGAGGAGCGTGATGCCGATACAACTTGCCAGGAGCACCACGATGGCAATGACGATCCCCAGGATCGTCTTTTTCTTTTTGCTTTTCATCGTGGTTTATCCCTCAACAAATGCGACGATCGGGTCGATGAATTTCGGGTCGGAGATGTCGTAGTCCTGTGCAACCATCTTGGCCATCAGCTTCTGGTCCTCGGTCTGGTTCTTTCGCTTGGCGAGCATGGAAGCAAAAGCCTTCATGGCCATTCTTGACGGGCCGCTCATTTTCGCATAGCAGAGGCCGCCCTGGCAGTAAAATGTTTTCGCAAACTTCTTCTGTTCGTCGTTGAAAACTTTGTCCATACAAGGACCAACATCCGGTGCATCGATTGGGCTGGCGCCGACGCAAAAGCAAGCGAGCTTCTTTCCTTTCCAGTTGTCGATTTTCTTCGTGAACCAGCTTACGCCGGAGACCTTACCGGCCATGGCCCATCCACCGTAGATGATGGCGTCCGCGTCATCGAAATAGTCCTTCGGCTTCTTCTTTGCTTCCTTCAAGGTGAGGACTTCTCCTTTCAGTCTCTCGCCCAGAAGCTTCGCGTATTTTTCTGTAAATCCTGTCTGTGATGTATACACAATAATCGTCTTCATGTCAGTTCTCCATTTGCTGAATTTCCTTCAGATTTTTCTCCATCTTACCGATTACTCCAATGGCAGTTTCGAACTCCGCGTCCGAGATTCCGGCAAAAAGTTTGCCCATAAGACGCATGCTCTCGGCATCGTTGCTCGCGCAGAATTTGAGCCCCTGCTCGCTGATGCGGATGCGCTGCTTGCGCCGGTCCTTTTCGTCCGGAATGACTTCAACGAAACCCTTCTTTTCAAGCTTCAAAAGGATCTGTTTCACGTTCTGGTGGGAGCTGCCCATGACCTCTGAAAGTTCGTTGATCGTCGGCGGCTCGCTGAATAAGCTGAGGCAGATGATCGCGAAGAACTGCTTCCACGTGATCTCTTTGAAAAATCCGTCCGCTACTGCCTGGAACCGGTTATCAAAAGCACTCATGATTCCGAGGAGGAATTGTCCTGGTGGCATCTGGGAGAAGGTGACGTATTTACTTGCCGAGATATTGTTGTAATCCATAAGAATTTCCTTTCTGCTTCATGTGCATGGCAGGTTTCGATTTGGCGCGCCCTTACCTGTTATGTAACATGTTACCTTATTATGTAACGTGTTACATAGTTTGTCAATAGGAAGTTTCGCGCAGTTCAAAATTCAGCGTTTCGCCGCCTGCCGCGCAGAAAGTACAATAACTATTTCTTCTTGTCTACTCTCGGCTTGCTGTGCTATCCCAATGCGTGATCCACAGTTGCCCGCCACTTACAAAAGTAAGGTCATGGTCTGATATCTGGTCAGATGGAGGGGGTAAATTAGACCAGGTGTCAGACTTTCAGGCAAAAAGTCTGATAGTTGGAGTTATGTCCGTATAATGGTGTAAATTCAAAAAAGAGATGAGCCACATCTCATCCTGTATAATATTTGTTACCACACAAAAAACAACAGGAGGTATGAGAAATGGCTCAGGTCAATCTTACACTATCGCACGAGGAAGTTC